>NZ_JAXHLU010000006.1:0-73588 GCF_034521915.1 Fodinibius sp.
ATGGTTTAATAGATTTGCTAAGTTTTGGAAACTTAGCAAATCTTAAACGAATCAGCTTTTACCATAAACGGTAACAATACTTCCCCGCGTCACTTCATTTTCAGGAGAAACCAGGTAGGCAATTTGCCGGGCCAGCTGTTCGGGTTTGGGCCACTTGTCAAAATCGGCGTTCGGCATTCCTTCACGGTTTTGGGGCGTGTCGATTACCGATGGGGCTATGGCGTTGACCAGGATGTCATCTTCCACTACTTCAGCGGCTAACGATTCTGTGAGTGCGGCCACGCCTGCTTTGGATGTGGTATAGGCCGTCATGCCAGCACCTTGTCGTGGTTCCAGTGCGGGACGTGCGGCAATGTTGACAATACGTCCACCGTTGCCCTGATCTTTAAAATGCTGAACAGCAGCACGACAACTATTATAGCAGGTTACGAGATTCATATTAATCTGCTTCATAAATCCAGCTTTGTCGGTGTCTTCGATAGCGCCCATTCCAAATCCACCGGCAATGTGAATGGATCCCCAGAGTGGACCGTTGGAAGCAATGGCATCCTCAAAAAAAGATTGTGCCTGATCTTCATCGGTAAGATCTACACCTACTTTGGTGAATACATCGTCGTGATCAGAAAACTCAAATGAGTCCAATTCATCTTGATTAAAACAGGGCACGCTGCATTTGGCTCCTTCATCAATTAACAATTGCACAACGGCCGTGCCCAGCGATCCGGCACCGCCTGTAATAATGATGTGTCCATCGGAAAAATCCATAGTAATTTATTTAGTTTGATATTGAACTAAAATAACAAGCTGTCATGGTAATTCATTCAAAAAATAATACTAAAAGGGAGACTAAAAACCGGAAAACAGAAGTTTATGATAGAGGCCTTTGCAAAACCTTACTGTCATTGCGCCTTGTCCTGCCCATGCGGGGAATGCAATGAGGCGATCTCCTTTTATTAGCTTTGATTAGGAGATTGCCTGCCTATGCCGAAGCTTTCATAGCATATTAAGTTATCTTTCATAGAAGGCTCCGGGTAGGCAGGCTTCTCAGGCTCGCAATGACAGGCTCGATGTACTGGGTTTTGCAAAGGTCTCCCATAGTGGAATAAGAGATCAGTCAGCAGTAGCTGAAAAAATATCATGGGCCGTTTGTATGGCCTTGTTGGGACCAACAAACACAACATGATCACCCTCCCGAATTTCGGTTTGGCCACGAGGTACTACAAAATCGTCGTCCCGGATTAGGGCAGCTATGACGCATTGTTCAGGAATATCGATGTCCTGTATGATCTGGCCCACCACTTTGGCGTTCTTTGGAACTTCCATATCAATCAAACTTGCAATCCCACTTTCAATTTCGAAAAGATCGGCAACACTGGGACGGTCAAGGTGATTTTCCACCATGGCTGAGGTGGCATAGGGAGCGCTTATACAAACAATGCCATTATCCTCAAGCAGAGATACATACGATGGATCCCGGGCTATAGCAATCACATGATCAATACCCAATCGTTTGGCCTGGAGTGCCATGATAGAGTTTCGCTCATCGTCATTGGTAGCAGCAATAGCCACATCCATTTTATGAGGTTCCACTTGTTCAAGGATTTCCTGTTTGGTGCCATCACCATGGAAGATGGGGACATTATAGCGTTGTTCCAGTTCCTCGCACGTTTTTTCATCCTGTTCAATAAAGGTTATTTGGTATTCTGATGAACGAAAGACCATGCGAAATTCGTCTTGTTTCAGCAGGCGATCGGCAATATTACTGCCCAAATGACCGCCTCCAATGATGAGTACATTCATGTGAGGCCTCCAATAAGCTTGAATTTTAATTTTAATGCGTTGTATAAATTCCGGGATCCCACTCAGATCTTCGCGGTTGCTCGGTTGCAAAAGATAAAGCACGCCACCAATAGCCGTCAAAATAGTGCCTAAGAAAAGGCTTTGGGGATCTAACGTTGGCACGAAAAACCAGCAGGTAATAATACCTAATATAGGAACGACAGGGTACAATATAATTTTAAAAGGTCGCCGCAGGTTGGGCATGTGCTGGTGAAGGGCAATGACGGCATAATTTACAATACCGATGGCAATCAGGTAACCAAAGCTACTTGCTGATGCAAGTAGTCTTACAATACCGGATGATCCAAGTACGGCTACGAGCCCGGCACAGACAAAAAGGGCAATATGAGGAGTTTTATATGTAGAGTGAAGCCGGGCAAAAATGTTGGGAAAGTGACCGTCGCGTCCCAGCGCAAAAAGCACGCGCGAGCTGGCCCCCAAAGTAACACTAAAAGCCGAAAGACTTGCCATAATGGTTGCAATAATACCGGCCCAGCGTCCCCATGCCCCGAATAGCACGTCAGCAATATAGATAAATGGCGTACTTGTTTGAGCTAAATCGGTATAGTGTACTACACCCATCATGACCCAAAGCAAAAGTACGTAAATGGCAATGCCCACGCCGAGTGTGATAAAAATAGCCCGCGGAATATTTTTTGCCGGTTCGATGATTTCTTCGGCTGCCACGGTAATCAGATCAAAGCCGACATAGGAGATGTAAATTAATCCCATAGTAGGAATTAAGGGTCCGTATCCCATAGGGGCAATGGGATCAAGATTTGCCGGTTCCACATGGAAAGCGCCAAGTACGCCCACGCCCACAAGCACAATCAGCTCAATGATATTCATTACTGCGATAAAGGTAAGTGCTTCGGCCTGTCCCCGTAAGTTGATGAGCGTAAAGACAACGGTTGTTAGAGCAACGATAAGAATAACACTTACCTCCGGCAGAAAATAGTTTTTGATAGTAAGTGCAAAAATAACGGCATACAGGGAGCAGGCTAATGTGTTGCCAATCCAAAAAAACCATCCGGTAAGAAAAGCAACGGGGCGTGGCAGCGTTCTGCTGGTGAATGAATATCCGCCGCCGGCAATGGGAATTGCTGCCCCCAACTCACTATAACTGAAGGCTGTGAATAAGGTTAGTAAGCCCATGGCAAGATAAGCGATAATGCCGAGTGGACCGGCCGATTCGGCAACCTCGCTGGGCAGTGCAAATACACCGGGACCCATCATGGCTCCAATCCCGATCATCACCGCCATGAACAGTCCAATATTTCGCTTAAATCCTGATTGTTCTGCCATAGGATCTTATTTCGTGATATTAAATCACCGGTATTTTAAAAAGTGTTTCGTTTTCTATATAGAAATATAGGAGAGATAAATAAATGGCAGTATATCTATTTGAGTTCTCATCGTCAATGATGAAAGATAGTTCGATGTAAAAGTAGGCTCGCAATCACAAGTGCCATTTCTGCTCCTGTCATTTCGAATAAGATTGGTAAGCAATCGCATGGAGGAATTTTTGGAAGCAGGAAAGTGAGTTTAATGATGATAGATTCCTCGACTACGTTTTACTTCGCTCGGAAGGTTATGGTTAGTAGGCCAGCAAAAAAATACCGGCTCCAATCATGGTGCCGGCCCCAATGGTTAAAGCATACCAAAAGCCAAGCTCGCGTCGTAAATCAGCCATACATATAAAATATTAATCTGAACGAATGAGCGGGAAAGTTATGAATTTCTCTCAATATCACAATATTAAGCTTATTAATTTGAATTTAATGAAAAGCTTCACTTTCCGTACCTTTGATGATGGAATTAAAAATATTAAGAGCTAAAAATTAATTTCAAACACGATGGCACGAAAAACAGTAGAGCAGATGGCAGTTAACAATATTAAGACGCCGGATGGTGATCTGGACGTCGAGCGGTCCATGGAGTTCTTTTTGTATTTCCCAACCGAATGGGACGCCCATGTAACCGAATCCTGCCTGATGAATTTGCAGTTTGATACCTCGGTGCATTACTCGGAATCGTCGGATAATTGGTTGTGTCTGGCAAAGAAAGAGATTAAGCCTACATCGGATCGCCTGTTGGAGCTTAAGAACTTTTTTGAGCGTTTGGCTAAAGCTAAAAACGGCAGCTATGATGGCTGGGGCACTACAGTTATAGAAGATAAATCCGACATTGTATAGCGAATATCACATCAGAAGAATTAGTTCTTAAAAGTTTAGAACCTCGATAAATAGATGAACATTTTTGCAGTAATTATTTTAGCCACGCTGGCTATCGATTTTATACTGAACTTGGTGAGCGACTATCTGAATTTACAGTCGCTGGATGAGGGACTGCCCGAAGAATTTCAGGATGTGTACGATGAGGAGACCTACGATAAATCCCAGCGATACACGAAAGAACGAACCAGGTTTGGAATCCTGACATCAGTATTTAATCTGGCATTATTACTGGTATTCTGGTTTGCCGGTGGATTTCAATGGCTTGACGAAATCGTTCGCAGCTGGGAGCTCGGCGTCATCTGGACCGGCCTCGTGTATATTGGGATTCTTATCTTTGCCAAGCAAATACTATCGCTGCCCTTCAGCATTTATTCCACATTTGTAATTGAAGAGAAGTACGGGTTTAACAAAACCACTCCTAAAACTTTTGTTTTGGATTTACTGAAAGGATTGGGATTAAGCATCGTGCTCGGCGGTCCGTTATTGGGCGGTATTCTGGTGTTCTTTACGTTTATTGATCAGTATGCATGGCTGTATGCCTGGGGCGCTGTTACGGTCTTTACGCTCTTTATACAGTTTATCGCTCCAAAGTGGATTATGCCCATCTTCAACGATTTTGAGCCACTCGAGGATAGCGATCTCCGACAAAAAATACGTGATTATGCCGACAAGGTGAACTTTGCGATGGAGGGCGTCTATGTGATGGACGGCTCCAAGCGCAGCAGCAAGTCGAATGCGTTTTTTACTGGCTTTGGAAAAAATAAGCGTATTGCCCTCTATGATACGCTGATTAATAATCACGAAGAAGATGAGCTGGTCGCAGTGTTGGCGCATGAAATTGGTCACTATAAGAAAAAGCACATCATCAAAAATATGGTACTCAGCATTGCCCAGACGGGAATCATGTTTTTCCTGCTATCGATCTTCCTTAATTCGGAGGGACTTTTTGATGCCTTTTATATGGAGCAGATGTCGGTGTATGCCGGACTTATTTTCTTTGGTATGCTCTATGCGCCCATTGATATGATCGTCTCTCTCTTTATGCAAATTCTGTCACGGAAGTATGAGTTTGAAGCAGATGAATTTGCTTCTACAACCTATAAAAAAGAGCCGATGATCGAAGCGCTGAAAAAGTTATCCAAGGATAACCTATCAAATCTGACGCCCCATCCATTTTACGTGTTTTTAAACTATTCGCACCCTCCGGTGCTCGAGCGTATAAAAGCAATTAGGGCCACAGATTAACCCTGATATTGTGAGTTTCGTCCCGTAGTAGAGTTACAAAACGAGAGGTGGGGTTACTATTCTGTCATCTCGATCGTAGGGAGAGATCTTTGTTTTCGATAAATAACGGTAGGCTAAAACATGGATTTCTCAATTCGCATAACTACATTCGAAATGACAAGATGCTGTTTGCAAGATCAATCTCCCACTACTGCGTTATTTCCTACGCTAAAGCTTCGGAAATCAAGAAAACTCTGTAGTGCAAGCTAAATCTCTCTTCTCCCACCGAATTCCTCGGGGCACGCAAGAGGGACTTTTAAGCTGATAGTTTAATGAAAAAATCTTAGCATAGGTGGAAAAAAGGATTGAAAATTATAAATTTTGTTTTCTAAGTGTCTTAGTGGTAAAGAAGAAATAACAAATAATAGAAATAGATCTTTGTCTAAATGACAGACAATCAACTAAATACTGAACTACTCTGGCAAAAGTTCAGCGATCAGGTGCGGGGTTTTATCCGCTCCAAAGTATCAAGCGATGAGGTAGCCGAAGATATCCTGCAGGATATCTTTATTCGCATACACGAAGGTATTGGAAATCTTAAACATGAGGATCGCGTACAATCGTGGGTTTTTGGTATTGCCCATCGGGCGTTGGCTGATTATTATCGTCAAGAGGGCAGGGATAAAGAAGAGCCGGCCGGGCCTGATATTAAAACAGGCGGTGATAAAGATTTTATTTTTGATCTAAACGAGTTCGAGGGTGAGCACGATGTCCACGAAGAAGTACTATCCTGGCTCATTCCGATGATTGATGAGTTGTCGGAAAAATATGGAAAGCCGCTTAAAATGGCAGATGTGGAAGGAAAAAAGCAGCAAGAAGTGGCCGATCATCTGGGATTGTCGCTTTCGGGAGTAAAGTCCCGAGTACAGCGGGCACGACAAAAATTGGGCGAAGTGCTGGCAGCCTGCTGTGAGGTACAATTCGGGGAAGAAGGACGTGCGGTGGCCTATCACAAATTTAAAGATGAGAGTGGAGAAGAGCCTTGCGAGGATTGTTGAAATTAAATTTCCCTTTGACTGGTGATATTTTAGCTGATATGTCCATTTTTTGTCACCAAAAAATAGACGAAAAAAGTGCCGGGGGAATCGTAGATTTTGTTTTTTAAAATTATCATCTCTGGGATTGTTCTTAAGCATAAGTAGTTATTCTAAACTTATCTTTCCCGCGATTCACCCCGGACCCCCTTTTAAAAGAACCTTGAATTTTAACTATGGTTGTAATTAGGTCTAAGAATTGTGTGCTTAGGCCAAAAGATGCGAGTGTAGATTTTATACCGGTTCAGAGTGAATACATATTTTTCAAATGAAGAAGGACCATTAAAATCTACGCATCTTGCCGGCAGAAGCTGGTTCACAATTCTTCAGTCTTGATTTTTTAGTTCCTTTTGTATCAAGACAAAAGGGACACTGGAAAATTAGTTTAGGATATACCGTTCGTTTTTTGGTGACAAAAAATGAACGGAAACTTACACCTTCATAAATCTGTGTAATCAGATTAATAAAAAAAATCTGAGTTAATTTTGCGTCTTTTTCGGTTGGTCTACGACTACATAGGGTGAAGACATATGAATAATCATCCTAAACCAAAAAAGGAGATCATTATGAAACGCATGCACGTAATGTTAAAAGTAAATGACCTTAACGAATCTATTGAATTTTATAGCACCCTCTTCGGCGTTGCTCCGACCAAGCAAAAAGAAGATTACGCCAAATGGATGCTCGACGATCCCCGTGTTAACTTTTCGATTGCCGAGCGTGAGGGAGTCAAAGGTATTGAGCACCTCGGTATTGAGGCCGAAACTGAAGAGGAACTTCAGGAACTGCGATCCAATATCGATCGTACCCACGGACTGAAACGTAATGAAGGAGAAACGACCTGCTGCTATGCCAACTCCGACAAAACGTGGATTGCCGATCCCCAGGACGTGGAATGGGAGGCCTTCCGTACCTTTGGCGAAAGCGAAGAGTACTACGCCGACGAAGAGGTCGCTTGTTGTTAGTAAACTTTGGCCCGGTTCCATGTCGAATGGGATCGGGCTTTTTTAAATTGCAGTAACTTTACGACCTTTCCCTTATACAGTTTTTTCTTCTGCCGAATAACGAAGAAAATTATAATCACAAATTAAGACATAATTTTTTCTCGGTGTTCTGAGTGTCTTAGTGGTAAAAAACATCAAACTTATGCATAAAGAAACTAAAGCTATACACGCCGCTATGGAAGTGGCAAATAATAATCCCGATATTGTGCCACCGGTGCATCGCTCTACGGTGTATCAGTTAGATAAGAAAGGTCGAAGCGAGGGGGACTGGCACTATACGCGGCTCGAAAATCCCAATCGCGTGCAGTGGGAGCAAGTGTTAAAAGTAATGGAAGAGGGCGAAGCGGCTGCTGCTTTTTCGAGTGGAGTGGCGGCTGCATCAGCAGTACTTCGAACGTTGCATCCGGGAGACCATATTATTATCCCCGAAGATGTGTATGCGGGCAACCGTAAACTGGTTAACAAGTTGATGAAGCCCTGGGGCTTACAGGCCGATTTTATTGATATGACGGATCTGCAAAATATTGAGGATCATATCAACGAAAGTACAAAGCTCATTTGGATAGAAACGCCTTCGAATCCATTGTTTAGTATGATGGATATTGAAAAGATTAGTGAGTTAGCGCATGATAATAAGGCCATTACTTGTGTAGATAATACCTGGCCGACGCCCATAAATCAGATGCCGCTTAAGCTAGGAGCCGATCTGGTGGTACATTCTACGACCAAATATTTTGGAGGACACAGTGATATTTTGGGCGGAGCAGTGATAGCGAAAGAAGAAAATGAACAATTTGAGAAAATTCGATTGGTTCAGCGCGTGGGTGGGGCGGTTCCTTCGCCAGATGACTGCTGGATGCTGGCTAGGAGCACGCGAACGATGCCGTATCGTATGAAAGGTCATAACCAGAATGCCGAAACGTTGGCACGATTTCTACAAAATCATCACAGGGTAGAAAAAGTATTTTATCCCGGTCTCGCCACTCATGTGGGACACGATATCGCCAAAAAACAGATGAGCGGATTCGGTGGAATGATTTCCTTTCTAATTGATGGTAATGCCAAAGAGGCTATTAAGATTGTGGGCCGGTCTGAGCTAATAAGTCGGGCAACCAGTCTGGGTGGGGTAGAAAGTACGTGGGAGCATCGCCGCAGCAGTGAGGGTGAAGGCTCTATAACTCCAGAAAATCTCATTCGCATTAGCGTAGGCTTGGAACATGCAGATGATCTGCTGGAGGATTTGGAAAGGGCATTGGCATGATAAGTATTGCGTAATGCGTATTGATTAATATTACGCAATACGAACTACACATCGACTAGCTTATGTCCAGAACTGTTTTCTACATAAAACTGATCCACTCTCTGCTGTTTTTCCTGATTGCAGTAAGTACGATTTATGTTTTTATCACGGCGGCGCTGGACCAGGTGAATACGCTTACCTGGTGGGCCTTTGGAGTGGCAATTGTAGAGCTGTTAGCTTTATTGCTGAATAACTGGCGCTGCCCGCTTACTGATTTGGCTGAACAACATGGCGCTGACGTAGGGTCGGTGGCAGATCTGTTTTTGCCGCGATGGCTATCCGATCGCCTGTTTGCTGTTTTTGGGATTCTGTTTGTTGCCACTTGCCTTCTGTTAGCTTGGCGATTATTGACTTAGCTATTCTATAAAGTAACTTTAGAATACTTATCAAGTTAACTAATTGGTTACTTAAATATGCGTTTTGCAGTTCTTAATATTTTGATCTAACCCCATTTATTGTGATCTTTGAGAGCTGATTTCTGAATATTGAAACCAGCATTTTTATTGAAGGTATTTATATTCAAATTTTTAATAATATAATCTGAGTAACGATGGCCAGAGTTGAAGTAGAAATGCCCCAGATGGGCGAATCGGTAATGGAAGGGACTGTCATTGAATGGGCGAAAGCAGTCGGTGACAAAGTGGAAGAAGATGAAACCCTTCTGGAAATTGCTACCGATAAGGTGGATACGGAAGTGCCCTCACCCCAAGCCGGAATCCTCATCGAAATTTTAGCCGAAGAAGGTGACACTATTGAAGTGGGTCAGGCTATTGCGGTTATTGAAACTGATCCTGATGCAGCGGATACTTCTGATAGTGGAGGTGGAACTGCTGAAGAAACTGAAGCTCAAGAGCAAGCCGAAGAAAGTCAGGAAGATAAGGAGTCACAAAAAGAAGAGGAAGTAGTGGCAGAGGAATCATCCGAAGAAGAAACAGGTGGTGAAGATGTCGAGGAAGAGGGCGAACGTATTGAGGTTCAAATGCCTCAGATGGGCGAATCGGTGATGGAAGGAACGGTCATCGAATGGGCGAAAGCAGTCGGTGATGAAGTGGAAGAGGATGAAACGCTTCTTGAAATATCTACTGACAAGGTAGATACGGAAGTGCCTTCACCACAGGCCGGTACGCTGGTAGAAATTCTGGTCGAAGAAGGCGACACCGTTGAAGTTGGTCAGACCATTGCCATTATCGCAACCGGAAAAGCAGCGTCAGCTTCGGCCGATACGAAAAGTCCTTCTACTGATGATACCCAGAAAACGAAGCAAGAATCAGCATCTACACAGAAAACAGAACCACAGCCTGCCGCAAAATCGGCCAGCACGAATAGAGCGCCATCCGGCGGTGGGTCTGAGCCGCAACGTATAGGAAGTGACGGACGATTTTACTCTCCACTGGTGAGATCCATTGCAAAGGAGGAAGGAATTTCTCAGGAAGAGCTGGAAAGCATTGAAGGTTCAGGTCAGGGCGGACGTGTAGCCAAGGAAGATGTGATGAATTATCTCGAAGAACGTAAAGCTGGCAAGGCTGAACCTGCTGCTGCAGAAGAAAAAGCTGGACTCAGCAAGCCGAGCACAGAAAAAGCGGCCCCTGCACAAGGTGAACAGCGTTCTATTTCTGCCGGAGAACTTGATATTGAGCGCCCAACACAAAATGTAGAGCGTATCAAGATGGATCGCATGCGCAAGATGATTGCTGAACACATGGTTAAATCTAAGCAGACTTCTGCCCATGTGACCACCTTCTCAGAAGTTGATGTAACGAAATTAGTGCGCTGGCGCGAAGCCAATAAGCAGGAATTCAAAGAGCGAGCGGGCGTTAAATTGACCTATACTCCACTCTTTATTGAGAAGATTATACAGGCAATGCGCGAATTTCCACTTATTAACAGTTCAGTGGATACCGAGAATGATGAGATTATACTAAAGCGCGACATAAACTTTGGACTAGCCGTTGCGCTGGGCGAAGGTGGTAAGGGCGGACTGATTGTACCGGTCATTAAGAATGCACATGAGAAGAATCTTGTGGGCTTGGCGAAATCGGTCAATGATCTGGCTATGAAAGCGCGCAATAAAAATCTGAGTCCTGATGACCTTGTGGGTGGTACTTTTACGCTTACCAACTATGGAAGCGTAGGAAACCAAATGGGAACACCTATTATCAACCAGCCGCAGGTTGCCATTATGGGAACGGGTGTTATTGAGAAGCGTCCGGTTGTTCGCGAAACATCCGAAGGCGATGTTATCGCCATTCGTCATATGATGTATCTCTCAATGAGTTATGATCACCGCATTGTTGACGGTGCTCACGGCGGTGCGTTCCTCAATCGTGTTAAGGAACTTTTGGAGGATTTTGATCCCGATCGTGCGGTTTAATAATAGAACGCGGATTAAGCGGATTCGTTAGATAGTCATTGATCAGTATATTTAAATGCTTTTTGTGATGATCCGCTTACTGGTTGATAACATAACTGCATGTCATGCTGAATTTATTTCAGCATCTGATAATTTATAATAAGGATCCTGAAACAAGTTCAGGATGACACGGAATTTTAAAGTGGTATGAGTCTTGTACCGCTTTTTCAATTAATCATCTATGAAAGCAATTCGCAGTATTGATGACATTCGTGAAAAGGTACGATCCCTCAAAAAAGAAGGGAGTACCGTTGCATTTGTACCTACGATGGGCGCCTTGCATGAGGGACACCTCTCGCTGTTTCGCTTGGCTCAGGAACATGCCGATGAAGTCGTCGCCTCTATCTATGTAAATCCGGAGCAATTTGCACCCGACGAGGACTTTGAGGAATATCCGCGAGAGCTCGAAAACGATTTGGCAAAATGTGAAGAAGAGGGCATTGCCGCTGTATTTGCTCCTACGGATGACATTATGTATTCTGGGAAACAGTATTTGAGCATCGAAATTGACGAGCTCAATGAATATATGGACGGCGGCTCGCGTCCCGGATTTTTCGAAGGTATCCTGCTTGTAGTGAATAAGCTATTCAATATTATTAAGCCCGATTTTGCGGTGTTCGGCCAAAAGGATATTCAGCAGTTTCGTATTCTGCAGCAGATGGTGAAGGAGTTTAATCACGATGTGGAATTGATTATGGGTCCCATTAAACGGGCTAATGATGGTTTGGCACTGAGTAGTCGTAATAAGTATCTGGATGACGAGCAGCGGAAGTTGGCTCCCGGCCTGTATCGGTCACTCCAATATGTGGGGAAGCAGATTTCTGATGGAGCGAAAAACGTGCAATTGTTGTTAGATCATCAGAAAAACGAATTGGAGGCAAAAGGTTTTAAAATTGATTATTTTAACCTGTTTTCTTTTGAGGATATGATTCCCATAGAAGATCCGGAGGCCGGCAGCAAATATATTTTGGCCGGAGCCGTTTACCTTGGAGAAACACGTTTAATTGATAATATCATTATTGAAAAATAGCTACGATCATGACGTTGACGATGTTCAAATCTAAACTCCATCAGATGAAGGTAACCGAGGCGAACCTTCATTACGAGGGAAGTATTACCATTGACAAAGAGCTGCTTGATGAAGCCGGTATCCTTCCCTACGAAAAAGTGCAGGTCGTTAATATAACTAATGGAGAACGCCTTGAAACCTATACTATTCCCGGTGAGGCCGGTTCGCGTGTTTGCTGTCTAAACGGTGCCGCGGCCCGAAAAACACAAGTGGGCGATCGGGTTATTATCATTTCTTATGCCGAGATGACGCCCGAAGAAGCTCAAGACTTCAAACCCAAGATAGTTATTGTAGATAAAAATAATGATCCCAAAAATGTCATAGATAAGACAGAGTATGCCACCAAGTACGATCTCGAAAAAGGTATTGTAGATAATACGGTTATAGATTAGCATTTGAGTGCTTTTATTCAATTCGTTCACATCTCTTTATAAGAAACTCTTAGTTGTAGAAATAGAAATAGTCTAATTGTTAAGTATGGATAGTATCATCGGGGTTTATGGATTTTAATTTTAAGAATAAAGGCCCAAAAAAAGAACATGTAATTACTCCTTCACCCGAAGGTTTAGGTGCTTTTGGAGGAGTGTTTACGCCTTCCATTCTTACTATCTTGGGAGTTATAATGTATCTCCGTTTCGGCTGGGTAGTTGGGAATGTTGGCCTCATTGGCACCCTGCTGATCGTAACGATTTCTACATTTATAACTTTCCTGACAGCTCTATCGATCTCGGCTATTGCAACCGATCAGCGTGTTCGCATCGGAGGAGCATACTATATGATCAGCAGGTCGCTGGGGATTGAATCTGGAGGTGCTATTGGTATTCCACTCTATATAGCTCTGGCGCTTTCAGTGGCGCTCTACACGGTGGGTTTTGCCGAAAGTGTCGTTAGCGTTTTTCCGATGCTCGACTTTAAGATGGTGGGTATGATAACGACTATTTTGGTGGCAGGCCTGGCATTGGTTTCAGCAAAGGCTGCTATTCGAGCGCAGTATTTTATCATGTTTGGCATTGGATTATCCCTTCTTTCGCTGCTCTTTGGGAGTCCTATAGAACAATCGAACGTAGAAATGTGGGGCGCTGCAGATCGTCATTCAGAAGGATTTTGGATTGTTTTTGCGGTGTTCTTTCCTGCTGTTACGGGTATTATGGCAGGAGTGAATATGTCGGGCGACCTCAAAGACCCTTCAACCGCTATCCCAAAAGGGACATTTTGGGCAATTGGCTTGGGATATCTGATCTATATGGGCTTGCCTATTTTACTGGCTAATCGGGCAGATGCTCTTACACTCATTGAAGATCCTCTAATCATGCGCAAGATGTCGTACTGGGGAGATGCCATTTTGATTGGAGTTTGGGGGGCCACGCTCTCGAGTGCGATGGGAAGTATTTTGGGAGCACCAAGGGTGCTTCAGGCCTTAGCAAGGGATGGGGTACTACCACGGTGGCTCCGATGGTTGGGTCGCGGTGATGGCAATGACGATACGCCAAGGTTGGGAACGGTGGTAACATTAGGTATAGCGCTCACGGCCGTATGGTTGGGCGATTTGAATATTATCGCCCCGATATTGACGATGTTTTTTCTGACAACTTATGGAGTGTTAAATATTACCGCTGGAATTGAAAATATGCTGGGCAGTCCCTCCTTCCGTCCAAAATTTAAAGTCCACTGGAGTTTGTCGCTATTGGGAGCCGTGGGATGTGTTGCCGTTATGTTTTTGATCAATACAATGGCTACAATAATTGCAGCGGTATTTGTGGTGATTATTTTTGTTTGGCTGGAGCGACGAGAAATGCAATCGGCTTGGGGTGATGTGCGCCGGGGTATATGGATGGCCATAACCCGAGCCGGACTCATGCATCTTGGTTCATCTTCCGAAGCGAAGACCTGGCGTCCACATCCTCTTGTGTTATCGGGAGCCCCGACGAAGCGGTGGCACCTTATCGATTTGGCCTCATCAATAACACATAACAGGGGGATTTTGACTATTGCATCTGTTATTACCAGCGAAAATATAACGATAGAACGGAAACAACTACTTGAAGAAAATATCCGCAACTTTTTACAGAAAAGAAGTATTCAGGGATTGGTTAGAGTTTCCAGTGGAAGCGATGCTTTCCAGGGGGCCAAAGATTTGGTGGAAGCTTATGGCCTTGGATCTCTGGTACCGAATACCATAGTATTGGGAGACAGCGGTAATGAAGAAATTCGTGATAAATACTGTGATATGATCGCCAGCTTTCATGCTCAAAACAGAAATGTTGTTGCGGTACACTATAACGAGGATATGGAATTTGGTGATCGTCAACGTATTGATTTATGGTGGGGTGGGTTACGAGGCAACGGCGGACTAATGATGATACTGGCCTACCTACTGCAAAGCAGCCGCAAGTGGTGGGATGCAGAGGTTAATATAAAGATGGTTGTGGATGATCAGAAAGGAGCAGCAGATGCGGAACGTAATTTATCTCAGATTATGGATAAAATTCGTATTGACGCAAAAGCTGAGGTATTGGTATCAGAGGGGAGGACATTTAACGAAATTTTTCATGAATCATCGAAAGGAGCCGATTTGGTTTTTATGGGGATGGCCGAGCCCGGAAAAATATCGGAAGATTATGTCACTTATTATGAAAAACTCCAAAATAGACTGGAGAACCTTCCTACTACTATTATGGTGCTGGCCGGAGAGGAAATTTCGTTTGGTGAAGTGTTGATGCAGCAGGATACTTTTCAAGAGGACTAACTTCGTTAAAGCATAGTGCAATCAATTCGAGTTTAGAATAAAAATCTTATTCCATTCAACGGTATAGGTTGTATTGGGTCCTTTTGGCTGTAAAGAGGCGGTAATTGACCAGATATTATCACTTAATTTTTGCCCTTCTAAAACACCATTTCCTACTTTTAGAGCTCCAATTATGGGGCAAAAACAGCTTCTTTGAAAATAAACATTGGCATTTGTCAACTCTGCCCCTTCAAGTGAAAATGTTGAACTTTCGGGTGGTATCTGAAAGTAGACCGTGGTGATACTCCCTCCATCCATAACATTAGGGGGAGGAGTTACTCGTTTTTCATAATGAAAAACCAGGTTATTTCCCGGCCGAGATGAAACATTAAGGAGCGTTTGAGTACTATCTTTGGTAATCTGTCTTATAGTCGTATCAGCGACTAATTGTTTATCTTTTTGGAAGGAATAGGTGTAGGTTTCTTCGAACTCTTCGTTTTTTGATAAGTCACAGCTGACGATAAGGATGGAAAAACATCCTAAAAGAAACAGCTTTGAATAGTTCTTGAAAACTGACATTGTCAGCTAATATTTGATTTACCTCCTTTTAACAGTTTAAACAAAAATCTACAGAGGATGAATGTAATAGAGAAGCCATTTTTTGATTGAAGCACGCCATCCAAATAGCTATAATAGTTTTGAATAAAACGAGGCCTTTGCAAAACCATACTGTCATCGCGCCTTGTCCCGCCCATGCGGGGAATGTAATGCGGCCTGCCTGTATGCTGAAGCTTTTGTAACATCATAAGCCATATTTTATAGAAGGCTCCGCGCAGGCATTGCTTCGCAGGCTCGCAATGACAAGTTCAATTTTTCGGTTTTTGCAATTGCCTCTATAACATGAGTTATATTTATTGAATGTCTTTGAAGTTTTACTGAATATCTTAAATAAATCCACTCTGTCTATGAAACGGTTATTACTTCCTCTCTTTGTCATTATTCTGTTCCCTCTTACGACGGTTGCGCAATCAGTACAACCTTTTACCGGCATGGATGTGTTCGAACTGCAATGGGTTGAAGACCCACAAATATCACCGGATGGTGAACAGATTGTTTATGTTCGCCGGAGTATGGATAAGATGAAAGACAAGCGAATTTCCCGTCTCTGGCTAATGGATAGCGATGGTTCTGATCACCAAAAACTTACGAGTCGTGATGTCAACGAAAGCAGTCCGCGATGGTCACCGGATGGCAGCCGGATTGCCTTTACCTCTTCATCAGAAGATGATGGCAGTGAAATTTATATCTATTGGATGGAAAGTGGCACTTTATCTCGAATTACCCAGCTGGAGAAATCACCGAGTGGCATAACCTGGTCGCCCGATGGAAAGCAACTGGCGTTTAACATGAAGGTCCCGGAGTCGAATCCTAAACTAACAGATTCGAAACAACCGCCGGAAGGAGCCGAGTGGGCAGATAATCCTCGCGTAACGACTCGACTTAATTACGAGTCCGACGGCTCCGGCTATATTGATCCGGGTTTTACGCATATTTTTACCGTACCGGCCGAGGGTGGGGCTCCTCGTCAGATTACTGAAGGTGATTACCATTACTCAGGTGATCCCGTGTGGAGTGCCGATGGAGAGCAGCTATTCTTCTCCGCAAATTTAAACGAAAATTGGGAGCATGAACGTCGGGAGTCGGAGCTGTATTCGGCGGATGTGGAAAGTGGTGATATTGAACAGCTTACTAACCGAAACGGACCAGATTACAGTGCAACGCTATCACCCGACGGAGATAACAATTGCGTACTTGGGATATGATGACAAGGTACAGACGTATCAGATAAGTCAGCTTTATACGATGGACACAGATGGCAGCAACAAGCAGGCGATTGAGCTGAATTTGAATCGAAGTATCTCATCTATCCACTGGGATAAAGACGGACAAGGCCTTTATTTTATGTATGATGATAAGGGCAATACGAAAATTGGTCATACAACACTCGACGGAGAAACGTCGGTTGTAGCCAATAATGTTGGCGGAACAACGGTAGCACGTCCATATGGCGGTGGCTCGTTTTCAGTGTCTGAGAATGGAACTATAGCTTATAACGAAACGACGCCCTACTATCCGGCGGAGCTGGCAACGACATCCAGAAATCAGAATGAGCGGACGAAGCTTACTGGGCTGAATGATGCGTTGCTGGATTATCGAGAACTCGGGCAGGTGGAAGAGATTTGGTACGAAGCTTCGGTGGATGGACGTCAAATTCAGGGTTGGATTGTAAAGCCGCCAAATTTTGATCCCGATAAAAAATATCCGCTGATCGTCGAAAATCACGGCGGACCTATTTCTAACTACGGCGACCGATTTTCTCCTGAGATTCAGCTGTATGCTTCGGCCGGATATGTAGTCTTTTATCCCAACCCGCGCGGTAGTACTGGTTACGGTGAAGAGTTTGGGAATTTACTCTATCACGATTACCCGGGTAATGATTATCATGATGTAATGGATGGTGTAGAAACAATGCTTGAGAAAGGCTATATAGATGAGGATAACTTGTTCGTAACCGGCGGAAGTGCCGGCGGTACGATGACCTCGTGGATGGTTGGCAAGACCGATCAATTCGATGCTGCGGCCGTTATCAAGCCGGTGATGAACTGGATTAGCAAGACGCTTACGGCGGACAATTATTATGGCTATGCCAACTACCGCTATCCGGGTCAACCGTGGGAAAACTTTGAGGAGTACTGGGAAAATTCACCAGTTTCCTTGGTTGGCAACATCGAAACGCCCACGATGGTGATGGTCGGAACTGATGATTTGCGAACGCCACCCTCAGAGGCAAAGCAGTTATATAGTGCTTTGAAGGTTCGTGATATTGAGACCGCCTATGTAGAGATGCCGGGCGCGTCCCATTTTATTGCTAACCGCCCCAGTCAGCTGATTGATAAGGTCAATAATATTATTGCTTGGTTTGAGCGGTATCGCACGGATAAATAAATTGAAGTAATAGTAAATAAACCCGCAGGGTTTTAATAAGAGCAAATTTCGGATTATAAATTTTATTTATTGTAAACCCTGCGGGTTTGGAATTGTACTAAATAAATTGGCCACAAACTGGAGGTCTGTGAGAAGTAGATAAACCCTCAGGGTTCTGTACAATATCATAGCTTGTTTAGGCTAAAAAGCTTGTAAACCCTGAGGGTTTAAAGAATATTAGCTGTAGTTCGGCAGCAGCTCGAAGAACTTAGCCGATGTATGAATGCCGCGGTAAAAATCTTTAAGCGCAAACTTTTCGTTGGGCGAATGGATGGCATCACTGTTGAGGCCAAATCCCATTAAAATAGACTGGACGCCCAATACTTTTTGGAAGTCTGCAACAATAGGAATCGATCCCCCTTCACGGGTAAACAGTGGTTCTTTATCATACACGGCTTCAAACGCATCTGCTGCGGCTTGCAACCCATAGAATGATAGATCGGTAATGGCCGGATGTCCGCCGTGATGCTCGTTTACTTCAACGGTAACCGTATCCGGAGCCAGCGATTTAACATGCTCTTTAAAGAGCTTTGCAATTTTCTTGGGGTCTTGGTCAGGAACCAGCCGCATGCTCACTTTGGCACCCGCCTTGGCTGGTAGTACGGTTTTGGCACCTTCACCCTGGTAGCCGCTCCAAAGACCATTCACGTCCAGCGTAGGACGAGCAGAAGTGCGTTCCAGCGTATTGTAGCCTTTTTCGCCTTTAAGGGCTTTGAGACCAAGCTTCTCCTTGTATTCTTCTTTGTCAAAAGGCAATTTAGCATAGGTTTCGCGATCGTCTTCGGTTAGCTCAATGACATCATCATAAAAACCGTCAATTTGGACAACACCGTCATCATCTTTTAGCTGGGCAATAATTTCGCAGAGCACATTGGCCGGGTTATCGACTGCACCGCCATAAACCCCGGAGTGCAGATCTCTATTGGGACCCTTAACGTTAATTTCCATATAAGCAAGTCCGCGCAACCCATAGGTAATAGATGGTGTATCTTCAGCAAACATAGCGGTATCAGAAATGAGCACCATGTCACATTCGAGCAAGTCCTTATGTTCTTTAATAAATGGGACCAGATGAGGAGATCCGATTTCCTCTTCCCCTTCAAAGATAAACTTAATGTTTACGGGGAAATCAGTGTCCGTTTCTTGATAGGCTTCCAGCGCTTTCACATGAGTATATGATTGTCCTTTATCGTCAGCGGCACCGCGGGCATAAATATCGCCATCGCGCACAGTGGGATCAAAGGGAGGAGTATCCCATAGATCTACGGGATCGGGCGGCTGCACATCGTAATGACCGTAAACCAGCACTGTAGGCTTTGATTCATCAGTAATCAGCTCACCGTACACAATAGGATTGCCTTCCGTTTCAAAAACTTCAGCACGGTCAAGATCAAGGCTGTTGAGTTTGTCGAGCAAAAAATTTGCGGCATCAATGACCTCATTTTTGTATTCCGAATCGGTGCTGATGCTGGGAATGCGCAGAAAGTCGAATAGCTCATGTTTAAACTGTTCTTTATTAATGTCGATATATTCGGAAACTGTTGACATAAGAAAATAATCTTGAGTTATGGTGTTGCGTATTTCGTATTGCGTAAAGTCAGGTTACTACGCATTACGGAATACGCAAATACTTCCAATCAGAGTATAAGTATCTCGCTGTTGGGAATCCATCCATATAAGCCATTGCTCATGCGAACGTATGTCCATTCTTGTCGTGAATCGCTTTTTCGATGATCAACAGTAAACGTATAGCCTTCGTAAGCGCGGCTGACAATAGAGGCTTCCTCAGCAGGTTCTGCCAAAACGGACACCTTTTCCGTTACCATTACCGCCTTGCTGTATCGTTCACTAATATATTGGGTGTAAAAGCTGGAGGCGATAATGAGCAGTGCAACTACAATGAGGGAAAGTCCCCCGATGCGTAATACCTTGGGATAGGCCTGCAGAAACCAGTGTGCAATAAATATAAATACCCCGATATTTAGCGTAATGATTCCTATCAGTAAAATATTTTCAGCTCCGATATGTTCCTGGAGCCAGCCAGTAGCTATATCCCAGGGAAGTTTAGGTAGTACGGCTGATTGGCGGCTGAATCGTGATTCCACAAACTGCAGTGCTTTTTGAGCCTGCTGCTCCGTTTCTTCAAATTGGGAAGCTTTCAAGAAGTAATACTTTGCCATTCCCAGCGAGTCGATACGCTGATAGCTAATTCCCATGTTTAAAAATAGAGCACCGGAGACGGTGTTTCGATCTTCCAGCTTTTGATATGACGAGATGGCCTGTTGATAGTTACCTTCCTGGAGCATTTCATTGGCATTATCAAAGAGGGCCTGAGCATTTTGCTGAGCAAAGCTGAGGGCAACAAATCCTCCGAAAAGAAAAAGGAAAAGAAATATTTTTGGAGTTCGATTAGTAAACACAATTACAATACTTTTTGTAGTTTTTCGAGCGTACTTTCTGCTAGGCCAACATGCGATTTAAGGTAAGCATGAGTAGTATTGGGGGCGTAACTGATGGTAGCACATTTTTCCAGCAGCATGCGTACGTTTTTAACCAGATTCTCTTCGATGTCTTGTTCTTTTAGCGCTTCTATATAATCTTGGTTGGACAATCCTGCTTCGGGCATATTCAGTCGATCACTGATGAAGCCTGTTATTGCTTTTTGCAGCAGGTTATAGGCCTGTTTGATATCTCCCTGTTCGGACACTTCGATAGCTTTTTTGAGGCGTTGCTGTGCTTTGTCGGATGCTTTGACCGATCGGGCAAAGGCCGTATCCGTTTGCATTTTCTCGGCATACGATTTTCGCCAGTATGCTACTCCTGCAATGATAAGTGGTATAATTAGTCCTGCCCAGAACCACCATATTCCCAATAGATCTGCCGGCTCGGGTGATATGACAATCCAGCTGGCAAGACCTGTAACAGGAGAAACAGGAAATTGTCCGGAGTTTTCAGAAGCGGCTATAACGTTCGGATTCTCATCAATTGAAAAGGTAAGTGCTTCGAGAGTGGTGGTAATATATTGGCCGCGTGATGGATTATAATACGAAACTGTTTTTGAGGGGATGGTATAGTTGCCCGGTGAACGAGCAATAATAACATCAGTAAATGATTTGCTGCCGCTAATAGTACTGTTTCTGCGATCCAGCCGCGTGTTTTCTTGGGGTTCGTAAATTTCAAGTCCATCGGGTAGATCGTAATTGGGTTTCGAAATAAGCGGGATGTTGCCCGATCCTCTTACGCGCGTCTCAATTTCTATAGATTCACCAACAAGGGCATTGCTGGTACTGATACTTCTGGAAATATCAAAATCACCAACCGCACCAAGATAGGTGGCGTCATCGGTCGCAGAAAGGGCTTGGACATCTACCGTTATGGGATCACTGGATAGCTCAACCTCACGCTGGTTGCTGCCAAATCCGCTGAAGAAACTGCTGAAGGGATCGTTGCCGGATCGGGCCGAACGGACGGCAACAACAATTTTATAGGGACTAATTTCCAGTTCGCCCGATTTAGTGGGGAATAACGAAAATTGCAGCAGGCGCGCTTTTCGATACCGGACGCCATTTAAAACAGTAGATTCGGCCCGTGGGCGTCCGGAGTTTTCCAGCTCTTCTTTCCAAAATCCTTCGGCCTTCCATCCGGGTACGGGTTGGTATGAGTTGACTTCTAATCCATCCCTGAAATATAAAATGACATCAGTAATAATTTGCTGTCCCGTTACCGGTTGTTTGTCAGATACTTCGAGCTTTAGAAAAATATCAGGTTGCTCTGACGAATCTTCTGACGTAGCCGACTCTTTACTGTCAATAACATTAACCCGAATGGGATCAGTGGCATACGTTTCTCCATCAATAGAAACGCTGACGCTGGGTAATTGGAACTCCCCTTGTTTTTGGGCAATAAGATAGTAGCTGTAGGTGTATGAGACCCTGCTTTGACCGTTTATATAGCTGTAACTACGAGAAGTGGAGGGATTATTGCTCAGTAGGCGAAAGTTTTCAAACTGGGGAAGATCGGGTCGGGATACATTGTTGAAGTTGCCACTTATTTCAATCGAAAGGCTAACACGTTCACCGGTGTAAATAGTAGTCTGAGATAAGCTGGCTTCAACAGAAACATTCGATTGAGCCCAGCTGAATGGACTCCCGAGGAGTACGAAAACCAGAAAAAAACCGACGGTATAAAATGATTTACCAATCTTTCTCATTGGAACTTTTACTGGACTCCGTTTTCTGTTTTTTAAATTGTTTAAGCAGTTCTTTCTCTTTCTGTTCCAGGGCTTTTAATATTTTTTGTGCTTGGGCCTTACTCATCTTTTGGGGCTGTTGTTGTTTATTCTGCTGGTCCTGATTTTGCTGATTCTTTTGGTTCTGCTGATTTTGTTGATCTTGCTGCTGTTGATCTTGGTTTTGCTCATTATTCTCTTGCCGCTGGTTTTGTTGGTTCTGTTTATTTTTATTTTGCTGATTCTGTTGCTCCTGAAGCTTTTTCTTGGCAAGCTCAAAATTATGTTTTGCATCGGCATCCCCTGCCATGTAACGAAGCGACTTTTTAAAATAATCTACAGCCTTACCCCACTTCTGATTATCGGATAATACCTTTCCAATGTTGTAATTGGCTTTAGCTTTTTCCTCGGTGCTGTTGGTCATCGATTTAAACTGCTCAAAGGTACGAATAGCTTCTTCGCTTTGTTCCGATTTTGCCAGCGCCGACGCTAAGTTGAAATAGAGTTTTGCATTTTCTGGATCGGCGTCAATCGCCTTTTTGTATAGCGAGATAGCCTCCTCGTAGTTACCTTCATCATAGGCCTCATTGGCCTTGCGGGCATCTTCGATGGAGGCTCCCAGCAATAAAAAACTTATCAGCAAAGCCCAAACGTATCGCATTGTATTCTCCTTATTTATTATTCATCACATTAACGAAAAAAGAGAACTGAAAATTGCAAAGTTAGTCCATCTGCTCTGCAATGGCCAGCGTTTCGTCATCCATTTTCATATTTGTAAACACATTAGATACATCGTCATTATCTTCAAACTTTTCTATCAGCTTAAAGTTTGACTCAGCCACATCAGATTCCACTTTCACTTCGGTCATGGGGATGCGAATAAGCTCGGCCGACTCAATATCGTAGTCCATTTCTTCGAGCTCATCATTAACCTGGTACATCGATTCTCGACCGGTTGTTACATTCAATACCTCTCCATCGGTATCAATATCTTCGGCACCGGCATCGATAGCTTGCAGCATAAACTCATCTTCATCGATTTCCTGATCCTGATCTTCCTTTTTTATACGGATCATCCCTTTCTGTTCAAACAGATAACCGACCGATCCGTCCGTACCCAGGTTGCCGCCGTGGGATGAAAAGATGTGACGAATTTCTCCCACTGTGCGATTGTAATTATTAGTCGTTACTTCAATAAAATAGGCGATACCACCGGGACCATATCCCTCATAGGTAGCATCTTCATACTTGCCGTCGCCTTCATCGAGTTCACCAGTGCCTTTTTTTATGGCTCGCTCGATATTATCCTTGGGAACATTATCGCTCTTGGCATTATTGATGGCTGTATCAAGCCTTGGATTCGTTTCCGGATCGCCGCCCCCTTCGCGTGCAGCAACAGAAATTTCACGCAGATGTTTGTTGAAAATCTTATTCCGCTTTTTGTCTTCTTTCTTTTTTTTATGCTTTATATTAGACCATTTGGAATGACCAGCCATAGGTTGATATCTATTTATTGAACAAAATGTGTGTCTGGGTGTAATGGATATCTAAAAAATACTAAACCTTAAATATAATAGATAACTGACTTTGCACCTAATATCGGATTGTAGGAAATGAGATGTACTGTTATTTTGTTGTGAGAAAATGTTAAACACAATGAAGTGTTATAATTACAGTATTACCGGATTAACTTTTAAGTAACAAGTAGATGAATATAGGAATTGTTTGTTATCCCACCTTCGGGGGAAGCGGAGTTGTTGCCACAGAATTGGCTAAGGGATTGGCCAAGCGCGATCACAATGTTCATATTTTAAGCTATGCGCGTCCCGCTCGTTTGGATACGTTTCGGACAAACATATCGTATCACGAAGTGAACATGAATACCTATCCGCTGTTTGAATATCCACCGTACGATCTGGCATTGGCAAACCAGATGGCGAGCCTCATTGAATACGAAAAGATTGATATCCTGCACGTTCATTACGCTATTCCGCATGCTACCAGCGCGTATTTGGCTAAGCAGATACTTGGAGAAAAGGCGGAACATGTACCATTGATTACCACGCTGCACGGGACCGACATCACGATTGTGGGAAGTGATCCGAGCTATAAGAATGTAGTCGATTTTTCGATCAATCAGAGTGATGGCGTTACGGCGGTATCGGAGTATCTTCGTGAAGAAACCTACGGACGTTTCGATATCAAAAAGGATATTAAGGTTATCCCTAATTTTATTGATCTGGACCGTTTTCAAAAATCTGATCAAACCCATTTTAAAAAGGCCATTTGCCCCAATGATGAAAAGGTAGTGGTACATGTTTCGAACTTTCGCGAAGTGAAACGCGTGCCGGAAGTTGTGAGTGTATTTGCTCGCATTTTGGAAAATGATATTAAGGCAAAGCTACTATTGGTTGGGGATGGACCCGATCGACAGCGCGCGGAGCAACGATGCCGCGAGCTAGGAATATGTGATCAGGTTCGCTTTTTGGGTAAACAAGATCAGGTAGAAGAAATTTTGTCCATTGCCGATCTGTTTCTGATTCCGTCCGGCTCGGAAACCTTTGGTCTGGCCGCCCTTGAAGCTATGAGCTGCAGTGTGCCGGTGATCAGTTCAAATATCGGGGGACTGCCCGAAGTAAATATCCATGGAGAAACTGGCTACCTTTGTGATTTGGATGATATCGATTGTATGGGCGATTACGCAGTTGAGATTTTGTCCGATGAGAATTTGCATGCAGAGCTAGCTCAAAATGCCAGAAAGCAGGCTGAAACATTTGAAATGAGTAAAATTATCAGCCAATACGAAGAATATTATCAGCAGTGTAAGAAAGAGATGAAGAAATCGAATAGTAGGGTATAAGGGAAGTGATCTATATAAAAAAATATACGGTTATCTCGTACCGATGCCTGCCTGCGCGTAGCCAATTAGTTAATAATAACATACTAATAGGTGCTTCGGCGAAGGCGGGCTCTGCGTCGCGACAAAATGATTTAGGAGAAATAAGCATTTGAAAATTTGTCTAAATCATTGATATGACCATGTCTGATTCTCCTTCCTTACGCGCCATTGGGTATATTATTTTCGGTGCGGCAATGGTTAGCTTTACATCAGTGTTGGTGGAGTTGGCCAATGTTGGACCAACGGTTTCTGCTTTTTACCGAATGCTTTTTGGTGGGATTATCCTGTTGGGAATCACGATCATTAAAAGTTATCGGTTGTGGTTTGGGATTAAGAGTTTAGCCATTCCGTTTGTTTGTGCCTTTTTGTTCAGCATGGATCTGTTTTTCTGGCACCGCAGCATTGATTTTGTGGGGCCGGGTCTGGCGACTATCCTGGGGAATATGCAGGTATTCTTTGTAGCACTGCTGGCCGTGATTTTCCTTAAAGAAAAGTTAGGCTGGAAGCTAATGGTTGCTATCCCTTTTGCCGTCGTGGGATTGTTTATGATCGTGCAAACAGGATGGGGAGAACGCGGAGGGGCCGTTGAGATGGGAGTACTTTACGGACTACTCACGGCATTTTCATATGCACTTTATATTCTTACGCTTCGGAAATCACAATCGGCGGGCTATAAGCTTCGCTTTTCATTAATTCCGAATATGATGTGGATTAGCCTGATGTCGGCAGCTATTCTGGGAATTACGGTTGTAATTGAACCTGGAGCTCATTTCTCCATCCCGGATCTACAGACCTGGGCAGCTTTAATTGGACTTGGAATTGTAGGACAGGTTCTCGGATGGGTTTTTATATCTAAAGGATTACCGCAGGTTAATGCTTCGGTGGCAGGATTGGCATTACTGCTTCAGCCGGCACTGGCATTTGGATGGGATATTCTTTTCTTCGACCGTTCCACAACAATACTCGAATATGTTGGTGCAGCTATTGTATTGGCGGCTATTTATTTAGGAGCAACAAAAACGAAGAAATAGTTATATATGCGGCATACTTTGGAGTTAGCTTTTCTTCATTTGCTTAAACTTGATGTGTGGAGCCGTTGTCCGGTTTTGATAGCCATGAATGGAAACCGCTATGAATAGTATTGCTGATACAACGAGAGCCGTAATAACAATCGATTGATGGACGCCCCAGTTTGCAACTGCTACGGCGGTCAATCCCCAGATGCCTACCAGCGCATATTCACGCATATTTCTACTTACAATCATAAATAAGTTAATCAGTCCCGCTGCAATAATCATAGTGATGGTCCAAGCAGGGTCGCTTATTCCCCAGCCTTCCCAGCCAATCTTGGTTAGATAGGCTGAGATATTTGCGATCACGGCTACGGTAATCCATCCGGAGTAAAAACAAAATGGCCACCAAAGCAGAACAATTTTAGGAAAGGGCGCATCCCAGCGTTCCATGTTGGTATTGACGACGATCTTCATCAGTGAAAACAATAGAATGGTTATCAGCAGAACGGATAACCCAATGTAGTCATGAACCCAGGCGATAATCCACAGGCTGTTTGCAATGCAGCTAATTACAAACCACCACCCTATTTGGAGGATAAAAGCATCATTATTTACTTTTTTGAAAAGTCCCTGAGCCTGATAGAAAACAAATCCTGTAAGCATCAGGTAGATAAATCCCCAGATAGAAAAAGCATAGCCGGCCGGTGTAAAGAGCGTTTGGTATTGAGAGGAGATATCCCCAACGGTTTGGCCGTTAATGAGTCCGGCATTGGCTGTATAATTGATCACGAGCACAATGAGAAAGCCAATAATATTGACAACTTGTAGTGTTTTCTTCATTACAGTAGTTGTACAGTTGGTAAAAATTTTAGGCTTTAAAAACCGGGTTGCCACTGAAGTAGTTTCGCAAATAAAAAACCCTGTCAGAGATCCAAAACTCTGACAGGGTTAGCGTCTAAACTGATTGACCTTGTTTTACGAAGCAGGTGCCAGTACTTTTGATACTTCTTCAGCTGCTTCTTTTAGAAGCACGGCAGAGATCACATTTAAGTCAGAGTTATCGATGATCTCTTTGGCTTCTTTGGCGTTAGTACCCTGCAGTCGCACAATGATGGGTACATCTTCCACCTTTTCGGCAATTTCAGGATCTTTGACGGCTTCAATAACACCGTTGGCTACGCGATCACAGCGGACAATTCCACCGAAGATGTTGATGAGAATAGCTTTGACATTCTTGTCTTCAAGGATAATCCGGAAGCCGTTTTTTACTGTTTCGACATTGGCACTACCGCCTACATCCAAAAAGTTGGCCGGTTCACCGCCGGAAAGTTTAATGATATCCATAGTAGCCATGGCAAGTCCGGCGCCGTTTACCATACAGCCGACATTACCATCGAGTTTAATGTAACTGAGTCCATACTCGGATGCTTCCAGCTCAACAGGATTTTCTTCTGATTTATCGCGCAGTTCTTCAATATCAGGATGACGGAAGAGTGCATTGTCGTCAAACGTCATCTTGGCATCGAGTGCCATAACATCGCCACTTGGAGTAAGAACAAGCGGGTTGATTTCAACCATATTGGCATCCGTTTCCAGATAGCAGTTGTACAGCGCCATGATAAACTTCACAGCTTTTTTAAAGGCATCGCCTTCCAGGCCGAGTGCAAAAGCTAAGTGTCGCGCTTGATTGTGCTGTAGATCCATGCCCGGTTCAACCCATTCCTTCACAATCTTTTCGGGCGTTTCTTCTGCTACTTTTTCGATCTCAACGCCACCTTCGGTAGAAACCATAATGACGTTTTTACTTTTTGCGCGATCGAGCAAAATACCGAGATAAAATTCCTGTTCAATGTCCACACCGTCGGTAACGTAGATACGCTGGACTTTTTGTCCCTCTTCACCGGTTTGTTTGGTGACCAAAACGTCGCCAAGCAGTGATTCGGCCGCATTGCGCACCTCATCAATTGTTTTACAGAGAATAACACCGCTTACATCGCTGTTTTTGGTTTTCCCTTTACCGCGCCCACCGGCATGAATTTGGGCCTTAACAACAAAAAGAGATGACCCATTTTCTTTCATCTCTTTAGCTGCTTTAACTGCTTCGTCAACCGAAGTGGTTGCTACGCCAGCCGGAACGGCAACATTGTAATCTTCTAAAATTTCTTTCGCCTGATACTCATGAATTTTCATAACAACAATCGTATAGTTAGTAATTACCTCAGTTTAGCTCGTCAAAAGTAGGATGTGATAGACATCCTTAAATACTGTATCAAAATTGAGCGATTAATATAACAAATGAATGGCAAGAATTTTAGGGCTTTGGATTTAAATATTTTTATTGCTAACTGATCTGTAGGATTAGAGATTTATAGGGTGGTGTATTCTTTATTAATTTTTATGATATTGAAATGATAAATTTCTCTTTTAACTTGAGAAAAGAAAATAAAAGCGAGTCAAATTTAAGGGCATCTAAACAAAATTATTATGGGAAAAATATCTAAAGCACTTTTAGCATCATTATTGATGATTGTCTTACCGGTTATGATAACATTTGGGCAGCAGATTGTTGATGAAGATGCAGAGCCCGAGAAAATTACTGATGGATATGAATTTACGGAAGGTCCGCTCTGGCATGATTCGGGATATTTGTTGTTTAGCGATATCCCGGCTAATACTGTTTATAAATGGGCGCCCGGCGAAGGGGCTGTTATATATTTAAAGCCCAGTGGACATTCTAATGGGCTTGCTTTTGATCAGGAAGGAAATCTATTACTGGCCCAGCATGATGGTTTGGTTTCAAGATTATCGGAAGATAAAAAACTTACCGTAGTTGCCGACCATTACAATGGCAAACGGCTGAACAGTCCAAATGATCTTACGATAAAATCAGACGGTTCTATCTATTTTACGGATCCTCCTTTTGGGGTTTCAGACGAAGAAAAGGAGTTGGATTTTAGTGGCGTCTATCGCTATTCAGAGGAGAATGGCCTGCAGCTATTGATTGATGATTTTGATCTGCCGAATGGTATTGTCTTTTCCCCGGATGAGTCCCGACTGTATGTAAATGATACTCGTCATAATCATATCCGCGTGTTTGATGTAAATGAAGATGGGTCATTAGGGAGTGGAAGAATATTTGCCGAAATGGAATCGGATGCTGAAGGTGCAGCAGATGGAATGAAAGTAGATACGGAGGGGAATATTTATTCCACAGGTCCCGGCGGGCTTTGGATTTTTTCTCCCGAAGGAAAATTGTTGCAACAAGTTAAAACTCCTGCTCGAATTACAAATTTGGCATGGGGTGGTTCTGAGGGAACCACGTTGTTTTTAACCGCACCTAATGCTGTTTACAAGCTTGAAACCAGTAAAACTGGAATGTGAAAAATATTACTCGATTGGTATTGTTTTGGTTCTTTGTCTTGCAGAAGTAACATGGGGATAATTTGTAAGTTTTTTTTACCCCAGAATTGCTCCTGCTCTTCCGGAACTCCCACAACAGTCCAATTTGATTTCACTCTGCTTTCCATGTTCGATAGATTAATAGTAATAGCTTGACGTGATAAATCAGCGAGGAAAGCATTAGATTTAAGGATTGTTACATTTCGAGCAAAATGCACATCCAGCTTACTTGGAACTAATTCATCGGTGATTGCAAAGCTAACAGGACTTGAATTTTCGCTACCAATTAAAAAAGTAGAGAAAAATAGTAAGAAACTGGACAGTAATGTTATTCGTATCATAACGCTGGTCTTTAGTTTGAAACTCATATCCATTTTTTGGGCGTTAACAGGATATAGGCTTTAGTATCTAAGAACTAAATTAAAGCCAGTTTAAAACGTTCATTATATCAATGTATATTATTGATATCGGTTTATTTCTAATTTACGCATGTTACTTCCATCCTTATGCATTATATAAATCTCCGATTTCCCACTGCGATCAGAACTAAACACAATCTCATCCCCATCGGGTGACCATGAGGCATAGTGATCTTTTCCGGGATGTACTGTTAATTGTTTTAAATCAGTTCCATCTGTTCTAATAGTAAAAATATCAAAGCTGCCAGAACGGTTCGAAGAAAATACCAGATGCTTGCCATCGGGCGACCATTGGGGACCTAAGTCAAAATGGTGATTGGTGGTAAGCTGTTTCGTATTTGATCCGTCGGCATCCATTACATATATGTCGAAATTTTCGCTACGGTTCGATGCAAATGCGATCTTGCTATCATCGGGCGACCAAATAGGATCAACCTCATAGGAATGAGGAGAGTAAGTGAGTCGGGTTTGATTTCGGCCATCGGGACGCATTTTATAGATTTCAAGATTACCATCTCGATCCGTTAGAAAAAGAATATGTCGCCCATCCGAGGAAAAGAACGGATATACATCGGTGTCTTCATTGTCGGTGAGTTTGCGAATGTGGTTACCCCTGTAATCGCGAAGATAAATCTCCATGTCTCCATCCTCACTCGAGTGATAGACCACATTCCGGCTGTCCGGCGACCATGAAGGCATATCAACATCACGAGCTGAATTTATGGGAAAATTCTTCTCTTGGTGGTTTTCATCTTTATACTTTAGATCGTAATAATGCTGACGCTCGCGCTCGGAAAAATAAGCTAACCTTTTTCCACTTGGAGCCCAGGAAGGGTAGTAATCATTAGCGGGATGATGGCTCATATTTTGAATTTCACCAGTAGTTAAATCAATCACATAAACATCAAAATTACCATTGATGGGCGAAGCGAAAGCAATTTCTTCGCCGGTGGGCGACCAGTAGGGATGGATGTTTCCTGCAGAGTCTGGTGTGGTTAGCTGAGCTACACTATATCCATTGATAAACAACAGTAAACTTGTAAATATGAGAAAGCGTTTCATTGCTCCCCCCTCATTTTGGATAACGGTTATAATAACATTACTAAAAAATGTTGTTTAAAGCATTAAAAGTTATGTGCACAATAAAATTATCTATTCAAAGTAGTAATAACTTGTCCAATATTATCAAAAGCTGAAATGTTGTGATCACTTAACCATTGTTTATCTTGATTGGGCTCGTGGCGTGATCGGATAAAGAATGGGGTGATATTCAGTTCAATAGCCGGTTTTAGATCGGTGATTTTATCTCCTGCCATATAAGATTTGTTGAAGTCGATGTCATGCTTGGCTGCAGCTTTTTTGAACATTCCCGTACCGGGTTTGCGATCTTCGGAGGCATACTCTTTGTCTGGATCATGTTCTGGATGGTGCGGGGCATAATACCAGTCATCAATATATAGATCCTGTTTTGCCAGTTTTTTATCAACCCAGCGATGCAGAGCTTGAACGTCTTGTTCGGAATAACGACCGCGGGCAATACCGGACTGGTTGGTAACCACAATTATTTTATACTGATGTTTTTGCATCCACTGTAAAGCCTTCATGGCTCCGTCACACCAAGTCCACTCTTCGGGCTTATGCACATAATTGTAATCCACATTTAAAGTGCCATCACGGTCAAGAAAAAAAGCTTTATTCATATCGATGTATCTGTTGCAGTTATTACGATAAAGTAAAATAAGAATTCGCTGCCGTTATTCGAGATAATTTGAATGAGGAAAGAGCGGAACAAATAAGCTGGTTTTGGATATGAATTCAAGCAAAGAAGTAAAATATCATTTAAAAGTTAGGCATGGAGTTTATTATGGAATTATTGAAAAATAAGTTCAAAGTATCTCGTTTTGTTACCATTGGGCTATCCATTGTAATGGCGGGTATTTTAACTATATCGTGTAGTGATCTGGGCTCGAATGTTGAAACGAGCAATACCGCCGATGGAAAAGCCCATATGAAGGTAAAACTCACTGATGCACCTGGTGATTATCAGCAGGTTAATATTGATGTACAAGGATTGCGAATTCATTATACGCCTGCAGAAAGCGATTCGGCGGAAAGTGATACTACTGAAAATAATGACGATGGAGAATGGATAGATTTACCGGTAGAGCCGATGAATATTAATTTATTAGAGCTGACAAATGGTGTAGATACGTTATTGGCTGAGGCCGATTTGGAACCGGGTCACTACAAAGAGCTTCGGTTGATTCTTGGTTCTGATAATACCGTTATGGTTGACAGTACTATTCACGATCTTAAAGTGCCCAGTGGACAACAATCAGGTTATAAAATAAAATTTCAGACTGATCTCGAAGCCGGTGAAGAAATTGAAGTTACCGTCGATTTTGATGCGGGGCGTTCGGTACACAAAGCAGGCAATAGTGGAATGTATATACTAAAGCCTGTTTTAAAAGCTTTTATGGAAGACGGTGAGGATGTTGAAGTAGGTTCAATTGCAGGAAGTGTGGAACCTTCAGAAGCAGCCCTCAATGTGTTTGCAATTATGGAAGACGACACCGCAGCTACTACCCAGACTGATGAGAATGGGAGCTTTCTACTGCAAGGGTTGGAAGATGGTCAATATGATGTAAGCTTTGAACCCACCAACGAGCAATATGCAGATACGACAATCACTGATGTAATGGTTGAAGAGGATGAGCAAACCGATTTGGGAACTATTACCCTGGAAGAAACCGAATAGAATAAAAGACAATTTATATTTTTTATAAGCCCGGCTGCCTGTTAGCGGTCGGGCTTTTTTGAGTGTATTCCTTTACGGCTATTTTGATTCGCAGATGAATCAAGTTGGATGAAATTTGTCCGGCTGTTAATAACGAACTATCTTCTTGCGTGGTATTGAGTTCGTATTAAGCATTGACTACATTCTTTTTACTTGCAAAAAAAACAAGGATCCGCGTTTGAATAGAATAAAAATAATGTCGGCCGAAGACTTAAATCGCACCTACCTGCGATTTGCCCATCAGTTTTTGGAGCCGCACGACGATCCCAGCCAGTTGGCCATTATCGGTATGCAAACCCGCGGCGTGCATATGGGGAAACGGATTTTGCAGCACATCAAAGAAAAATTTGAATATGATATCGATTTTGGAGTACTCGATGTCACTTTCTATCGGGACGATTTTCGTACCAAGCTGAAGATGCCCCAAGTTAGAGTAACAGAAATTCCATTCGATCTGTACGATCGCGATGTTGTGCTTGTGGACGATGTGCTTTACACCGGCCGAACGGTACGATCGGCGATGGATGCTTTGATGGATTACGGGCGTCCGCGCACAATCAAGTTTTGTTGTATGGTGGATCGGGGCCACCGCGAGCTACCCATTTGTGCGGATTATGTGGGGACAAAGTTACCCACCCACGTGCAGGAAGAGGTGCGCGTAAAAGTAAAAGCGTTTGATGACGAAGATGCTGTTTATGTAGTAGAAAATCCCGAGGAGGAATAATGACTGACGAACCGACACTGCAAAATAGCGATCACGAATTCACGCACAAGCATTTACTGGGGCTGGCAGACTATTCCAAAGAGGATATTCTGTTTGTCTTGGAGCAGGCCAAATATTTTCGTGAGATCTTGGATCGTCCCGTCCCAAAAGTACCCACGCTGCGTGACAAGACGATTGTGAATCTTTTTTACGAAGAAAGTACACGGACTAAGCTGTCTTTTGAGTTGGCACAAAAACGTATGGGTGCTGACGTGTTAAACTTTTCGAAAAGTTCGTCAAGTGTGAAGAAAGGGGAATCGCTAAAAGATACCATTCGAAATATCAGCTCCATGAAAATTGATATGGTGGTTTCCCGCCACGAAAGTCCCGGTGTGCCCCATTTTTTGACGCGCTGCGTAGATGCGGCCATCATAAATGCAGGTGACGGTGCCCATGAACATCCCACTCAGGCATTGCTCGATATGTTTACTATGCGGCAGGTATATCCCGATTTAACGAATAAAAATATTGCTATTATCGGAGATATTGCTCACAGCCGTGTCGTGCGATCCAACGTTATCGGATTGTTGAAGCTTGGAGCTAACGTTATAGTTTGCGGCCCCAAGACTATGATGCCGGCCTATGTTCATGAGCTGGGGGTCGAGGTATCCCACAATATTGATGACGTGCTGGGCTGGTGTGATATTGCAATGGCGTTGCGTATTCAATTAGAGAGACAGGAGGATGGGACTCAGCTTTTTCCCAGTATCCGGGAGTACCACAAGCTCTTTGGCATTACCATGAAGCATCTTGAAAAATATCCCGACTTTACGATCATGCATCCCGGACCGGTAAATCGCGGTGTGGAGATGGAGAGCGAAGTAGCTGATAGTGATCGCTCAATTATTTTGAGCCAGGTTACGAATGGTGTGGCCGTACGGATGGCTATTCTCTATTTATTAAGCGGCGGTTCAAGAGTATAACACCAATTCGTATATACGAATTGGGTTACGAGTGGTGGATGTTTACTCATTAAATCCTTTCCTGATCATTTTGCCCCAGCTTTTCTTCCCTTTAAAGAAGTCAATCAGTCCTTTGGTTTGCCACCACGAGTGGATTTGGCGATAGCCTAAATTTTCGAGGAAAGAATATAAACTTAAAATAGCCACATCTTTAAAACTACTGTAGGTTTTAAAAGCAATCTCTTCAGCTAGTACGGCAATTAGCGAGACGATCATTCCATAAATAAAAGAAACCGCTAAAAATAAAAGGATAAAGGTTAGATTAAAAAGGTTTGGCAGTGAAAGTACAATAATCAAATAGGCATAACCTAGCAGATTTACAATGGGACCAAGCAACTCAAAAAAGAGGAAAAAAGGCATTACGAACATCCCGATATGTTTGTAGGATGGATTGAATAACATATACTTGTGTCGCCACAGCGAATCCGCCAAGCCGCGGTGCCAGCGATTGCGCTGATTGCGTAAGCTTGTATAGTCAGTGGGGACTTCCGTCCAGCAGATAGGTTCCGGCAGAAATCGGATCTGATAGTCCTCATTGTTTCGCAGATGATAACTGTGCAGGCGTACAATCAGCTCGATGTCTTCGCCTACCGTATTGGTAAGATATCCCCCTACTTTGATAACAGCTTGACGGTCAAAAATTCCGAATGCTCCGGATACAATCAGCAGGCTTTTGAAATAATCCCATCCCACACGGCCAAATAAAAATGCCCGAATATATTCCACTGATTGCAGTCGGGCCCAGAAATTTTTGGGCACATGGATTTCTTTTATCTCTCTATTTTTGATTTTACAACCGTTGATAACCCGCACGACACCTCCCGCAGCAACGGTATTTTTATGTTCGATAAATGTTTGGATAAGTTTTTTAAGTACATTTTGCTCCAGAATAGAATCTGCATCAATAGAACAGATTAGCTCTGTTTCCGCAATATTGATGCCGGCATTAAGGGCATCCGCTTTACCTCCATTTTCCTTGTCTACAACAGTAATAAAGGGATTGTCCGGCGACCGATAGGTATTACGGATATGCTCGTGCTTAATTTGTTCTTCAAAATAAATATCGGTTTTCGTCAGGTTAAAATGATCGATAAGTTTTTGCAGCGTGCCATCGGTGCTTCCGTCGTTGACGATAATGATTTGGTATTCGGGATACTCCAATTTTAGCAGCGATTCTACCGACTCTATAATATTATCTGCTTCGTTGTAGGCGGGTACAAGGATGCTGATAGATTTGAAGAGTTCAGTTTTAAAAAGTGCATCTGCCTCAACAGACCTGCTATGTAACAGTTGTTTACGAACATAGATGAGTGCTCCAACTATTAACGCCAGGTAAACTGTATTGATAGTAAAAAAATAGCCTATGATAAACTGCTCAATAAAGTTGAATAACGAAAAGCTATCAAGCATAAGTTTTACTAAGTCGGTGATTTAAGGCAATTTTGATACCGGATGTAATGTCTAAAATTTTATCCAAATATGAATTAAGTTGATCATCGTAGTTACTTTTATCAATATTTTTAATTGACTGCAGAGTTTTTCTTACAAATGATATTAGTAGTGTAATACGATTGTTATCTCCAGTCATAAATTCGTAGATAATAGCTTTACGGATAGGAAATTCAACTTTAGATAGATGATCTAGTAGCAAAGTCATATTTTCTTTTCCTCCAAATGTGCTCAGTGTCTTTACCGCAGCTAACCTAATGGGGATGTTACTTCCTTTGCCACAATAGGTTTTTATCAGTTCAGATGCCTCAGTATAATGTAATTCACCAAGAGCAATAATAAGTCCTCGAATAAAAGAAGCTTTCTCGGGGCTGTAATGTATTCGTTTTAGATACTGATACAAAAACTTACTGCATTCATAAAATTTCTGGTACCCCATATATCGAACAATGACATTTTTGATATATGGATCTATTTTTTTTAGCAGTAAATCTTTAAGTGCTTCTCCGACTCGTTCCCGTTCCTCAGCTAAACCAGAATCGAATACATGAAGCAGTTCTGCGACCATAAGTTCAGAGGTATCCTTTCTTTTTAAAAAACGCAAAAGGGCACTTTTGCGTATTGTCCAGTCATCGGCCGATTGCAGTGCTTTGGTAGCAGCAAATGCCAATTTTAAGTTTTTTGACTTGCTTACCGTAATAAGCTTGGCTAGGATGCGACTCTCAAGGTGGGCTCTTTTTTGGAAGTAGATACAGGCGTATATTTTTGAATCGGTAGAAAATTGGAACAGCTTTTTCTGGTAAAAGGAAGCAAAGGTGGGATGTTTAATTAAGTCATTGAGTCGCTCGCGTTCGGTTCCATCCAGGATATCGTCAAGCTCATTAAGTAGCTTTATAAAAAATGAATAATCCTTTGTCCGTTTGCTTATTTTTTTGATGATTTCGTCAGCATTGAGCTTTGGGTCGGATTGTTCGGCATAGTCCAAAATTAGAGAAAAAAAATAATTCCTGAATTTTTGCTCATACCTTTCCCAGTACTGTTGTTTCTTTCGGGTCCAAAAAGTATAACCCAGTAGAAAAAAGAATAGGAGGGTCAGAAAAACAGTAAGTCCAATCAGTGATTGTAAGGCAATGTTGAAATCAAACATGCCACAATATACGTTCTAAGCGGCTTTTATCAATAATTTTCGAATACGGGCCGCAAACTCCTTGGGTTGAAAGGGTTTGGTTATGTATTCATCAGCAGTAAGGTCAAAGCCGTGTTCAATATCTTCGGATCGTGATTTGGCTGAAACCAAGACTACTTTAGTTTGCTCAAATTTTTGATCTCCCCGAACTTTTTTTAGGATTTCGAATCCATTCATGCCGGGTAGCATCAAATCTAAAATAATAAGCAGCGGAACATGTTCTTGGGCATATTCTAGTGCTTCAATTCCATTAGATTTACTTACAATCTCGTAATCGAACTCTTTAGAAACGAGTCTACTAATTAGCTTTCTGCTGAGGTCATCATCATCCACGATAAGAATTTTCTGTTTGGGTGTTGATGACTGTAAAGTTCCCGTACTTTTGTCTGCAGAACTGTTAGCAATTCCTGCTAATTTGCGATATGAACTTATTTTATTCATAACTGCCTCACTGTTTTGCCGTTGATACATTTTTTGTTTGTGGCAGTTTCATGTTTATGTCACTTAATAGAGTGTAAGTATTTTTATTAAAAAATCTTAATATTATTTTCAGTATTCGTATATTTGGGGCGATAAAGCAAATATGAATCTATATTTTATGTACAAAACCTTTACAAGGCAACACGATAATGGATAACGCGACCCATCAAAAAATTTCCATTTCTTTATCCCGTGTTTTGGAACTTTTCGCCGTTCTTTTTGGGGTGTTTTTATTGGGACGCAGTTACGAGATTGTGCTTGGCATCTGGAATTTTGGAGACGCATTCGTAGATCATTCCTATCTTTGGGCTTCCTTATTCAGGGATTTACAGTTTAGTGTCATTCTACTTCCTGTGTTACTGCTTTTTATATTAGGATTAAAAAGGATCCAAAAGTCCGATGTTGCTAATAAAGTGCTGGCTCATCTTATTGCTTTTATAGGGATAGTGAACATTTTTTTGATATCATATTTTGGGGCAACAAAGATGCCGTTGGGAGCAGAATTCTGGGCCTACTCATTGAACGAAATGACAAATACGGTAATTGCAGCCGAGCAGGTGACGGTAGTAGGGGTTGGTTTTATAATAATTGCCTATGTGTTGATGTATGTTTTAATTAGGAAAATACAATCGGTGCATATCTTTAAGAAGGGGCAAACGAAAATTGTTTATGGCATCCTGGCTGGAATTGCAGTTTCTTTTGGGTTCTCATTTTTTGCAACGGGTGTTAATGCTACACCGGCCCAGCAGGAAAAGTATGCAAATAAGCTATCATATTTTATTGCCCAGAGTGTGGGGTCAGTCGATTGGGAAGCGAATGAATCATTAGATTTTGATCCCAAAGAATATCCATTACTAAGGCCAGCTAACTATGAGAAAGATGTACTAGGACCTTTTTTCGAAGAGTTTGAACGTCCGCCCAATATTGTTTTTCTGTTAGTAGAAAGTTTGGGCGGTGAGTTTATTGGTCCATCAGGACAATGGACAGGCTTTGCCCCTTATCTTGATTCCCTTTCTCAGCAGAGTTTATACTGGGGAAATGGTCTGAGTCTTTCGGGACGTACTTTCGGGTTGATGCCGTCACTAATGGGATCGCTTCCTTTTGGCCGCCACGGATTTATGGAGCTTGGCCCCAACTATCCAAATCACCAATCGCTTATTAGTATACTTGATAACCGAGGCTACCATACGGCCTTTTACAGTGGTTATGATACCTATTTCGACGGGCTCGATTTCTTTCTCGATTATCAAGGGACCGACGATGTGTTAAATAAGCAGCGCTTGGAAAAATTACTTCCCGAGGCAAAAAACCACTCGAACTACTGGGGTATTGATGACAAAACCATGCTGGAGTTCTCTGCGGAATTATTGGATACTGCTAATACATTTCCACGGCTGGAGATCTATCATACCCTGCAAAGTCATTCTCCATTTACGGTTCCCAATGCTGAAAAATATAAAAAACAGTTCACGAATCGTCTTAACAGATTGGGGCTTTCCGAAAAGAAAAAGGAATCATATCGGCAGTATCAAAATGAGTTTACTACACTGTTATTTGCAGATCAGGCTGTCAGAGATTTTATGAAGTCATATCAGAAGCAGCCGCAATTTGAGAACACGATTTTTGTGATTACCGGTGACCATTGGCTTATTCCTGTGCCGCAAACAACGGCTATTTCGCGATATCATGTGCCTATCATTATTTATTCTCCGAAATTGAAAAAGCCGGTTCGCTTTAAGTCCGTTAATACCCATGCCGAAATAACGCCATCGCTTGTGGCAATGCTGGATCAAAAAACCGATTTGGATATGCCCGAACAAGTGCACTGGATCAGTGGGCTGATGGATACGACGAAGGCTTTTCAGAGTACGCAGTCGGTACCATTAATGCGTAATAAAAATCGTATTTCGGATTATCTGGATGGGAGATATTATCTGTTTGGTGATGAGCTTTATACGGTGAACGAAAATCTTTTGCTTAGTCGCAGTAACAATTCACAGAAGAAGGAAGAATTGCGTAAAAAGCTGAATAAATTTAAGTCGTTAAATAGTTTTGTGGTAGAAAACAACCGGTTGTATCCTTCAAATAACAAGAACGCAAGCCCATCCGAGGAGTACGCTTTTTTATCTGAATATGATACGCTGTTTGCAAAGCTGGATTCTTTGTCATTAACGATTGATGAGCAGTTTCTGCGGGCGCGACAACGGGCTTTCGACGGGGATTATGAAGTGGCTCGGGCTATTGCAAAGCGGATTTTGTTGCGAGCTCCCGAATATCATGATGTGCGAATTTTAATCGGTCGGACGAATGCCTGGCAGGGTAACTATGATAGAGCTGAAAAATATTTTAAAGATGTTCTGGAAATGGATTCAACCTATTTCGACACGTATAATGCTTATGCAGATAATGAGATTTGGCAGGGTGATTACGAAACGGCTTTGCAGGTAATTGAACGGGGACTCAAACATCATCCACAACGAAAATCATTTTTAGAGCGAAAGATTAAAATTCTTTCTCAATTAGATAGACGAAGTCAAGCACAGAAAACATATCAAAAGCTTCGGGATCTGGATCCTGATTATGAGCAGTTACGGGATTTAAAAGAATATATCGGCGAATAATCTTTTACTTTGCAATGACGGCTAACAATTAAATCAATATTATGAAGAAGGTAGTAACCATTTGCATTGGACTTTTATTAATGGGGAGTATTTCGGCCCTGGCGCAAGGAATGGAAGATCTTTCTGTTGATAAGCTATACGAAAAGGCGCGTGCTGTTGCTTTTGATGATGGTGATTATGAAACGGCGCGGAGGTATGCTTATGAGGCGTTGGATCGAAGCCCAAATTATCACGGCATCCGAATTTTTGTAGCGCGTTTGTACAGCTGGGAAGGTAACTATGAAAAGGCGGAAGAGGAACTGGACTATGTACTGGAAAAAGATCCCCAAAACCGCAGGGCATTGATGGCTTTGTTGGATACTCAAAAATGGTCTGGAGACATGGATGCAGCTTTAAAAACAGCGAATCAGGGGTTGGAGTACTACCCCGGTGATACTGAATTTATGCTGGCGAAAGCGTCTGTTTTATACGGAATGGAAAACTATGAGGGTGCAGAACAGACTTATAAAGCTATTCTTGCAGAAGATTCCGGCAATCGCAAGGCGCGTGAAGGATTGGAAGATAGTCAGTTAAAGCAAATGAAGTATCGTGCAAAGATATCTTATCGTTATGATCGATTTCGTGAAAGATTTATTCCCTGGCATTTTACGCAATTTGGATTAACGCGACAGACCCCCATCGGTTCTATAACCGGTCGGGTTGAATATGCGCGAAGGTTTGGGTCAGATGGGGTGCAGTTTAACATAGATGCGTACCCGTCAATAGCAAAAGGATTCTATGCCTATGTAAGCGGTGGGTATTCGCAGTCTTCCATTTATCCGGATTACAGGTTTGGGTTTTCGCTTTACAAGTCGTTGCCTTTGGCTTTTGAGCTGGAAGCGGGGATGCGGTATCTGGATTTTGGAACGTCCCAAACCGATATCTATACCATTTCGCTCACAAAATATCGGGGCAGTTATCTTTTTACGGCGCGCACGTATTTGGTGCCCTCATCAGGAGGCACATCTAAATCCTTGAATATTGTGATACGCCGGTATTTTGGGACAGCTGAAACATATATAAGTTTAAATGGAGGGTATGGTACAGCTCCAACAGAAATTGAATTTTCTGATGATATTGCAGCACTGGATTCATGGTCGATAAGTATTGACGGTCAGTATGCCTTATCTGACATTTGGTTTATAGGCGGTAACGTAGGGTTTGACTCCTCTGAATATCCTAATTTTACCAGAGAGCGCTTTAGTGCAAAGGTGAATATCTCGTATCGATTTTAAAAGCTTATTCACCTTTAATTTCAACGGCAGCAACCTTTGAATCTGCTCTTCTTTTCCACCGAGCCAATATAATTCCCGCTATCACCAATGCTGAGCCGGTATATTGGAGAAAGGTTAGCTGTTCATTTAGTAGAACGATCCCAAAGAAAAGCCCCATCACGGGCACAAGGTTTTGATAGGTTGCCGTGTGGACAGCTCCAACAGTCTGGAGACCATAATTCCAGATGAGATATGCTACTCCTATGGATAACAGTCCGCTGTAAACAACTCCGCCATATGCTGCTGTCGAAATGTGGGTCCACTCAAGTTGTATGATATTCGGTAATCCAATCAAAGAAAGAACAATTGCACCGATGCTGGCCATAATCGCTGAAAACTGAATGGGCGTATAACGTGTCAAAAATGATTTGGAGAGGATGGTGTAGCCACCCCAAACAATGGCAGCGCCGATGATTATGATATCTCCCAGAAAAGTATCAGAGCTAAATGAAAAAGAATCATTACCACCGGAAATAATGAAAATAATACCAGCAAAAGCGGCGATAACACCAAGTGTTTTAAATATATTCATCTGCTCGAGGTTAAATATATGACTGATAAGGGCGACCCAAATAGGAATAGTGCCCAGCATAACTGCTGCATTTGCTGCATAGGTATAGTCGATGCCAATAATAAAAAGTCCCTGATAAATGAGGTTGCCAAGCAAACCCATTCCGATGAGTGGCAGCCAGTCTTTTTTGGGGATGGTAAAGAGTTGATTTCGATATAGCAGCACAGCCCAAATGATAGCAGCCGCAAATAAAAACCGGAGCCCATTAAAACTAAGCGGATCAATTTCAGCCAGGGAGTATTTGACGATTGAAAAATTTAACGCCCAAATAAAGGCTACTAAAAACAGAGAAAATTCTACAACAGACTTTTTAGAAAAACTCAATGATATAAATGTAGTTAGGTAAGAAAATTTAACCGTAAAGATAGGGGATAATTGGGAAAGTATTATGCAGTGTTACAATTATTTATCGAGTGTTGGGGATTTTTTAATTGAAAATGTTGTACTTAAAAAAGATTACCCTTACCTTTAGTCACTTTCTGACTGATAGTCATTTTATTTAATTATATGAGTAAAGAAGAACGAAAGGCGCGAGAAAAAGAGCGTCGTAGAAATCAGATTATTGATGCAGCTGAGCGGGTCATTTTTTCCAAAAGCCTGGAGCAGTCTACCATGGTTGAGATTGCAGAAGAGGCTGGACTCAGTAAAGGGACATTATATCTGTACTTCAAAAATAAAACGGAATTATACATTGCTATTACCCAGCGTGGCTCTGACTTGCTGAATAGCAAGTTCGCCAAAGTGTTTTCCGGCACGCACGATTACACGGGTCTTGAGCTTATAAAAATAATGGGGGAAACCTATCTGAACTTTGTAAGGGAAAATCCGAACTATTTTACGGCTTTCATGTATTATGAGTCGATAAGTGATGTTGAGGCGCTTGAGAACAGCAAGTATGCAAATCAATGTGACCAAAACAGAAGAGAGGCGTTGAATTTCATGATACGAGCGCTACAGATCGGAATGCAGGATGGTTCTGTTGATGATCGGTATGAGCCTAAAGAGTTGGCTATAATTATTTTTGCAAGTACACGCGGGCTTACGGCTATGACTCATGCCAGTGGAAGAGGGCATTATTTTGAGCTTTTAGATGAAATGGAAGTAAGCATAACTAAGCTTTTTGAAAACTTTTTAAATCTGTTGGTCGAAGGCATGGCATCAAAAAAGGAATTAAAAGATTCAGGAAATGGTTAGCAATGACTATCGTTCATTTTTCTGTAACATCTTAAAAATTACTGCGTAATTAGACGCCTTATTGCGCACAGATTTTAACCGTAAATCATTACACTTTGAACTATAATATTTATGCGCCCAACCAAAATTATTAAACTCGGATTATTTTTTCTGCTGTCGTTATCACTGACTGGTACTGGGGTTGGTCAGCAGCAGGATACTCCGCAATCAGCATTTAAGCAGATAGATAAACAGCCGGGAGCTATTTCACTTGATCAGGCCATAGAGATAGCTCTTGCAAATAATACTGAAATAAAACGGTCTTTGCTGTCGGTCCGTGATGCCGATCAGCAAGTGCGAAAAGCTTGGAGTAATGTTTTGCCAGAAATTACTTCTTCTGCCAATTATACCCGCAATCTGGAGGTACCGGTTAATTTTATTCCCGAAGTTGTTTTTAATCCTAATGGGGATCCTGATAATTTAGTGCCTGTGGCTTTTGGTACTGATAATAACTGGCAAGGTGGTTTTACTATTTCGCAAACGCTTTTCAATGGACAGGCTTTTGTGGGAGTAAGTACTTCCAGTTTGTACAAAAAGGCTCAGTCTGAAGGTTTGCGTGCTACGGCACAGGGAATTGTTACCCAAACTCGCATGGCTTATTACCAGTTGTTAATAGCTAAAGAACAGGTGCGATTGCAAGAGAGTCGGTTGGAGCGAGTGCGTGAAAATCTTTCAGATACCCGAAAAAGCTATGAACAAGGGTTGGTTGATGAATATGCTGTTATGCAGCTCGAGGTTCAGCTTGAAAACATAAAGCCGGAACTGACTAGCGCCGAGTTCTCTCAAAAAGAAGCAGTGCGTAATTTGCTGGATGCTATGGGATTACCTGTTAGTTTGAGCTTAGAAGTGAAGGGCGATCTTAGCAATTTCGACATTCAGGCTCCAAATACATCCAAGAAAGAAAACAAAGCACTCAAGAAGGTTGATCGGATGACGGAACTATCTTTGGAGTCGGATTCTACGCTCATGCAGCGAGCCTTCGAAATGCGTGGGGATTTACGTGTGCTTGATGTACAGCAACAATTACAGGAGAAGCAAATAAAGGCTGAAAAGAGTAAATACCTGCCCAGTGTTGTAGCCAATTATAACTTGCAGTGGTCAGCAGCACAGGCTGGACAGCCGGTATTTTTTGGTAATGAACAGCAGCGTGCTCGGTCCCAAACCTTTATGATCGGTGTTCAGCTTCCCATCTTTCAAGGATTTCAGCGTGATGCGGCAATCCAACAAGCCCAAATCCAAAGGAAAGATTTACAACTTCAGGAGTATCAGACAAAGCGGGAGGCTGAAAGTGAAATCACATCCGCCGAAGAAAGCATAAGAGAAGCATTTAAAGTGGAAGCTGCCCGAAAGCGTGCCCTGGATTTAGCGCAGGAAGGATATGATCGCGCGCTAAAAAGATATCAGGCGGGGCTGGGATCGCAGCAAGAAGTTACTGATGCTGAGTTACAGTTAAGGGAGGCAGAGGTAGGCTATGCACAAATGGTATTTAATTATTTAGCTGCTAAAGCCCGGTACGATCAGGCGGTAGGCAAAGTGCCTTTTGTCGAAGAGGATGTTGAATCCATTAAAGAAAAGATTGAACTCGAATAAATGAATACCCGAACAATGAAAAAACTATTTGTACTTGCATTTAGCACGCTGATTTTTGTATCAGCTTGTGGTAATGGACCGGCAACAGAAAATCAGGAAGAAAATGATGCTGTTGCCGTAACTATTGAAGAGATTCAACCTTCTACCTTCAAGCATTATTTGAATATACAGGGGACGGTAGAATCAGATAAAACTATTTCGATTACTCCAAAGGTTACCGCAACGGTAGAAGAAATAAATGTACAGGCCGGTGATCAGGTTGAAAAGGGAACGGTACTTGCCCGATTGGATGGAGAGGTTACCCGCACTCAGATTGAGGAAGTAAAAACACGGCTTAAATTAGCAGAAACGCGGTACGAGCGACAAAAAAATCTGCGCGAAGATAATATTGGATCTGAGATTCAGCTGCTCGAAGTAGAAACACAGGTTCGGTCACTGGAAAATCAGTTGGCTACGCTGCAAGAACAGTTTGAATACTACACCATCCGTGCGACCATCGGCGGCACGGTAAACCGGGTGATGCTGAAAGAGGGCGAAACGGCAGTCCCGAGCAGTCCCGCTTTCCAGATTGCCAATGCGGAGGCGTTGAAGGTAACCGCCGAAATTTCGGAAGCCTATATTACGCGCATTGACCGGACTGATAGCGTGCGCGTTCGATTTCCCAGTCTGAACCGTGAGATTACCAAGACGATTGATGTGGTCAGCAAGGTGATCGATCCCTCCAACAGGACGTTTTCTATTGAAATTTATATCTCCAATCTCGACGAGACCGTGCGACCCAACATGCTGGCCAAGCTCCGGGTGAACGATGTGACGCGAGCCAATGAAGTTGTGGTGCCGCTTAATGCCGTTCAGCAACCCGAGGGTGATGCGTTTGTGTACTTGGCTAAGCAGGGAGATCCGAGCTGGATAGCCAGTAGGCAATCGATTGAGTTGGGGCTGAGCTATAACGATCAGATTCTTATTGAAGAGGGGCTGCGGCCGGGTGATCGGTTGGTAACGGTAGGATACAACGCGCTGAGCGACCAAACGCCCATTGCCATTCAGGAAAACTAATTTTCAAAGTCGACTTGTATAATGAGCTTCAAAGAATTTAAAATTTCGAGTCTTTCAATAGATAATCGGACGACCGTCTACCTTATGACGGTACTGGTTACGCTAATAGGGATCTTTTCGTACCTGACATTGCCTAAAGAGCAGTTTCCCGAGGTGCAGATTCCGACCTTTAATATCGTGACAATCTATGCCGGTGCGTCGCCGGCAGATGTGGAGAACCTGATTACGCGTCCCATTGAGCAGGAGCTAAAAGGCATTGACGGCGTGGATGAGATCAGCAGCGTATCGAAGCAGGCTACCTCGGTGATTACCATTGAATTTGAGACCAGCAAAGATAAGTTGGTGGCCCAGCAGGAGGTCAATGATGCGGTGGAAAAGGCGCGTACCGAGCTCCCGCAGCAGCTCACCCAGGAGCCGTCGGTGGATGATATCAATCCCTCCGACCAGCCGATACTGAATGTCAACCTTTCGGGTAATTTCGATATTGTTGATCTCAAACAGTATGCCAAGGATATTCAGGATAAGGTGGAGAGCCTGCCGGGGATCAACGAAGTCCAGATTGTGGGCGGACTCGAACGCGAAATACAGATCAATACCGATATGGCTAAAATGCAGGCCACGGGCATTACTTTTCCGCAGATCCGCCAGGCCGTCGCGCAGAAAAATGTGACCATTTCTGGCGGTGGTCTCGATCTGGGACGCATGGAACATGCCGTACGCGTAGATGGTAAAGTAGACAGTGCCCAAGATCTGCAGAATCTAATCCTGCAAAATGCACGCGGCAGCGATGTGTACCTCAAGGATATTGCGGAAATTAAAGGCGGCTTTGCGGATCGCGAAAGTTATGCACGGCTCGGCGGCGAAACGGTTATCACCCTGAACGTGAAGAAGCAGGGGGGCGCCAACCTCATTGAAGCAACGGATCGCACGCGCTCGACCATCCAAGATATGCAGCAGAACACACTGCCCGAGGGACTCAATATCACGTATACCGGTGATCGCTCCGATGATACCCGCAAGAGCGTATCCAACCTATTTAATACGGTGATTATGGGCTTCCTGTTTGTAGTGCTGGTGCTGATGTTTATCATGGGCGTTGAAAATGCTATTTACGTGGGGCTGGCTATTCCGCTATCCTCGCTGATCGCCTTTGCGGTAATGCCGTCGATGGGCTTCAGTATCAATATAGTTGTGTTGTTTGCGCTTATATTGGGGCTCGGCATCGTGGTGGATAACGCCATTGTGATTGTTGAGAATATCTATAGGTATATCAATGAGGGGAACTATGGCAAGGTAGAGGCGGCCAAGCGGGCGGCCGGAGAAATTGCTCTGCCCGTAATTACCGGTACGCTCACGACCATTGCCCCCTTCGTGCCGCTGCTGTTCTGGGGCGGTATTATCGGTAAATTTATGGTATACCTGCCAATTACGATGATCTTAACCCTGGTGGCCTCGCTGGTGGTGGCGCTGGTAATGAATCCGGTGTTTGCCGCTTCGTTTATGGAAAAAGAAGACGCCAACGGCGACAAGGACAATCATAACGGAGATAATACCGGGCTTTGGATAGGCGGTGGTATTTTTGCGGCCCTGGCCGGTATCTTTTACGTGGTTGGTAACTGGTTTGTCGCCAATCTGTTGCTCTTCTTGTTTGGCCTCTATCTGCTGGAGCGATTTTTACTTAAGCCGCTGATCGCCAAGTTTAACGAGTCGGTATTGCCTCGCATCCAGGAAAATTATCAAGCGGCCATTGCCTGGATTCTGGAAGGAAACCGTCCTTGGTACACCTTGGGCGCTGCCGTTGCCGGGCTGGTCATGAGTGTGGTACTGTTGGGGATTGTTTCGCCCCAAGTGGTGTTCTTTTCGGAGAGTCAGCCCAACTTCGTTTATATCTACAACCAGATGCCAGTGGGTACCGACTTGGAAACGACCAACGAGGTAACCAAGAAGATCGAAGACCGTGTTTATGAGGTCATCGGCAAGGATAATCCCGTGGTAAAATCAGTCATTTCCAACGTGGCTGTTGGGGCGGCCGCACCTTCTGACATGGATAAAACGCAGAGTCCCAACAAAAGCAAGGTGAGTATCTCTTTTATGGATTACCAATATCGCAAGGGCGTTTCGACACAAAAGATACTTAATGATATTCGTAATAACCTGCAGGGAATACCCGGGACAGAAATCGTGGTAGAGCAGGAGCAGTCGGGTCCGCCCACGGGTAAACCCGTGAATATCGAGATCGCCGGCGAAGATTTTGACAAGCTTGTGAGTTTGTCGAATCGACTACAGGAGTATATTGCTTCGCAGGATATTGAGGGCATTGAAGAGCTGAAATCCGATTTGCAGGTCAACAATCCCGAGGTGGTGGTAGATATCGATGAGGTGAAAGCGAACAGCTATAATATCAACAATGCGCAGCTGGGCAATCAGATACGTATTGCGCTGTTGGGCGTCCCAGTTTCCACCTTTAGGGAAGGAGAAGATGAGTACGATATCATGCTACGGGCGCAGAAAGAGGATCGCTCTAACATCACCCAGCTAATGAACATGCAGGTGCCTACCTCCGGCGGCATGATTCCGGTCTCGGCGGTAGCAGATGCCAAGCACACGACCAGTTATGGCGCGATAAATCGGATCGACTTGCAGCGGGTAGTTACGCTCTCGTCGAATGTGTTGGAAGGATACAATGCCAATGCAATTAATGGCGAAATCCGTGCGGCGCTGCAGGATTTTGAGGTGCCCGAGGGCTATTCCGTTGCTATCACTGGGCAGCAGGAGGATCAGGCTGAAACCATGAACTTCCTGAGTGTTGCGCTGATGGCTGCTGTAGGACTTATTTTTCTGACGCTGGTTGCGCAGTTTAACTCCATCGGCAAGCCGCTGATTATTATGTCGCAGGTGGTATTTAGCCTGATTGGCGTCTTTATCGGATTCGCCACCTTTGGGATGGATATCTCGGTGGTATTAACGGGTATGGGCATTATTGCGGTGGCCGGTATTGTGGTTAAGAATGGTATTATTTTGGTCGACTACACCGATATACTACGTAATGAGGGCAAGAATCTGCGCGAAGCAGTAATCGAGGGCGGCCGGGTTCGATTGAATCCAGTGATCCTGACGGCCGCCTCAACCATACTGGGGCTGTTGCCGCTGGCGATAGGTTTAAACATCGATTTTTACGGGCTGTTTGCCAGTCTGGATCCCAATATATATTTCGGAGGCGACAGCGCAGCCTTCTGGGGCGCCCTGGCGTGGACTATTATCTTTGGCCTCGGTTTCGCCACCTTTCTGACTCTGTTTCTGGTTCCCTCAATGTACTATATAGGAGTTCAGACCAAGCGAAAAGTCAAAGCGTTTTTACCTAAGTAAAAAATATCAGTATTTAATATCCCTGACTGGCCCGGAAGTAATTCCGGGCTTTTTTATTGCATTTAATTTGACACACTTTGGGGATGACCTACTCTGTAAAAAATTGTATCTTTGCCAATCGCAGTATATAGCAATTAAATTTAAGGATACTCGTGATTCAACGGATTCAAACTGTGTTTCTATTTTTAGCTTTTCTATTAAACGGAAGCGTGTTTTTTAACGCTCTCTATAGCCATGCCATGCAAGATCCGCAACAGTGGTTGGGGATAAGTTTTGCAATCATTTTGACGATTGCGTCGCTGGGATCGCTTGGTTCCATATTTTTATATAAAAATCGCCAAAATCACCGTAAGTGGGTAAGTGTGTTACTTGTGATTCAAATAATTACCCTCGGTTTTGCGACAGGCATTTATATTTCGCTGGGCGGATTTGGAACTTTTTTATGGGATGAAACTATTGGAGTGGGATTATTAGTATTGGCATTAGGCGCACAGCTATATGCTAGAAAAAAAATCAAAGACGATATAGAGCTCGTAAAATCGATGGATCGCATCCGGTAGAGGGCGAAATTGTAATTAAGATCCCGGACCTATGGCTGAGGAATATCCAAAAGTAAAAGTACTGGCAGCCCTGCTGGTCGGGCTAACTGCTTTTGGATTTGCGCCTATTTTGGTTCGATACGCTTCTGATACCTCTCCACTGGTGTTAGTGGTGTATCGCACTGTTTTTGCCGCTCTCATGTTACTCCCGTTTTGGCTTTGGATGAGAGATTCAACCGCACGATCCGGCAAAGGAAAAGAACGCCTGTGGATTGCCCTGTCGGGAGTTTGTTTAGGGCTGCATTTTACCTTCTGGATCTCATCATTGTACTATACTTCTGTTGCTTCGGCATCGGTATTGGTGACCATCCACCCCATTATCATGATCTTGGTTGAACGCCTTTGGTTTAAGCGCAGTTTTGCAAAAACAACGTGGATTGGGGTAGTGTTGGCATTTTCGGGATCGGTATTGCTGGGAATATCAGACAGCCAGATAGAACAGGATTTTACAGATCCCCTGTTTGGCAATTTTCTGGCATTGACGGCTGCCATTATTTTTGTGGTTTATCTTCTTATCGGCCAAAAAATCCGTAAAAAACGCGAATGGATTGATTATGTCTTTCCGGTGTATTTTTACGCTGCTGCGGCCTGTGTTCTGGTAGCAATAGTAATGGGTAAAAACCTGCTCGATATTTCCACCATTGGTATTTGGGCAGGAGCGGGCTTGGCTTTTGGCCCCCAAATACTGGGACACGGCTCTATGAATTATGCCGTTAAATACGTATCGCCCACCTTATTGTCGACATTAATTTTAGTAGAGCCTCTTTTGGCATCAGTATTGGCTTTCTTCCTGTTTGCAGAGTTGCCTCCTATTACTTCAATGTTAGCGATGTTTATAATACTAATTGGAGTGGGAATGAGTTGGAGACGAGAAGCCAAGGTAGAATAATTGAAATCAGAATTGGACTTTTACGCCGGCCAGTAATTTACGTCCGGGTCCCGGCAGTCCCAGCTGTAGAACTCGTAGATCATTCGTGATATTATTCACGCGGAAAAACAGTTCGCCTCCGATAGAACTACTTTTTTTCTGAAAGAGATCATATGAGATCCGCCCGTCAAAAATGAGTGCATCCGGTAAGAGAACAAAATTATTTTGCTCGTTGCGGTTATAAATGCCGCCTGTATATTCGGTTTGTGACAATAGGCTGAGGCGATTTGTCAGGTCATAGGTAATATTCAGTTTGCCCACCCAAGTAGGTTTTTCATCCAGCTTGCGAGGGTCCCCCTGAAAAACGCCTCGGGTATGCATATAGGTAAAGCTGCCATCGATTGATAATTGCTCAACCGGAGTTGTTGTGAGTTTTGTCTCTACTCCCCATATTCGAGTGCCGTCGAGATTGATTCGCTGTTCTTTGCCCGCATTAGGACCCTGTTGGATAGTTCTTTTGTCGATGGTGCCATATGTGCGGGTGAGGAAGGTGGTGAGTGAGCTACTGACGGTGGTACCAACCCGTTCTATGCCAATTTCACCCAGATAAGCTGTTACGGGTTTAAGGTTTGGGTTAGGCACAAATTTACCTAATGCACCGCCATACAGTTCGCGCATGGTTGGGAATCGTGGTTTTCGACCGAATGATGATCGCAACCGTAATTGCTCAGAAATATTATATGTTAATCCTGCTGAAAGGCTTAGTGTAGATGTTAGATAGTTTTCGAATCCCTGATTTTCCCACGGACCGGTATTGGTGATGGCGCTTCCTTCATAACTGAGACTCAGCATACCTGTTAAATCCTGACTTAACGGGAAGGTGTATTCAGCACCAATGCTGTAGATTTGTTGTCCATAAGTATCGTTAGAGTCGGCTTGTGCGCTGTTATTTAGATAAGGTACAATAGTTTGTTCATGCTGAGTCGTCAGGGCATTTAACGCTATATTGAGCTGTCCACCGCCAATATCTCGTTCAAGGATAAAACGCAGTCCGCCGGTAAGATCAAGGTCAGCTTGTGTTTGGTCCAGATTTTCATAATCAACACTTTGATATTGATAGATATCCTGTGTGTATCGATTAAACCACGCTGATCCGCGAACGCGTGTATCCGAATCTAACGGAACCATGCCGTTCAGAATAACCATAGATTGGCGAATAGTGGGATATCGCCAATAGCGAACGCTTGTTTGTGAAGGATCGAGGTTGCTTTCGGGGGCAACGCCCTGTTCCGCATCCACATGAAAAAGGGAGGCACTCAGGCGTGCACCGCTTTCGAATTGCTGCGTGCCTTCAAAAAATAGATTGGCATTCCGTCGATCGGTATTAACTCTGGTATCATTTGATGGCTGGCTGAATGGTGTGGTGGCTCCATTGGGCAGCTTGTAATCATATTGTTTGGTGTAACCGACCTCAGTGGTGTACGAAAAATTATTGTTTGTGCCCATATGAACTACTGATGCTCCGCCCAATCCCGGCGATGAACCTGAAACGTTGAGTTCGGTTAGATTATCCTGATCTGATAACGAGCGAGTTCGAAAATTTACAGCTCCTCCAATAGTATTAGTACCATACACGACCGAGGGTACGCCTTTAGAAACGGTTACACCTCCGAGCATTGAAGAAGGCAGAAAACCGATATCAACCCGATTGTCCCAGGGTACGTTAATGAGAGCTCCATTAAAAAACTGTGCAGTCTGCCGATCAGCAGAGTTTCGGAGATAGAGTATGGTTTGTCCCCGCGAGTTGGTGGCAACATGTGCAGCCGGTAGCAGGCGCGCTACATCAGCAACGGTGCCAAGATCTATATTTTTTATCTCGTCAGCTTCTATTTGTTGAATAGTCGTAGTCTTGGGGAAATTTTGTTCAGTATGGCTCACTACTATTTCACTTAGCTCGTATTTGATGGGCTGGAGTTTAATATCCAGAACCTGTGTTTCAGTAGCTTTCAGGGTAACCTGTTTTGTCTTTGACTGATATCCTACAGCTGTAATTTTTAATTGATAACTACCGCCGGCTAACTTACGAATAGTATACCTTCCTTCATTGTTGGTAGCTGCACCACTTGAAAATTCTGTTTCCTGGTTTGATAAATAAATGTTTGCTCCTTGAATAGCTTCCCCGGTTTTATCATCGGTGAGTTGACCTTTAATAGTAGCTGTTTGTGCCTGTAGAGAGCTAAAAGCAGTAAAGATAAAGCAACAAGAGAGGAGAAGAGATAGAAATTTCTTCATAAGTTAATTGACAGCTGAGGTGCGCGTATTATTGAAATAATTACGGCAGAAAATATTTAAAAAAAAGGTATTTTAACAAGGAATTTGCTGAAGTGGGTTGTTGCAACGTCCATTTAACAGATAGTACACAATGCGTGCATTTTGTATTCATGATACTATAGGATTCACAAGTTGCATCCATTAAACGAACTGCAAGTACTCGTGTTGTGTGATGTATTAATATGCAGGAAAAGCTTCATATTAGATAAACATTATCGTCCCTATTTGTCGGGCATAAGTGCCCCGGGCAGAAATGTTATTGTAGCATTGCGCGGGCAATTTTAGCAATTTTTTTAGTTAATTACGGTTACAGGATGTAGATTGAAACTTGCTAAAGATTGGTTAATGAACATTAGAAATTCTTTGAAATAACCAATTTTTCAAGAATTTTGGGTATTTTGCCTTCAAGAAATTAAATATACGTTGGTAAAAATATTTGCATATAGGATTCATCTGGCGTTAACCAATTGATGTGTTATGCAAAATAAGGCATTAGTTTCGTCAAGAATACGTAATACCATTTTGGGTGCACTTTCCGTATTGTTTATTAGTACAGGGTGCATAAACACCGATGACATTAATCAATTTGTTAATGAAAATTCGCAAGAGGGATTAAATGTCACGGTAACCGAGCCCATCGACCGTGATTATCCCGATATAAAGCAGGACGGGACCATTAAGATGATAACCCGATATAGCTCAAATACCTATTTCCTGCATCAGGGTATTGAATGGGGATTTGAATATGAACTCGTACGAAAGTTTGCTCAGGAACACGACCTTGCATTAGAAGTCGTTGTCGTAGGGCCCAATGAAAATCCTTATGATTTACTTAACAGCGGGATGGGCGATTTAATAGCTGCAAATTATACAATTACGCAAGAACGGGAACAGTACGTAAAGTTTACGCGTCCTTATAACTTGGTTGACCAAGTGTTGGTTTTTTCGGATGAAGTAGAGGACCCGCCGCAAACGATCGAGAAAGTAGCAGAGCATGAAATTCCTATTACTGTACGCCGGAACAGTTCTTACTACTATCGATTGCAAAATTTAAGAGATCAGGGAATTAACTTGGTTACGCATCAGGTGCCGAACACCAAAGATACCGAGTCACTTTTGTTTGAAATATCGAATAATAAGCACCCGGCTACAGTGGCAGATGATAACATTTTCAGTGCCTCCAATAGGTATATGCAGGGATTGGTAAAAGGGCCAACTATTGCAAAGAATGATACAATTGCATGGGCGATCCGTAAAAATGCCAGTGATCTTGAAACGGAGTTAAATCGTTTTCTGTACAAGCATTTCCGGTTTGGTAAAGCGGGAGAAGAACCCAAGCGGTCGACGTTTTTAAATGTTTTGCGTAAACGATATTTCGAATCAGGGCAGCAAATTGCAGAGTACTATGATCCAGAAATGTCGAGCCGGAAATCTGGTATTATCTCCCCTTATGATGATTTGATTAAGGAGGTTGCTGATTCTGCGGGTGTCGATTGGCTATTGGTGGCTTCTATTGCAGCACAGGAGACAAAATTTAATCCCAATTCAAAGAGCTGGGCTGGTGCAGTTGGACTGATGCAGGTTATGCCGCGATTTTCTGAGGTTTCAAATGAAGAGAAACTCTATGATGTAGAGACGAACGTGAGAGAGGGCGTACGTATAATTAAAGAGCATCTTGATCACTATTCATACATGGACAGCACCAATAAATGGTCTTTTGCTCTTGCTACGTATAATGCCGGGCCCGGTCATATTGCAGATGCCCGCCGATTGGCGATTGATCAGAACAAGAATCCCAATGAATGGGAAAATGTTGAAGATGCGCTGCTTAAATTAATGCACCGAAAGTATTATAAAGATGCGCGCTACGGATTTACGAGAGGGATCGAAACGGTGCGCTATGTCAAAGAAATTAAAAACAGGTATAATACCTACAAAAGTATCTTGACGATGTCTCAAGACAATAAAGAAGATACAGGGCTTGGGGTTATGGGCTTGTTTAATTAGCCTTGATAACGATGATAGTAACATCGTCGTATTGAATATCTTTTGAGTAGCTTTTGACGTCTTCAATTATTGCGTTTTGAATCTTGCTGGCAGATAAATCACGGTTTTGCTTGATGCATTCAAATAACCGTTCCTCCCCATACTCTTCGGTTTCACTTTTATTTTTGGCTTCTGTTACTCCATCCGTATAAAAAACCAAGAGATCATCTTTCGAAAGTGTGATTGTTTGTTGATCATAAGGCGTCATAGTAGACATTGCCCCTAAAATAAGACCTCCTTCTGAGAGTTCTTCAAATTCATTCTTCTCCGATCTAAGCAAAGCCGGTGGATTGTGCCCGGCATTAACATATTGGAACTGGTAATTCTTAGGATTAAAAATACCCCAGAAGAATGTAATAAATTTATCACTGGGCGTATTTTGATAGATAATCTCATTTATTTGCCCGGTAGCTTCTGCCAAAGAAATATCAACCGGAAGCAATACATGCAACATCGCCTGTAGGTTAGCCATCAGCAGGGCGGCTGGCATACCTTTACCGGTGACATCACCGATAGCAAAGAGGAGCCTGTTTTCGGGGGCTTCTAAAATATCAAAATAATCACCTCCCACCTGATACGAAGAGATATTACTTGCTGCAATGTCGAGCTCATCACTTTGTGGAATGGGATCGGGAAGGAGCCCTTTTTGAATGCCTTTAGCAATATTGAGTTCTTCCTCCATCCGTTCTTTTTCAATGCGTTCTTCGAGGAGGTAGGTTTTTTGGATGGAAAGAACAGCAAGATTCCCGAGTGACTGCAGGAAATTATAATCGGAGCTGCTGTATTCCTCCTCATTGGCTCGCGCTCCTACACCAACAAGGGCAACGCGTTCACTTTGAAATTGAAGCCCAATAAGAGCCTTAATTTCATTTTCTGCTAAAAATGGAATTTCTTTTTCTAAGGTTTCATCCACTTCAATAAGGTCATCATCCAACGAAAATAGCTTATCTGTCTCATCATCAGACAGCTCACCGTTAATACCGCTGGTTGCCATTACCTTTCGCTCATCTTCATGTTCAAGCACAAAAAAGAATTTGCGGATGAGCATCTGTCCCAGCATGGCAAACTTGAAAATACGGATAATCTCATCGCGGTCGACCAGGATGTTAAAGTCCTTACTAAGATCAAAAAGCGTATTTAATTCATATACTTTTCGATCCAGCATTCGGTTGATGCGTCGCAACTCTGTAAACATTCTCGAGTTGGCAATGGCTACCGAGGATATGATGGAGAGGCTTTCCACAAATTCCACTTCGTGCTGGCTGAGCGGCTGTTTATTGCCTTTAGAGCCAAGGCATAAAAATCCAATATGGTCGTTACTGGTCTGCAGGTTAAAAAACGTACAGTGCTGGTCCCCTTCAATAAGGTCAGGCATTTCAAAATCATCGACCCCACACTGTATTACTGATTGTTCTTCTATGTCCTTATCCCAATCAAAAGAAATAGTTTGACCTTCTTTGGGGCAGTTGCGTCCCTTTGATTTGGAAATGATATAATTGTCGGATCCGGGCTGATACAACAGAATCATGCCTTTGCTCACCATCAGTTTACCCATGGTGATGAGCAGAAGATTATTGAGAACAAAATCCATGTCTTGAGACTCAATAAGCATTCGCGAAGTCTCAAGTAGAGTTTTTAGCTCAAATCTGGAATGCCCTGCATCATGTTTGTTGGAAGAGCTGCTCAAGGTCTTATTTTGTTTTTGTCATCCTAATTTCGTTTACCGAACCTTCAGTGTGATATTCTACATCATCCATAAGCTTTCTAATAAGATAAACTCCGACACCGCCTCGTTTTTTCTCTTTTATTTTCCGTCGCACATCAGGTTTTGAATATTTGCTGGGATCAAAGGCATCACCGGTATCCAGTAAAGAAACCCAAAAAATATTTCCGTTGTATCCAAGCTCGATGTCGACTGTTTTTTTGTCGTCGTGCTTATAGGCGTGCTTGATGATATTGGTATAAGCTTCGTCGACAGCAAGTTGTATATCGGCAACGTCTTGTTTGTTAAACCCAAACTCCTTGGCGTGTTTAGCAACGAAATCCCGTACCTCAGCCAAATGCTTAGTAGAAGCTTGAACAGAAATATTATATGTAGTAGTAGATTTTGCCAATGTAATTATGATTCAGCTTCGTCTTTTTCAAACTTTTTGATAGCGTCGGCTTCGTCATCTAAGATGTCGTAAAGCGAGGGGAAGCCCAAGAGGTCGAATACGTTATATACCTTGGAATTCATGTTCGTGAGCTTAATATCGCCACCCAATGAGCGTACATCCTCTATATATGCCATAAAAACTCCCAGGCCGGCACTTGCGATGTAGTCTAATTGCTTGCAATTAACAATTATTTGATGCTTCTCCTGATCTATAAGCTTCTTAAGAGAATCCTCTAATTGAGAGGCCGTATGAGCATCCAGCTCACCGCAAAGCTCCAAAACATCATAGGACTGAACTTCTCTGTGATTAATTTTAAAATTTTTCATTACTGCGGATTTGTTTGTTAGAAAACTATTCCTAAGTGGAAAGAACGACTAAACATAAAAAATTTTACGAACATGGTACGCAAAAATGAATAAATGCCTAAATTTATTTGGAGTGGTATAAGCCGGAATCCAATATCATATTTATATTGTGTAAGGCTTACGGAAAGAAGAGGAAAATGATTCAAAAAATAAGGCCTCACGAGTATCAGTCGTGAGGCCCTGACTATTCATCAAGAGAGACGCTACTTGAGCGCATTTCAATATACAGTAATTTCAATGTTTTCTACAAATTTTTCGGTTAAATATTATTCCTGAGACCATAAGAGTGGAATGAAGGGGTTTATATTTTGCTAGAGTTATGGGAGCCAACATCTTTCAGAAACCTACAGGTGTTATCGATAACATCATCAACGGATTTTGAGACTAGGGAACTACAGATAACATGGTTGTTAGCCTCAGGAAAATTTGAAATATGGAGTAGTTCTGTGCGAGTACCGAGATTTTGAGCCATTTTTTTAATAGCAGATACGGAAACAACGTTGTCTTGGTTGTCCTTATTTTTGTAATAATAGCCAACAAAAGTGGGATGAGATACTTCTTTGAAAAGGGAAGTTGTCATATTGTTTTCAACAAAAGCACCCAGCTCCAAAGCACCTGCAAGCGCATAGCGTTTATTCCAAATCTTGTCCTCGGCGAAGGTCGTATTTTTCGTTTTGATGAGATGCTTTTTGCCGGGAATAATTGCTAACGCTTTTCGGCTTAGTTTGTTCGTCAAAAATTTTGCGCTAATTCCATAAAAATCGATTAAGGGAGAATATAAAATAAGGGATGCTATATCTTTTTGATATGCTGGCTTTGAGGCCAGGTAAAGAGCGAGAGAGCCGCCGGTTGATGTACCCATTAAAATAACCTTTTTGCCGATACGCCTGCCTATTTCAAAAGCAAAACGTGCAGATCGGATCATTTTCTCCTTGGTTAAATTTAACAACGGATACTCACTTTTGATGCCGTGTTCTTCCATCCGGCTTAAAAAGAGATTGCATTCAAATGTTTTGGCAACCGTTTTATGGACGGGATCCCCTTCGGGATGCGATGCGCGAAATCCGTGAAGATATACAATAGCATATTCTGTTTGTTTTGGTTCTTGTGAATTCCAGATTATATTCGCTTTTGTACCTTCTTTTAAATTAAGCTGGGATTCTTGATTGTCCAGATAGGTATCCAATTTGTGGAGATCTGTAGGTATTTCAGATAATCTATGCTCCATTACCTCAGTGGCTTTGTTATTTAATAAGCGTTGAAAATAAGAAAAGCACCGCAGATCTAACTACGGTGCTTTTTTTAAAAAATTATTACAAAGAAGTTGGTTATTCCTCGGTTTTCATTGTATCTGCTTCAGCAGTACTAGATTCTTGCTCATCCATGGCCATTGAGATCCATGATTTTTCGTTATGGTTGCGCATTAACTTATCCTGGAGTTTTTCGGCCATATCTTTAGTGGCAACTCGTCCCAAGCGTACGCGGAACCAAATATCACCGGTTTCTTCGTTACCCATCTTAACGACATAAGCATTTTCGTAGCCACGATCGACCCATTTCTGAATTTGTGCTTCAGCTTTTTCTTCCGATCGCCACGCCTCAACCTGAACAGCAAATGCTCCGTTTTTGTCATACTCAATTCTATTGCGTTCTCGTTCTCTTTTGGCAGCCTCAATACTATCTTGACGAGCCTGCTCAATGCTATCTTGCCGCTGTTGTTCAAGACGCTGTTGCTTAACTCGTTCCAACGAATCCTGACGGGCCTGTTCTCTTTGTTGAATTTCTTCTTCACTTGGACCACAGGCCTGTAACATACTGATTGCCATTGCCGAAGTTATGAGAAAAATAACTACTCGTTTCATAAGCCTTGTTTTGTTAATGTATTGGGATGAATTATTTAAACTTTTCAATCTTAATTTTACTTAAAAAAAGGATCGGTACAAAACTAATTTAATAAAAAGATCATTTTAAGTTTTTCTGGGTGACATGGAAAGCCTGAAAGGTGTAATAATTTAAGGTTAACGGTTGCTATCAAGGATGTTTCTATTTAGATTTGATCTAAATTTTTCACTTCTCAGAGAAGGATAAGCGCTATTATAGGTACAAAAACAAATAGTAAGTCGCCCCCGTGGTATCTATTACTCATAGCGGGAGTTATTGCAGCAGGTGTTTTATTACCCCTTGTTTATTTATTGATCAGGGCTTTTGAGGCGTCCCCGGAGATGCTTAATAATGTGGTTTTCCGGATGCGTAATCTGTACCTGCTTGGCAACACCTTGTTATTAACATTTGGGGTGCTGTTGTTAGATATTTTGATTGCTTTGCCGCTGGCCTATATGTCGGTAAGGGTTAAAATTAAGGCGCGAAGATTTATTACCATATTGGGTGTACTTCCGCTTGCTATTCCAGGGTATGTAATGGCCTATGCATTACTGGGTCTCGGGGGATATAACGGCACCTTCCAGGCTTGGTTTGGATGGACCATACCAAGAATAAATGGGTTTTCGGGATCACTTATTGTATTAACGCTTTGTACATTTCCTTATCTGTATTTAAATCTTCGTACAGCACTTGCGGGGATGGATCGCTCCATCGAGGAGGTATCGCGTTCGTTGGGGCACGATGCTAAATCAACTTTCTTTAAAGTAATATTGCCACAACTTAGGCCGGCACTTCTGGCGGGATCACTTTTGGTAAGCTTGCATGTTATTGGTGATTTTGGGACGGTTTCACTGATGCGATTCGAGACGTTCAGTTATGCTCTTTATTTGCAATATATTGCCGCCTATGATCGCATTTATGCGGCTTGGCTGGCGCTAATGCTCTTGGCGTTAACGACCGGAGCGTTAGTGTTAGAATATAAAATGCTTAAGAAAGCCATTTACCATCGTCTGGGACGTGGAGTTTCCAAAGCCAAAAATTATTTGGAATTGGGGCCATGGGCAGTTCCCGCCTATACCTTTGTGGGAATATTATTTTTAGTGGCCATCGTTTTACCGGTTTCATCAATTGTTTTTTGGCTAAACCAAACAGCTTTTGCTTCTGTTGCCGGCAACTTATACGAGGCCTTTTTGAACTCTGTCCAGGCATCGGCTCCTGCAGCGGTACTAACAACTTTGATGGCTTTGCCGCTGGCGTATATTGGTGTTCGGTATAAATCGAAGTTGAGTAATCCTATTGAGCGGGTTGCTTATTTGGGATATGCAACGCCGCCGCTTGCTTTTGCACTGGCTTTTGTGTTTTTCTCCCTACAGGTTTCTACCGTTTTATATCAGTCGCTATTATTATTGGTGATTGCTTATTCACTGCACTTTTTGGCTGAAGGTATTGGCCCGGTACGCAGTGCGTTATATCAAGCCCCCGAAGATCTTGAGGAGGCGGCGCAATCATTGGGTTATTCGTCTTTAAAATCATTTATAAAAGTGACCTTGCCATTGTTACGGGGTGGAATTATTGCGTCGGCATCTTTGGTTTTTTTATCTGCAATGAAAGAGCTGTCAATAACGTTCTTACTATCACCAATAGGGTTTGATACTTTAGCGTTAAATGTGTGGTCGTATACGGGAGAAGCGATGTTTGCAGAAGCGGCTCCCTTTGCACTGTTAATTTTATTATTTTCATCCCTGTTTGTGGGATTTTTATTCTCTAAGGAATTGAAGAAGTAATGAGTGATTTACTTACCGTAAAAAATTTAACGAAGTCCTTTGATGAAGACAGTCCGGTTGTAGACGGATTGGATTTTGAAGTCAGGGAACATGAAATATTTGCTTTGCTGGGGCCAAGCGGGTGTGGTAAAACAACGTGTCTGCGGCTTATTTCAGGCTTTGAGCATGCTGACGAGGGAGAAGTTTATTTGGACGGTAACTTGCTGGAATCTCCCAAAAACCATGTGGCGCCCCAAGATCGAGGGATAGGATTTGTTTTTCAGGATTATGCATTGTTTCCCCACCTATCGGTTCTTGAAAATGTAGCCTTTGGGCTGACTGATATCCCCAAACACAAACGGCTTGTTTATGCCGAGGAAGTTTTATGCCGGACGGGAATGGGCGAATACAAAGATCGTAATCCCAGTGAGCTTTCGGGGGGGCAGCAACAGCGTGTAGCGCTGGCACGGGCAATAGCCCCCAAACCCAAGCTGGTACTGCTGGATGAGCCGTTTTCTAACCTTGATGCGATGTTGCGCGACTCTATGCGCAAAGAGGTTCGGGAAGTGCTCAAGAAAGCTGGTATGAGTGCCCTGCTTGTTACCCATGATCAGGAGGAGGCTCTTTCATTTGCAGATCGCATTGCAGTGATGAATGATGGGAAAATTGAGCAGATCGGTACGCCCGAAGAGGTCTATTATCATCCCAAGACAAAGTTTGTTGCACAGTTTCTGGGGCGAACCAATCTGTTCCATGCCGATGCCACCGGCGGATCACAGGTGGCCACGAAGCTGGGACCGATGAATTTGAATTGTAATGCCTGTGGGCGCGTGCTTTGTTCTATACGTCCAGAGCATTTGACGTTGGAGAAGCCCACCAATCAAAAGCCGGAAGATGTTGGTACCGTATTGGGACGCGAGTTTAAGGGGCATGATATTACCTATCACGTACAGCTCGGGGAACAGAAATATCTGGTGCATACTGATAATCGTGTACTTTTTGAACCGAATGATGCCGTAGTTATCAAACCACTGGAGTCTGCGGTTATTTTGGATGAATCCGATTAATTAAAGATTATATGAGCTTTCTATTACTTCTCGTTATTGCTGCTATCTGCGGAGCTATCGGTCAAAGTATAGCGGGATATTCGCTCGGTGGCTGTCTTATAACTACTGTTGTAGGATTTATTGGCGCTTTTATTGGCAAGTGGCTGGCTGCTGAAATGGGACTCACCTATATTCTGCCCGTCGAAGTGGGCGGCGAAACCTTTCCTATTATTTGGTCGATATTGGGATCTGCCCTTTTTGCCGTTGCTATCGGATTGTTGTCACGGGGGAAAGATCAACTAAGAAAATAATGGATTCCCCTGAATGGGAGAGACCTTTTTATGATGATCGCTTGCTAAAAGTTATTTTGGAGCAGAGAAGTCCTGATTAAAAGGATTATTATCAAAGCCCGGGGTAATTTTTACAAAACCGTGATCTGATGCTTCGTGGCAGGAATTGCAGGTATCAACGAGTTTAATTGTCTGTTGTCGGATTTTTCCCCAATTTTTGCTCTCCAGTGCTTCTTCGGTGGGTTCAATTTCCGGTTCCAGGTATTGTCCTATGAGTTTGTCAATATCGTAGCCCTCATAAGTGGGAACGTCTTCAGCTATACTTTCTACCGATTCTTCAACTTCGTGGAGATAGAATGATGCCAGCTCATGATTTTCGGCTTCTACAGCTAACGCATATTTATGAGTATAGGTTTGTAGTTGTCCCATAGCGACGGCAAGCTCAACCTCCTCATGTCCCTCTTTTTTATGGGTTTCTTTGTTCTGAGCCTCTGAATTGCACTGTATGGTAAGAGCAGCTACTGCAAAAATTGTTAAAACAGATAGCAATCGATACGCTGATTTTTGTATGAGCATAAAAGATATTTTTGATCCTTGTTTCTAATGGTTGAAATGATACTAAAAATTTATTAAAGCTGTGAATTGGGAATCGGTCCCTGGTTTATCAGAATTTACTGAAAACATCTAAAACAGACGTGCGATACTAATATTTACTAAAAAGGTGGGTTCATCCAAGCGAGTGGCAAAATCGATCCGGAACAGATCTAATATTCCATTTAGAGACGCGCCTGCTTCCCAGTGGATGCCATTAGTTGCTCTTGTTGTATAACCGGGCTGATTAATTAAGGAGCCGTTCTTTACCCACGTTTGGGCGGCACCGGCAAAGACAATAAAGCCAATATTATTATTGACCAGCGGTCGTAATCCCAATAGCTCAAAGGGGATAGTACGGAAGTTATGTTCAGCATTTATAGATAGGTATTGTTGCCCTTGATAGGGGCGATTTCGGATTGTTTTTAGCACCCCATATGGCGCTGTTGCTCCAATAGTACCATCGATAATTCCCCATTTTTGTGGAGGAAGGTCTCCGCTGTAGGTTCCGCCTTTAATATTGAAATCAAGCGTGTTGGCTAAAAATCGGCGCTGATAGAAGGTAGGAAATGACCATGAAAGGAATCCTGTATAACGGGTAAATGCAAAGTCGCTGCCAAGCGCATCCGATGAATGCTCGATAGTAAATTGTGCTTTTTTCTGTGCTGTGACACCAAAATTGTAGGATTCATCTACATTATATCCTGTGGTAACATCAATAGACTTGAGCGTGCCTTCGGAGATGGCGGGATTTACCAGGAAGTTGCTGGAGCTGCCCAAAATATCATAAGCAGTAGTAGTTGGCAGGGACTTGTGGTTTTGATGGTTATATCCCATTTCGAGAGAGAGGTTATGAGGAAAATCCCATCCCGAAAAAATCCGAAAACCTTCTGAACGATAGTAATCAAAGTAGCCTTGGTGTCCCATTAAGTTGGGGATTATTGTATAGTATGGATTATAGATGTGGGAGTGGTATCGGGTTTCGGTGCCGGCGCGATAATCACCGCCAATGACTGCCGATCCCCAATTTTGCTGAAGCCATTCAATGGTGAGTCCGCCTCCGTAATTCCACTCGCGGTAGCCGGTACTGTATCCGCCCTGACCACGAATATTGAGCCAATTGGTGGCATCAATGCTATAGCGTAATCCCACAAAAGCTTGGTCCACCCGGTTGTATCTTCCATCCGGAGTAATGTTACCGGGTACTTCATCGAGGAAACTTAGAAATCCGGAGTCAGAGTTATCACTTTCCTCCTCATCATTATCTATTAGATTGGCTAAAAAGCCGCTGGGTTTAAACGCTTTTTCGAGCGTAGCAGTGCTGTCGAGGGTGGCGTAAGCCAGCTCTTCTTCGGATGATAATGGAACGGTATTTACCTGTTGAGCAATCAATGAATCGGATTGAACGGTGGTACTGTCAACACTGAATCGGTCTTCTTTTTTGTAAAGGGAATCGGGTAGTGAGATGTTGACTTGGTAGTTAGTGATGCGGGAAAGCTGTTTAAACTTGATCATTGGGAAATCAAGTCCTACCATCTTAATTTTTATGTCGCCTCCGATGCGTACATCTACTGGCAACCAAAAATCCTGACCGAAATTGTTGAACTGTTGTTTGTAAGATGTCTTGAATGATTTTATTGGAGCCGGAAAAGTTACAACATCATTTGGAACTAAATCTACTTCGAGCAGCGCGTATTCATCAGCCAGTACAAAAGCGGTACCTTCAAACAGGGGTTGAAGTTTTCGTGCCGGTGTTACTTCAATTTTGTAGACGGTTTGATTATCGAGGGAGGTCTGATCTACAAGTTTAAAATCGTAATAGTCCAGTGCATCGGGATGGGTAATGCCTACTAAGTTAAATTCAGCAATTTCGATATTATCATCATAAAAGTTTGGCAGATAGCTTACTCCCGCAAAGTTACTCGCTGCCTCAATATTGGCCGTTTGGCGCTTGGATTTTTGTACCTCGCGATGTCCTCGTTGTTTATCCCAGAAAACTTCCGAAACGGATTCCGTAATTGAAACAATGGCCGTATCGTTTGATAATGTTTGTCGGGTATAAGCTTCGGCGCGATAGGTTTCGAGCTGTTTTCGCCACTGCTGTTTGCGTTTGATAACTTCCCGCATAATACGCATCCCGGGATCTTCATCCGTAACCACAATTTCCTCCATTTCGGTTACTGAGGGATTCAGCGAGATATTTTGTTTTGCTGATGAGTTTTTGGTAATGGTTAGCTGTTGTGTTTCATATCCGATATAGCGAATGAGAAGCGTTGCCGGCAGCAGTGAATCGGGAATGGTCAAAGAAAAGTTGCCATTGCTGTTGGTGATGGTGCCTCTATAGGTATCATTGATTAAAATATTAGCAGAGGGCAGTGTTTCTTTTGTTTGGGCATCAATGACTGTGCCGCTGATCTTCTTTTGAGCCTGTACGGAAGAGCAAATAAAAAGAAGAAATAAGAATGCAGATAAAAATTTTCGGCTTTCGGACATTGATCTGTTTTTGGATTGCAAACAACAGCCCAGTTCTACTGATATTACAGTTTTTTGTTACAGGTGCAGGGCATACACAGTTAACTTTTCCCAGCCAATTACAATACGAAATGAATTTAGTGTATAGTTCGAATATACTAATCTATAAATCGCTTATAGATTGCCACGAGTTTATACTGATCTAATCCGATATAATAAAGCAGAAGGATTAGCGTGAAGACTAACTGTAGCTTTACTATGCCATTGTTTCTATATTTTTGAGCTGAAGTAATTACGCTTTTATCAAGTATCACAAAGGAGAAACGTTGTTTGATGCGTCGGACAATCTCCTGATCCTCCATCACGATATGATCTTCCCGGAATCCCTGCAGCTCGTGGAATGCATTCCTGGGTGATGAAATAGACTTTGATCTCCAAAGCGGAAAAGATCAATATCGAAGCGGGTAAACCAGCTGTAAAATCGCAGCAGAAAGTGATCGTAATCAAAAGCGAGCTGAAAGCATCCGGCCTGACGCTCCTGATTCACAGCTGACATTATAGCGCTGTCAAAGTCTTTTGGTGGATGAGTATCAGCATGTAAAAAATAGAGTATTTCTCCCTGAGCCTGTTTTGCACCAAAATTCATTTGGGCCGCCCGACCTTTATCAGGGCTTTCAAAAATTTCAGCGCCCGCCTGTTTGGCTCTGTTGATTGTAGCATCTGTACTTCCCCCGTCAACTACAAGAATTTCCAGAATATAGCCTTTACTGTGTTCTTGTACTTTTTCTATGGTTTCAGTTATGGAATCAGCTTCATTAAAAGTGGGAATAATAACGCTGATACTCATTAATCTGTAACCAGGTTTGAAGCTTTGAGATCTTCCTCGGTATCAATATCGTTAAGCATGGGCAACTGTTTATATGAAATATTCATCTCTTTAAATTGACGAATGGTTTCTTCAAAAACAGAAGAAGTGCTCCAGGCCTTGTTTTCAAAAAGGGAGGGATAGAAGGCTAACATGCCCAGCAGATAATAGCCGCCGTCATTGGCGGGGCCAATAACGGCCTGATTATTTTCCAGTGCCTTAAAACTTTCTTCAATAAATTCAGGGTTGAGTGCACTGCAGTCACTTCCAATAATTACAACTTTTTGATATCCATCGGCAAAAGCTTTTTTAAAGGCATATCGCATTCGTAGACCGAGATTATCTCCTTTTTGGAGATATTTGTCGTAATTGCCATCCGACCAGATATCATCTTCGTCGATAAAACGAGAGTACCAAATCTGTTTGGATACGTCGAGCTGATCTGTAATAGATTTGGTTATTCTTAAAAGCTTTTGATATACCTGTAGCGCTTTTTGGTTGCCCATGGTTTTGGCAAGCCTGGTTTTCACCTTTCCTTTTTCGGGATTCTTGATGAAAACGATAAGCACGCTGTTGCTTGTGCTTGAGTTATTTTCTTGTATATCCATAAAAAGTTTCTGTTTAGGTTGTAGTTCCTCCACAACTGCTACCGGCCCCGGCCGTACAACCAAAACAGTGCTGATTGATCTTGATCTCTCGATCGTTAAGCCTTTCTTCATTCCACTCGCTGATGTGTTGCGGGGATTCCTCTTCTACCGGCATTTCCAGCATCTGGTTAAAGTCGCAATCGTAAAGTGTACCATCCCAGCCTACTGAAATGGTATCGCGACACATAACTCCTTTGGCAGCGGCAGGATTAAAGGCTGTAATCAACCGATCCATATATTCTTCCAGATTGCCTGATTCCAATAAGAAGTTTAGAAAACGACTGATGGGGAGGTTGGTAATGGTAAATAGATTATTGAAAACAATGCCGTGTTTGCGGTCGAGCTGACGCTTAAATTCTTTTTCGAGGGATTCCTGTCCGCCAGGCAAGAATGCTCCTGTTGGATTATAAACCAGATTCAATTCTAATTCAGTGTCTTCTTTGCCGTATCCGATTTTGTTGAGCTTTTTTAACGCTTCAATTGATCGATCATACGTTCCCTCCCCGCGCTGACGGTCGGTTCTGGATTTGTTATAAAAGGGAAGTGAACAGGTAACTTCTACGCCATGTTCGGCAAAAAATTCAGGCAACTCCTGATACTTGGGAGCTGTGGTCAGGATGGTCAGATTCGACCGCACGATGATATTCTTGCCAAGTGCTGAAACTTGTTCGACGAACCAGCGAAAATGGGGATTCATTTCCGGTGCGCCGCCGGTTAGGTCCACCGTTTTGATATCGGAATGGCGCAAAGCCTCCAGGCAGTGTTCAAGGGTTTCTTTAGTCATAACCTCGTCACGATCCGGTCCTGCATCCACATGACAATGTTTGCAGGTCATATTGCACATGTATCCTACATTAATCTGGAAAATTTCGATACCGGTGGGACGAAGAGGAAAGAGGTCAATCTCCTCAAGTTTCTCTTTAAATTTTGGTTGCTGTCGCAGTGATTCTGAATAGTTATTTAGCACATCTAACTGATAGGCCGGATCGGAAAGATCGTGACTAATTGTTTTTAGCGATTTGATCATAATGCGTTATAAGTTCTAAAACTATTTTGGAATGAAATGGGAACTGGGGTTCTGCAAGGATATTACATGCTCAGATCTTTGGTTTTATTCATCATCTGTACGCCATGTACAAGTGATGATCCACCGCGGATAGCTGAAGCCACATGAACCGCCTCCATCATCTGCTCTTCGCTTGCTCCTTTTTCCAGGCTTTCGGTAGTGTAGGCGTCAATACAATAGGGACATTGGACCGTATGGGATACCGCCAATGCGATCAGTGCTTTTTCGCGAGCACTGAGTGCTCCTTCCTCAAAGACGGCCCCATAGTAATCAAAAAACTTTTCGGCTAGTTCGGGACCAAATTCACCAACATCTTCAAACTTTTTTAGATCCTTGGGATTGTAATAACTGTCACTCATTATAAGTATGATTTTTTTAACGTGAATGCCATGGCTAAATAAGCAATATTAAAAAGATTATACCAACTGATAGATGGCCATAGAAATTTTGACGATAATAGATTCTTTCTTCTTACGATTTTATTTGTGATAAAAGGATAAAACCAAATCCCAGGAAAAGTAATTCGCAAAAAAAGAGATTGTAAATAGTAAGAAGCTATTGGAGTGAAGCATCTAAAATTTCTCATACTTTTTTAAATATTTTTTAATTACCAAAGAAAAACAGTGATATATGAAGTACGATTATGATTTACTTGTAATTGGAGGTGGAGCAGGAGGGCTCACTGCAGCAGGTATGGGGGTCAACTTTGGGGCTAAAACGTTAATGGTGGAAGCCAACAAGCTGGGGGGCGATTGCACGTGGCACGGCTGCATCCCAAGCAAAACATTACTGCACCTTTCGAAGGTGGCACAAAATGTAAATGAAGCCGAAAAGTTTGGTTATCAAAAATCGCAGGGACTCGAGTTTTCGTCTGTGATGGAGCATGTCAGATCCAAACGAGAGGAGGTCTACAAAGAGGCAGATGATCCTGATATCTACCGTCAAATGGGCGTAGATATTGAGTTTGGTCAGGCTTTATTTGTTGACGACCATACTGTTCGCATTATCAAGGATGATGAAAACATAAAGGTGTCTTCGCGATATATTATTGTTGCAACCGGCAGTAAGGCGATGATTCCTCCTATCAAAGGGATTCAGGAGATATCGTACCATACCAATGAGACGATTTTTGAACTCGAAGAGCAGCCTGAAAGCCTGGCGATTATCGGGGCAGGACCTATTGGCATTGAGATGGCGCAAGCGTTTCAGCGGCTGGGTACACAGGTAACGGTCTTTGATATGCTACCTCGTATTCTATCTAATGATGATGAGGAATTAGCAGGGATGCTCCGGGATTATTTAGCGGATGAAGGCATCGATTTTAAGCTTTCTGCGAGCGTGAAAAAACTATCTGAAACCTCGGGTAGATCGGTGAAAATAGAGGCAGAAATTAATGGAGAGACTTTAGTGTGGGAGGGAAGCGAAGTGCTTGTGGCTGCGGGACGCACTGCCAACCATGAAGGGTTGCAATTAGAAAATGCGGGAATTGATTATCAGAAGAACGGAATAACTGTTGATGATCGTTGCAAGACAAATAAAAAGCATATCTATGCGGTGGGTGATGTCACCGGACGATATCAGTTTACTCACATGTCTGAGCACATGGCCAAAGTTGCGGTGACCAATGCGCTGCTTAAAATACCGAAGAAGATTGATCAGAAACATGTGCCGTGGAGTACGTATACCGATCCTGAGCTGGCACATGTAGGGGCCACAGAGAAAAAGCTGCAAGAGAATAACATCTCATACAAAACCTACCGATTTCCGTATGATAAAATCGATAGAGCGATTACCGATGAGTCAACCGAGGGACTTATTAAAGTATTTGCCAAGGAGTGGAACGGCAAAATACTGGGTGCTACGATTTATGGAAAGCAGGCAGGGGATCTCATTGGGGAATATGCTCTGGCAATGCGAAATGGAGTAACGCTTAGAAATATTGCTGACACTATTCATCCGTATCCTACCTACGGACTTGGGGTACGCAGGGCAGCCGATCAGTGGTATGTCCAGAGCCAGTCGACCTGGATGGTTAAGTTGATAAAATGGGTGTTTGGATACCGGGGAACAGTGCCGGATTTGAGTGATGAGGATCGTATCATTTAGTTCCATTGAATAAAAAAGTCCGCCGGTTAAAGCGGACTTTAAAAACTACTCTCTCTTGATATTATTCAACGGCTTATCTGTTAGTAAGACCATTGAGAAGGATAATCCTTACAAAATTTCTTTTCATAATTTATTATTTTATTTCATGCATTTGTTCATATTATTTGTATAATTGCTTCTTATGAAATCACTGACAGAAAAACAGCGACAACTTTGGGAATACATTTTAAGTTTTTATGAAGACCATAGTCAATTTCCCAGTTATGAAAATATGCAGCAGGAGTTTGGGTATAGCTCCTCTAACAGTATTTATCAGCACCTGCAGGCGCTGACCAAAAAGAATTATCTGGCTAAGCATGGCCGGGGCCATTATGATATCCATCCAAGTAAGCGTAATGAGCTGAGTGGTTTTTACCCGGGCATTCCCGTAAAAGGACGTATTTCCGCCGGGGCGATGCATGAGGCCATCAGTGAAAATCTGGGGCACCTTCCTGTAGAAATTCATCCCGAAAAATCCGATCACTATTTTGCCCTTATTGTTGACGGTGAAAGCATGATTGATGCTGATATTCGCGACGGTGATTATATCATTATTGATCCTCGTGAGCCTAAAGATGGAGAGATCGGGGCTATTCGCTATCGGGGTGAAACCACCTTAAAAACCATTCGAAAAAAAGAGAACGGAATTACTTTGCAACCGGAGAATCCATCTTATGACCCTATCGATATCACTCCCGATGAATGGGAGAATATTATGGTTTATGGAACATATGTTGGTAAGGCGTGGAAGAACGGTGATGATTGGGGCCTGATTTTTCGAAACGGATAATTAAATTGGCGGGAAGCCAGCAGCCGGGAGATTTCTCATTACTCCTGTATCCTGAATTTTGGCTGCTGCTCTTCGCTCAAATTCAGCTTGTATATTTGCAGCAAATCTGCTTATTGTAAAAAGCAGTTACACGAAAATTGTCCCCATAGTTCAAGTGGATAGAACGGAGGTTTCCTAAACCTCAAATCCTGGTTCGATTCCGGGTGGGGATACGATATCGCCCTTTGGAGTTCATAGAGGGCATTTTTCTATTGGTTTGGCCAACATTTTCCGGTTTTGGTCGCCTCGAGGGATTGGGCTTACAAAGCAGGGGCAATAATTCCCTCCTTGACAATGTTAACATTATTGTTAACTTGTGATCTATGAAGCAAATCAAATTCTATCGCAAGAAATCCGGTAAATGCCCGGTCGAGGAATTTTTAGATTCATTACAACCCAAACATGTTCAGAAAGTAACTTGGACGCTTCGGCTTATCGAAGAGATGGATCAGGTTCCTGCCCAATATTTTAAGAAGCTGAAAAACACCGACGATATTTGGGAAGTTCGAACACGAATGGGTTCTCATAGCTTTCGACTCCTCGGATTTATAACAGGCGATGAATTTGTTGTACTAACAAATGGATTTAAGAAGAAATCACAGAAAACACCCAAACAAGAAATAGAGCTGGCTGAACGGCGTAAAGCTAATTATCTGGCTCGCAACGGAGGCTCCCATGAGTGATCTTCAAGCGTACATACATAAACGAAAGCAAAACGATCCGGAATTTGCGGAAGGATATGAAGAAGGATATCTACATTTTAAAATTGGGGCTCTTTTAAAGCAAGCCCGAGAAAATGCGGGCTTAACGCAAGAAGAAGTAGCCAAGCAAATGAATACCCAAAAAACGGCTATTTCTCGCATCGAAAATCATGCAGAAGATATCCGTTTGTCTACCCTGGAAAAATATGCCAAGGCCTTCGGCAAAACGCTGCGCGTTGAATTGGTAGATTGAGGGTTGGCTTGCTCCCATAATACTACTGGTCATCGCGAGGAGCGAAGCAACGACGCCTGCCTGCGCGGAGCCTTTTGAATATGTGGCAAGCCTTACCAAAAAAGCTTCGGTCTCTTACGCTTCATAGCTTCAGCGACGTAGCGCATAGGCAGGCAATCTCTTTTTCGGTGCTCGGTTCTGTGAGATTGCCGCGCCTTTTATTCACTACGCTCATGTAACGTCGCAATGACAGACTTTTTTCATGTTGCCTACGGTTACAGCGACTTTAGCTTTAGCTACACTCCAACACAAGCAGCACTGACGCAAGGAAATTGCACGATACAACCAAACGGAACACAACATCTGCTGCCCGACATTTCTTGCAGAACGCTGCCGTTAAAAAATGTAACGTACGGTCTGTATTCAGTCATCAGATAATTTGAACCCACTTCTAAGGCACTGGGAAGCAAAGTGTTGCTTTCGGGTGGGGATACTTTTCTACTATTGAATATTTATGATTTATCTTCTCCCTGTACTATTTGAAGCATGATGACATCATAAACTGCATGGGCAGTCATGGCGGCAATTAAACCGGTATATTCAAAAAGATAGCCAAGCAGCATGCTGAGCCCAAACATTGTCAGCCCAAATAGCATGTGTCCCGCTGACTTAAACTTGAAATAGCCGTGGATACCAATAAAAATAAATGAAGTAATCCAGATGCCGAGTAATGGCTGTATGGCTCCGCGGAAAAGCAACTCCTCTCCCACTCCGGCAAATGCCGAAAGCTGAATTCGATCAAAGCTGGTAAATTGTAGTTTTGAAACCATATCAACGATATAAAAATCATGTAATACCTCTGAAACCGGGGGACGATTAATAAAGAAACCGATTATGCCTGCCGCAGCACCCCCTGATACAATCCCGATGAGAAGCTGGGTTGTAACGGGATAGCCGTGTTCAAAAACAGTATATAGGTTTTGATCGTGAAAGTATCGGAAAATAAGAATAGCGAGAATTAGATAGGCGGTGGTAGAAAACAGAGAGAGTAGCAGTAATTTGCTGCTCGAAGCTTGATGTTCATCTTGGGTTGAAGGTAGTGTGTTATTTTCTTCGTCGATCATAAAATTCTAGTTAGGATCATTCCCCAAGATTTAATGGAAATATAATTTGCTTCCCAAAAGTAATAAAATGTGAATTCAGTTCGCATAAAAGCTCGAATTCCGTAAGTTAGAAAAAATTTGTTGCTCCAATTTAATTCAACAACGTCTAACTAAATCATTTCGATTATGAAACGTTTTTTGCTCTTCCCCTTGATACTGTTTTTAGCCTATTCGTATACAGCTAAGGGACAAGATTTAACAATTGATCCCCAAATGTATGAAATCATTGATAAAGTAAGT
>NZ_JAXHLU010000007.1:0-75779 GCF_034521915.1 Fodinibius sp.
TCCGGTGGCCATTGCGGTCGTGGGGGTTCGAGTCCCCCCTCAGGTACTTTTCATTTCTTAAACGGCAAATACTTCATATATGAAGCCCCAAAAATTTTTTACTTACGCTGCACTCATTATCGTTATTGCCGGAGGTACCATTTGGTACATCATTAATGATTATTATAATCGTCAGGATAATGAGTCCACGGCTGATGTGGTCATGTACAAAAATGAAGGATGCCAGTGCTGTGATAAATGGGCGGTCTACATGCAGGGCAATGGATACAGTGTTAAGTCCATAAATTCTCCTAATCTGTATGCGGTCAAAGCCGATCAGGGGGTACCACAAAACATGGGTGCCTGTCACACGGCAGTGGTTGGTGATTACGTGGTAGAGGGACATGTGCCGGCCCAGGATATCCGGCGTTTATTAAAAGAAAAGCCCGATGCACGTGGTCTGGTAGTGCCGGGTATGCCTGCCAGTTCACCGGGAATGAATACCAAACCCAACGAGCCTTATAAAGTATATCTGCTTAAAAATGACGGCAGCACAGAAGTATTTGCCCAGCATTGATCAGGCAAGGTAAATAAGATCTGATGATGAAAAACCGATTCTACCTTTACGGACTTATTATTGTTTTTTCAGCTTTCCTGTTTTTGGGATGTAATTCAGAAAGCGAATCACAAAAAAAAGGTCCCACCCAACCGCTTGAGCAACTTGATCCAAGTTCGGCTATCTTATATCCCGCTCAGCGCGAAGCTAAAGCCAAGGACTTTGAAGTTACTACGTTAAATGGTGAAACATTTACTCTTTCGGATTATGAAGGGCAGGTGGTACTGTTAAATATCTGGGCAACCTGGTGTGCGCCTTGTCGTGAGGAGACCCCCGATCTCCAAGAGTTATATGAAAAGTATAAGGATAATGGATTTATGATTTTGGGAGTATCTATTGATGAGCAGGGGGAGTCGGTAGTACGTCCTTTTATCGAAAAGTATGAGGTATCCTATCCGATTGTAATTGATGATGGTACTATCATGGACAAATACGGCCCCACCATGGGAATTCCAACAACGTATATCATCAATAAAAAAGGAAACCTGCAATATTTTGCGGTTGGGGCTCTAACCAACAAAGAGCTGGAACCCAGAATTAAGAATCTCCTGTCAGAATAGTATTACGAGATGAGGTAATTATTGGCGCGAGATGTATTGCCAGTACCCTTAGATATTAGATATAGGATATCATCTTTTTAACTTCTCTATTACATTAGTGTTTTCGATGGGGAACTGACAAATCTTATTATGTAGTGAATGGCTCGGTCGATATGCTGTATATTTTTAGTAATTTACTAAAATCACTGAGAATCATGTTGAGTTTTACCGTGGTCTTTGGCCGGTAAACGACCTGTATAAGAGATACTCTGGTCGATAAACTTTTGAAGAGCTTTAGTATGAGAATATACTTGTTCCTCAATCATGACAAAATCATCATATAATCCCTTATCCGGTAAATATTTTCTGATGCCGGGACGATCTACAAGTGATGAAGCCAGTCGCTCTCCAATTCGAGCTACGAGCAGATCTTTATAAATACCCAAACACATATTGCCGTTAATAAGATAGCCGATTCCACCGCCTTGTTTTCTCTTCTCCAGCTCTTCGTTTGCAATCAGGTGGTGATCCAGCAAATCTTCCAACTTTTCATTGTACTCAGCCACAACAGTTATTTTAATTCAGAATGTTATTTATACGCTCAAGATGGTTAGCCAACACTTTCTTTTCAAGATGATCAATTTTGTTTTCGATATCCAACGGAACAGAAGCATCTGGAATTTGCAAAGATTTTCTATATAAAATAAGCGCCTGAGCCATTGATTTTTGAGAACGCTTGAATGATTCCTCATAGAGCAGTTTACCTTCTTCAACAAGGAGGTCTGCAATTGCTATAGCCAATTCGGATTCAAAGGTATCACCATTGATAAAAAGGTCAAGTGTTTCCTCAAAGTCAAGTTGATGAAATGACTTGGGATGATCTTTGGTGAGCTTTTTTAACGCATTTTGGATTTCTTCTACTGCCTCTTGATACTGATTTTGATTTTTCTTGAAGATAATCTGCTGCAGCAATTGGGTAAGGATTTGAATCTGCCGCATTAAGAAATCCTGTTCATGCAGAGGCATAAAAACCTATGTTAAGTTCTGTGTTTTGGCCCTCGAAGCTTCTGCCATCCCTTTGTGATAATCGGACAGCTTACCAGCAAGTTCGCTGTTTTCGGTGCTGAGCATACGAATAGCGAGGAGGGCTGCGTTACCTGCTTTGCCAATCGCTACCGTCGCTACGGGAACACCGGGTGGCATTTGTACGATAGAGTAAAGGCTGTCGAGCCCGCTTAGCGTACTGGTTTTAACGGGCACGCCAATAACAGGCAGAGTAGTATGAGCTGCCGTCATTCCCGGCAGGTGTGCTGCACCACCTGCTCCTGCAATAATCACTTTTAAACCCCGCTCTCGGGCTGATTTACCGTATTCTGCCATATCATCGGGAGTACGGTGTGCCGAAACCACCTTTTTTTCGTAGGGGATTTCGAATTCTTCTAAAATATCGCAGGCAGCTTTCATCGTAGGCCAGTCACTGTCGCTGCCCATGATAACTCCAACGGATGGTTGTTTGTCGCTCATAGTTAAGTGCAATTGTTAAATATTACATTTCTGATGAAACCGAAAATCATTAAATATCTTATGGGAAACAAATATTTAGGACAGAATACTTAAACCTAAGGCAATGATGGAGCATTACAATTAAGTTTAATTAATATTCAAGATTTTAGTCGTTTTTTTTTAATGTTTGCTTCCAAGAGTGACAAAAAAAGTTTAGGAGCTAGAATATTTTGCGGGTAATACTTTTTAGGAGTAGTAACAAAACAATTTTACCGGGATGCTTGCTCACAATATTGGTGACGGGTATGATCTTGCTTTATCCCTTCGAAAACAGCTGGGCACAAAGCGGACGTTCGGACGTGCTTGAAAAGCTGATCGTTCATATTGATTCTTCACTTTCCGAAAAGGCAGGCTACGTTCAGATGGCAGCTAAAAAAGCTGATATCCAAGATCTTGATTCGTTATTTAATCACAGAAATTTTGCTGTTGGAGATCAGCATCCATCCGCCAGTATGTTAGAAAAGGAACGTCAGCATACCCAGAACGACTGGGGAGTAAATTTGCAGGCCGGCTACCTGCAAAATCTTGAACAGGGAGTGTTTGATTCCGAAGGTATTTTTTACAACAGTCGTTACCAATTGGGGCTCAGGTGGGATGTGCTGAGCAATGGGTGGCAAGAGAATCAGCTAAAAGCAAACCAGTTACAGAGAAAGGTCAAAATTGAACAGTTTAAACAGCGCAAAGAGGATACGGAACAGCATTATCAAGTTTTGCGAAATCATATACTTTCTGTTGTCAGACAAGAGCAAAAAAAGATTAAAAAACAGTATAAAGAACTTCTCACAATAAAAAAGAATGAGTTGAAGACTCTTTATGATTTAGGGTATAAATCATGGGATGAAGTGCTGGAAATATCATCCAAACTATCGGAGACGGACATGGTGCTGAATACAAATATTTCATTGGATTCTTCGGGTGGTAAAAAGTGGTTGCCTGAAAATACTGTATTGCCAGTTCTTTCTGTGGATTATAAAAAGTTGAAAAAGGAAGCAGCGCATAAACCTTTGCGTGAAAAAGTTGATTCACTGCGCTTGGAAAATACAGAAGATGAGCATCGCCGCTGGAGAGATATTTCACTTTCGGCAAATGTAAACTACAACTATTACGATCGCTCGGGACAACAGCTGCAAATTACTAATGCACAAGATAGAGAGTACTTTTCATTCTCGGTTAATCTCTCGGTCCCGCTTACGGTTTTTAAGGGAGGAAATAAGGAGTATAAGGAAGCACAGCGTCAAGAAATAAAGTATGAAAATAAGCGGCAGGATTTTGCAGAAAATAATATGCTCGGGGAGAATTTCAGGGAATACCAGGAGCTAAAAAATCAATATGCCCGTACTTATAACAGATATCAACGGCAATTACAGCGTATCCGGCAAAAACAAACGGGCAGGGAAAACGGCAATCAGGAATATGATTCTTCAGAGCTATTGAACTTGTATTTGTCACAAATTGAGGCCATGTGGCAATTATCGCAGACGAAAGAAAAAATATACGAAAAGCTTATTCGGCTCAGTAAATTTGCGCCAAGTTCGCCGTTATCCAGCTATGCCAGCGTATGGAATCCGCCAAAATTAGCACAAAATAACAATTCGTCATCTACGGTGTATATGTGGTCTGATACGTTTGATAGCTATAAAAATCCATTATTGTTGGATTATATGTCTGCTCGAAATTTCAATACCATTTTACTTTCTCCCGGCCCTAAGATGACGTCGGTATCTGATAAGCTGTCATCATTTATCAGAAATTCAGAGGCCATGGGAATTTCTGTTGATCTGATGAAGGGAAGCAATGTATTAATTAAAGAGAAAAATTGGGACAGTATTCACGATTTTGCCAAAAATGCTCGTACTTATAATGCCAAAGGAATCCATTTGGATGTAGAACCGCATACCTTTGATGATTGGTCCCAAAATAGAAAATACTATCTTCAGCAGTATACGAGGATGGTACAGTATGCAAGAAAGGTTGCTGACAGGTATGAGTTGTCGTTGTCAATTTCTGTACCTGTGTTTTACGATGAGATCTTGGCCGAATTGTATCCAATGGTTGATAAGATCTATGTAATGGCATATCAAATCTCAACGGTACCAAAGCTTAATAAACGATTGTCAAAAGAGTTGCAATTTACCAGTGATAACAATGAAGAGAGAGGTAAGTTGGTGATTGCTTTGCGTCCTGATGATTTTGTATCCCAAACACAAATGGAAGATTTTATCTCTCAATTAAATCAGCAATATGGCAAGTTGTCTTTTGCTGTCCATGATTTTGAAAAACTGATTGGCTTAAACTGAATACCGATATGAAAAGCGAATATTTTAGATCAAAACCATCAAAAATACGAGGCACCCGGGAAAAGGAGATGGAAGAATCGATCAATTGGGATCGGATCGTTTATCTTTCGATCATTGGATTTGTCTTGATTGTTCTGGTGTATTTCTTATTTGATTATTACATGATTATTGAAGGGCAGGGCAGAGTAGTTGCTAACCGAATGGAGGTACGCTTTCCAGTTGATGTGCGTGTTACAGAAATGTTTGTAGAGGAAGGGGATTCGGTATACTCCAATGAGTCGCTGTTTTCTTTTGCGGTCGTTCATCAATCGCAAAGCCCGGAACAAAGTCGTGACGAAAGGCGCCGCCTGGAAGAAAAAATAATGGATGTCCAGGGAGACATTGATCAGGAAAGAATTACGTATCAAAATTCTACTGAGCAATTGGAGTACTACAAAAAACAAAAAGAGCTGGTTCAGAAAGAAATACGCTTGGGAGTTAGCAGTCTGAATGATTTGCGACGTATTGAAAATAAAATTATGGAACTGAAACAGGACACCTCTCTTGCTTCTTCAAAATTAAAGAACCTGCGACAGCAAAAAGCAACATTGGCAAACTGGCGAAAAGCACCGGAAATTTATAACACTTTTGCCGGCCTTGAGAAGGAAGCAGAAGCTAATATTGAGCAGGCTGTCGGGAGTAATCTAACAATAAGAAAGTTCACGACACCGCTCGGAGGTGTGGTAGAAAGGATTGACAAAAATGTATCGGAGTTGGCAATGCGATCGGAGTCCATTTTGACTCTTAAACGGAAAAGTAAAGAGATTTTTATACGGGCTATTTTTCAGCAATACAGTCGGAAGTACTTGCAGAACGGGGATACACTGAAAGTGAATTTTGACGGTGATATTGACAGCCAAGGGGTTATCACCGGTTTCGATACCCCCCAGCTATCTAACTGGCAGTCGCTTGCAATCGGTGAGCTTGGTAACATTAACAAATACGTAGTTGTAAAGCTAAAACCCGTTGATGAAAAGGCCTTCTCGGTATGGGAGGAAAACAGTAATTTAGGAGTGACAATCCGTAAGGTAATCCTTTAGGTGAACAGAAATTATGAAAGAGAATTTTGCTCAAAAAATATCGCACGAAGATCTTGTATTTATGAAGATACAGGATCGCTCACCGCTGTACCTACCTCAGCTCAAATCGTTTGATGCGGTCATTATCGAATATTCCGATCAGCTGGCTACCGAAGAGATCGTAAATAAAATACGTTGCTATAACATGGAATCGGTATACCTGATTCCAATATTTGTGTATAAAATTTACGAAGAGGAGTCAGGAGCCGGAAATCCTCTGATTGACGGTACTATACACTCATTGAATAATCTGGCTAAAGTAGCCGAGGTAACGCGGAAGATTAATAACAAATTAACTACATAGAATATCCGGAGATAGCTATGACTCTTAATTGTATTATTGTAGATGATGAAAAGACCTCACGGATAGCAATGTCATCGCTTGTTGACCACAGTGATAGTCTCAATTTGGTTGGTATTGCAGAAAGCGGAGAGGAGGCGCTCGAATTGTTGAATGAAAAACAGGTGGACCTCATTTTCCTGGATGTCATGATGCCGTCGATGTCGGGGTTCGATTTTCTGGATGAGATTGATGACAAAAACAACGTCAAGGTAATTTTGGTAACCGGCAAAAAAGATTTTGCTGTAAAAGCTTTTGATTATGCCATCTCAGATTATCTCGTAAAGCCGGTATCTCGTAATCGTTTCAATGAATCTGTACAGCGCATCCGAAAGTCGGTTTCCGTTCAGTCGGAATCGGATTTTCCCAACAATCTCTTACTTCTGAAACTGATACGGTTTATGCACTCACGGGACATCAGCTTTATAGAACCTGTTCCGTCGCGCAAAAGCTTATTGGGATATACCTATGCCATGCTTACTGATAATTTGGACTTTGCCAATGAGGCCGACGCGCTTGATATTCTCGACGAGGCAGAAGACAATGAGATTCTTACCGGCAAGTTTGTGGATACGATATACTTATGTAATTCCTGCTCTAACAGTTACTTGAATATCAGGGAAGTGTGCCCGAATTGTGATTCATCTCATTTGGTTTCTAATGATCTTATACATCATTTTTCTTGTGCCTACATGGGTGAAATAAACGAATTTAAAGCTGCCGGATACGGGGAAACGCTTATATGTCCTAAATGTGAAAAAAAGTTGAAACATATTGGCGTGGATTATGATAAGCCGGCGGCTATATTTAACTGTCGGGGATGTGGTCATTCTTTCCAGGACCCGTTAATACGGGCCAGATGTTTAAATTGCGGTGCTGATCAAAAGGTCGAGCATTTGGTAAAAAAAGAGATTAAAAAGTATCACCTAACTGCCAAGGGTAAAGATATGGCCGAAGGGAATCACTATGTGACAATTAGCAAGAATGGAGAACAAATGCCCGATGAGGGCGAGAGCACCGATTACTTTATACGTGCGCTCAAAAATGAAATTAAGCGTAAAAGCATCGCAGAATTTGATAGTTCAGTCGGTATGTTTCGATTATGGAATATCTCAGAGCTTTATCAGCGCATTGGTAATGCTGCAAAGCGCGATTTACAAAAAGAGCTACAGCAAATATTATCAAATGATTTGGCCCCTGGTGATGAAATTACGTTTTGGGATTACGAAACCATTTTGATGCTCTTTCCTGAACAGAGGAAAGAGGCTGCTGAAAAGGTGATGCATAAGATGGCCGAACGCATAAAGGAATTAATTAAAGATAATTTTGACGACTTTGAACTAGAGTTGAAGATGGCTGTATTGAAAGTTCAAGAGAACAACAGTTATGAACAGACCATCAATGAGTTACTCGAAAAAGCATCGAAATCAAACGTATAGCCAATGATAGAATTTATAGAATTTTGGCATAACGAGGGCACCAGGGGATTTGTGCGCATATTCTGGTTCTACTTTATTTTCGAGCTCCCCCGGTACATCCTGCTCGATTATTCGGTGCTTATGATTACATATATTAAGAATAAAACGGGATGGAAAGATTATAATATTGCGAAGCAGCGGTTTTGGAGTGAACGACCGTTCGTGTCGATCATCGTGCCCGGTAAAGACGAGGGGGAGAATTATTATCAGCTTGTATCATCGCTAAAAGAACAATCATATCAAAATTTTGAAATTATTGTGGTAGATGACGGATCCGATGATAATACACCTATTATTGGACGTAATCTTGAGCGAAGCGGGCAAATTGACCTTTTTCTTAGAAACGAGGAGCGAGGGGGAAAGGCATCTGCGGCCAATCTGGCACTGCAATACTGCAAGGGAAAATATGTGATTCATGCGGATGCTGATTGCTCATTCCACCAGGATGCTATTGAGCAAATTATGATTCCCTTTTACATGAACAAAGATGTCGGCGCGGTCGGAGGAAACCTGATGGTTCGAAACAGCAATGAAAGCCTCTGTACTACTCTGCAATCTATTGAATATTTGATATATATTTTTGTGGGACGCACGGTAGCTTCTTCGCTAGGTATTTTACGCATTGTTTCGGGTGCTTTCGGTGCTTTTCGTAAAGATGTGTTGCAACAAATTAAGGGATGGGATGTAGGTCCGGGCCTGGATGGTGATATTACGCTTAAAATACGGAAGCTGGGTTATAAGGTTCAGTTCGAGCCTCGAGCGGTGGCCCGAACGACGGTACCCAGTAATTTTAAATCGCTGGCTCGTCAGCGTGTACGGTGGAGCAGGTCATTAATCAGATTCAGGTTTAGAAAACATCGCAACCTATTTAGTCCGTCAGAAAACTTCAGCCTAATCAATTTTTTTACGATTACAGAGAATATTTTGTACGATTTTGTGCTCAACGTGATGTGGTATATCTATATGATCGATATCATCATGAATTTTACCTCAACACTCGGCTATGTAATTATTGCAGGTTTTGGCCTTTATACCGTTTCTAAAGCCCTTGAGTTTATTGTGGTACTGCTTTTTTCTGATACGCGCAAAGACAAATTGAAATATATTCTGTACTTGCCGGCGATGGTACTATATACGGGCTACTTTATTCGATTTGTACGCACCTGGGCCTATATCAAGGAATATTTCTTTCGATCGTCGTATAAGGATCCCTGGAATCCTTATAAAACTTCCAGTGAGGCATTAAAGCTTGAAAGAAAAGTTATGGATTAAATAAATTTGAAAAAAAAGAATAATAAATTAACAAAAGACAAAAAGGGAGCAATTATGAAAACAATAAAAACAATATTCAATTTAACGCTGATGGCCGCTCTATTAGGCTTTTTAGGGTCATGCGATATTCTGAATAACGGTAGTGAAGATAACCAGATCAGTGTTACTGATGATCTGCAGAAACTCAATGAACGGGTGAGTATCGTTAATGAACCGGTTGAACTTGATACCACTTCGGATCAAACTTCTACGGCTGCAATGGCTAAAGGTAATAATCATACCTTTACACATGTTGCTACTGTTAGCTCACCACTGGATGGAAATGGCGAACCCCTGAGTGCAACCAGTATTGAGATACGCGCTAATAAGATCTATGTTTCTTATCACCGCAATGGCAATTCTTACGCAGGAGCTATCGATATAATCGATGTAAAGGATGAATCGAATCCTAAAATAACATCCTTGGTTGAATTCACTGATACGGATATAAATGCGCTTGAAATTGAAGAGGATGGAAAAAAGCTCTGGTATACAGGCGGACGCGATGTTTCAAAAACAGATTACAACGAAGAAACACATAAGGGAGCCGTAGTAGGTAAACTGAAAATAGATAAAGATGTTTTTGAGGATTACCGCAAAGAAACGCCGCTGCCAAGCTACTCCGGAAATGCATTAGTTGATCATTCGCAGCAGTTGTATGTGGCTTCGGGAGCTACCGGTGGAGGATTTTTTGAGTTAAACAAAGATGATTTGTCGATTATAAATCAGTTTAATGTAGATTTTGCCAAGTATATAGACTGGCGAAAGGATGACATCATTGGGTTAAGCCTGATGAACGGTGAGAAGGCCAAGTTTAATATCATGGATTTCAAGAAAGATGATATGAACGGATTTGAAACAAACTTTACAGTAACTCCCGCAAATGGTAAGAACGTTATCGAGCATCGCGCTGCGATTACTTATGGTGCTTTTGGTAACCAGGGAGTTAAGGGTTATAAGTTTGATGGAGGCGGAGACCCGTTGGTCTATGAATTTGATCCGCAGGGTGAAGATGTGGCCAATGCTGTTAGCGCCCATGGAAATTATGTTTATATAGCCCATGGAACTGATGGACTAATCATTACTACTCAGGCGCGGTCTCCAAATAAAGAACCTGAAGGAATTTATTCCTGGGATAATGACGATGAGGCCTCAGCAAATTTTGTTAAAGCAGCCGGCAAATTTGTTATCCTTGCTAATGGTACAGACGGACTTAAAATACTCAAAAAAGAATGATAAGCTCTGCAGGGGCCACAAAACATAGATCATAAGAAGGAGGCGACATTCATCTACTTAAATGCGGATGGAATCGGTAAGTTCGGTAGCCTGGGTATAGGTTTCGTTAACCGTTTGTCCTAATAGAGTATAATGCCCCATTTTTCGTCCAACACGGCTGTCGAGCTTTCCGTAAACATGTAAATGTCCATCACTTTCTGACAGGGCCATTAAGGCATTATCAACCTTGGCATTACGCTCGTCAGTACCCAACAGGTTAGTCATGGCCACAGCCGAAGCTCGTAATTCAGTTGACCCAAGAGGAAGTCCCATCACAGCGCGGACGTGGTTTTCAAATTGTGATGTAATACAGCCTTCGATGGTATAATGGCCTGAATTATGGGGACGAGGAGCGGATTCATTGAGCAGGAGATCTCCATCTTTAGTAAGGAAAAACTCGTAGGCATAAATACCCTTTCCATCGATAGCTTCTGTAGCTTTTACAGCGATTTTTTGTGCTTCCTTTTGGATAGATTGTGGAACCGGAGCAGGTGATTTGACCCCAACACAGATATGATTTTCTTGCACGGTTTCGCAGCAGGGATAAACAACATGCCCGGTTTCATTTCGTGCTACTTGGACGGCAAGTTCATGTGTAAAATCAACAAATGCTTCGGCTACGATATCGCGGTTATCATGTCCACCTAATTCATTAAATGCTTTTTTAGCTTCTTCAATATCTTTGACGGTCTCATTACCGTAACCGTCGTATCCGCCTTTAGATGATTTGAGCACATAGGGCCAGCCGTAATTTTGTCCGAATCCTTTAAGGTCGGTTACCGTCTTTACCAGTTTGTATGGTGTAACTGAAATACCCGCGCCTTCGAACGTACGTTTTTCGATGAATTTATTTTCAATTTTGGCAAAGCTATCGGGAGAGGGGAATATATTAGTCCCGCTTTGTTCTTGAGCTTTTCGGAGAACTGCTGAATCAATAAATTCATTTTCGAGCGTTAGGACATCACATGTTTTGGCGAAATTGGTAAGATCATCCACAGAGTCATAAGATCCTGTAAACGAATGCGGTGTCATAAATTGGACGGGCTCATTTTCGTCCCGATCAGAGAAAACCCCAACCTGAATACCATATCGAAAAGCTTGTAATCCAGACATACGAGCTAACTGACCGGCTCCAAGAAAGCCGAGCTTAAAATTTGCTGATAAAGGACTTTTATCCATTGATCTATTGTTTTTGTAATTCCAAAATTCGACCTGAACTTAATAATTATTCGGTTGGGAATTAAGGAAAGAGGTGCTGTAATTTGAATATTTTATCTATTCTTAATTTTGCACAAAGTATCGTATTTTACGAGCCTTAAATTTGAAAACATCTTCCTAAAGAAGTAGAAACATGGATATTGAAGCAAAGTTAGAGCAGGTTAAAGAACGGTTTGAAGAAGTGACAACAGCGATGAGTGATCCATCGGTATATGATGATCCGGACCGCTATACCGAGCTTACCAAAGAGCATAGCGACTTAAAAAAATTAGTAGATCTGTATAACAAATGGAAAGAAACTAAAAATCAGATTGCCGGTAATAAGGAGCTGATTGAAGAGGGAGATGACGAGGAAATAACCGAAATGGCCGAGCTTGAGCTTCAAGAACTCAAGCCTCAGCTTGCAGAGTTAGAGGAAGAAATTAAGTTTAAGTTAATTCCCAAAGATCCTGACGACTCCAAGAATGTGATCGTTGAATTGCGAGCGGGAACAGGAGGGGATGAAGCCGCTATTTTTGTTGGTGATCTCTTTGATATGTACCGTCGCTATGCAGATAAAAAAGGATGGAAGCTCAATGTTTTAAGTCTCAGCGAATCAAATAAAGGAGGATACAAGGAGCTTACATTTGGACTGGAAGGTGAGGATGTATACGGTTTAATGAAGTATGAAAGTGGAGTTCATCGGGTGCAGCGTGTGCCTGAAACCGAAACGCAGGGACGAGTCCATACGTCTGCAGCAACGGTGGCGGTACTGCCCGAGGCTGAAGAAGTTGATATAGAGATCAATACTGCAGATATACGTGTCGATACCTTTCGTGCAAGTGGGGCTGGAGGGCAGCATGTAAATAAAACAGATACAGCTGTTCGATTGACCCACGAACCCAGCGGCGTAGTGGTAGAATGTCAGCAGGAACGTTCCCAGCATCAGAACCGTGAGGTGGCAATGAAAATGCTGCGTTCTAAATTATATGAGATGGAAGAAGAGAAGCTCAGAAAAGAGCGAGAAGAAGAACGAAATAGTCAAATTTCAACGGGAGATAGAAGCGCTAAAATTCGTACTTATAATTTCCCGCAAAGCCGCCTTACTGACCATCGCATTAATTTAACCCTGTACAATCTTGAAGATATAATGAAAGGAGAAATTGATGAAGTTATTGAGGCATTACGTGTGCAGGATAATCTCGACAAACTAAATGCGGTAATGGAGGAAGGATAAGAAGATACAAGATGCAGGCTAAGAACCTGCATCTTGTATCGAGTATCGTAAGTAATTATACTTTAGGTCCAGCCTTAATCAGTTCTTTACTTGCCTCATCTTCGAACTGCTGGAAATTTTTGGCAAACATTACTGCTAACTCTTCTGCTTTTGTATCATAGGCATCCTTGTCACTCCAGGTGTTACGCGGAGTAAGTATTTCTGAAGGAATGCCATTCACTTCATTAGGAATAGCCAATCCGAATACCGGATCGATTTCGAAAGTAGCCTCATCAAGACCACCTTCCAGAGCTTCTTGTAACATTTGACGAGTACGTGCCAGTTTTATTCGGTGACCTTCGCCATAAGGACCGCCGGTCCAACCGGTGTTTAGTAACCATACCGTTGAATCATGAGTACGTATTTTATCGGCCAGTAGCTTGGCGTATACTGTAGGATGCAGCGGCATGAAAGGAGCTCCAAAACAAGCTGAAAAAGTTGCCTCGGGTTCGGTTACTCCACGTTCCGTTCCTGCAACTTTTGCAGTGTATCCACTGATAAAATGATACATCGCCTGTTCGGGAGTTAATTTGGATATTGGAGGAAGAACTCCAAAAGCATCACAGGTTAAGAAAATTACATTGCTCGGATGATTTCCTTTTCCATCATCGGCCGCGTTTGGAATATAGTGGATGGGGTAGGAGCAACGCGTATTTTGTGTATAGCTGGTATCGTCAAAATCAGGTTCCCGATTTTCATAGAGCACTACGTTTTCGAGAATCGTACCAGGCATTTTTGTGGTCGCATAAATAAGCGGTTCCCCTTCTTCAGAGAGGTTGATAGTTTTGGCATAGCATCCACCTTCAATATTAAAGACTCCGTCTTCGCTCCATCCGTGTTCATCATCACCAATAAGAATACGACTTTGATCGGATGACAACGTAGTTTTTCCTGTTCCCGATAACCCAAAGAAAACAGCGGTATCTCCGTCTTCACTCATATTAGCCGAGCAGTGCATGGCCATTACATCCTGTTTAGGAAGTAGGTAATTCATGATACCAAAAATGCCTTTTTTGACTTCACCGGAATATAGCGTTCCACCAATCAGTATGATTTTTTTATCAAAATTAACGAGTACAAAGGCCTCACTTCTTGTTCCGTCTTCATCGGGATTGGCTTTGAAGTTAGGAGCTGCCAATACGGTAAAATCCGGCTCGTGATTTTTGAGCTGGTCATTAGTAGGACGAATAAACATGTTGTGAGAAAACAACCCGTGGTATGCAGCTTCACTGACTACACGCACATTTAGCTGATACTTCTCATCAGCTCCTGCGTAACAATCCTTTACATATATTTTTTTGTCCTGCAGATAATCGGTTACTTTTTCAAAAAGATTTTCAAAAGTCTCTTCGTCAGTGGGTTGATTTATTTCGCCCCAGTCGATATCGTCATGTATCGAAGGTTGGTCAACAATAAACTTATCATTTGGGGATCGCCCGGTATATTTGCCGGTTAATACACGAAGTGCGTAATCCTTTGTTAAATCGGCCTCTCCATTTTTAATAGCCTCTTCGTAAAGTTCTGGTGGGGTGAGATTCCAAATAGCCTTTTCGTTGTTTTCTAACCCTAAGTAATCGAGTCCTACGTTGCTACGCGGATGTGAATGCTTACTCATTGATAAGTGATTTTAATTCTTTTAGCGTTTTTATTATTCCAGCTCTAAACAAAAAAATTGGCTTTAACGATACGCCAATTTCGAGTGCTAATTATAAGCATAATTATGGTGAATGTGTTGTAACTATTAAGGATATGAATTCTTTGATGACCGAAAGCGCTTACAGATTAAAATTAAAAAGAAATAATGATTTAAGAGTTTAATAAATTGCCCAAAAGTATTTTATCAATAAACTTTTTTGGGCCAACTAATCGGGATATCAAAGTCTAAATAAATATAAAGCTTTTGCGGATCACTAAACTCATCAGATCGAGAAAGGAATGTAATCTTAAAAGTAAAAATATTCGGTAATGAATAATTTATTTGATGTGGCAGGGTAGGAGCTCTAAAGTTCGTTATAAGCTTGATTATACAAGTTTTGAACTTCTTTATTTTTTGACAGAGCTTTGATTGAATCTATTCTTGTTTTTACTTGCCAAAATAATTGTTCGGCTTTTCTTTTTTTATTTAACTGAATATATGCTTTACCAGCATAGATCAAGCATTTTGTCGCACGAATTTCGTACTCGTCGTATTTGGTTGGACTAAAAATTTTTGCGGCTGTTTGGAATTTTTCAGCCGCTTGTTCATATCGATTGGTACGGTAATAGTGTTCTGCCCATGTTTCATAAAGCTTAGCAAAAATATCATTATCGGAAGCTTTATATTTTGAGTAAATACTTTCCGATTTTGAAAAATAGTTATCAGCTTTTTGAAATTCTTCTTGCAGGGAAAGAAGATCAGCATAGTCCCTGTAAAAACCAGCAAAGTTGTAGTGGTCCGAATTATAGTTTTCTTTATATATTCTTAGCTGTTCTTCACTTAGTATTCTTGCTTTATCAAGCTGTCCTTTTTGTTTATAAATTTCAGCGAGATGTCCTTTTGAAAAGGCTACATAAGGATGATCCTCGCCATAGAGTTTAGTATCAATTTTTAAAGCTTTTGTAAAAAGCGATTCAGCTGCTGTATGATTACCAACATACGATTCCAAAACTCCAAGATTGGTGAGTGTGGCAGAATAATTGGGATGCGGTTCTTGATCATAAAGTTCTTTTTTAATATCCAGTGACTGTTGATAGAAAATTCTGGAAGAATCGTATTTTGCTCGAGTCATATAGTAAAGCCCTATATCACCGGCTATACTTGCCGTAACGGCATCGTTTTTCCCGTTAAAACTCTCGCTTATTTTAAGAGCTTTAAACATAAGAGAATCAGCAGTTTTATAATTACCTTCACGATGGATAGATCGCCCTAAGCTTTTAAGAATATCAATATATAATGCTGTATCAATGCGAGTTTGCTGTGTAACATTATCCAAGGCTTTTTGAAAATATGCTTTGGAGGAATCGTAATTGCTCATTCCTTCTTCTACAAAACCCAGATGATGATATAGCGTGGCATATACCGGGGTGGATGTATTTTGTGCAGTAAGAATCTTCTTGGATTTTAAAAGCTCTTTTTTTCCTTCTTGGTAGTTTCCGAGATCATATGCAATTCCGCCCAGTTTGATGTGACTTCTTGCAGTAGCTACAGAATTCGATCCAAAGTACCTATTACTTAATTTTAGAGTAGTATCAACGAGTTGTTGAGCCTTATCAAAATCGGAAATATTTTGATAAATGGTACTTAGGGTGAGTAAAAGTTCAATTTTAACTTCCGGGTTAAGATTTCTCTGCAATATATTTTCGGTACCGTTTTCAAGTAGATTGGGAAGAGTGGCTGTTTCGGCATCGCCGGAAATGGGATCGTTAGCTTTAAATATATCGATTAAGATCTCTTTTGTATTTTTTGCTTTTTGGGCTTCAATTTGAGCTTGATCCCGTTCTTGAGTGATACGCCAAGTATAAAATCCAGTAAGACCCATAATTAATAAGAATACAACGGCTGCTATTCCTACTGACTTTTTATGTCGATTAAAGAATTTTTGACTTCGGTAGCGAAAAGAATCTTCTATGGCTGATACAGGATTTCCCCGCTTGTAATTTTTTAAGTCTTCTAAAAATTCATTGGCGACGCGATAACGGTATTCAGTTTCTTTACGGATCGCCTTAAGCGCAATGGCGTCTAAGTCACCCTGTAAAAGTTTACGGATTTTAGGATCCGATACATTTGAACTTGGTTTAGGAGCTTTTGTATTTACTATTGCTTGTTCAATTTCATATTGAGAAAGATCTGAAAAATCCAAAGGGAGTTCTCCTGTTAACAATTGATAAAAAATAACTCCAAGGGCATAAAGATCTGTGGCAGTGGTGATATTTTCCTGTCGAACCTGTTCCGGAGCTGCATAGTGAGGAGTGAGTAGCCGAGCACCGGTTTTTGTTAAGGATTGGTTCTCATGTTCTTGAATCAATTTCGATATACCAAAATCCAGTATTTTTACATTCCCGGAATTATCAATTAGAATATTGCCAGGTTTTAAGTCTCGATGAATGACAAGGTTTTCATGAGCGTAACGCACTGCTTGAAGAATATCGATAAAGATATTCAGTTTTTGATCAATTGAGCAATTATGCTTGCTGCAATAACGGTCAACCGGGGTACCATTTACATATTCCATAATAATGTAAGGGAACCCATCTTCGGTAGTACCGGCATCATATAAACGTGCGATGCCTGGGTGATGTAGGCCAGCCAAAATCTGCTGTTCTCTCTTAAAACGCAGAATATTTTCTTCAGTAGCTTTGCCGTTCTGTATTATTTTTATAGCTACTTGATGCTCAATTTCTTCACTTGCATGTTCTGCAAGATAAACGGTGCCCATGCCACCTTTTCCAATCTGTTTTTGAATGCAATAAGAACCTACCTGGGTACCTACAAGAGAATACTGGGTTGATAGCAATTGAATATCATCAGAAATTTCTTCATACACATTTCTTTTATAGTCTTCAGGATTTTCTAACCAACCCTCAGAATCAAAAATAGATTCTAACAATTGGGTAACTTCCCCCTTTAATTCGGGGTTGCCTTCGCAATGTGTGTCAATGAATTTTTTTCGCTTTCCCTCTGGAAGATCTAAAGCCTGGTCAATGATCTGTTCGATTTGTTCCCAGTTATGATCGCTCATGATACCTAAGTTGGTTAAAGCTTAAATAATGGTAGTAAAGATATATATTTCTCTACCTGTATATACGAGTATTAACTGTAAAACAGTTCAATCAAGTGATTTCAAATTTACCTTTCAGCTTGTTATAAAGCCATCCCCGAGCTTTCATCCAATCTCGTTTAACAGTACTTTTTGATACATCAAGCGCTTCAGCTGTTTCTTCAATGGTCATTTCCCCGAAAAACCGCATTTCAACGACTTTGGCAAGTCGCTCATTAAGAGTACTAAGTTCGTTAAGGGCTTTATCTAAATTGATGAGTTCTTCTGTCTTTCGATTTTCGGCATTGAAAAGACCGTCGATGTATGTAACGTCGGTGTTTTGTCCACCCCGTTTTTTCGCATGTTTTTTTCGAGCGTAATCAATTAAAATCTGTCGCATGCACCGAGATGCAATGGCTAAAAAATGGCTCCGGTCAGTGAAATCAATTTCGGACTGGTCAATCATTTTAAGGTAGGCTTCATGAACAAGCTCTGTTTTGGAAAGTGTGTGACCAGGATTTTGGCGCACCATGTGAGAATGAGCCATCCGATGTAATTGGTTGTAGATAAGGGGATATATTTTGTCAAATACACCTTTTTCACCTTCCCTGAGACGTATAAGTAACTGTGTAACTTTTGAACCGGTACCCATTTTGTCTGTAGAATATTTTAATCAAGCCTAATAGGCATTCCCAGATATTTATGCCTAGTTTATTTTTAGATGAATTATTTTGACCCAATTAACATAAATTATTCCTTATACGCCAGTTTATTAATTCATCTTTCTTCATGGAAAGGAGGATGTCATTTAAAATAATTTGTCCTTTTTTATCCGTTTTGTATTCGCTTGGTGGCGGAATAAACCTCTCCGAAAACAGTTCAATTACGTGGTTTTAAACTTGCCCTTCAGCTCCTTGTAGAGCCATCCACGAGCCTTCTTCCAGTCGCGTTTGACAGTACTTTCTGAAATGTCGAGTGCCTCTGCAGTTTCCTCAATGGTCATTTCCCCGAAATATCGCATTTCAACGACTTTGGCAAGCCGTTCATCAAGTTTACTAAGTTCTTTGAGAGCTTTATCTATGTTAATAAGTTTTTCAGTTTTACGGTATTCTGCACTGAAAAGGCCTTCAATATAGGTTATATCTTTATTTTGGCCACCCCGTTTTTTTGCATGTTTTTTTCGAGCATAATCAATTAAAATCTGTCGCATGCACCGTGAGGCAATGGCCAAAAAATGACTTCGATCTGTAAAGTCAATTTCGGATTGTTCAATCATTTTTAAATATGTCTCATGTACTAATGCAGTTTCAGAAAGGGTATGTCCATTTGATTGACTGGACATGTGAGAATAGGCAAGCTTCTTCAAGTCTTTATAGATCAACGGATAGATTTTGTCGTAAATCCCGTTCTCACCCTTTTTTAACTTGAGTAGTAGTTCAGTAATCTCGGAAGATGATGACATGAACCTCTATCTTATAGATGATATAGTTTTTTCTCTGATGTAGTCACAAACCAACGTGATAAATTGCCTTAAATTTTAACATTTAATATGGGATAAGGCAAAGTTTAGAACTAATAAAATATGAATATTAAAATTATTTAAATGAAGAAGAATGTTAGTATTAATATTCGCAGAGAAGTTCGTTTTCCAATTTATTTGAAGTAAAACATAAAAACGGTTAACCAATTTGACCCACTTTAATATTATTTCTCGTATTCATTAGTGAACGGGTAATATTATCTAAAGTGGAGCTATTATTTCTTTTCAGCTAAAAACGAAATTGGTTACGGGGGTTTTATTAATTATTGCCACTCCGTTTCTGGCTTTGGCGCAGACAGATCCCATTGTTGAGGACTCCAACATTCGTCCTTTTACAGCCTCGGGGAGTATTAGTATTTCTGCCAATACATATACTGCCTCTGGTATAACAAATCGAAGAGCTCCGGCCAGTTTACAATCAACGGCCAATTTAAACTTTTCATTATTTGGTTTCAGCTCAGGCTTAAATCTACTCTATTCGACTGATCAGTCTGAATTTCGCCAGAACATGAACAATATAAGTTTCGATGCTCAGTGGAAGTGGATAACTATTCAAGCAGGCGATGTGAGTCCGAATTTTTCTAAATACGGTCTCAGCGGTGCAACTATTCGCGGAGGGTATTTGAAGTTTAATCCCGGAAATTGGAATATCGAGCTATCCGGAGGACGGTCAAAGAAAGCTGTTCCTAGTAACAGTCAGAAAGATGAATTCCGCGAATCTGCATTTGAACGGTGGGCAATGGTTGGGAAAGTGGGATATGAAGGAGATGGTAATCATTTTTATTTGAGTAGCCATTATGAATTGGATAAATCAAAGTCATTGAATAATCCAATTGGGATTACTCCAAAAGAAAATCTGACCCTTACACCAGATGCAAAACTGAGTATTTTTGACGATAAGGTAAGTTTAGAAAGCCAAGTTACCTTTTCAGCCTTCACTCGTGATTTAAATAGCACTGAGATTCCTCTTACAAGTACCGGGGTACCAAGCTTTATTTCTAACCTGATGCAGCCGCATCAAAGTTCAAGATTAAATTACGCCGGGCAGGCAACAGCAAGTTTACAATTAGATAAATTTGGGATGCAGGTTGGTTACGAACGAATCCAACCCGGATTTAGATCGCTTGGCATAGGGCAAATTCAGGATGATAAGCAAAAAATAACCATTTCACCTTCAGCAAGGTTCTTTGATAATAAGGTATCGGTACAGGGAAACGTAAGTTTTGGCAGAGATAATCTTTTGAACAGTAGGATACAAACCCAGCGTAATACCGGAATCAGTGCCAATTTAAAACTGCAGGCCACAGATAAGATTACAATAAGTAGCAACTATAACTTGTTGCTAAATAGTTTTACAGCTAATTCTGGAGCTTTATCCTCGCCACAGACAGCGCCCCCCGATCAAAAGCAGGTGTCTCATACCGTGATGTTACAACCTTCTATTACACTTCAGGGTGATGCAAAAACACACAATATTTCTTTATCAGCCTCATATTTTACATTCGAACTAAGTTTTGACGGGGAAGGACCTTCAGTACCGAAGGGCAGTGCATCTGATACTTATTCTACCTCGGCAACATACAGCCTAACATTTTCAAATGGACTTGCTTTGAATTCCATGGCGAATGTTTTGGTGAACAATTCCAGTAATGCAGAAAGCCTCACATTAGGAGGAAATTTGGGTGGCAGTTATACAATGTTAGAGCGCAAATTGACGCTCAGCTTAAATGGTGGCTTCAATCAGAACACAAATACTACGACAGTTTCCAATGCAAGTAATTTTCAGGTGGAAACACAGCAGTTTATGCTGAGTTTATCGGGTAATTATCGTCTAACGGATAAGGATTTCTTTTCGCTGTCGCTTAGAACTCGCGGTAATAACGTAGTTGAGGGGGGAAGCAGCAGTTACTCAGAGCTGGAAGCTAATTTGAAATATCAGCATCGTTTTTAAATGGATTTAATTAATTAACTATGAAGAGAAAGCGATTTGAAGTAAATAAAAATTTATTAAGATTCTATTATTAATTCTGGCCGTATTTATATTTAGCTTTGGCTGGCTTCAATCAGAAAGTCGTTGCCCAAGGTGTGACCAATGTTAATGTTACAGGTATTTCGCCTGTTATTGAAGAGCCTTTTACCGATACATTTGAGCAAAATTTTCGTAATGGTCTTTATCAAGTCATATTTACTTATAACAGTTCTAATACGAATCCGGTTGATTTTCGATTCCGATTTCGCCTGACAAGGGGAGGTGAAGAACTTATTAATGTTGTATCTGATCCTAAGAGTTTTAGGCCAGGTGCATATATCTTCACTTCCGTATTTGAGGATCTTCCTTTTCCGCAGACATTTGAGCAAGTAATTTCTCAAGTTGATAATAACTTAAGAAAACAGGTAATACAGGAGGGAACTATTCCAGAGGGAAATTATCTTCTCAAATATTAACACCTATATCCGGAAGATGATGCGGGAATGATTGCTACACCACCATCGATAACAAATTTTACCGTTCGATATCCGCAGGCGCCAACGCCACTAAATCCACCCGACCAATCTAATCTTGTGCTTGAAACTCCGGTTTTTAATTGGACGCCTGTTGTTGGTCTGCAGGATTTTACTATTGAATATGATTTCTTACTGGTTGAGGTATTGGATTATCAAACGCCAGTGCAGGCACTGAATAGCAATAGAGCTCATGCTCAACGAACGCTTACGAATCAGAACAGTATAGTGTATACGCCTGAGTTTTTGCCTTTGGAAAGTGGACAGCAATATGCTTGGCAGGTTACCGCTGGTTCACAAGGGCAAACACTCCCCATAAAAAATGATGGAGTAAGTGAAATTCATACTTTCATCTACAAGGACGGAAATAAGCAGCTTTCAACGAATATTGAAGAGATAGAAAGTATCACACTGATACCGGATTTTGCTCGCTTGGTAAAGTTGGATGAAGTAGAAGTGGACGAATTAGCAAATGCCTATGAGTTAAATGGAAACGTGGCGCTTGAACTTGATTTTAATGGTTCTGATCCACAACAGATAGATGTGCAACTGTCAAATCTGCGTATGCAAAAAGGATCTTTGGATGCTCCCGTGCTGATAGGTGGGGCCTTGCGAGGTGATGGTTCCGCATTGTCGTCGGTGCTCAATATATCTGACGATCTGGTGCGGCTCGATGATATATTTTGGGAGTTTGGTAAGGGGATTTCTGCATCAGCAGAGTTGCAATCTATTGGAGGAAAGAGTTTAAACACCAAGGGCACCCTTACTCTCACAGCAAATGGGGCAAGTGGGACTATACGTGCCAGTGATGATCCGTTATTCAGTTTTGGTAAAGAGATGGTGGCACTTCAAATTAATGAGATACAGGCAATGTTCCCCGAAGGAACCGTAACGGGGAGTGGAGGAGTACAGCTATTTGGTAGCGAGACGTCTTGTTCGGTTAACAGTTTTGCTTATGTCGATGGTGCATTCAAGTCATTGTTTAGGTGTAACAGTCCATTTGAAATACCACTGGTTGAAAGCAGTACCCGTATTAATATGCAGGTTAATCGTATTATTGGGGATTTAGAAGCCAACCCCCAAGATGGAGAGCTGGATTATAATTTTGAGTTAAATTCGAGTGTGGGATTGCAGGCTGAAAGTGGCCGCAGCTGCGGGGGTAATACATTGGTGACAATTAATAGTGAAACAGGATTTGATATCGAAACCGATCAGAAGGGGTGTCGCGCCTTTAGTCCTAAAGTTGATCTTGGATTTATTACACTGGCACTTACACAGACCCATCTGCAACATTTGTCCTATGATCCGGCAACTGAAAATTGGGATTTTGAATTAAATCTTGGGGCAAAGATTGAAATCCCATCATTCGGCCAATGGAAATCCGCCGAAGTAGATAACATAACAGTTGATGATAAAGGTATTCACTTTAGTGCAATAGACTTTGAGAATGCTCCCATTGAACTTCCCCGGTTTAATACCAATGATTTTGGAGTGAAACTGAACTCGCTCACCTTAGCCGAATTTCTTTTCCCGCTGTTCGACTGGGATAAACAAGGTCCGGGTCCTTGGGATTTATCATTTGCCGGTCAGGTAACGGTACCGCGTAAAGGAAATTTACCACAATGTGTGCGGGGCACAGCCCTTAATCTCAGCGGTGGACACGTAGAAGAAGACCGTGTATTTGGAGAGGTAAGTGTGGCTAATTTTAAGGGTTGCACGTACGAATTCGGAGAGGGCTATGCGCTAAATGTCAAAAATATAGGCGGGCGATTTGGTACCAAATTTAATGACGATGGTACAACTGATCCAATTGGCCGACTGGATTTTGGTGGTAACTTGGAATTGGGGCAACCCTTTGCTTGCAAAGGAGAAGAATCAGTACAGCTTGCGGAGACAACATTTTCATTCACGACCGGTCTAAATGGTACCGTAGAGAATGTGGTACCCAGCTGTGATTTAGCATTGGGGCCCTTTACAACACGGGTGACGGATTCAGAACTTACCTTTGCCCACGATACTACAAGTGGTCAGGAAGCATCCATGGATGCCTCAGCAGAGCTTGAGTTACCCGAAGGTCAAATTGTCGAAGGATCGTTTGGGCTCAACCTGATGACAGGTCGATTTACTGATTTAGAATTTATTATAGATGATCCATTCGTTTGGAATATACCACAGCAGGATCCGGTGCTTAGTTTTCGGATTAATAGTGCGAGAATTGATAAAAATGGATTTTCAGTAGACGGACGAAATCAATTTTTGCTAAAATCCGGAAATCAAATTGGAGCAACTTTTGACAATTTATTACTTGATCTGGAAACGTTGCGAATAAAGCGTGGACGTATAATTTTTGATGAGAACTTTGGCATGGTTGCCGGGATTGATCCAGAGGATGATTCTATGAATTTTCGAGCCGTAGAGCTTGATGCCGAATTCAACGAAGACCCGGGTCTGTATATGGGGTTGGCCGGCAATGTAGAGATCGATTCTACCGGTATTCATACCTATGGACAAGCCGACGCCTCCGTCTCTTTTAACGGTGAAACCTACGATGAGCTGGCAAATGTAGATTTTTCGAAAGGCTTTTCTTTTCAATTGTTTCCATTCAAGGTTGGTAGCGGTCGCGCCGATTTTCTGTTGGACGGCAGCCGTTTTGCTTGGGCTGATCCCGATGGTTTTCATCCAGTGCCCGGTTTCTTTGCCGATTTGCTGTTGCCCGAAAAGCTGCCGATGCCGACGGAGGATATAGCTTATTTAAAATTACGAGATGAGGATGAGCTGCTGGTAAACGCAACGAAAAACAGCGACGGGAACTATATACTTTCGACAAAAGAGAACCAGCCGCTTACCCTATATGCCCCGTTTTTAGATGACGGCAATATGGCTAATCCACCTGAGCTTACTAATGTGTCGTTGAACAATGTCATTATCTCTGGCGATCCAACCAATCCCGAGATTTTACAGGGAAGTATTGAAGTGGATGTACCCCAAAATAATCCTATTTATCAGATGCGGGATGATAATGTACCGCTAACGATGGATAAGATCATATTTGGCTCGCGGCAAATCGGCAGTGGTAACCAAGTTACGGCACTGCACCTCCTGGGTAATTTACATCTATTTGAAGAAGAGGTGGCGGTAAATCAGGAGGTTGGTTTTTATATTCAAAGCGACGGTGCCATTAATGCAAATCTAGACATTTCGGGCCTTGATGAGCAAATACCGCTTCTGCCCGGTGGACAGGCTCTGCTCAAATTTGAGGGGATTACGGGGAATTTTAGACTCCAAACCGGTACTACCAGACCCAGTTTTAACTTTACCATTAACAGTGGCTTTGAGATTGCAACCGGAACTGGCGAAAGTACGGGGGCAGAGTTTGACTTATATATGACGCAAAACAAGATTGAGACCCGCAATTTTTCTGCTCAGAATTTTGATCCCAATACTGAATTTGATTTTGGCGTCTTTGGGTTGAAACTGAAAGCGTTCGAAAATATTGAACAATTTGATTATACCTCTAACGGATTTGATTTTGCCTTTGCACTTGATGTGGATCTGCGTATTCAGCCACAAGGAAGCGATGAGATCGTCTTTCCCATCCGAGGGCTTGAAATTCGGGATAACGGCATACAGATGCCGCAACAAAATATAACAAAAGGGAGTATCCCCGGTCTTGATTTGCCGACTTTCGCGCTGGCCGGTTTTGAATTTGAACCGCTTAAGTTAACGACGAACTCCCCCTTTACATTTAGCTGGTCGCAAGGTGTTTCCTTCGACCCGGACGTAAATATGAGTTTTGAGGTGAACCTACCCAAGTTTCAAGGTACTGGTTTAAATCCTCCTGATGGATTAACATTTGAAAATGTTGGACTGGAAAACGGCTATTTAACTGGTACTGTTAATCCATTTCAGCCGCTGGGTGGAGCTGAAGTACCATTAGTGCCCGGAAATCCCGATTCACCTAGTCTTATAATTAACGAAATATCTGGTTCGCTCGATTACAGTGCAAATGAAGGGCAAATAGTTGATATTCAGCTCGACGGTGAGTTAGGTGATCTTCCAGCCTTTGCCGTGGATAATCCAAATGCTTGTGTTCAGAATCCATCCTTTACGATATCTCTGGTAGAAAGCAGTTATTTTGAAGGCAGTGTAACCGGTATTGAACCCTGTGGCTACCTGCAATTGGGTCCTGTAAAATTGTCAATGACCCAAGCCGATCTTAACCTCTCGGTTTCTAGTGATGAGCAGCAAGCCACGCTTAACGGTGCAGCTACCGCCTCGATGCCGGCTGTGAATGACGGATCGCCACTGAGCGCAAGCGGTACATTGGGTGTGAATCTGATTACGGGGCAAATAAGCAGTGGTTCTATCAATATTAACCAGCCTTTTGCGCTAAAATTACCATTTGATACCCAGAATCCGCTCTTAAATTTTACCGTTAACCAGGCGGTACTCGACCAAAATGGATTGTTAATACAGGGCGGCGGTAACCTGTCAGCAGATGGTATACAGGCGAACGTTGCGTTTAACAATTTGCAAATGGGATTTGCACCCTTTGAAGTAACCGGCGGTTCGGCCAATATTGCGTCTGGGCTGGATATTGAAGTAGGAGTGGCACCTCTTTCAGTAAAGTTGAAAGATCCGGCAGCTCCCCTTTCGGTTAATAATGGTATTGATATAGATTTGGGAGCTGGCATGGAGCTCAATTCTAATGGTCTTGGCCTTTCTGGCTCGGCAACAGCCTCTATTCTATACAATGGTGACTCTTATGCCTCGCTGCGAGCCGATCTCCTGAATGGGTTTACCCTAAATGTTGGGAATTTTGGGGTGAACAGCGGACGCGCTGAATTTTTTGATGTTTCTGGTCCACAAGATGATCTTATTGCGGTCCTTGATCAGGGAGGATTTGATCCCATCAGCGGGTTGACGGCACTGCTGCCAGCCCGCCTGCCGCTGCCGAGTGAAGACATCGCCTATATTGATATAAAAGATTCCAACGACAACCTGCTGGTTGATATAACCGAAAATGCTACTAATGGCGGTTACACCATTAGTACAACGGGTAGTTCGCTACCGGTTGTTATACCTGCACTGGACGATGGCTCAGGCGGCCCCGTACAGGCCGATGTAACCTTTAGTCTCACTACTGATGAAGGCTACAATGTAACCGGCGGTTCCCTTTCACTGCAAAATAACTTATCCTTGCAGCAGCAATTGAACCTACCACTCAGCCTCACCGAGCTCTCTATTGGAGATCAGGGTAATGGTATTGAGCTTTCGGCCGGCCTGATGGTAGAGCTTCCCGCACCCATGAGTGAGCACGAGGCTGTGGCAAGTGCTACCATAAATAGTAATGGCTTGGCATCAGGGACAGTAAAGCTTGGCCAGCACCGTACATCCTACCAGCCCGGTATTACCCCGCTTTACACCTACAATCATTCGGGTACTATTTCTGGCAGCAATGAAACGGATGCTTTTAAAGCTGCTCTCTGGGGCGTAGAAGCCAGTTTTGGCAGCAGCAACAGTATCGCCCTGAGCGGCACACTTAGTAGTAGCTTGGTTATTGATGAAGCAGCCGGCGATGATCCTCTTTTCTATACTGCTTCGTGGTCGAGCGGCGGCTGGAATTTTGATATCGATCCGGGTGCTATCGGTGATTTGACCATGGGCAACGCCACACTTGCGCTGAATAATCAAAATGGAATTTCTATTCAAACGCAGAACAAATCGTTCTATCTCGTTTTCAACGGCACTATATCGATGGAAGATGTGCTTGGTGAGCCGCTGGACGTGAGTATTCAGAACCTGGAGGTGGGCGTTGATGATTATGACAGCAGTCCATCTATGCATTTTGCATTGGGCGGTTCGTCCGGAACACTGCCGGATCAATCATTTGCGCTTTTTGAGGGTGTACTTAACGGCACCATAGAAAATCCGACCGTAACTTTGACGGGACGCTCAATTGGGATCAGCTCAAATACGGGAACACTGACCTTCCTTGAGAAAGATATTGATTACCAAAACCTGACGCTCAATACTGACGGAGGATTTGATTTTGGTCAGATACAAGCCGGACAAATCGATCTCATTCCCGATTATTTGGTCATGAATTCGATGACTCTTACCAATGGTAACGGCCTAAAACTTGATACAGAGCTTCAGGTAAGTCTGCCAGATCCCGTCGATCAATCATCAACAACCACTATTAGTATTTACCGCGATGCGCAGAATCAGGTACAGGTAGATGCCACTGCGCCTACCTTCGACTTACAACAGCAGTTTGCGCTTGGCAGCTTTGGCCATTTTAAACTTACCGAGGTATCGGCGGATATCGATCCATACAACTGGAACCAATCTGGTATTTATGCCAACGGGGAATTGTATAAACAGGGGCGAAGTGGTGCTATCGTTACCTTTGGACAAAGTGGGAACCTGACGGCTAATCCCGGCATCGGTATTTCTCCTGCCGGTAACCCACCGGTTCAGTTTAATGCAACCGGGAACGGCACATTTAATTTCAACTTTAGCATTTTTGATGTGAGCGTTGGTTTTGATCAGATATCAACCACACAAAACGGTTTTGAAGTTGAGTTAAGTGGCTCAGCAGGAATAAATATGGGCTCTCTAAACAGTAGCTCAAGCTTGGGATTTGAAGGATTTGTGATTGATCAGAGCGGAGTGAAAGACACCGGGAATCTGGATGGTACCGGAAGTATCGATATTCAGGGTATTGGCACGCTTGAAATTGGTCCATTCTTTCACGAGAAGTTTGCGAACGGCAAGCAGATTACCATCACGGATACATCTCCCAAGGGACCCGACGAGTTAAATGGTGATCGGTCTTCGGTACCACAGCGACAAGAAGATGTTTCTGAACTGCTCTGTTTTGGACCGTGCCCTGCCCCAAATTATAGTAATTCAACTGGTGCAGCCCTTAAACTTACGATTAATGTGGGAACAAAGGGTGGGGACGGAGGCGGTGGTATCAGCGGAGGTGTGGAAAGTATTTATTTTATGAAGACCACCGACGGGGCCACCGAATTTTTGGTGGATGATTTAAATGCCAGCTTAATGGATAATTTTTCCATCAATGGCAATCTTCACTATATGAAAGATGGCAGTGATTTTCTGCTTCGCGCAGCGGCTTCGGGTAAATTCAGTTTCGGAGCGCCACAACCCCAAATAGTTTCTGCAGCGGTGGCTGGGAAATTTGCAAATATCGGTGGAGAAACCAGCTTTGGACTTTTTGTGGCAGCCCAATCGAGCGTGGGTATTCCCATTGTGCCTGGTATTGTTGATCTCAGAGGTGCCGGCGCGGGTTTCTTTTGGAAACCCAAGCAGGCTGATATCAATATGGTACAAGGGGCCATGTCTACCGTGGGACATACTTTGGTAGCTCCGGAAAACATTGATTCAGCGAGTGAATTATCAAATTCAGATGAACAATCAGATGAACAATCAGATGAACAATCGGACTTTGCCGCTTTTCTTTATGCCAAGGTTGGCATAGCAGGAGGCGGGGGAACGGGCCAATATGTAGTTGAAGGCAGTACCTATATACAGATTACCAGTTCCAGCTTTTATATGGATGCCCGTGGTAATGTGCTGGGTCTGGACGGAAGCTCCGGAGAACTGGCAGGGGCATCATTAAATGGATCAATGTCGCTTACGGTTCAAAGCAATCCTACCTACATACATGGCACTATTGGGGTTCATGCAGTTGTGCCGGCTACTGTTGACGGGCAGGGGTCCATCGAATACTTTGCCAAAGACAATGGAAATAGAATTGACTGGGGTATTATGGGCAATGCTGATTATACTCTGCTTAGTGGAGCCATGACCGGCGGCGGGGAGTTTCTTGCATCTAACGATGGTTTTCTACTTGAAGTCACGGCCGGCTTCGATGTGGATGTACCCGTAATAAAAGTTAAAAGTGAACTTACGGGATCCGTCTGGCTGATAACAGATCCCAGCTTTAGTTTACCGTTCGGAGCCTATGCCATTTTTGAAGGCAAAGCGTGTCTCGGCATTTGTATAAGTGCGGAAGCCAAAGCTGCGTTTGTGACCAAACGGCCGTCCGGTTATGAGCTTTATGCGGCGGTTAAGGGGTGTGTAGATTTAAAAATTAAGGAAGCATGTGTAGCAGCATGGGCATCATTATCGAATGAAGGATTTAAGGGAGGCTTTGGCAAAGGGAGCCATAACAACTTAATAGCAGAAGCCCGAGCGCAGCGCGACCAATTCAGGCAAGAAATTCAGTCGATGCTGGATGACATGGATGCCGTGCAACAGGAGATGAATCAGCCTCCTGAGTTTACCGGCCGGGCCTATAGCGGTAAACAACTTCGCAGAGCAGGGGCTAACTTCTATGCCATGGATCTTTCTGACCGGTCGGCGGCTGTAAATCTCATTCAAAACGAAGTGGAAACTAATTTTGTGACAGGAGCATCGTACCAGCTACCGAGCAATTTTAGCCCGCTTATCACCGATGTGATGAAAGACAGGCGCATCTATAAGTTGGCTGAATTTTTACCTCAACTTTCTCGCCAAAACGCCAAAACGGAATTGGAAGATGCTATTACCGAAGCAAAAACCCTTTCCAACCTGGTTAGTGGCAAACTGTCTGAGGGCTTGCAAACATCGATTGAAAATGTAGAAACGGCTGAGGCCGCTTTCGACGATATGCTCACCAGCATGGGAGAGTCACCGGTCTCAAACGTAAGTCGTCCAGCAATTTCTAAAAATGTATCGGAATCGCCTTCATTTAATGTTGACGAAACCAGAGCTGCCGATCAGGCCAGCGATACGGAGGCGTTGCGTGAGGAAATTGAAAAGCTTGACCAGCAGTTTCGGCAAAGTATTGCGGTTGTGGATTCGAGCCTGCAAGAGATGCATAGCCTGCTGAGTGCCGAACTTGAAGGTACGCTGAATGCACCATCGCAACAGGGAACTGATTTGGGGGCGCTTAACTCCAATATTAGTGGAGGGAATGGAAATAACAGTGGGAATGGTAATACGCTGAGTTATACTCCAAGCGTAAATGCTTTGGCGCAGTCTTATTCTGATGTGTACTCAAAAATGCAGAAGTACTTTGCCACCCAGGCCAACTGGCGATGGATGGAGTGGGGCTGGGCGCAAGACCTCCGGGACAAAGTGCAGCAGCAGAGCGGACAGATTCAGAATGGTATTCAGACGCTGAACAGTGGGTTTAACAGTGCGCTGGCCAACCGAAGTCAATCTTCTGCCAATTTAACCAATGAAGCCTTCCGCGTGGCCCAGCGTAATCACGCTATTATTCGGTTTGCCAATGATAATTTCAGCAGCAATATTCCATCACCCTCATCCGGCGGATCGGTACCGCAGCCCATCAACGATATTTACACCCAGCTTTCGAATCCGGGAAGTACAAGTACACCTCTCAGCGACTTGCGTGATTCGGTGGCATCCGTTAATAATGATTTCTGGTATGAAATGCATAACCAGGGGCTTGATTTCTATGCACAAAATACAGCAACCAATGTTCGGGATGAAGTATCTTCCATGGGTAATCAGATGACCGGTGATTTGAGGGATGCCCATGAAAATCTGACGGGACTGTTGGACCAGTTTTATACTAATAAATCGACGATGACTGCCATCTTATATAATATGATAGATAACTATCTGGCTTGGCGGCAGTCGGTGAATCTTACAGGATCTACCGGTTCTACAAACTATTCACAGCGTATTCAGGATCTTTCGGATGAGCTGAAACCACCACAAATTACTAATATCACAGCCAGCGCCGATCGTCCATCTAATTCTTATTTTGAATCTTATTTCAATACCACCGATGTCTCTTGGAGTGCTACGCATCCGGTTGGCATAGTGGAAAACAGCGTAGATATCAAAGAATTTGAACAGAATGCCGGTGTAACAACAGGTCGAGACGATTATCTATCTGTTGGAGACAATGAGTCTATTACTGTTTTTCCCTACAAAAGAGCACATCCCCGTGGTTCAAACCCATCACAAAATGTGGTCGATTTTTACAATACCCGTAAGATCAATGCCGGAGTGCGCGTACGGGGTTATGCCGGTAATACGGCCATCCGGCGGGCCACTTTTAATGTGGATGTAGGGCCTGGAGGAAGTACCGTTGGTGGGGGCGGCGGAAGCGGATCATCTGTTCTGACCGAAGATACGACCCCTCCGGATAAACCATCACTTTATCTGGGATCTTATTATGAAAAATCAAGCAAAAGACTGTATAACTTGAATCAAAACCAGTTTGTTAACAGAGAAAAATTTTGGACCAAGGACGGATCTATGATTAAAATGCAGATACAGGCTCACGATCCCGAGTCAGATATTGCTACGTACGAATATGCCGTAGGTACTACCAAGGGCGGCACCGATGTCATTAGCTGGACTGAATTACAGGGTAATCGGGAGTTTCTATCATATATTCCGACTGATCAGATGCTAGGTCAGACACGTCTGATCAACATGCAGGCGGGAACCGAATATTACGTAAGTGTGCGGGTAACAAATGGGGCCGGTGATTTGAGCCCGGTAAGGGAGAGCAGTATTCCGGTCATCTTTGATGATGAAAGCCCCACAAAACCTTCAATTGCTTATACACCTGTTTATAGGGGACTTGGTGTCACGTTATTTGGTAACAGTACACCGGTTGATCCACTGTTGCAGAGTGTACCTGCTCCGCTAAATGTATCAACTGAAACTGTGGAAGATTGGGCTGATATAGCTATCCCGGAAATAACTCTTAAATGGACGGCCTCGAGTGATGATAATGAGGTGCAGCATTACGAGTACATCATTGCAGAATCCGATGAAGTACCTGTAGAAGATTTTGATGATCCGAGGGTTGATACGACTGAAGACCTACAGGTTATATATACCGGGGAATACAGCAGTTCGCTGCTGCAGGATTTTGAGACCGAGCTTTACCTGCATGTTCGTGCCAAGGATTATGCCGGTAACTACAGCGAGGTACTGAACTATTGGTCCACGAACAGCAACCGATCCCACGCCCCCTACACAGCCAAAGATGCGTGCCAAGATCAACCCCAATGATGTGAAACTTTATTTTACGCAGTTACCCTATGATTCGGAAACCGATATGGAGGGTATCCAGTATGCGGTGGGTACAAGTCCTGGAGGCACCGATCTGCGTGATTGGCCCGATGGCAAAACGGCAGATTTTGATTGGGATAATAATAAAAGCGGGAATATGGTATTTTCTGGGTGGGGAGGCAGCACCCCTGATCGATATGTAACTATTCCAAAGGCTAACTTACCGCAGGGCGCCCGTTTCTATATTAGTTATCGGGCGGTGAATGGACAGGGAATGAAATCGTCTGTTCGTGCGACCGGACCTATCAGCTTTGATGATACCAGACCAGAGACCCCTTCCATTGATGCTACTTATCGCAGTTCCGACGGGCAGTTGGAAATAGACGTAGACAATATTGAAGATCCGGAATCGGGTATTAAATCTGTAGCTTATTCTGTGCGTTATCCTAATTATTATTTGACGATCAAAGAATGGACTGAGATGCTTAATCAATCTGATATAAGAAATGGGACATTTAATCTTTCTGAATCAATCAATCTTGACGAAAATGCAATTCAGGATTTCACTGATATTTCAGTCATGATATATATCACTAATGGAGCCGGTCTGCAGCGAACCGTACGACGTGATCTTACCTTTAGCGATTCATATCAGTTCAAAAACTATAATTCTAATACTGCTGGGTCGAACACATTACCTGACCAAAGTTTTTGACACTCAATGATGGTAATCCTGAAAGAATAATTTTGTCGATTTATTTACAATATCGTTAGTCAGAATTAAATGATAGGATTGACTCTTGAAGATTTCCGGTTAGAAGAAATAAAAAAGTAAAATAGTATTTAGAATGTTGAAATTTATTGATAGGAATAAAAACGAATAGCATGAAACAGATAATTATACTTTGCTTCTTAGGTTTAATTTTGAGCGATTCTGTTATAGCTCAGGAATCTGATCAGTCAATTTTTGCTGTTGCACGCGAAGATGGGCGCGCTTTTGTATATCATGGCAAAACGATCCCGCTTTCTCACGGTTTCAACGTGTATCGCAGTGTTAACGGAGATGAGTGGAATAAATTAACCGACGAGCCATTTTATCCGGCTACTGATGGATATGACTTTAAAAATATGATTGATGATCTGTATCCTAGGGCCGCCCGGATGGCTGAACGTGATGATCCACAAGCTGTGTTTCTGCGTTTACGGTCGGGTACAGATCTGGGACTGATTGCCACAGCCGCAAATCCCGAAATAGCCAAAGCTGTTGGGCGACTTTATATTGATGCTGAAGCACCCATTGGTGAAATGGTATATTATCGTTTTGAGATTGTTGATGATCTAGGTCGCGCCACCGGCACAGAAATTGAAGGGAGAACCACCCTAGAACCGCTGCAGCCTCCCGCACCCAGCCAGCTAAAGATTGAGAATAAAGCAGATCAAGTTACCTTGAACTGGAGCTATGTGCCGCAACAGAATCCGCAGGCTGAAAATGTGTTACGCTTTGAAATCTATTATCGGGAAGTTGGAAGTGAAGGTTGGCAGAAAGCGAATCAGGATTACGTAGCTCGCACGATTGGCAATACAGAATTTCGATATCAATTTCAGGTCCCGCGATTGGGCACTAAATACGTATTCAGGGTGCATGCTGCCGATTATAGCGGGCAACTTTCTCCTCCCAGCGAGGAGTTAACCGCTTCTATTACGGAAAATGTGCCGCCGGGTATTATTCGTAATGTAAATGCATCACTTCATGACCGCAACACTGCACGGGTTACCTGGCCGGTGGCTACCGAGCTGGATGTGGGCGGATATCATCTTTACCGGGCCCGTGGCGATGAAGAGGAATACACTAAAATTACGGATAAGCTTATTCCGGCTCTTCAGACCGCGTATCTAGATTCAACCGTTCAGCCCGATCACCAGTATCGTTACAGAGTTGCAGCCCTTGATACACTCGGTAATGAGGGAGAGCAGAGTAATCCTGCTAATGTATTTGTCGTTGATTACCGCGTACCTGATCCTGCATCTTCAATCTCAGCTGAGTACAGAGATAATAAAACAATACGGATACGCTGGGAGAGTAGTGAAGTGCCCGGTGGGTTGCGTACCTATCAGCTTTTTCGGCGGCAAGTGAATCCGCCCGGAGGGAGTTCCTACAGTCAGCTTAATGAGGATGCATTATTGCAAACTACATGGGCAGATTCTGGCATTGCCGGGAAACGCTTAGTAGAAGGGACTACCCTGGAGTACGGTGTTTCGATTATCAGCGAAAATGGCAACCGCAGCGATACGGTGTATACCACAGTGAAAATTCCCGATGTAACCCCGCCCGAATCCCCAAGCTTTCTTGAGACTTCCATGCAAAAAGCCCAGCGCGTGAGCCTTAAATGGCCGGCCTCAAAATCGCGTGACGTTATCAGATATCGGGTGTATCGCCGTGAGTTGGATGAGTCAGTTGATTCCATGCTTGCAGAAGTTACAAGAAGCAATCGATACTTTCGGGATGAAGCCGTCCCGCTTGGACAGAAATTCAGGTATTCAGTATCAGCAGTAGATTCACTGGATAATGAAAGTATTGGCGTTGCCGATACACTTATGACGCGTCGCATGCATGCCCCAGCCTCAGCCCGCAATGTACAGGCTGTATTTATGAATGGTAGCGTGCAGTTAGTCTGGGAGGGCACATCAAACGAGCAGGTGGTTGGCTATAATATATACAGATCGGATATTGCGACCGGGGTTTATGAGCCAGTGGGTGAAACCGACAGCGATGTTTTGCAATGGAGCGATCCTGCTGGTAAAGCCGGCTTATGGTATAAAGTATTTCCGGTAGATGCCTTAGACCGAGAAGCACGAACGGCGACGGCGACGCAAGCAGTAGAAAGAAAATAGTTTTAGAATGATGTTGAATGTTCTGCACTTTATAAAATCACTTTTTATTCCTTCAAAGGCTATTATTATAATGCTTCTTTTTGCAGGGATGATGGGGACTTTACCTCTGCATGAAGCTTCTGCCCAGTCGTTTTCGTCAGATTTTTCAAAAGGGGTAGAACTCTATCAGAAGGGAGAATATAAAAAAGCAATTCGAACTCTTGAACGCGGGATCGAAAAGGATTCCCGTAACATAGATTCGTATGTATATTTGGCATCATCCTATCTGGGAGCTAAACAGTATGAACAAGTTGTGAAAACCACTCAAAAAGGACTTGATGTTGCCCCCGGTCATATTAGACTCTTGCTTCTTGAGGCTGAAGCGTATTATCGGACAGATTATAAAAAAGCAATTCCGATCTATGAAAAAATTGTCAGCAGGCTGAAGGACGAGGGGGATTTACAGCGACGAGGTATTTCGCTTGCACAGGTTAAGGCTTATCTGGGTCATTTATATCAGCGAAAAGCCAGTGAATCGTATAAGGCCCATCATATTAATGATGCCATTGCAGAGTATAAAACCGCCCGAAGCTATTCGCCGGACAGCCTAAATATTCACAATAACTTAGCATATGTTTTGTTGCAGAAGAAACAATGGGATGAGGCCGTTACGGTGCTGGAAAAAGCTACCGCTAAGTTCCCTGGTTCTGAGCGGTTGCTTATGATGAAGGGACAGGCTTATCGGGGTGCAAAGGAGTTGCAACAAATGACTGATACCTACCGGCAGCTATATGAAAAAGATAAAGAGAACCTGAATTATGCACTTATCTACGGGCAGTCTTTAATGGCTGCTAATCAGGCTCAGAAAGCAAATGCTTTTTTGAACAGGCTGGTACAAGAGCATCCAAAAGAAGAAAAGCTTTACGAGGCATTGAAAAAGATGAGTGAGCAGCGGTTTGATTTTGCCGCAAAGCGAAATATTCTGGAACTGCAGCGACAGGCTTTTCCTGAGAATACAGCTGTAGCTGAGGAGCTTGCCGAGACCTATATACAGATAAAAAAGTTTGAATTATCCCGTCAAGTGTATGATTCTCTGGCAGCAACTACTCAAAATGTTAAATTTGATATAGCCTCGGCCCGAACTTGGTTGTATGAAGAGGACTATCATAAAGCAGACTCTGTATATCAACGGTTGATAAAAAAGTATCCGGAGCCGCAGATACTGGTTGAGGGTGCCCGGGTTTCTGAGCAAATAGAAGAAAAAAAACGTGCGTTAATATTATTGGAAAAAGCGTATAAAATAGATGAGAGACCAGAAATTGCACTCAACATTGCAGAACTCTTAATTGATCAAAACAATGAAAATAAGGCATTAGGCTATACTCGAAAGTTAATGGGCACTCGTTATGAAGGGATAGCTATACTATATGAATTGAAATACACGCAGAAAAAGATACATAATGCAGGTCAAAAGGCAGAGAAAGCACTTATAAAAATGTTTCAGCTTTATGCATCATTGCAGAAAGAGCTATCCGGGCAAGCGAATAATGTCTTTGAGAGTCGTCAACTTAGACTGCCGCCATTGTTGCAAAATAGTCACAAGATTACACAGCTAAACAAATATATCGATGACTGGTATGATTACTTGGCTAATAACATTTCGGTTACAAAGGCCCAAAAGATAATCACCGGTGTGCGATCGGGATATCCCGAAAGTCCCAAGCTTCATCTTTTTAAGGGCAAAATTGCAATTAAGGCGGGTCATTTAAATTCAGCACAGCAATCATTTGAAAATGCAATACGGCAGGGGGCTCGTGATCCGGAGGTTTATTTTCTACTGGGAGAAGTATATAAGGATCGAAGTAAGTATTTGAAGTCTATTCTTTCTTATGAACGGGCATTAACAACAGATGCTTCATTTGAAAAAGCCTATCAAAGGATAGTGCAGGTAAGCGAGCAGCACGGTTCGCTGGATGAACTCTGCGATCGTTGGTTAAAACGTTATAAAAATAATAACGATAACAAGATGCTGCGAGAGCATTTAATATCGGCCCTTCATAAAGCTGATCGATTCGAAGAAGCAAAAAAACTAATAAAAGAAGGATAAGTTTCGATAGCTACTAATTTGCTGGTTTTAAAATTATATGAGCTGTTTTTGTATGCGATTGACGTATATATAATAAAGAGCGTGCCTTATATTTTTTTGAGAAAAACATAACTCGATGCAAAGATCATTATTAAACATTTGTCTCATCTTAGTAACATTTCTATTCATCTATATGGGATGCAGGGATGTTAATCCTGTGGCATCAACTGAGTCTGAGCCAGCTATAAAATCCGTAATACCTGCAGAAGCCCCTTTTGGAGCGACGGTACAAATTGGAGGCAAAGGTTTTGGTAATGACCTTTCTGAGCAAGAGGTGTATTTCAATAACACATTGGCTCAAATTGAAACGCTGAGTGATACGTCTATCCAAACTAAAGTCCCGCTTGAGGCAACCACTGGTCCGGTAATGGTTATTACTAAGTAACGGAGATACGCTTTCCGGTCCATCTTTTACCGTTGATAGTACTAAGAATCTTTTCTTGAATATTGATTCTATTAATCCTGTAAAAGGTCGTGCAGGCGATGAAGTTCAGATCTTTGGGAATGGCTTCAATCCAAATCCTGAGATGAATAAAGTCTTGTTTAATGATTTAGAGACGCCTGTCACAGTTGCTAGCGATACCATGTTAACGACGACCGTTTCTCCAGAAGTAGAAACCGGTCCGGTATCTGTAGTTGTAGATCAGGATACAGCTGTAGGTCCTGTTTTTACTGTGGAAAAACTCAGTATCACGGATATTTCTCCGGAATCAGGTACTGTTGGTACTGCTGTTACTATTTCCGGTAGTGGGTTTAGCAGTACTATCTCTCAAAATATAGTGACTTTTGCCGGTGTAGAAGCTCCAATAGAAACAGCTTCGGAAACTGAGTTGGTAGGTATTGTTCCTGATGGAGCCGAAACGGGCCCCGTAGCGGTAACCGTTGGAGATGTAACTGTACAAGGTCCTGATTTTACAGTAGAAACAACCCAAAATCCTAAGAGTCTTCAGGTAATTACTGAAACGACGAACCCGCCTTCTGGTTTTGATGGATATCGTTTATCGGTAACTGGAAGAGATATTGTTTTTATTAATCCAAATGGTGAGAAAACGTTTAGTGATATTCTCTCGGACCAAGTGGATGTTGAGTTGACAAGTATTCCAGAAACTTGTGCAGTTTCTGGGTGAAAATCCCCGCACGGTTACTTTGGATAACCAGACTAACACAACAACCTTTAGTATAGAATGTGCGCTACCGGCGCCGCAGATCAGTAGTGTGACCCCTCAATCAGGTTCTGTAGGAACACAAGTAACCATTGCTGGAGAAAACTTTAGTGCAACGGCTTCAGAAAACATTATAACATTTAATGGCACCGAAGCTCCTGTAAATCAGTGCCAGTACAACTGAGCTTATTACTGAAGTTCCTGAAGGTGCTACAAACGGTCCAATTGAGGTAACCGTTAATGGACAAACTGCTGAAGGGCCTACGTTCACGGTTGAGGCGGATGCTCCAGCAATCAGTTCGATAAACCCACAAAGCGGTGTTGTTGGAACAGAAGTAACCATCACAGGAGAAAACTTTAGTGCTACGCCTTCTGAGAACACGATTACATTTAATGGTACGCAAGCTCCGGTGAATAGTGCCAGCACAACAGAGCTTGTCACGCAAGTCCCCGAAGGAGCTACTGACGGCCCGGTTGAGGTTACAGTGGATAGTAAGACGGGTACAGGACCTGATTTTGATGTAGTTACTACCGGTTTACTTGATGTAGTGATTGCAACTCAAGGTGAAGATCAGGATCCTGACGGCTATTTGGTTTCTGTTGATGAGGCAGAGGGAATACGAACCGATATCAATGAGACTTATACCCAACCCGGATTGGAAGAAGGGACTCATCAAGTGGGTATTTCTGATATTGCTGACAATTGTTTTATCTCTCAGGATCGCCCGAATCCCTATGATATAAATATTACAGCCGGACAGACAACGACCACCAATGTTGATGTTCAGTGTGAGGCTCTAAATAGTCCACCGACCCCTTCTTTTAAAGTAGCTTGTGAAAATCTACAGTGTCAATTTGATGCCAGTGGGTCCAGTGATAGCGATGGTTCTATTGACAGCTATTCTTGGGATTTTGGTGATGGGTTAACAGGATCCAACCAAACAACTACGCACAACTATGAAGTAGAAGGAACATACACAGTACAACTTACAGTAACTGATAATGAAGGTGCTGAAAGTACTGCAACTAAGGAGATAAGTCCAACCCTGCCAAGTATTTCGTCTATTTCTCCTACCGAAGGTCCTATAGGTACCGAAGTAACTATATCTGGAAGCGGTTTTAGTGCTACAGCATCTGACAATGAGGTGGAATTTACAAGCGGCAATACAGAAGTTCAGGCGACGATAAAAACGGCATCCGAAACACAACTGGTGGTCGATGTGCCGGGCGATGCTACCACCGGTCCGGTCTATGTTTCTACCTTCGGCTATCGTGTGCAAGGACCGACCTTTACTGTAGAACAGCCTAAGTTCTTGGAGGTTAGTATTGTAACCTCCGGTAGTGATATTGACAGTGACGGGTATACCTTGTCGGTAGAGGGTGCAGATGATCGTTTTGTCAAGGCTAATGACAATGTTACCTATGATGATCTATTTGCCGACGAAGTGCAGGTACAGCTGTCTGGAATAGCTGATAATTGTAGCGTTGATGGCAATAATCCAAGAACAGTAACACTTAATAATGCTGACAATGCAGGATTTACACAGTTTGATGTTAGCTGTACCGGAGTTGGCCCAACCATTGACAGTATTTCTCCCACATCGGGAGCTACCGGTACACAGGTAACGATTAGTGGTAATAACTTTAGTTCAACTTTATCCGATAATGTGGTCACCTTTAACGGGGTGCGTGCAGAACTGAACAGTGCTACAACTACAGAATTGGTTGCTTTTGTTCCCTTTGATGCTACTACCGGCCCTGTAGAAGTAACGGTTAACGGACAAACCGCTACAGGACCGACCTTTACTGTTATTACAACCGGCCGGCTAGAGGTTAATATTTCAACAACAGGTTCTAGTCTCGATTCGAATGGGTACGGATTGATCTTAGATGGAGGGACAGCTTCGTCGGTAGATATAAATGATTTTGTCGCCTACGATGATTTGTCCGAGGGCAGTCACTCGATTGAACTCACTGATATTGCTTCAAACTGTTTCATTATGCAGGATCGGGCCAATCCTTACGATGTAAATATTACTGCAGGGGATACTACTGCTACCAACATTGATGTTCAATGTGAAGAACCAAATCAACCACCAACCGCTTTGTTTAACTTCTCTTGTGAGAATCTGAGCTGCGATTTTGATGCTTCAGCCTCTTCAGATCCTGATGGATTTATATCTGTCTATAATTGGGATTATGGAGACGGTACGAGCAGTACAGAGTCAGGTTCGGCTACAAACCATAATTTTGAGATACCCGGAACCTATACTGTTGAATTGACGGTTGGTGACAACGAGGGAGCTGAAGATACGATCACGAAAGACGTGACGGTGACCCTTCCTCAAATAAACAGCATTACACCCGCCGAGGGTCCGATAGGCACTGAGGTGACAATCACAGGTAGTGGATTTAGCGCTACGGCAACCGATAATGAAGTGGAATTTACCAGCGGCAGTGTTGAAGTACAGGCGACCATAAAATCTGCTTCAGAAACACAGCTAGTGGTCGATGTGCCGGGTGATGCTAGTACGGGACCTGTCTATGTTTCTACCTACGGCTACCGCGTACAAGGACCGACTTTTACAGTGCAACAGCCCAAGTTTTTGGAAGTTAGTATTATAACCTCCGGAAGTAATATTGACCCTGACGGGTATACTCTTTCGGTAGAGGGTGCGGATGATCGTTTTGTGAAGGCTAACGACAATGTTACGTACAATGATCTTTATGCTGACGAGGTGCGGGTACAGCTTTCGGGAATAGCAAGTAATTGTACGGTAGGCGGTGAAAACCCTCGAATAGTCAATCTCAATAATGCTGACAATGCTGGGTTCACGGAATTTGATATTAGTTGTGAAAGTCCACTACAGGGGAAGATATATTTCTCCGGAAGATCTGATAGCCGAGAAATATTCTCAATTAATCCAGATGGCACAAATGAGCTGATAATTACCAACAATTCTTTGAGTGAATTTTATCCCGTTGTTTCTAATGATGGTTCAAAAATAGCGTTTGCTAGCTTTGACGGAGCTGGTGATCGACAACTCTTCGTGATGAACACTGATGGAACTGGTATAGAGCAGTTGACTAATACTGGAGGTTACGCTGTGCCTGGAGGTTGGTCACCGGATGATTCGCAGATCGTATTTGAGTACGATGCTAGTGATTGTACGGATTGTGGGCGTAGCGAAATATTTACCATAAATGGTGACGGTAGTAATCTTACTCGTCTTACAACCTCAACAGGATCTAGTGTACAAGCCACTGCCCCTGATTGGTCACCGGATGGTGAAAGAATTGTTTATGCAAATAGATTTGATCCTCAAGGGTATGATATTATGGTGATGAATTCTGATGGGACAAATATTCAAAGGTTAACAGAGACTTCTGATCAAGAATTTAATCCACGCTGGTCTCCTGATGGTACTCAAATTGCTTACGACTCCAATGAGATCTTTATCATGAATGCTGATGGTAGTAACAAAATTAAACTTACGGATGTGAATCCAACAGCTAATGATGGAATTAATTACTGCGAATCACCTTCGTGGTCTCCAAACGGAAATCATTTAGTATATGAGTGTGATGATTCTGGTATCTATCGGACGCCTATTAATGAAATTAACAACATGATTAAGGTAGCAGATGGTGATCATCCTGACTGGGTTATCGAGTAATGATTTAGTTTTGAATATAAGAACAAGGGTTTAAAACTTTTTTAGCTCCTAATTTTCCTAGGTTTTTGTAAATAGCATCCATAGTAACAATTCCTGTCTTAATTGGGTTTGACTAATAGAAGTATTGTTTGAAAGTATATCCTACAACATCAGGAGTACCAATTTATAAGTGATTTTTAAACTTCTAATAATTGTTTGACCCGTTTCTGAATTCGGCTACGTATCTAACAATAGCAGAACTTAAATACATACCGAATTTAAAAACATAGCAAGATGATTAAGAAAGCCACACTATTTACCATTGTCATTTCTTTAATGCTCGTACTTGGGTGCAGTGATAACGGCACCGGGCCTGAAAATACTAACGATGGTGATAATGATAACGGAGATGGAGATAATCCACCAGCAGCAAGTGCTACAGCGGATGCTGGCAGTGATTCAGATGAAATTGTAGGATTTGAAGTAATAGCAGATGGATCTGGTTCAAGCGGCAGTAGCAGCGTAAGTTATTCTTGGACCATAAGCAGTCAGCCGGCAAACAGCAATGCCTCATTAAGTGACGCTAATACAGCCAGTCCCAGTTTTATTCCGGATCTGCCCGGAGAATATGAACTACAGCTTGAGGTTACCTCAGATGGTGAAAGTGATACTGACGAAGTGGTTTTTTCGGCCATTGCCAAGCGTCTTTTTGTGGATGCCAATAATGGTACTGATGGAGATATCGATGGATATATGCAAGACAGTCCCTTTAAAAACAATTACAAAGGCACTGTCTATTTACGATCAAAATGAGAATGATGCTTTCTTGGACATTGATACGATACGTGTCGCTGAGGGATTATACGATCAGGCCAATGGTGAAAGCTTTCCATTGAGTTTTTCTGGCAACTTAATTGTAAAAGGTGATCAGGGAGTAGATCGAAATAATATACATATCCTAAGTCCCGACGTCGATGGCGATCCTGCAATTTATGTTGGAGAGGGCGTGACGCTAAGACACTTAAAAGTCGAAAACGGCTATACCGGTGGTACGTTTAACGGTGATCCTGATGCGGTATATATTTTGAGCGGAAGTGATATGGGGTCTTCAACTGTGGTGCTGGAGGATGTGAGTATTAGTATGAATGCTGAAGAGGGCGTAGGTATTTCAACCGGTAATAATATGACCGTAAAATTACGGGGATATAATGAGGCCCGCAGTTCCTTTGATGGCAATAATATTGGTCAGGCTTACAGAAACCGCTTTAATACTTCAAATGTAACGCTAAATGTTTCTGATACTGATATTTCAAATACCGGAGAGGGAGGCGCCATTGAAGTGGATGATGTTAACAATATTACGATGAATGTTACAAACTCCGTCTTTAAGCCCGGTGTTAGCCTTGTAAACCCGTATGCATTTGATTTGGAAGATGCGGTTGATTTGACGCTCGAAAATGTGACTATAACCAGCAGTACAGAAACAGAGTCAGGGGATCGATTTAAATATGGTATAGTAATGGATAATACACAGCCCAATACCAGTATTGAAGTTTTAAACTCAACAATACAGTACACGCAATGGTCCGCGATTTTGATGAGAGCTGCTGAAGTACGAGTCACAGACAGTGTTATTGAGGGCGTTCTCACCCATAAATCAGGCGTGAATTTGGCTTATGATGCCATCCAACAATTGGACGGGACTTTAGTTGTTCGTGGGACCACTTTTAGAAATATAAACACAAGTGCCATAGATATTGGCGGACCAAATATGCCCAATGATAATAACTTCTTCGTAGATTTAGGCACTGATGAAGAACCTGGCGATAATGTTTTTCAGAATGTTATGGGGTGGGACATTCAGGTATCGCGTAGCGGAGAAGTGCAAACCGAAGTACCAGCATTGAGTAATACGTGGTCTAATGGTTCAGCGCCACGTTGCCGACAAAATTTAAGTGATTATGATCAGGGAGAGATTTTCGTCGACGATCAAGGTGGGAGTCTTCGTTGGGGCTCGGGAAGTACTGAAGTTTGTAACTAACTTTCCATTGTTTCTACCGCAACTTCTAACAAATAAACTACTCTGATAGAGATAGATACCTTTGATGCCATCGCTTTAGGGCGGTGGCATTTTTTTTATTTCATCTGAAATTCATCATGAAACATTTAAGTGGTTTGATTACCGCTCGGTATTATCAAGATCTGTTTTTACAAATTAAAGTAGGCTGCTTGTTCTCTTGGAATTTGAATATCCGGATTTCTATTACTGATAAAACGCATAATGTCGGCTATATCGTCTACCTTCAGCGTAATTGATGCGGATTGATCACCTAGTAATTTATGATAAGATACATCGTCTTTTTTCTTATAGAGCAAGTGATAATTGGTAGAGAAATCGAACAGGGCCTCATCAGCATCACGCGGATTATGCGGGGCAAATTCAAGGTGTTGAATATGATCAACAGGAATCTGCAGGGTATCGGATTTTACATCTCCCTTATTGATATCGATAATGAGTACGTCATCATCAAAATAGAGTATAAAATGATATAGTGGTTCCGATAATTTAATAATACCGGTGAAGCTAATTACAAAAAGTCCCAGGGCAAGCAACTGCCTGATATTAAAGGGATACCAATCCATCGTAACAAAAGAACCGACCAGCAGATAGGTGCCTAAAGCGGTAGCCACCAGAATTATTAATCCCCACAAAAGATGGTTGCTTTCTTCGAATACATGCAGTTCTTTATGTCTCATTATAAATGTGTTATACCGTGCCGATTTTATCTCAGAATGATTAATAAAAGTCCCAGACGTTTAATATCTTTCGTCATCAAAATAAGTTTATAAAATTAACTTAGGTTCTTATATCATTCTGAATTTGTATAAGAGTGACATAGTATTTTAGAAAATTCTTTAATTAGTAAGATAAATTAAAAGTAATGAGCAGTTCGGTTAACGATAATTACGAAGCAGTTATTGGGCTTGAAGTGCATGCCCAGTTACTAACAGAAAGTAAAGCTTTTGCCCCGATTTCAACAGAATTTGGCGGTTCACCTAATACACAGGTTTCCCCGCTTTGTTTGGGTCATCCCGGAACGCTGCCGGTACTCAATGAAAATCTGGTGCGCTATATCATCAAAATGGGGTTGGCTACCAACTGCGATGTCGCTCGCAAATCTATTTTTGCTCGCAAGAATTACTTTTATCCCGATCTCCCCAAAGGATACCAGATTTCACAATATGATACACCCATTTGTCACGATGGACAGATTAATATAACGACGGATGATGTGGAAAAGGAGATCGGCATTACGCGTATCCACATGGAGGAAGATGCCGGAAAATCCATTCATGATCAGGATCCATTTAACACGTTGATCGATCTTAATCGAGCGGGCGTTCCGCTCATTGAGATTGTATCGGAACCGGATATTCGATCAGCCAAAGAGGCATACGAGTACCTGAAGCGCATTAAGCAGATTGTGCAGTATTTGGAAATCTGTGACGGGAATATGGAAGAAGGAAGCCTGCGGTGCGATGCTAATGTTTCGGTACGACCCAAAGGTCAAGAAGAATTTGGCACGCGAACGGAGCTCAAAAACATGAACTCTTTCCGTAATGTGGAGCGAGCTATTGAGTTTGAGATTGAACGACAAATCGAACTCATCGAATCGGGCGATAAAGTTATACAGCAAACTTTGCTTTGGGACGCCAATAAGATGGAAACCCGGATCATGCGTTCTAAGGAAGAAGCCCATGATTATCGCTACTTTCCCGAGCCGGATATTCCACCGGTAGTAGTAACCGACGAAATGCTCGAGGATATCAGGGAAGAGCTGCCCGAGATGCCCGATGTGCGCAAGCAACGCTTTATTGATGAGTTTGATATGAGTGATGATGATGCGCAGACGCTGACTGAAGATCGGTATCTGGCAGACTTTTATGAGGATGTTCTGCTCCATGCCGGTAATCCAAAAGCGGTTTCCAATTTGATTTTAACCGAGGTGCTGCGCACGTTAAATGACCGCAGTATTAGTATTAAGGAATTTCCTATTTCTGAAGAACGGCTAGCCGGATTGGTGGAGCTTAGGGAGGATGATAAAATTAACTCGTCAGCAATGACTGAAATTTATAATGCCATGCTTGAGGAAGAAAAATCTGCCGAAGAGCTGGCGCAAGAAATGAATTTGGTTCAGGTTTCAGATACCGATTTCTTAGAGCCCATCGTTGATGAAGTTATTGATCAGCATCCTGATGAAGTAGAGCGCTACAGAGATGGTAAAAAGGGGTTAATAGGCTTCTTTATAGGACAGGTTATGCAGCGTTCGCAAGGTAAGGCTAATCCGGAAATGGTGCGTGAGATGATTTCGGACCGTCTCGATGAAGAGTAATAAAAACATCAATACATATAACGTTTATTCCAGTAAGAATATATGCTAACCAAAGTAAAGTATTTTTTTATCGTTCTGGTTATCGGGGTAATCAGTTGGGGTTGTTCAAGTGAGTCAGAAACAAAAACGGCATACATCTCAGGAAGTTTTACTGTTTCAGACTCAATAGATTCCAGTGGTGATTTTTCAGGTATTGGATTTACTATCATTAAAAAAGATTCTGCCAATGCTGATGCCGATACACTTTATCACGCGGTAACCGACTCTAATGGTAGCTTTTCGGGGATGGCAACGTTTCTGGAAAAACGTCGATATCCTTTAATTATAAGTCGGAATAATAGAAATCTGGCGCGGGCAGGTGTAATATTGGCCGAGGATGATTCTGTTTTTATTACGGGTCAACTTCCCAATATCAGGGAAACGCTGAAAATTGCGTCTCGCGAGCATAATGCGATGGAAACCTATCAACGGTTGGGCAAGAATTTTCGCCGGATAATGCAGTTGGCACGGGCCGGACAGCTTCAAGGAGATACCCTGCGCGATGAGCTCCAAAAATGGACTAATCTTTATTGGGATGTTTATGAGGAAGAAGAGGGTACCTTTGCATCAAATTTTGCTGCTCGGGAGGCTATAAAAATCTTGGAAAGTTTTGACAAGCCCCAAATGATGAATCGTATTCGTATTGTTGATGATCACGATGATTTGAGTGATTTGGGAGCTACCTTTGGTAAACGTTATATGGCAGAGAACAAGGGACTTGATTCAGCGCTGGTATACCTGGATTCATTATCGCAAATAACAGAGTCAGAAAATAGTTTGAAAGGTATTGCCCGCGAAAGAATAAAACTGCTTTACGACAGTGCCCGTGTAGATCAGGCACAGCAGGAGCTGGCTGATTTTAAAGAAAAATATCCCGAAGATTCAACGAGTAACTGGGTTGAATCTATGAGCTATGATATCAACTATCTGTCGCCGGGCGATACTATCCCTGAATTTCAGTTTTCTCAAAATGGAAAAATTATAAGTCGTGATTCACTTTCCGGAACGCCTTATATTCTTGAAGTTACGCGGTTGAGCAATCAATTGTATCAGGAACAGTTCGATAGGACAGTTGTAATTCACAGTATTTACAAAAACTTTGGTTTGAAGGTTGTAACGTTACCTCTTGATGAAAGCCAAGTTACGGTTGATGCTTTTTTTGAAGAACGCGTAAAGCCGTGGCCGGTAGCCGATGCCCAGGCATTTGATCGAGAAGAATTGCTGAAAAAATTTAATATCCGTTTATTACCTACGCGCTTCTTGGTGGATAAAAATGGACAAATTATCAGGAAGTATGTGGGCAATGAATTTGAAGATGTAATTCAAGGTATTCAGAAAATTATTAATAAAGAAAACAACGAGGAACCTGCATCATGAGACGATTTTTAATAGCCGGAAACTGGAAAATGAATTGTGGACCCAAGGAAACATCAACTCTGCTACAGGGCATAAAAGATATTATCGAGGATATGCCTGAAGCTGTTGATGGTTTAGTATGTCCGCCTACCATTTCGCTCACTACTGCTTCGGTCGAATTACAGGATATCGAAGGCCTTGCATTGGGAGCACAAAATGTTCATTCCGAAGATAACGGTGCTTTTACCGGTGAAGTGAGCACTGAGATGCTTAAGGAAGTAAATTGTGAATACGTAATTCTGGGTCATTCCGAACGTCGTCAGTATTTTGGTGAAACAGATAAAACAGTAAATGCCAAGGTCAATAAGGCATTGATTGATGGAATAAAACCGGTAATTTGTGTTGGCGAATCTTTGGAACAGCGTAAGGCTAATGAGCATAAATTACGTGTTAAGAAACAAGTACAGGCTGCTTTAATTGGTGTAGAAGACGAAGATGCTTCTAACCTTGTCATCGCCTATGAACCTATTTGGGCGATTGGAACCGGAGAAACGGCAACTCCAGATCAAGCACAGAAGATGCATGCAATGATTCGGGAAGAAGTGGCAGATCTTTATTCAGATGATACTGCAAATCAGATTCGTATTTTATATGGCGGAAGTATGAAACCTCATAACGCTGAAGAACTTCTGGAGCAGCCCGATGTTGACGGCGGCCTAATTGGCGGAGCTTCACTCAAAGCCGATAGTTTTACGGATATTATTCATGTTGCCGATGAGCTTTCAGAAAGTAATTAGGAACTTAACCTCAACAGCAGGAATCTATAATCTTTTATTGAATCGCTAATAGCTGAAAATTTATGAATGTATTATTACTGGGCAGTGGCGGACGCGAACATGCAATGGCGTGGAGTATAGCCAAATCAGATCGGCTGGATGAACTTTTTATTGCCCCCGGTAATCCGGGCACGGCTCAGGTCGGTACCAACGTAGATCTTGACCTTTCAGAATTTGATAAAATTCTGGCGTTCATAGAAGAAAATAATATTTCGTTGACAGTAGTAGGTCCGGAAAAACCACTGGTGAACGGTATTACTGATTTTCTGGAAGAAAAAGGACACAAGGTTTTTGGCCCATCCAAGGTAGCGGCACAGCTCGAAGGCAGTAAAAAGTTTGCCAATGAATTTATGAAAGAGAATCGAATTCCAACCGCTGACTTTCAAACCTACAGCCGTGATGAGTTTGATAAAGCATTGAAAGTAATAAAAAGCAAGGATGAATATCCTGTTGTCTTGAAAGCTGACGGTTTAGCTGGTGGAAAGGGCGTTTTTATTTGTGAATCGGCCGAGGAGGTCGAAAAGCGATTAAATGATCTAAAAGAAGATGAACGTTTTAAGGAGGCAGCTCAAAAGCTGGTTGTCGAAGAATTTTTAAGAGGAGATGAGGCCTCGGTATTTGTTATATCGGATGGAAAAACGGCTAAAATTTTACACTACGCCCAAGATCACAAACGTATAGGAGAAGGCGATACCGGCCTTAACACGGGCGGTATGGGCGCATATTGTCCTACTCCAGTGATAGGTGATCGCATGCTTCAGCGTGTGGAGAAAGAGGTTGTATTGCCTACCATATCGGCTATGCTGCTGGATGAAAACCCCTATAAAGGCATTCTGTATTGCGGATTGATGATCACCGAGGAAGGTCCTAAAGTGGTCGAATTCAATTGTCGATTGGGCGATCCCGAAGCGCAGGCGGTATTACCTTCACTGGAATCTGACTTTTTAGACTTAATGGATGCGGCCGTTAATGAACAGTTAAATACCAAAGAGGTTAAAATTGATGATAAATATCGCTGCTGTGTTGTTATGGCATCAGATGGTTACCCGCTGGACTACGAAAAAGGAAAAGAGATTACAGGAATAGATGATGTTGCTGAAGACGCACTTGTCTTTCATGCCGGAACTAAAGCTAAAGACGGCAAAATTTATAGCGACGGCGGACGAGTTTTGAGTGTGGTTGGTGCCGGCGATTCTCTTAAGGATTCCATCAAAAAAACCTATGCAGAAGTTAAAAAGATAGATTTTGAAAACAAGTATTACCGATCGGATATTGGCACAAAGGGGTTAAAATATATCAGCTAAAGGGATCGGTTTGTGTTAAGATTTTTCCTCTTATTCTGTTTGATCTAAAAATAATTCAGGCAATTTGCCGCGGATAATTTTATCTGTTCTTGTTTTAGGAAGCTTTTCTACCTGAATAATCTCTTTAGGGATTTTATAATCAGCAAGATGTTTTTTTAGACGTTCTTTAATAGATGTGGGATTAATGTTTTTTCCGTTTTTTGTGACTATAGCGGCTACAACTTTTTGTCCCCATTCTTTATCTGTTATCCCGAATACTGCAGCTTCTTTAATATTGGTTAGCTCTTTAAGCTTAGACTCAACTTCGAAAGGAGATACATTTTCTCCGCCTGTTATTATGCGGTCGGAACGACGGGAATCGATAAACAGCTGATTATTGGCATTAAAATAGCCAAAATCACCGGTTCTAAACCATCCCTCATCATCAAAAAAGTCATTGCTGTCCAGATTTAAATATCCATCAAAAACCTGGGGACCCTTAATCCAGATTTCGCCCGTTGTATTCATGCTGACAGCTTCTTTGCTTTCATCCCGAATTTGAATGTTATTTGGCTCTAAAACAGTTCCTACACTTTTTAAAGGTCCATATGTACCGCTGGGTTTAAGGATAGGATTAGCTGCAATTTGAGCGCATGTTTCGGTCATCCCGTAGCTTGGAACCAAGGGAATACCTTTATTCCTGCACTCTTTGATAAGGTCTGTGTCAATAGGACCACCCCCAAGCAAAATTGCCTTGAAGTTTTGATGGACGAAAAATCCCGATCGTTCCAGCAAGCGTTTCAGCATTGTTGGTACTAATGAGGCTGCCTGGAAAAGCTTATTTTCAGTTAAAAAAGTAGTGATCATTTTGGGATGAAAGCTTTTCATCCTAAAGATAGCAGATCCATAGAGGAGAGATCGCAAAATAATTGAAAGGCCCCCAATGTGATTTAGTGGCAAACAGAGTAGCCAGAAATGATTTTTGCGAGGCTTAAAATTTTCGGCTGACGCTTTTGCTGCAAAAAGCATCTGGCGACGTTTGAGCGGTACAATCTTAGGCGTTCCGGTGGTAGTTCCCGAAGTAAAAAAATATCCAAAAACGTTATCAGGTTCAGTTGCTGGAGTAAAGTTTTCCGCCTCGAAGCCGAGTACGACATCGATTTCAAGTGATCGCATTAAATCAATTTGCTTGATATCAATGGTGTTGGAATGATCAATTTTTGACTGTAGCTCTTGAGTAGTAAAGACCAGCCCCGGATCGACCTGTCCAAATTGACGATGTAGCTCTTTCGAAGTGGCTCTCATATCAAAAGAAACGAAGGGAATACCAAGATTCCAGCATGCTGCAATTGCAAAAATGAGGGTATCAGAAGAAGGGGCAATAAATCCAACCGGTTTTTCAAAGTCGTGATCAAAATCGAAAAGGAATTGTAGGAAAAAGCGTTCAAATTTTTTGAGATCGCCATACGAGTGCAGGCCAAAGCTTGAGCCCAGGAACAGGTCATCTTCCCGGGGCGCTGAAAATGTCGGTATGTGATCTGAGTTGCCCACTTCTAAAAAAGTTTTGTAAATAGTTGCTGTTGATCAAAATTGATCATCGGTAGATCTCGGGAAGATAGATCAATAGATCCGTCTGAAATAACATTTTTTTCAGGGAAAATATCCTGGTCCAACAAAAAGCCAGTTGAAAGGCCGTGTGCTGTGTTTGGTGACCCCAATCCCGCTGCCATTAAGCCTGTAAAATATCGACCAACGCCACTTTCAAGGCTGGTCGTAATCACTACTTTATTATTATGAGTGTTTGCAAGCCGTTTTGTTTCAATATTTTTCTGGAAACTGCCAATTACCATTGGCTTGATAATAAGATATTTCGTAAAAGGGAGTAAGTTTGGCCAGTAAGAATGTTGAGTGATTGATTCGTCCAGAGCAATAGGCAAGGAGGTGTTTTGAGATAATTGCTCAAGATTTGCCGGAGTAATTTTGTTCAGTGGTTCTTCACAATATTCTATATCCAGTTTATTTAGTTCAATGCAGTGATCGAGTGCTTTATCGAGGTCCCAAGCCTGATTAGCATCAACCCTGATGGTTAAATCGGGATATCGATTTCTGATCTTATGCAATAACGCAAGTTCGTTATCGAAGTGGAGTCCGACCTTACATTTGATAGTATTGAACCCGGATACAACTTTGCGTGCTACGTCATTTAAAACCTCATCACCTTGTAGCGAAATCAAAGCATTGACTTTAATTTTGGGAGATGCATCTGCAAACAAATAAGAGAGCAGTGATTGATTATTTTTATGGGCTTCGATCTGGTAAGCAAGTGCATCCAGACCAAACTGCACCGAGGGAGGAATGTCTGCATCCTGATAGAATTCCTGTAGTTTGCTAATGGGATTTGAGTTATCCAGCTTTTTGCTGATCCTTTCTTGGTGAGAGATCAGGAGTTTTTGGACTGATTTATGTGTTTCGGTGGAAAATCCGGGTAAGGGCGCTGTTTCTCCATAAAGTTGATATTTTTCAGTAGTGTATGATAAGATAAATCCCTTGCGATGCTGAAAGGTTTGGCCGCTCGTTTGCAGCGGTTTAGAAAACGGGAGCTTGTATGAGTAGCAGGATAACTTCATAAATGATCCACAATAATTCCGATACTAAATAAGATTCCATAAAAGGTCATGAAACGAGCAGTATGTTCCAACACTTTATTGAACTTCTGTTTATCATCCCAGAACCAGACTTTATAAAGTTGTGCAAAGCCGTAGGGACTAATTAAAAACGGAAGAAATATGATTGCATCATACCCCAGCTGAAAATAAAAATGAGGAGGTATAGCCAATGCCAGCAACAACATCAGCAGGTATTCCCAGCGGAGGGCATCTTCACCAAAGATAACACCAAGCGTGTTTTTTCCGGCCGTCTTATCCTGTTCAACATCGCGCAGGTTATTAATGACTAAAATATTTGTAGCCAGTGCTCCTACGGCTAACGAGGCCCAGAAAGAAGCGTTGCTCCATTCAAGGGCATTTACGTAATAGGTGCCCATTACGGCAACAATCCCAAAGAAAAGAAACACAAAAACATCTCCGAGTCCATTATAGCCGAGCGGGAAAGGGCCGCCTGTATAAAGTATTCCAAAAATGAGGGAGGCTATGCCAATCCAGAAGATAGCCCAGCCTGCATGCCAAACGAGGTATAGGCCCAAAAGAAAAGCCAATCCCATTGTAATGATGGTGGCATTGCGCATGGCATCAGCGGAAATGAGTCCCTTTGCTGTAGCACGTTCGAAGCCGATTCGCTGGTCGGTATCGGCTCCCTTCTCATAGTCAAAATAATCGTTTGCAAAGTTGGTGCCTATTTGGATAAGGAATGCACATATCAGGGCAACGATTGTAGCATCCCATAAAAGAAGCTGATCGTGATAAGCTAAAGCGGCTCCAACGCAGACTGGAACAAATGCGGCGGGCAGGGTTTGAGGGCGCGCAGCTTTGATCCAAATGCTTAGTCTTTTCGGATTGGTCATAAGTGAAGCAAGGGGAAAAATGTGGAAAAAGTTTTGCTCCAATTATAGGAATAAATTTCTCGCTTAAAAAAAACAAGCTATTTCCTTTTTTCATTAAATTATTTTAGTCAATAATAGTAATATGACTGTTTTTAATTAAATATTTTAGTTATAAAGTTAAATATACCTTTAAAAATAATATGTTAATAAATATTTAATTAATTTATTTGTGTTATAGTTTGTATATCAATTATATTAAGGGCAGATTTAAAATTCTAACAATCACTTACAAATCAATTATTACTCCAATGACAAAAGCAATGAGACGATACGATCCTTTGGCGGCTGCTCGAAACTGGTCGCCAAAATCTAATGGGGCAGAACGAGAGGCAATGAACATTACCGAAATATTTGGTGAAAATACGTTTCAGCAGGAAGACCTTGAAGAGCGGCTTCCCGAAGTTATTTGGAAAGATCTGGAAAAGACAATTGAAGAAGGGGAGCAGCTAAATTCTGAAGTGGCTGATGCTGTGGCTGTGGCTATGAAAGATTGGGCTACTGAAAAGGGGGCAACTCACTTTACACACTGGTTTCAGCCGTTGACAGGATTAACTGCTGAAAAACATGACAGTTTTATTACTCCTAACCAAGGAGGTGGAGCTATTGCCGAATTTTCGGGCTCAGATCTTATTCAAGGCGAACCTGATGCTTCCAGTTTCCCCAGTGGAGGATTGCGGCAAACGTTTGAAGCACGCGGCTATACCGCATGGGATCCGACATCACCGGCTTTTATCATGGAAAATGATAATGGCTGTTACCTCTGTATTCCCACTGCTTTTGCTTCATGGTCTGGCGAAGCGCTTGATCACAAAACGCCTATTTTACGTTCCAATGAAACGCTGGATAAACAAACCAAAAGAGCACTTAAGCTTTTTAATGTTGATGCCAAGCGTGTTTCTTCGACCGTAGGTTGTGAACAGGAGTATTTCTTAATTGATCAGGAATTTTTCTATCGGCGACCTGATTTAATGACGGCCGGCAGAACGCTTGTTGGGGCCAAACCACCACGCGGGCAAGAGCTTGATGATCATTATTTTGGCACTATTCAGGAACGTGTATTGTCGTTTATGCTTGAAGCTGAGAAAGAACTGTACAAGCTTGGTATACCCGTTAAAACCCGACACAATGAGGTGGCACCGGGACAATTTGAAATTGCACCCATTTTTGAAACGTGTAATATTGCAGCTGATCATCAGCAGTTGATGATGATTACATTAAAGCGAATAGCACGTAATTACGGTTTTGAATGCCTTTTGCATGAAAAACCTTTTGATGGAATAAACGGGAGTGGCAAACACCTTAACTGGTCGCTAAGTACCAGCGATGGGATGAATTTGCTTGAACCGGGTGACAATCCCCATGACAATATGCAGTTTCTGTTTTTCTTTACTGCAATTTTAAAAGCAGTTTATGAACATCAGGATCTGCTTCGCATTAGTATTGCACATGCAGGAAACGATCACCGTCTTGGAGCTAATGAAGCCCCGCCGGCTATTATTTCTGCGTATATCGGAGAGCAGTTAGCAGATGTGATTGATCAGCTACTAAATGGTGGTGCCAAGGAATCGAAGCAGGGAGGACTGCTGGGATTGGGAACTCCTGTACTGCCTTCACTGCCCAAGCACGCTGGCGACCGTAATCGAACTTCACCGTTTGCATTTACGGGTAATAAGTTTGAGTTCCGTGCTGTAGGTTCCAGCCAATCTATATCGTTCCCCATTGTTGTGTTAAATACCATTGTGGCCGATGCCATTGAAAAACTTTGCACTGACCTTGAAAAGAAAGTTGAAGATGGTGAACCATTGGAAGAATCGCTTGGTGAAGTAATTCGAGAAGCTCTTTCCGATTCCAAGGATATCATATTTAATGGTGACGGATATTCCGAGGAGTGGGAAAAGGAAGCAGAAAAACGCGGATTGCTTAATCTTCCTACTACCATGGATGCGCTTCCAAAGTTGACAGATGATAAAAATATCGATCTGTTTGAAAAGCACCAGGTGCTAAATAAGCGTGAGATACATTCAAGGCAAGAAATCTGGGCCGAACAATATTTAACCACACTTAACATCGAAGCAGATACCACCGAAGCGATGGCAAAAACCATGATATATCCGGCGGCTGTACGCTATATGAATGAGCTTGCCGATAATGTAGAGCGTATAGACGGTCTTGGCCTTGAAAACAGAGGATCACTTGAGATGCTTAAAAAGGTGAATACCGGATTAAATGATCTCAATGATGCTTTGGAGGAGCTTCGAGAGATTGTTCTTCAAGGTAATGGTGAATCGGTCTTAGAAAGTGCTACTTATGTGAAGGATAATGTACGGCCTGCAATGATAAAGATTCGTGATTCGGTCGACTATCTGGAACGCCATGTAGCAGATGACTACTGGCCATTACCCATTTATCGGGAGATGTTGTTCGTTAAATAGTATTCTAAACATATAATATCTACTTATTTAAGCCCTCAGGATTTTGGAAATCCTGAGGGTTTTTGTTAATAAGAGGTCTTTGCAAAACCCGAAAAATTGAGCTTGTCATTGCGAGCCTGCGAAGCCTGCCTGCGCGGAGCCTTTCTGTATATGGCACCTGTGTAAAAAAGCTTCGGCATAGGCAGGCAATCTCCCGATTAAAGCTTCTAAAAGGAGATCGCCGCATTACATTTGCGATGACAGTAAGGTTTTGCAAAGACTTCAATAAATCGTTTAACAATCGGAATTAAATCAAGTATACAATATGAAAAGGGTACTTTTATACGGCATGTTGGTCATGTTATTTGTGTTGGGCATTGAAAGCCCGGCACTGGCACAGCAAGAAAATCACCAAAAACTGTATAAGCAGATCGATCAGCAGACCGAAGAAATTTTTGATCAGGTTGTTAAATGGCGGCGCCATTTTCACAAAAATCCGGAGCTGTCGAATAGGGAAGATGAAACTGCTGAGTATATAGCTGATTATTTGCGTGATCTGGGGATAAAAGTTGAAACAGGGGTGGCACATACCGGAGTAGTAGGAGTTTTGGAAGGAGGGAAAGACGGTCCGGTGGTAGGTTTGCGAGCTGATATTGATGCTCTCCCGGTTAAGGAGCGTGCCGATGTACCCTTCAAGTCTACGAAGACAACCACTTATCTTGGTAAAGAGGTGGGCGTAAGTCATGCCTGTGGACATGATACTCATATTGCTATGCTGATGGGGGCCGCAAAGATTCTTACTGATATGAAAGATGAGCTGCAGGGTACAGTGAAGTTTATCTTTCAGCCGGCCGAAGAGGGAGCCCCACCGGGTGAGGAAGGCGGAGCTGAATTAATGGTAAAAGAAGGGGTGTTGGAAAATCCTGATGTGGATGTAATCTTTGGCCAGCATATTAACTCACAAACAGAAGTGGGGAAAATTCGATATCGCCCCGAAGGGACGATGGCGGCATCCGATCGTTTTGTGATTACCGTGAAAGGGAAACAAACTCATGGATCTACACCGTGGACCGGTGTTGATCCTATTGTAACATCAGCAAAAATTATCGAAGGGTTACAATCTATAATCAGCCGGCAAACTGAACTTACTAAGGCTGCTGCGGTAATTTCTGTTGGTAAAATTGAGGCCGGAGTACGCAATAATATTATCCCGGAAGAAGCGGAGATGATTGGAACAATTCGCACGCTTGATACGGAGATGCAGGATATCATCCACAAAAAGATACGTCATGTAGCAACAAAGACGGCAGAAAGTATGGGCGCAACGGCTGAAGTGAAAATTGAGGAAGGATATCCGGTAACGTATAACGATCCGGAGCTTACCGAGCAGATGCTGCCGACCTTGCAGGGTATCGCTGGTTCAGAAGATGTGATTTTATCGGACGCTATTACCGGGGCTGAGGATTTTTCATTCTTTCAAAAAGAAGTGCCGGGCTTATACTGGTTTGTCGGTGGAATGCCTAAGGGAATGAATCCGTCCGAGGCCCCACCTCATCATACTCCTGATTTTTATATTGAGGAAGAAGGGATGAAGCTGGGCGTAAAATCAATGGTAGGACTCACTGTTGATTATATGAATCAATATGGTAATCAATAGTTGAATATTTAGCTCAGTACGTTTTTATATAAGTGAGTGTTATTCTTGTTGTAATGCTTAGGGTTGTAAATTTTTATTATCGCAACGCGTTTAGCGATTAAAAAGTAGTCTATGTGTCATCCTGAACTTGTTTCAGGATCTCGCAGGGAGAAGAAATATTGATAAATACGTTTCTTAGATCAACGATATAGTCCTTACGAGATCCCGGATCGGAGTCCGGGATGACACGGCAGGTATTGTCTTGGTTCTTGCCATCTAATCTAACCGCTAAATACGTTATCGCATTAGTCTTATATTGATTATTAAAAAATAACAACAAAAAGTATCTGAATTCGTATCTATAATAGTCTTATTGTGTGTGATATAAGCTATTAGAATTGACGATCAGTACCCGTATATTCCACCAAAATAAATTACTAATAAATATTATTTATTCTTGAATTATCAATCCCCGCAATACAGTCCTAATACGCAACTATCGATCTTTCCTCCGGCAGTTAAACACCTGCTGATTATCAATTTGCTGGCTTTTGTAGCATTAAGTACCCCAGTAGTGTCAGAGTATTTATTTACCTATGGAGCACTTTGGCCTATCGGTTCCGGACGTTTTGGTATTTGGCAGCTGGTCTCGTATATGTTTTTGCATGCCGGTTTTGGACATATCTTTTTTAATCTGTTTGCATTGTGGATGTTTGGTCAGGCTATCGAAAACTTTTGGGGTACCAATCGCTTTGTAATTTATTATTTTTTAACCGGTATTGGTGCTGCATTGCTACATATGCTGATTGGCGCCGGCGGTGCTCCTACTTTGGGTGCTTCGGGAGCTGTTTACGGAATTTTACTGGCATTTGGGATGATGTTTCCCAATCGCCCAATTATGCTTCTATTCCCGCCTATCCCAATAAAAGCCAAGTATTTTGTTGCTATTTTTGGTGCTATTGAACTCATTAGTGGATTAACAAGAGCTAACTCCGGAGTAGCACACTTTGCCCACTTGGGTGGGATGCTTGTAGGCTTTATCCTTATAAAATATTGGGGATTAAAAAGTGAAGAATCTTACTACTAACAGTATATTTTTTTGTTAACTTTACTCAATGCAGCAACAGCATTAATTGCGGATCACCAATATGTATAACGACACTTTCGGTAACTCAGTAAAGCGCGGTTATTGGGGATTGCCGGTGGCAATTCGTGTAATTATTACGATCAATGTAGCCGTTTTTATCATACAAACGCTGCTTAGTATCTTTAGTCCCGCCTATAGTAGTCTATTTATTGATGCATTTGCCTTTTATCCCGAGTGGCAGACGGCACTTTTTCAGCCGTGGAGAGCGGTAACCTACATGTTTTTGCATGGGGGCGCGTTTCATCTGCTTTTTAACATGCTTTGGCTCTGGTGGCTGGGTCGTTCGGTTGAAGAATCGATGGGACCTCGAACATTTTCGGTCCTCTTTTTTGGTGCCGGTATAGGTGGGGCGTTATTCAATATTATTGCGGCTCCGTTGCTGGGTTTTAATCCCGTTATTGGAGCATCTGGAGCTGTTTACGGCATTATGGTTGCATTTGCGATGCTTTATCCCACTATGCCTATTATGCTGATTTTCTTTCCTCCCATTCAGGCGCGTTATGTAGTAGCCGGACTTATTGCCATTGATGCCTTGCTGTTGGGATCATCAGACGGTACGGCCCGGATTGTCCACTTGGCCGGAGCAGGCATTGGCTATTTGCTGATGAAATACCATCGGCAGGGCAATGATTTAAGTCGCTGGATATTACCTGTTGAACAGTTTTGGTATCGATTGATGGGAATGTATCAAAAGAAAAAATCCCGCCCGAAAAACAAGAATATGCATTCCGTTTCTGATGTTGAAATTGTTGAGGAAACGGATCAATCTGAGCTCGACGCTATCTTGGAGAAAATTTCTCAAAAAGGATATGATGGTCTGACTGATAAGGAGAAACAAAAACTCTTTGAGCTTAGCAATAAGAATTAAATAAAAAATCTGAATGATTTTTACCGTACCTGTGGTTCATTAGGGTACGATCAGAAAAAGAAACAAAGATATTATGTCTCATATTAAACGAAGAGATTCTATTCAGGTAATGGTTGGAGATGTACCGGTAGGCGGTGGAGCGCCTATTGTGGTGCAGTCGATGACGAATACCGATACGTCTGATGTTGACGCAACGGTAGAGCAAATTAAGCACTTACATACAGAAGGGTCAGAAATTGTCCGTATCACCGTAAATAATGACGCTGCGGCAAAGGCTGTACCCAAAATTAAGGAAAAGCTGCTTGCCGATGATGTTACGGTACCAATTGTTGGTGACTTTCATTACAACGGTCACAAACTGCTGGTTGATTACCCCGAGGCAGCACAAGCCTTATCTAAATTTCGTATTAATCCCGGCAATACCGGAACTAAAACGCGGGATGAGAATTTTTGCACTATTGTAGAGCAAGCGATAAAACATGACAAGCCGGTGCGTATTGGCGTTAACTGGGGATCGCTCGATCAGAAGCTATTAGCAAAGAAAATGGATGCCAACAGTGAGCTTGAGGCTCCCAAGTCGTCTAAGCAGGTGATGCTGGACACCATGGTTGAGAGTGCACGGCGGTCTGCTGAGCTGGCCGAAAGTGTGGGACTCGCATCCAATAAAATTATTATCAGCTGTAAAATGTCGCATGTACAGGATGTTGTACATGTATACGAACGGATAGCCGAGCTGCTCGATTATCCGCTTCATGTGGGGCTTACCGAAGCAGGTATGGGTATGAAAGGAACCGTCTCAAGCACCGCTGCGCTGTCGGTATTATTGCAGCAGGGCATTGGCGATACTATCCGTGTTTCATTGACGCCTAAGCCTGGTGGAGATCGTGCTAAGGAGGTCCGAATCTGTCAACAGATTCTACAATCACTCGGCATCCGCAACTTTGTACCGCAAGTAACGGCATGTCCCGGCTGTGGACGTACAAACAGCACATATTTCCAGGAGCTTGCTGATGAAATTCAAGACTACCTGCGCGAAATGATGCCCATCTGGCGCGATGTTTATCCTGGAGTTGAAGAGATGAATGTTGCGGTTATGGGATGTGTGGTTAACGGTCCCGGTGAATCTCGCAATGCTAATATCGGAATTTCGCTGCCTGGTACATTTGAAGAGCCTAAAGCACCTGTTTATATGGACGGTGAGCACTATACTACGCTCCGCGGCGAAGGCATTGGCGAAGAATTCCGAAATATTTTGGATGATTATGTGATGCGAAATTATGGAAATACTAACGGGGAAGAGGAAAATGAACCGGTAGAAGAAAGTGCTTCTAAATAATTGCAATTATTTTTTCTGTGATGCCTAAAAGGAAGCTCTTTTACTTGTTTATTGTATTTGCTGTTGTTGTAAGTTCTGTTTCCTGTTCTGAGGAGCAGGATAAGAAAGTCGATCAACAGTATCTTAATTCACAAGAGTATTCTTCCTTTAAAAAGAATACAAATGAGGAATTAAAAAGTAACGACCATTCTGAAAATTTAGCGAATGATTTAGTCGAAATATCGGATTGTAGCTTTAGTGCTGCCTTACAATCTCCCTTTTCACTTGATTGGGAGGTTTTGGAGGGATTAAAAGCAAAAGCAGAATCATGTCATCTTGAAGAAGAAAATCAAAGATTAACACTGGTGGGCATACAATCTTTGGAGCAGCAAACGGTGCGTTGGTTTTTGTTAGAGCACCCGTCCGCTTATCGTGATGCAGAAGTTATCGTGGCAACCTTTAGCGGTAAAGAATTGCGAAGCTTTAATACCGTAGGAATATATGAGCAGATTCCGGCACGTAGCATCCAAACAGATATAACCGTGAATAGCAGAGGGAGTAATATTTTTATACGATCGAAGACTATTCGTGACATTAAGTATCCGTTAGAGCAAAAAAACACCATTACAGCCGAATATGAAATTGATGCCGAGGGTGGTATCAATGAATTGTGATAAATATATTTACCCCGCTTAATTCAATGAATAAAAGTTTTGAGATAATTTAACGTTATGAGTGTATTACAGAAAAGTATTATTTCGCTAGTAGCTTGTCTTAGTTTCCCGTTACTTCTTTTGGCCCAGCAAGATCTTGTGGATCAGAAACAGCGAGCAGATTCCCTTTATGAATCGTTTGAGGAAAAGCAGGCGCTGGGGATATACCGCAATATTCTGGAAGAAGAACCTGAAAATTATAAAGCGCTATGGCGGGCCAGTTTCTTATATTCCCGAATCGGTAATAGGTTGAATGATGAGGAAGATCAAAAAGAATATTTTAATCGTGGAATTGATCTTGCGGAACGGGCGCTGGATGTAGATTCAACTGATGCACAATCACATTTTGTGATGGCGGTGGCAATGGGACGTAAGGCACTTATATCGGGAGCTCGTGAACGTGTTGCCGCCTCACGTGCCATTAAAAAACATGTCGACAAAGCATTGGAATACGACGAAAAACATGCGGGAGCATGGCACGTACTTGGACGATGGCATTTTAAGGTCGCAAACTTAAGCTGGGTGGAACGCGCTGCGGCTAATACCTTATTTGGAGGTATTCCCGGTGATGCAAGTAATCAAAAGGCTGCTGATGCTATCCAAAAGGCTATAGATCTTAATGATAATAACATTTTGTACTACTATGATCTGGCTAAAGTGTACGAAGAGATGGGACAGGATCAACAGGCTGTGAAAGTATGTGAGAATGCGGTGGAGCTGGAAAGCCGAACCCCCGATGATCCCATGCTAAAAGAGCAATGCAGAAAACTTATCTTTGATCTGCAATAATTGTTATTTTAGGGGGTTTAAAGTGGACATTTGGTATTAGAACTTTGCATATCAGAATAATTAAGAATTTCAATTCTCAGTAAATAATGGAACGAATAGGTGTATTAACATCCGGTGGAGATGCCCCGGGTATGAATGCCGCCATACGTGCGGTCGTACGAACTTGTGTATACTACGATATAACTCCCTATGGAATTTATCAGGGCTATGAGGGTCTGATCCAGAATGATATTAAAAAAATGGATGCCGGCTCGGTAAAGCATATTATTCACCAGGGCGGGACAATTTTAAAATCTGCTCGCAGTCTTGATTTTAAAACGGAAAAAGGCATGAAAAAAGCCTGGGATAATATTCAGAAGCATCGGCTTGATGGTCTTGTGGTAATCGGCGGTGATGGTACGTTTACCGGCGCTATGGAATTTGGTGAGAAGTTTGGTTTACCTATTGTTGGGATTCCGGGAACCATCGACAACGATATTTACGGTACTGATTTTACAGTGGGATTTGATACGGCCGTAAATACGGTTGTTGAGGCCGTAGATAAAATTAGGGATACGGCAACCTCCCATAATCGGCTGTTTTTTATTGAGGTAATGGGTCGCGATGCCGGATTTATTGCCGTGTATTCAGGTATTGCCGCCGGTTCTGAAGAGGTCTTAATTCCCGAAGAAGATCGTGGTATCGAGAAGCTTTTTGAATCGCTGGCAAGAACATCAAAACGAAATAAAACATCACGGCTGGTTATTGTTGCAGAAGGAGATAACAATGGAAGTGTTTATGACCTTGAAGACAAGGTCAAGGAAGAGTTTGGAGATCGCTATGAGACGAAAGTAACTATTCTGGGGCACGTGCAGCGGGGGGGGCGTCCGAGCTGTGCCGACCGGGTATTAGCAAGCAGGCTTGGTGTGATTGCTGTTGAGGCATTGAAAGAAGGAAAAAAAGATATCATGGTTGGTATCCGTAATCGGGATATCCATTATACCGATTTTGAAAAGGCGACAAAGCAAAATCCCAAAATGGATAAAGAGCTGCTTCGTATCGCCGATATTATTTCAATATAAAATTTGTATGCTGATATAAAGTAATGGAACACCCTCACGATCACACATCAAATAATGGCAATTCTGTTGATACATTCTATCATGCACCGGAATGGTCTAAGCATGTAATCTGGTATCAAATTTTTCCCGAGCGCTTTCGTAATGGTGATCCTTCCAATGATCCGACACGCGAAAGAGTAGGCGGCCCCAAAGGATGGAAAATATCACCCTGGACCGGCGACTGGTACAAGCAGTCTGAATGGGAGAAATCATTGGGAGATTCGTTTCGCGATGGCGTTTTTAAGCGCCGTTACGGTGGTGATTTGCAGGGCGTTATCGATAAGCTGGATTATTTGCAAGAGTTGGGGATCAGCGGGATTTATCTAAATCCTGTTTTTGATGCGGTGTCTCTGCATAAGTACGATACCAGCCACTATCACCATATTGATCGTTTTTATGGGCCCGACCCTGAGGGCGATGTGAAAATTATGAAGCTGGAAGATCCCGAAGATCCTGATACATGGCAGTGGACATCAGCAGATAAGTTGTTTTTGAAGCTGATTGAAGAGGTCCATAATCGGGAGATGAGAATCATAATTGATGGAGTTTTTAACCACACGGGGACTGATTTTTGGGCGTTTCGGGATGTTAAAAAGTATCAGGATCAATCCAAATATAAGAACTGGTACTCCATTAATTCGTTTGCAGATGGCAACGGGCAGAAATTTGATTACGACGGCTGGTGGGGTGTAAAAAGTCTACCCGAATTAAAGGAAGTTGATGGCACGCTGGTAAAGCCCGTCCGGGAGCATATTTTTGCTATCACGCGTCGTTGGATGGATCCCGATGGAGATGGCGATCCGTCTGACGGAATTGACGGTTGGCGGTTGGATGTCCCCGAAGAAGTCGGGCAAAAGTTCTGGAAAGAATGGAATGCACTGGTACGGCGTATTAATCCCGAGGCGTATACGGTTGGAGAAATATGGACAGAGAAGGGCCGGGAATGGGTCAACGGTGAGCTATTTACCGCAGCTATGAATTATCCGTTTACCGAAGCGGTGCAGGAATATATGATTGACCAATCGGTGTCGGCTTCTGATTTTATGAAACGACTGCGATCTATAAGGGAAGGATTGCCGGAGGGGGCCGAGCTGGTGCAGCAAAATTTAATGGATAGTCACGATACGCCTCGACTGGCATCGATGATTGTAAATCCCGGTCGTGAATTTGATACCAAAACCAAGCCCGAGGAAAGATTTGACGTTCGTAAACCAACGCCCAAAGAGCGTCGCCTGCAAAGGCTCATTGCGTTGTTTCAATATACTTATGTGGGAGCTCCCATGATTTTTTACGGTACGGAAGCCGGTATGTGGGGAGCTGATGATCCCGATGACCGAAAACCGATGGTTTGGCCAGAGTTAGAGTATGACGATGAGAAAAATCATCCGCTTGATAAGGAACGACCCATTGATGAAAATTCATTTGATGAGGAATTGTTTAACTGGTACAAGAAATTAGGTGAGATCAGGAATAAGCATTTAGCATTACGCAAAGGTAAATTTCAAGAATTACTTACCAAAAATGATGCTGATGTATTTGTTTTTGCCCGTTTTTTGAATAAACATATGTTTTGTTTGGTGGCTGTTAACCGCTCAGATCAGACGCGGAAAATAAGAATACCTCTTGATCATTTTGAAGTTGAAGAAGGGAAGCATCTTGAAAATATTATTACCGGTAATCGAGCTGAGGTAGTAAATAGCGAAACTGTAATTACGCTTCCGCCCATTGCCGGTGCGGTATTATCCCCCGAAGAAAATTAATTATGCGTATTGATCCTAAGTACTTTAACACTTTTTTGCTTATTGTAGCCGTTGTGGCTGCTTCCCTGATCGCCTATTTTATTGTTAGTAATCGTACGTCCGAAAAATCTGATTTTAAGCAGCGCATGTTTGCCCAGGATTCACTTCAAACAACCTGGTGGAATAATGTACAATCAGGTGATAGCGTAAAAGTATCCGATTTTGAAGGCGCATATATTGTATTGGATTTGTGGTCGAACTGGTCGGATGCTTCGCTGAAATCACATACCGAACTGGCCCAAATAAAGCGAGAATATCCTGATGAAATGGAGGTGTTGGCAGCTGCTGTGGGACTTCAAAAAAAGGAGGTGGAGCAGTATATACAGAAACATCAATTTCCCTTTCATTTTGTGGCAGGATCAAGACAGTTTTCGGAGTTCAACATGCCGGGATTACCCGTTCAATTTGTGTATGATCAACAACTTGACCTTAAACATGTGTTCTTGGGATATTCGGATGATCGACAATACGATAGCTTGCGGGTGCTTATAAAAGATGGAAACCAGCAATAAATGGCTCATTTTTGATGGTAAGATTACTCCGGCGGACCAGCCGGTTGTACCCGCGGTTTCTCGAGGACTGATGTACGGCGATGGCGTTTTTGACACACTCCGAACCTATAAGGGCAAAACCTTTCTCCTTAAAGATCATCTTACTCGCTTGCATGCAGGAATGCGTATGTTGGGGATGCAAGTTGAATCTGAATTAGAGACTGAAGCAATCAAAGAGCAGCTAAGGAAACTCCTGGAAAAGCAGCATCTGACACATAATGATGCTATTATTCGTTTGCAGGTGTGGCGGGATGGGCAGCGGGGCTATCATCCACAAGGCAACAGTAGCACACATTACTCTATCACCGCTTCGACCTGTCCGGAGGATTTTGCTCTACCAAAATTAGCTACTGTCGATCAAAGACGCATTCCCTCTCAATCGATGCCATCATCGGCAAAGTTTACCAACGGAATTAATTATATTCTGGCTGCGCAGCAAGCCGCTGAGAAGGGAGGGGATGATGCCCTGATGCAAACGATCGATGGATTTATTTCGGAGACAACCATCGCCAATCTTTTTTGGATTAAGGGTGATATGATTTTTACTCCCGATAAAGAATGTGATCTTATTCCCGGGATCACCCGAAAAGTTGTTTTGGATATAATAGAAGAAAATGGTCAATGGGAATGTCAAAAGGGCAAATATTCCCTTGATCATCTTTTAGAGGCCGATGCCGTGTGGATATGCAACTCAGTTCGAGAGGTTTTAGCTGTAGAAAAAATTGATCATCACAATTTTGATATTGATCATCCTGCCATAGACGAATTACAAAATCGGTATACTGCATTACGTCGAACTAATGCAAAACTGCTAAGATAGAAATGGGGATGCCTGATCTGCTTACATTGACACGGTATTTTGCCTCCCAAGGCGATGTAATTTTATTACATTCGCAGTCTAAAGATCACCCTTCATCACGATTTTCGTATTTAGCAGCACAGCCAGAGGCAATAATTAAAGCGCATGACGATCATATTTCAGAAATTAAGGGCAGTGAAAAACAGCAGTATAATCAAAATCCATGGGAAGCCTTACAAGCGTTTCGTAAACGAATAGATAACTGGTTGTTTGGGTATTTGGGATATGATTTAAAGAATCATACCGAGCAGCTAAATTCCTTGAATACTGACCCGGTAGGTGCTCCGGATATGTATTTTATGGTGCCCGAATTTTTGTTGCGATACGATCATCAATCCGAAAAGGGAGAGCTTATTATAGGAGATATGCCCAGGGAAGGTGAAATTGATCAGCGCTATTCTGTAACGGAAGAATGTGAGCTTGAAAACCTAAGGGCTCAGACAAGCCGGCAGTCTTATATTCAAAAAATAAGAAAGTCACAATCTATGATTACCAATGGTGACTTTTACGAAATCAACCTTTCGCACCAGATGAAAGCACCTTTTAAAGGTTCTGCACTGCAGTTATTTAAAAAGATGCGTGAAGTAGGTCCAGTACCGTTTGGAAGCTTTTTACAACTTGATGACTTGTCGATTTGCTGCCAGTCACCGGAGCGATTTCTTCGAAAGGAGGGAAGCACTGTATATTCGCAGCCAATTAAAGGGACATCAAAACGGGGGGAATCCACTTATGAAGATGACTCCTTAAAGAAAGAGTTGATTACATCAGAGAAAGAACGGGCCGAGAATCTGATGATCGTTGATTTGGTTCGTAATGACTTAAGCAAAATTGCGAAAAGGGGAACGGTAAAAGTCTCCGAACTTTTCGCTATCCAGTCATTCGGTACGGTGCACCAAATGGTATCTACCGTTGTTGCCGAAACAAAGGAGAAAGATCCTGTAAATATTCTCCGGGCCTGCTTCCCAATGGGCTCAATGACAGGAGCTCCTAAAATTAGTGTTATGAAATCAATAGAAAAACTTGAGGATTATAAGAGGGGCATATACTCCGGTGCCATAGGATATATAACGCCTGCCGGAGATTTTGATTTTAATGTTGTTATTCGGACAGCAATCATTAAAAACAAGAATTTGCATTATTCAGTTGGGGGTGCAATTACCGGCGATTCAGATCCCGAGAAAGAATGGGAGGAAACAAAAATTAAAGCTCGCGCGCTCTTGCATGCATTTGAGAAATCTGCAAAAGAGTAAGGACGTTTAATAAATACCGTTATACGCCTCTGAAGGCTTATTAATGGTATAAAAATGAGAAGTTGCGAAATCCTTGAAATTAGTTATTATTAGAAATGTAAGCCCTTACATTTTTTACATTAACTGTCATTTTTAATCAGGATTTCTGAGGAATAAACAATTGGCTGGAAGTACAATATATGACATTGCAAAAAAAGCAGGTGTGAGCATAGCCACTGTTTCACGTGTTGTTAACAATAATGAAGGTATTGCAGATAAAACAAGAGAGAAAGTTTTAAAAGTAGCCGATGAGCTTGGGTATTATCCGCAAGCTTATGCACAGGGACTGGCCCGTAAGAAAAAGAATATTATTATGGTGGTGGTGCCGGTATTGTCCAACTACTTTTTTATGGAGGTATTGGCAGGTATCCAGGATGAAATATCCAACTACAACTATGATCTGAATATTTTTAATGTGCAAAGCAATGGGAAAGATAACATGTTTCCCCAGGTAGAGAATATTATCAAGCGCCAGTGGGCTGATGGATATCTTTTTATTTCGACACATCTGCGAGATACCGAGCTCGAGCAGCTGCAAAATTACGATATGCCGATTACGCTTATTGATGAATCTTATCCCGGGATGGATTCTGTTTCCGTTGATAATGATGAAGGCATTGAAAAAGCAATGCATTACTTCCTGGATAATGGGATAACGCGCATTGCCATAATCAGTGCCATGAAGACCTCAAAACCCGGCAGGCAGCGTATAGAGGGTTATAAAAAAGCACTTAATGAAGCGGGTGTTGATGTTGAAGAGGATCTGATCGTAACAGGAGATTCTATGTATCGCGATGGCTTTTCGGAGCAGAACGGCTATGAGGCCATGATAAAACTGTTGGAGCTGCCAAATCCGCCGGAGGCCTGTTTCTGTACCTCTGATATACAGGCTGTGGGAGCTATGAAAGCGATGGAAGAAAAAGGAGTTCAGATACCTATTATAGGCTATGACGATATAACGATTTCGAATTTTATAGGCCTTTCCACCATTCGTCAGCCAATGTATGATATGGGTGCGCTGGCGACTAAAAAACTTATGAAAAGGATGAAGAATAGAGAAGCCAAGCCTGAGCATAAGGTTTTTGCACCGGAGCTGATCTTGCGATCCTCTACAGAAACAGATGTAAAAGAAGAAGCCTGATAAATATTTCGTTTTGTTGTTCAGAAAGTAAATATTCAAAATATTTTTGATTTATGATCAAACCTGACGCATGTATTTTTGATTTGGACGGCGTTATTGTTGAAACATCAGATGCTCATTTTAAAGCTTGGCAGCGCCTTGCTGAATCTCTGGGAATCTCCTTTGGTGAGGAATTTAATGAACAGCTCAAAGGGGTAAGTCGACGAAAATCAATAGAAAAGATTTTAGCTATTGATGATCGGGAATTACCCGAGGCAGAAATACAGCGACTAATGGATAAAAAGAATGGCTGGTATCAGGATGCTATTGCCGAATTAACTCCTGATGATATTCTTGAGGGTGTGCCCGAATTTTTAGAAACATTGCAAGAGATGGAGATCCCCTTGGGAATTGGATCATCCAGCAAAAATGCACAATACATTATGGATTATCTGCAGCTCAATGACACTTTTGAAGTAATTATTGATGGTACCAAAGTGGAAAACACAAAACCTGATCCAGAAGTATTTCTGAAAGGTGCAAAAGCATTGAGTGCCGATCCCTCAAACACCATTGTTTTTGAAGATGCGGCTTCGGGCGTGGAGGCGGCCAATAATGGTCAATTTATAAGTGTAGGCGTTGGTTCCGAAGAATATTTGGGGGATGCTGATCTCGTAATTCCCAATTTTATTGGCCTGACGCCTGAAAAATTATTCAAACAACTTAATGACAATTAACGAATAAGTAGCAAGATTTCGATCTAAAATTATGATTTATGGATAAGTATCTGGAAACTGACGAATGGAAAATTATTGAAGAAGGTTTTGATCCGGAGCGCCAGCGCTCATCAGAAAGTATTTTCAGTATTGGCAACGGACATATGGGGCAGCGGGCCAATTTTGAAGAGCATTACAGTGGTGACTCGCTTCAGGGCAGCTATATAGGGGGAATCTATTATCCCGATCCCACAAAGGTAGGATGGTGGAAAAACGGTTATCCGGACTATTTTGCCAAAGTACTCAACTCTGTTAATTGGATTGGTATTGATATCCATATCAACGGTGAGCAGTTAGATCTGGCAAAATGTACAGTCACGGAGTTTACCAGAACCCTGGATATGAAACAGGGATTATTGCAGCGCAGCTTTGTTGCCGAGTTACAAAACGGAAATAAAATTGCGGTGGAAGCGTGCCGATTTGTAAGTATGGAGCGAGCCGAGGTTGGAGCGATTGAATATAGGATCAAGGCGCTAAATTTTTCCGGGACTATTATGCTAACGCCCTATATTAATGGGGAAGTATATAACGAAGACGCCAATTATGATGAGATATTTTGGGATGAGGGAACTCAGGATTCTTTTAAAGATGGCGGCGTGGTAACAACGCAAACGAAAAAACTCGATTTTCATGTTGCGGCGGCTATGAAAAATACCATCCAAAAAAATGGAGAGTCGCTGGATCTTAGTACAACAGCTTCTGTCTCTTCGATGTATGTTGACCAATCATATGAAATTTCGGTTGAAGAAAATGAAGAAGTACAACTTCACAAGTATGCAGTAATTGCTTCTTCTTTAAATCATGATCGTAAGCGCTTACATGATCATGTTAAAGAAGCAGTAGGTGATACAGCGAAAGTCGGTTATCAACAATTGAAGAAGGAGCATATTGACCGCTGGCACAATATATGGAAAGGCAGCGACGTGGATATCGAAGGGGATAAGGATGCCCAACAGGGGATTCGATTCAATATTTTCCAGTTGTACCAAACCTATACCGGTGAAGATGAACGCCTGAACATTGGTCCCAAAGGATTTACAGGCGAAAAATATGGTGGATGCACATATTGGGATACTGAAGCTTACTGCCTGCCTTTTTATTTGAATACGGCTCCCAATGAGGTGGCTCGACAACTGTTATGGTATCGCTATCGACATCTGCCAAAAGCGATTGAAAATGCTGAAAAGCTCGGCTTTACCGATGGGGCAGCGCTGTATCCGATGGTAACGATGAACGGTGAGGAGTGCCATAACGAATGGGAAATTACATTTGAGGAAGTCCACCGCAACGGTGCCATTGCTTATGCTATTTATAACTATATCCGTCATACCGGCGATGATTCGTATCTCAAAGAAGCCGGGCTTGAGGTGTTGATTGCTATTTCACGATTTTGGAGCCAGCGGTTTAACTTTTCAGAAAAGCGTCAGAAATATGTAATGCTGGGCGTTACCGGACCTAACGAGTATGAAAACAACATCAATAATAACTGGTACACCTCGTACATCGCCTGCTGGTGTATGCGTTATACGATGGAATCCATTGAAAAAGTCCGCGACGAATCGCCGGAACGGTTTAAGGAAATCAGACAAAAGACTTCGTATAAAGATGCCGAAACTGAACGCTGGAAAGATATTCTCGATCGCGTTTATCTCGGAGAAGATGAAGATCTGGGGATTTTCCTGCAGCAGGATAACTACCTGGATAAAGTTCAGCGAATGGCCAGTGACTTGGATAAGAGCGAACGTCCTATTAACCAGCACTGGTCGTGGGATCGCATCCTGCGTTCCTGTTTTATTAAGCAGGGTGACGTAGTACAGGGACTGTACTTCTTCGAGGATCACTTTGACGAAGATACCATTCGTCGCAATTTCGATTTTTACGAGCCCCGAACGGTGCACGAATCATCGCTTTCGCCCTGTATTCACGCTATAATTGCCTCAAAGCTTGGTTATAATGACAAGGCCTATCAGCTGTATTTACGCACCGCACGACTCGATCTAGACGATTATAACAAGGAGGTCCACCAGGGATTACATATCACGAGTATGGCCGGAACCTGGATGTCTATCGTAGAGGGATTTGCCGGAAAACGTGCTAAAGAAGGACAACTGCATTTTTCACCATCACTCCCTGAAGGATGGAAGGCCTATTCATTTAAGATTCTGCACAAAGGCAATCGACTCAATGTTCGGATTGAACCGGAACAGGTTATTATTACTTGTGAGAAGGGCAGTGGATCAACATGTTATGTTTATGGAGATAAATACGAGATATCTCAAGATAAAGAAGTCGTAATATCAGCACCCGTAGTGAGCAAATAACATATTTTAAGATCAACAAAAATCATACTGCAATGAATAATCGTTCACCATTTTATACCAGAATACTACCGCTCGTTTTACTGCTTTCCCTATCGCTAATGACGTTGGGATGCACTGAATCGATAGAAGAGGATGTTCAGGCCCGAAATCATATTGAACATCCCGAATGGTCGAAAAATGCCAACATGTATGAGGTTAACATCCGTCAATATACCGAAGAGGGTACCTTTAAAGCGTTTGAAGAGCATATTCCGCGACTCAAGGAAATGGGTGTTGATATCCTTTGGCTGATGCCTATTCATCCTATTGGAGAAGAAAAACGCAAAGGCGAGCTCGGAAGCTATTACTCTATCAAGGATTACAAAGCGGTGAATCCCAATTTCGGGACTATGCAGGATTTTAAGGATCTGGTTGAGACGACTCATAAACATGACATGAAACTCTTTTTGGACTGGGTGCCAAACCATACTGCGTGGGATCACGAGTGGATAGACGAACATCCCGAGTATTATATGAAAGATTCTACCGGAGCGATTACCTATGAGGCCGACTGGACCGATATTGCACAGCTCAATTACGAAAACAAGGAACTCTGGGATAAGATGATTGACCGAATGAAGTACTGGATTGACGAAGCAAATATCGATGGCTATCGCGTGGATCATGCGGGGCATGATATTCCACTGGAATTCTGGAAGAAGGCTATTCCTGAGGTTAACGAGTCAAAAGAAGATTTCTTCTGGCTGGCCGAATGGAATACACCCGACATGCATCCCTGGTTTGATGCCACTTACACTTGGGAATATTTTCATTTGACTACTGATATTGCCAAAGGAGAAGCTTCCTTGGATGAGATTACCAAACTGATGGCTCAGGAGGAAGAGCGCTTTCCAGCTCATGCTTATCGACTCTATTTTACTTCCAATCACGATGAAAACTCATGGAATGGGACGGACGAAGAACTTTTTGGTGATAATTTTGAAAACTTTGCTGTGATGGCTGCTACTATCGATGGCATGCCGCTGGTTTACAGTGGACAGGAGACCGGACTCGATAAGCGGCTTGAGTTTTTTAAGAAAGATACCATCAATTGGGATGGCTACGAATATGAGGATTTCTACCGCACTTTATTTGAGCTCAAAGATCGCAACGAAGCGCTCTGGAATGGTCAGTATGGAGGTGAATTTGTAGCAGTGCCGACCGAGTCAGGGGGACAAACGTATGCCTATAAACGGGTAAAAGGGGATCAGGAAGTTTTTGTGATTCTTAATTTTGAAGATAGCGAGCAGAATATTTCGTTCCCGAACCTTGACGATTCAGCAGATTATTCCGATGTATTTAGCGGAGAAGACATTACCGTGGATAGTGAAGGAGTGACGCTCGATGCTCATAGTTATTTGGTGCTTGAGAAGTGATTCCGATTCCAAATACGCTAATCTGATACCCTAAAAATGACGCTATGAATAAGGAAAATGAAAAGCCGAAGCTAAGTTTCTGGGAAATATGGAATATGAGTTTTGGATTTTTGGGCATACAGTTTGGTTTTGCTCTCCAAAACGCCAATGTCAGTCGTATCTTCGAAACGCTCGGTGCCAGTGTTGATGATATACCCATTCTCTGGATTGCCGCTCCCGTCACGGGTTTGGTGGTACAACCGATAATTGGTCATCTTAGTGATAAAACCTGGAATAGTCTCGGACGTCGAAGACCGTATTTCTTGTTTGGAGCTATTTTTGCCTCACTGGCACTTATTATTATGCCCAATTCGCCCGTGCTATGGGTAGCGGCCGGCATGCTCTGGATCATGGATGCATCTATTAATATTTCCATGGAGCCGTTTCGTGCTTTTGTAGGCGATATGCTGCCTGCCGATCAACATACTAAAGGTTTTGCCATGCAGACCTTTTTTATCGGTACGGGAGCTGTTATTGCATCGGCATTGCCTTATATAATGACAAACTGGGTGGGGTTAGCAAATACCGCTGCTCCCGGTGAAATTCCGCCGGCTGTACAGTGGTCATTTTACATCGGTGCTGCTACGTTCCTGGGAGCTGTTTTATGGACTGTATGGACTACCGAAGAGTATCCGCCCGAAGAACTTGAGCGGTATTCCAAAAATGAGCCTGGAGAAGGTTCAATTATTGATGCAGCTAAAAAGGGAGAGATTGATACGGGAAATGCAAAGCGTAAATATACCATAGGTTTAATTTTAGTCGCTGTTGGACTTGCTTTAACCTATTATATTTATGGGGCCTCTTTTGAGCAAGAGCTATATATATTCAGTATTGGTGTAGCCGTATTCGGGTTAGTTATGGTCGTGGCGGGTTTCATGCAGCAAGTGCTCAACAAAGATGAACATGGACTGGTTGTTGTGGTCTCCGATTTTTTAAGTATGCCCAAGACCATGATTCAGCTTTCTGCCGTACAGTTCTTTTCCTGGTTTGCCCTTTTTGCCATGTGGATCTATACCACTGCAGCTGTAACTTCGCACGTATATGGTACCAGTGATACTACGTCTGTGCTCTATAATGAAGGTGCTGATTGGGTGGGAATACTGTTTGCTATATATAACGGTTTTGCTGCAATTATAGCTTTTGCACTTCCATATTTTGCAAAACTGTCAAGCCGTAAGATAGTACATGCAGTTTCATTGTTGATTGGTGGAGCAAGTCTGGCAAGTATCTATTTAATAACCGACCCTATGATGCTTATTTTGCCGATGCTGGGAATTGGTGTTGCCTGGGGCAGTATACTGGCGATGCCATATGCTATTCTTTCGGGTGCAATACCAGCCAAAAAGATGGGTATTTATATGGGATTGTTTAATTTCTTTATCGTGATTCCCCAAATTGTAGCGGCTAGTATTTTGGGTACCATGCTCAGAAATCTTTTTAACGGCGAAGCAATTTTTGCCCTTATAGCAGGAGGGGGAGCAATGGCAT
>NZ_JAXHLU010000008.1:0-81177 GCF_034521915.1 Fodinibius sp.
TACTGGCAAAAACCTGTCTATGCAGTACGGTTTGGCCGCATTGGCTTCAACCGGAAGCGTAAAGGGAGCGCAATATGTGATTGATCAAGTCCCCAATATCCCTTCCCTCGGGCTAAAGAATGGGGCAGTGATTGCGGGTCCCGCTATGGCAGGAACTTGTCTGTCGATGTATGCGCCGCGAAACAATGCCATATTTCAAGGTGTTGCCGGTGGTATGGTGCTTGCAAGTTGCCAACGGCCCTTCTGAGCAAGCTGCTTACCGGCGGTTCAGGTGCTGAAATGGCTGATGCCGGCGCGCTTTCAGAAGGCGATATGGTGGTAAAAGAAGATGGCTATTTGTACGATCAGCAGGGCAGCCGTCTTGCTGGTATTGCCGGTGGCAGCGAACCTACGCAAGATCAGCCCGCTACTTTTTCCGGCCGGATGGAAAGCCGAGGCGCCGATAACGGCGGCGGCCACATGTTGGGAGATGCAGGATTTGACGACTTTGGCGGCGGCTTCGAACAAGGAGAAGCTTTTACCGCGTGGTGGCGGTACGCTTTTTAGACGTGGGGTTGACATGGTTGGCTGTTGGGAAGCTGAACCATAACTCTAAAGACTAAAAGGCAAAGTCCTCGATGTCTTTCAAAGCAAAAGTACCAGTACCCGCAGGTGTCGAAATCCTACGCCGTTACGACCGTCGTGAAATTGACGGACAAACATCAAAATCAGCGTCTTGCTTGCCTGGCCTTGCCCAGAATGATGAGGACCGGAACTATGCGAATGTTCCGCTACAAGGCGCGAAAAATCAACGTAGTGCTCGGTATCTCTGTTTCTGCATTGATGCCAACCGTTGAAACGGAGGCGAATGTCAGATACCGCAAAGGTAGTGAACAATCTTAGTGATTCTGTGCTTAAGATTGGAACCAATGGTGGCACGCGAAAGAGCGTATTACCCATCCGCTCAAAGACTACAATGAACTTCTCGCAAACCCGTGTTTCAACGGCCGCGATTAGCGACGGTAGCGCCTGTCCCGCAAGCAATTTCCCATACAGGTAGCGCAGCTTCGTAAGAGCAGCAGGACCTCGCGCGATATGGATAACCTGTTCTACTTTGAACCTAATGAAAGCTTCACCGTTAAGGTATTGCTTCAAAACGGGCGACCTTCCCCGCCCAAGCCGACTTTACCGAAGGCCGCTTTGCGCTTAGAGGGTTGAGTTGTACTTGGCGCAGATGAATAATAATGGGCTTGATACATACGATAGACGTCTGCAACGGGCAGCGGGCTAAACACCCCGATGCTCAGGTGAATGTCATTAGAACTGTTCTCGCGACTATTCGGGAGGGCAGTTTCCGACGATCGCTATTCGAAACGACGGAGAAGATTATGAATACCCCATTAGATGAACTTCCTTAACGAGGCTTCCTATTACACGCCCTCAAAAACAGGGTGAGCACTTGCAGCCGACGAAACAAAATGGCTAAGCATTTGCCGGTCTCAACGGACGGTCCTATGGTCGTTAATCGCTTTTTGCCTGGTGGGGACCGGATTAGACCATATGACCGCTACCATTGCATTTGACAACGGTCGCTGACAAACGATTTGAAGGATGTTTCCCTTGGAGCATTGCGGAAGTTGTTTTTAGCTCGATCGCTGCGTGGTGCCATTGACATTGAACGCGGCACCAAAGTAAAATGTAAGAGCTTACCGACGATGCGGCTGAACATAGCGCAATTCTATCGCTGGTGGGATATGATAATGCCCATCATGCAAAAGAGAAGAAGATTCGTGCCAGTCAAAATAACGTCCCATTTCCGAAAAACCTGAATTTGTTTATATCGCTGAAACGATTGCAGCGGGTTGCTAGGGCGGCGGGAACTTTCGGTTATTGTTCGCCCAGCTACAAACTGCGCTTGTACACTGTATGGCTGCAGGCGACAACGGGCACCGAGAGAAAAAATACGCTTATCAGTACGACAAGGACGAACGCGCATTAAGCCGAAGTATATTTGCCACAGCTTAACGACGAGTTTCAGGATATGGATATCATTCTTCCGCCGACCTTGCAGGCTGGCGCTCCTTTTGATCTGTTCGTGACCGATACAGGGGGAAGCAGCCACATGGTTTCAGTCTATCGCCGAATGCTACAAATTGCAGGGGTAAGATATGAGCAGAGCAGTCAAGGTGTTATGCCAAATTTCTGGCCAGCCAACCGTATCGCCTGTTAGATAAAACCGGTGTTATGGGCAACAGCAAAGTAATGGCAACTTTATCTTGCCTATTACCATTGGGTAACAGTCAGCCTCAAAGATTTGCTGATAATCATGGAAACGAGGTGTTGGACCGGTGATTCATAACAATTCGGATGCCCGCTTTGTTTGGCTGCTTCGTGGTGGTGAGCGTCCAAGTTGGACCCGAATATTACAGCTTTGTCGAGTTACACCGGGATGACCATTTGATACTGGACCAACCAGACCTTTTTGGGAAACGTATAAAAAGGTGGAGTTCGGGGCGTATGGGAAAGACGGAGCACCGGCCGACAGTAAAGCAATGGTTACCGAATGAAATAAACGGAGAAAACCCCATTGAGTAGGCTCTATCCCCGGCGGCGGTATGGATCTCGCGTACGATCTGTACGTGGTATCAGCTATCTGGTTAAAGATGGCTCCCTCATTATTAGTTGGAATTGTCGCGGGCAATTCCGCAGCGCGGCAAATTGACTATGCGGGTTGATGATGAAACACGTACCTCCAGAAAACAGAGATCCCTATTGATAAAAACGGGCAACGGCTATACAGCATCATGCACGAACTCACTTTCCCACAAACCTTTGTGGATACTGACCATTATTTCCGCGTGCGAAGCGTAAAGCAGGGCCGGAAAAGAGCTGGTTAGTCCGGTATATAGCGTCTATGTAACCGACAAAGTTTTCTCTGCATCTGAGATTTCCGGCATCCAGGATCAGCTCGGCAGGTTACAGTCAACGAGCAAGCTACTGATCTGCAACTAAACGGCTTTGCTGGTCCTAGCCTGGGCGGCGGATACCCAAAGGGGCAATCGGAAGATGTCGACATTGATTCCGACCAGCAGACGAGTCAGCTGTTACCGACGCCGAGGGCGACACCGAAACCACTTTTGAAAACCAAATATTCCAACGACAATGAATTTAATTTTTATGGACACAGCTACAAGTAAACTGCCAGTAGGTAAACCAAACTGCGGTCATTTTGATCTGTATTGCACCCTTAAAATGGACGGCGTAAAACTGAAACGGTTTAAATCCGAAAGCTTTTTAGGAGCTCTTTCCCCATACTTTAGCAGGGCTAATGCATGGCGGCAGCATCCGAAAATTAGGCGTGAAGGGAGGTTTAGCGTATGAGTCGGTACGACGAACAGCGTATCGGACGATAACAACGATTGGCATATTGCTGTCGGCGGTAAGGGTCAGTGCCTTAAGCGTCCGTGGAGGTTCTGACAACTATATGTCATGGCGGGTTTGTGGACTACGACCAGGAGTATCCCAGCTATATTATTATTACTGGTACGCCGGATCTGGATGGCACCGACCTGGGGATGCAGATAGACGATAATACCTATGATCTATATCACCGAGAAGGGACGCCGGTTGACGGTACCAATGTTGGCGACATGACTAACGGTTATATGATTATGAATATCGGCTTTACCAACCGGAAGGCCGGCTATACTGGGTATCAGAGGCTATGATATTGATGGGGCGTTCCAGGGATTATACCATACAAAATTGGCAAATTACGGTTGGCAACTCTACCCAGCCAGTGTCAGTTGACGACATGTACCTTTGGAATCGCATTCATCATGGCGGCGGTGCCGGACAACTGGAACATGGGAATCGGCAATGTTGGTGCGCTCGTGAACCGATTCAGCCCACCAGCCGATTTACCGATTTCTGAACCGTCTTACCAATACCAGCCGGCCGGCGATATTGATGTGCCAAGAGATTGGTATTCTATCATCACCAGTATCTTATGATGATAACGAAGGACAGAGAAGTAACGGTATTGGGCTGCTCCAAGTGCGCGACGTGCTTGATGTCTCCGCTTACCATTCCCAACGGTAGTACACTTACCGTTGATTATGAGCTGGTTGTACGGCTTTCCCCAGATACCCAGGATACCGAAACCGACGGTTCTAACGGCGGCTTTCTACAATCGTTTATGGGATCCATACGGGATATTGCTATCGGCGATTCGAACGGTGTTGACAATAGTAAAGCCAACTATTTCCGCATGAAAGACAAGCCTGGCATAGATCGTCATATCGGCATTCGCCTGGGGGACGACAACCAGTTTACCAGCATGACCGATGCCGGGCTAAACATCCAGGACGATAACCGCAACGGATATGAGCATGGCGAAGAGGACGGTCAGCTTTGGCATTATGGCAATGATGTTACAGCGGTGCAATACGACAAGGCAAATAATAAAGCCACCTTTGAAATCTACCGCATTTTTGAGAATCGCGGCAGCACCGACCTAGTTGTACGGGAAAAAGGGTTATGGGCAACGGATAAAAACGGCAATTCCCAAATGATTGCGCGTATGGCCTTGGACAGCACCGATGAGTTTACCATTGCGGCCGGTGAATACAAGAAGGTTAAATTTATCGTTGAGGTTATCGCATAAATGGCAACGCCTCCAAACATATCACCTCAACTAACCGCGGCTAAAAACCGCCGGGCTTATGCCCTATTTTAAGGAAGCAGCCAAGCAGTATGATATCCCATTGGAAATATTATTGGCCGTGGCCTCTCGCGAAACGCAAATAGGTACAAATAGTTATTACCGGAAAAATAACTTTACCGGGACGGGACGGTCACGGTAAGGGCATTATGCAGATCGACGACCGGTATCATTCGTTTGCGACTATTGCAGCACCATCTAACAACAAAGCCAATATCAATTACGGTGCTAAATATTTAAGTGAGCTGCGCGATCAGTTCGGCAATATCAAAGATGCTCTTGTGGCTTACAACGCCGGACCTAACGCCGTGAATAATGCCCGCTCGTTAGGGATGAACCCCGATCACTTAACAACCGGTGGAGACTATTCTTTTGATGTACTACAGCGGGCCAATCTTATACGCAGCGAGTTAGGCCTTGGGTTTGCGAATGTAGCAACCGTACTACCTGCAGCCGCACTTCTGTTGGCCGGATCAACGTACCTGTACTATCAATTAACCGACAAAAAAATGCCAACATTTTTAACTGATAAAATCTAATTACTATGGGAGCTTTATTAGGACAGAAAAAAGAATCTTCGGGCTTGGGCATGGTAGCCCCACAACGATTACGGCCTGTAATAAATAGACCTGGATCGGGACGAATACGGAAAGATACTTCTCGATCCCGACCTACCTCTACACAAAAACGATCCACTCCAAGATCTACCCCAAGAAGAAGGACGAAGCCAAAGCCCAAACCAAAATCGAATCCGAAACCGGACCCAGTAAGCGTGAGCGACCCAAGGCGATTTAAGGACCCTTTCGGCAGGGATAGGAAACAGGTAGTGAAGCCAAAGCCAGAACCCAAAAAGAATACTCCAAAAGATGATAAAAAAAATAATTCGGGGGGATCACCTACCCTGCCGGGCCACGGCCTACCCGATAAAAAAGTCCCGCAACGAGTACAGATAACATCAGAGCCAACCGATGATAAATCGGATACTAATAGTGACGATTCAACTTCAACAGATAATGGTTCCAATTCCGGAGACAATACCAATGCTTCTTCACAAGCACCAGCTCCAACAAATAACAAAACTAATGTAATGCAAAAACTTAAATCAGTTGATAAAAAGGTTTGGTATGGCCTCGGCGGCGGACTGGCATTCGTATTACTTATTTCAACCCTAAACAACTAATTATTATGTCATCTTATTTAGGCCAACAATCAACAGCGATCCAAGTATTATCTGACAGCGAACAGCGTATTTTGCGGCGGTCAACACCTATGATGCAGGGTGCCGATGTTCGTAAGGTTCAAGAAAAGCTGGGCATAGAAACCGATGGTATGTACGGCCCCGTAACCGAACAAGCGGTAAAGAACTTTCAGCAAGAGCAAGGACTTACCGTTGATGGCATTGTTGGACCTAATACCTGGAAAGCACTTAAGAAAGTAGGTAATGGAAGCCCAACAGCCCTTTCAAAAGTAATCCCATCAGGATTAATGAACACAGTAAAAGATACCAAAGCAAGCTATTGGGATCCGCTTTCAACAACCGAAAAAGCAATGTACGGCGGCGGTGCTGTAGCCTTGTTATTTGGAATAGGAGTTGCAGTTAATAAGCGTAATTGATTGATGATGATGTTGGGAAATAATACGACGGCTTTTTCGAATCCAAAAAAATATCATCTAATGAACGAAGGAATTATAGGCTTAATCGGGATCATTGTTGGCGGTATAATTGCTGGTCTATTTAAATGGATCAGCTCTACAACCACATCAAGTATTGATGATCGAAGCGAATTCCGTAAAGCGATCATGAAACGGCTAGAACAGGTTGAAGAAAAGACAAAACTTCTCGAACAAGAAGTGACAATTTGGAAGATTCGATACTGGTCGCTTTACGCCCGAACTTTGGAACGTTACAATGTAGCCCCGCCTGATTTTCATAAAATGGACTTAAGTGAACTTGAAGAAGGGTATAAAAAAGCCGTAGAAAAGTTAAATGAAAATATCCCTAAATCATAATTAAGAAAATAGGAAAACGGATTAGCTGGCTGTATAACAATTTAGAACGCTGGCTGTTTTATGGCTTGATATTACTAACAGGCATTATTGGAACATGGTTTACCTATAACTATGCTGTTGCCTTTTCAGACTATTTTATTGTCCTGCTCTTTGTAACCATCTTCTTTGCCATTTTTGATTGGTTCGACACCTATATTTTAAAATCCATAGATACCATCGATGAGATCAAAAGCGGAAATACTGCTGTCTCTCAATTTCTTGTGGCTATTGCTTTGCTTGTACTTGCTGCTGCTATCACCGTCGGCTAACGCGCAATTTCCCGCCCATGTTGATACTGCTATTACTTACTTTGGTCATAAGGAGATTGAGAAAGAAAATCACGGCCCGGATATCAAAAAATTCTTAGGCAGTGTTGGCCTGGATGAAGGGTATCCCTATTGCGCAGCATTCGTGAGCCATTGTTTGGATGCCGTTGATGCCGAACGTCCCAAAGTACGTTCAGCTCTTGCACAAGAATTTTTATCACGGACCGATCTATCGATGCGAAAAAGGTTTTACGCGGTCAGTAAACGATTCCCTCCGGATGGATCCATGTCACTGAAGCGGGAGAAACCATCAAAGGCCATAATGGTTTTGTGCTGCTTGATTGGTCCGGCCAAACAGGAATAACCATTGATGCCAACACCGGTTTGGGTCTACCCGGACAAAGCGAAAGACATGGGCAAGGCGTTTGGATCCGTGAAAGACAAATTTATACCACCTGCTATTTTTGCATTAAACATTTTACCCCGGTACGCTATGAAGATTAAGCCATATCACATATTACTTGCACTATTGATGATAAGCCTTGCCGGTTGTGGGCTGTTTCGATCTACTACAAAAACGGATGCGCGTACCGACAGCACAACGGTTAAAAACAAAGTTTGACTCTTGCAGAACATGAATTGTTGCAAGCCAACATTCCCGCTTCGTATATCAAATCGATTACCACGCCGTCGGGCATGAAAATTGAATTACGGGATTCGATTAAGACAGAGCAAAAACGGAAAACGGCAGACGGGCAACGTGATAATTCTGATTCAAAGAATTCTACAAAAAGTGTAACTGAAGGGCCGGATCTTGGCTTCATATCGATTAATTTTGAGCGGAATAAAAAACAGCAGGATAGCACCGTTACCAAAACGCAGAAAGAGCAGAAACAATCCGAAGTACAACAAACAGATATTGAGACAAGCGGCTCTTGGCTTACCTGGATAGTAGTTGGAATAGCTATTGCGCTGGCTTTGGTCCTTGCTGGAATGATCTTTTTAAACTGAATTGATTATGAGTATCAAAAACGTATTTAACGGCTATAAAAATATGTTAGGCAAGAAAGAAGTATCCATCGAGGCCGAAGCTGATCGCCGATTACAAATATGCCAAAATTGCCCCTTTTTAATCCCGCAATAGTCAATCGGGCCGGTTCCGTCCGGATGAACATTGCACGAAATGCGGCTGCACCTTGGCGGCAAAAGTTCGAAGCATGGAAAGCAGCTGCCCTATTGGCAAGTGGTAGTCTTAGCTTTCATTGCCTTTATCAATATTCCGCTGCTTTTTAAGCAAGTTTTTAGCCCTCAAATGCGTGTATTTGTTCGTTACGTTGCTCGATGAATGTCCTGCCATAAATTGGGCTTCTGATGTATTAAAACCCTGTTCAAGCCAACTCGTGATACGTTCATGCCTCATACCGTGAAGCGTTCGCGATTTGGGAAGCCCCGCAAGTTTAACATATCTCTTGAACTGCCGGTACGCTCGATCACCGGTTACGGGCCAACCCTTTTTACTCCCTCCCAGGTAAATAAAAACGTGCTGGTCATACGTTGGCTTACCGCGAATATTGAAGTATTTAAGTAGATGCTTTTTCCAAATTTCATTGATCGGAATAAGCCGTTCGTTTCGGCCTTTAGTTGCCTCCAAATAGATTGCTGCCAATTCCCCACTATCGTAATACAAATTTTTTCCCTGCAGTCCGGAGTATTCAATATCAGAATCATAACCAGCTTCATTCTTTCTAAGTCCCCCATAAAAATAGCAACACATCAAAGGCTTAAACCACCGCTGGCCGTAATGCGGTTTCCATTCCGGCATCTGCTTCTTTCGCTCAACTTCAGTATCAAAGGCCTTAAAAATTTGCTGCAATTCATCTTTCGAAATCATTTTAGGACGCATGTTTGATTTTTTGTCCCGGCAAGTCTTTTTTGAGCGTCTTAAAATAATTTTCCGTAACGATCTCACGGTCCCGCAGCGTATTCCAAAACACCCGTAGTTGCCGGTAGTAGAAATGTCGCGTAGCGCTTTTAATATTGGGCTTAAAAATCACCTTTTCGAAATGATACAATCCAACATGCTTGACAGGTAAATCAGCTATGTCATTGAGACTAATAAAATGCTCAACAGCCCTTTCGTATGCTCCCCGCTTGCTGGATCTGTTTTTACTATCATTGCGAATGGTTTTATCAGATAGATGTGATTTGAGCCGGTAAAAATAATCGGCAGCCTCTCGGACGGTATGCACCGGCACTGGCTCATTCTTGTAGCTTTGTTCTTCCAGTATTTTTTGAGGATCGAAAGAATCTGAAAAAGGATTGATCTCTCCTCTTTCCTCCATTTCTTCTAAAAGCTGACAAGCCTCTTTAGCTTCATCTTTTTTGGTGATCCCCAGGCTCTTAGACTTTTCATTATTAACCCCATCTATCATTTTTACAAATCGGATATAATAATACTTTCCGCGCTTTCTTAATGATGCCATAACTTAATTGGTTTAAAATTGTTCCATAATTGTACCATAATTTATGGAACACTCTCGGGAATGGGCGGGAATGAGCCGTTCCTTTTCATTCCCTTTCGTTCCCTTCCATTCCTTAGCTGTGCGCAAAAAGCAATAAAAAAAGGCCGTTTAATCGCTATAAACAGCGTTTAAACGGCCTTTTAGACTCATCAATAAATAAGTGGGCCCGGCAAGACTTGAACTTGCGACCAATCGATTATGAGTCGACTGCTCTGACCAACTGAGCTACGGGCCCAAAGTTAAAATAACCAACAGATTATTTGTCAGTTACTAAAAACTTTTTAGCAGTTTGTTTTACCAAACTTATCTCTTTATCAGCTAAGTCACTTAAAATGACGTAGCATGTTTAGTGTACCCGAGGCCGGACTCGAACCGGCACTGGCATTTGGATGCCAATCGGATTTTAAGTCCGACGCGTCTACCAATTCCGCCACTCGGGCAAACATCATAAACTGATTACCTTCCTGCAAATGATAATCAAATTTTCGAGAGACCAAATATAAGGGATAATCAATTACTTCTACAATGTAATTTTAATAATGATTTTGCCCAATTTATTCAGCAAATTCAATTCCTTTATTCTAATACAAAAGCAGGCAACCTTCCCAATATTTTTAGTTGAATTAGTAATCCTTGCTAATTTCATGTACATGTTTTAGGGGTTTAGGGCTAATCGCGGAAATATTTTAGCAGTAATAATCAACGTTTTAGAACGACTCTCAATCTTTAGACTTTGATAAGACCAGTATTTAAGAATCCCCGAATGTAAATTACCCGCTAATGAATTGGTATTACCCATATGATATTATGGTAAAAAATAATAAATACATCATCACAGAAATGCTTCATTATACTGCTTGAATATGACTATATTGATCTGCATGTTTGAGAATCTCAACGATCATTAAGTAATGACAATCATTATCTTTATCTATTCTGCCTATACTTATTCATATCCTCTTTTTTAAAAAGTCCGTGACAAATTAATAGATTGTCTTATACAACGATTTTGCTATTTTAAACACGTTATCAAAAAAATGATTACTGATATTATATGAGTGAAGAAAAGAAAAAGGTCATCATTGTAGAAGACGATCTCATTCTCAATTTACTGTACGAGAGTTATTTAGAAAGGCTCGGATTTGAAACAGAAGGCGAGCTTGTTTACGGTAAAACAGCTATCGAAACAACTAAAAAATTTGATCCGGATTTAATTGTCATGGATATTTCCCTGGAAGGAGATATTGATGGCATCGATGCGATGCTCAAAATCCGTGAGTTTTCTCAAGTGCCGGTCATTTATATTACCGGCAATTCTGATCCCTATCACGTGGAGCGAGCCAAAGATACAGATCCCCTGGATTATCTGACGAAACCCATTGAGTTTGAAGATCTAAAAATGTCTGTTGATAAACACTTCTCTTCCAAATCCTGAGATTCGTAATTACAACTTTCTAGATTACCTAAGTTATGTTTAAACCATTGCTATCATTTAGAAATGTGCTATTGCCAGTGGTTTTCGCTGCATATCTATTTGTAGGATGCACTGGAACACAACAAACCACTGAAGAGTCTCAAACTACCACTCAAGAAAAAACAGTTCAACCACCTTCGGAATTGGATCGGTTGGTTCCCAACCCCATTACCGAAGAAATCCCCAATGCATTTTTTAACGCTATTGAAAATGACACCCGTACAATGTCTGGTGAACCGGGCAAAAATTACTGGACCCAATGGACTAATTACGATATTGATGTTGAACTACTGCCCGCTGATACGTTGGTAAAAGGTAACGCAAAAATAACCTATTACAATAATTCTCCTGATACATTGAATGCCCTATATATGGAGCTAGCTCAAAATTTGCATGCCAAAGGGGCTCAGCGAAGCAGTCCGCAGGAAGTAACGGGCGGTATTAATCTACATAACGTTGGACTTAATGGTGATAAACTTAGCCAGATGCAATCGCGCAGAGATCCATCGGGGTATGGCGTCAATGGCACTTTACTTTTTATTCGTCCGAAAAATGCGGTTGCACCCGGCGATTCTGCCAAGATAGAAATTAGCTGGGATTTTAAAGTACCCCGGCGCGGTGCCAGCGGACGTATGGGTTATAGCGAAGACAATCTTTTCTACATTGCATATTGGTATCCACAGATGCGCGTTTACGATGATGTAGTTGGATGGATGACTGATCAGTTTACCGGCACTGCCGAATTCTATCACGACTTCGCCGATTATAATGTTGATATTACCGTCCCCGACCAATGGATGGTTGGCTCTACCGGTCAGCTTAAAAACGGAAAAGATGTCCTTGCCGAAGACATCTATCAACGACTTAATAAGGCCCATAACAGTGATACGGTAATGTCAGTTGTTACCGAAGATGATTTCGGATCAGTGACAAAATCACCTGAAAGCGGTACCCTGACCTGGAATTTTAAAGCGCATAAAGTGCGTGATTTTGCTTTTAGTGTCACCAAAGAATCCAAATGGGACGCTACCCGAGCAAGTGTGGGTGACCTTGATGGCGACGGTGATGAAGAGTATACACACATAAACGCCATCTATCGCAGCTCGGCTCCAAAATGGACAGACGGGGCCAAATTTACGCAGCATGCTATCACTTTCTTGTCTGAACAAACAGGCCTCGAATATCCCTGGCCACACATGACCTCAGTAGAAGGAGGCGGCATCATAGGTGGAGGCATGGAATTTCCGATGATGACCATTATTGGCGATTATAACAATCAATCATCGCAAGCCCTGTATGCGGTAATAGCACATGAGCTGGCACATATGTGGGTACCGATGATTGTGAGTACGAACGAACGCCATTACGCCTGGATGGATGAAGGCACTACCACATACAATGAAAACCAAGCCAAAAAAGCATACTATCCGGAAGGTCCTGATTATGACCTCAATGATATGAAGAGCTACTTGCAAATTACGAATACGGATGCCGAAGGACCAATAATGCGGTGGTCTAATCATCACTACAACGGATTCGCATACGGGATTGCATCGTATCCCAAACCAGCATCGATGCTCGTAAGCCTGCGCAGCCTTTTGGGTGAAAAGACGTTCAACAAAGCTTTACATGAATTTATCGACCGGTGGAAGTACAAGCATCCTTATCCCTGGGATATGTTTAATACCTTTGAAGATGTCGCAGGACGAGATCTGGACTGGTTCTGGAGAGCCTGGTACTACGAAACCTGGACGCTCGACCAGGCTGTTGGCAATGTATCCATACAAGATGGTACTACCCGAATCACAATTGAAGATCACGGTCAAGCACCAATGCCGGCCAACGTGGAAATCACAAAAAATGACGGATCTACCATGACCCGCACCATTCCCGTTGATACATGGTTGGAAGGGGCAACACAAGCAGTAATTACGGTTGACGGTGATGTTACCAATGTAGTTATAGATCCCAATAAAAATTATCCTGATACCAATAGAAAAAACAACAGCTGGCAAAAATAGTTTTATTCTCAATATAAATTATCATACAAAAGGGCGCTATAAGGCGCCCTTTTCTTATTTATATCACTTATCTTGTCACAAGAAGCTTGTATTAAATGTCGTAAAATATTGCCCCTGTGGAATTTTATCACTTTATAAATTTCTTACCTTATATGATGAATATTTAGCAAAATAAAAGACATGAAACGATTCGGATCACTACAATGGATATTACTTGCTGCCGGCATTATTGCCATTTTAGGGCTCACCGGAATGAATGTCTATTCATTATATGCCCTGCACGAAAATACACTGGAGTCGTCAAGAGAAAATAAAAAGCTCCATATTGCTGAGTTTACCGATAAAATTCGATACCGGTTTTTTAAAAAGTTTATCGGCCTTGGATCTGTTGACATTAATCGACTGCAAGAGCAGTATAAATCCACGGGACAATTTACGCCGGAAGTAACAAAATTGCTGAACAAAGCAGCCAAAGATTCTATCTATAGCGATATCTATTTTATTCCGTCCGGTTCTGATGCCTGCCAACAACAAAAATCCATTCTGCAATATGGTTCAAATAACAAGTTTCAACCAACATCCAACTATTCGACGGTAGTTTGTGACGGGATGGGGATTGCCCGTACTCAAATAAAAAGTCTGCTTGGCGACTACCAATACAATAACAAGGTGCTCTTTGATTCACACCGCAGTATTACCATTGTACTTATTGATCCCTCGGAACAAGAGGTCTTTGGCTATCTTACAATGCCTTTTAACCAGGATTTTCTGCGTAACTCATATCTGCCTAAAGTCTTGGCTCAAAAATTTGGGGCCGAAGAACATCCCGGGATGAATGTCTGGCTACGCGACTGGACGAACAATGAGATTATTGCAAGCAGTAATCCCGATGCAACTTATGATCGTGAACAGATACAATTTGTTCAAAACTTCCCCGACTTCTTTGACTACTGGAAAGTTGAAGTTTCATTTACGGATGCATCCACAGTAGCAGCCAGTAACGCATCACTGATTAAAAACTTTATCGTATTGGGAGCAGCAATGCTGCTTCTGCTTGGATCGCTGGTATTCATGTTCAGATCCGCCCAGAAGGAACGTGCACTGGCTGAACGACAGGCGGATTTTTTGGCCAATGTTACCCACGAGCTCAAAACGCCATTATCAGTAATGCAGGCCGCCGGAGAAAATCTTGCCGACGGACGTGTTCAGGATCAGCAGCGACTTAAAAATTACGGCAGCCATATTTTTAGCGAAGCAGTTCGTCTTAGAAAAATGATCGACAAACTGCTTGACGTAGCCAAAGCCAACGCGGGCGAATCGCTTGTGGAACCTCAACCTACCGATATTGGAAAAGTCGCAAAATCCTATCTCGATAAGCACCAGAAATTTTTCCGCGATAAAGATGTCACTCTTGATATTGATATCGACAAAAACCTCCCGGCCGTTAATATCGATCAAAATAGTCTGGAAACAATTCTCAGCAATTTAATTGACAATGCCATCAAATATAGTACTGATGAAAAATATCTTGGCATCCGCGTTTTTAAACAAAATGATTATATAAAACTATGCATTGAAGACCATGGAATTGGCATTACTCCAAAAAACCTATCCAATATCTTCACGAAATTTTTCAGGGTTGAGGATTCTTTAACTGCTAAAACCAAGGGACACGGGTTAGGGTTATCAATTGTTAAAAACTTAGTTGAACTCAACTCAGGTTCTATTGAAGTTGAAAGTGAACCGGGCGACGGATCTACTTTTATCATAACATTTCCTATCTTAAGCGCTTCAGATCAAATGGCTTCGCCAAATTCAGTATCAACAGAATCTGAAACAGAGTCGAGAAATAAAGAGCTTGAAGAACATGTCAGCTGATTCAAAAAAAATTATTATCGTCGAAGATGAACCCAGCTTAGTATTTACGTTACAGGATACATTAGAAAGTGAGGGATATGATGTTTATATCGCTGAAAATGGTGACGAAGCTGTTAAAATCGTCAAAGAAGAGCAGCCCGATTTAATGATTTTAGATCTGATGCTGCCGGGAATGAGCGGTTTCGATGTTTGCCGTACAGTGCGAGATCAAAATTACACCTTCCCAATTATTATACTTACAGCCAGAGATCAGGAAATTGACAAGGTTACCGGTCTCAATATTGGTGCAGATGATTACATCACTAAACCCTTTGGCGTAAAAGAGCTCCTTGCACGTATAAAAGCTCGTTTGCGTCGATCTGAGACCTATTCCAAAATGAAGCCTATTAAAGAAGTTGATCTTGATCCAATCCATGTAGACTTAACAAATGCAGTTGCCGAACATCCTGAGAAAGGGGAGCTTGAACTCACTACAAGAGAAGTAGAGCTTATACGCTATCTTGTTACCCATGCTAATGAACCGGTTTCGCGCGATGACCTGCTGGAAAATGTTTGGCGCTACGAATTCAGTACAAATACACGTACTGTTGATGTTCATATTTCAAAACTTCGATCGAAAATTGAACAACATCCCGACGATCCTAAATACCTGGTTACCCTTCACGGGGTCGGCTATATGCTTAAAATGAGCTGATTATTCTAATCGTCTTTTCATCTATAACAAGACCGGCCCAAATCATCCGTCGGTTATAAATGACGGATCTTCCTGCAAATTCTTGACAAAGTCCGGAAAGCCATTGATCTGATCCTCAAGCAGCTGCTGTTGAAATTGATCCTTAATCCCCTCTTTATCATCAAAATTTTCACTAACACGGGAGATAAAAACTCGGTCGGGAAAAATGTGAGCATTTCGGTAACCGAAGACCTGCTGCAGTTGCTCCACAGCTCGCATTGCACCAAATGCGCCATTGGCCTCTCCTATTAAAGCGATCGGTTTTTTAGCCAGACTGTTCGGAAACGGTAAATAATCAATGAATATTTTTAAAATTCCCGGATATCCCCCATTATATTCGGGACATACAACGACTAATCCATCCGCTGTAACCGCTGGCTCTACAAAATCATCAACTTCGGGTAATTCTTCTCCATACTTACCCCCCACTACTTGATCGAGAGGGAACTCCTGCATATCAATGATATCGGTGGAGATTCCTTCCTGCCGGTATTTTCCCTGCACATATTTTGATACACGAAGGGCATTGGAATTAGGCCGATCTGTTCCGCTAATAATTTTAAGGCTAATCATAATATTTCATTAACTGTAAACGATGTCCAAAGATACTATTTCTTACCGATAAAATGGAAATACCACATCCCATAGCTATTCAAGCTTATTCAACTTAATACTCTATACTATCGTTTCTTTTCGGATGCCTTTTGGTAGGCTTCTTTTATTTTTTGAAGGCGATCCCAAAGCTTACTCTCACGACCAATGTTTCCCGGTTCGTACCACTGCTTATCCTTCACATCATCCGGCAAATAATCTTGAGGAATCCAGTGATGATCGTGCGAATGCGGATAGTGATAATCATCAGAAGCATTCTCAATTCCCAGGTAGCGCGACTGTTTAGAATTAGCCGTTTTATCCCGCAGATGTGGAGGCACTTCACCGATACCGTTATTCTGGATTTCGCTGCGGACTGAAAAAACCGCACCGGTACTATTACTTTTGGGAGCAAGGGCAACATAAATACAGGCATGAGCTAAAAAATAAAGACCCTCAGGCATTCCGCATTTGGTAAACGCTTCGTGAGCCGCATTAACTAACGAAAGGGCATGAGGATCAGCCATTCCAACATCTTCAGAGGCCTGAATCAGCATGCGCCGAAATATAAAATTGGGATCCTCTCCCCCTTCCAGCATCGCCATCATCCAATACAGAGCGGCATCCACATCCGAGCCACGTAATGATTTTATAAAAGCTGATGCATAGTGATAATGCTCATCGCCACCTCCATCATAACGAACACCTCGTCGCTGTATACATTCCTTTGCTATTTCCAGGTCGATATGGATCACACCTTCATCATCGGGATCGCTGGAGAGCACAGCTACTTCCAAGGCATTGATTGCATTTCGGATATCACCACCGGCAAAATCCGCAAGATGTTGCTTTGCCTCATCGGTTACTTCCACATCCTTTTTACCCAAGCCACGCTCTTTATCCTTTAATGATCTGTCAATCATGGTCAACACGTGATCGGTGGTAAGATCGTATAAGCTCAAATAAGTTGGCAGCGAGATAGCAGTGGACTTACCAGAGAATAAAATGGATTTTCCGTTGTTGCACCTATAAGTGTTATCACTCCCGACTCCAGGTGTGGTAGCAGCGCATCCTGCTGTGCCTTATTCCACCGATGAATTTCATCCACAAAAAGAATGGTTTTTCGTCCATTCATCTGCTGCACTTTTTCGGCTTTGGCAACAACTTGTCTCAGATCTTTAATGCCGTCGAGCACAGCATTAAGCTCTATATACTGAGCATTAATTTCTCGTGAAATCACATGAGCCAACGTTGTTTTACCAGAACTTGGAGGTCCATGAAAAATAAGTGATCCAATAACACCCGACTCAATCATGCGTCGCAGCATTTTACCTTCTCCCACAATATGATCCTGACCCACAAACTCATCCAGCGATCTCGGTCGCATTCGGGTCGCAAGGGGCTCGTGAGGATTTACAAAGTCTGACTTCTTTTGACCTTGCTCCGATTTAGAATCTTCGTTAAACAAATCCATTTTAACTTTTTATTGATGTATACATTGTAAAATAATAGCTACATCATAATACCACCGTGTAAAATGGTATTTTAGTTTTCCTTTGAATAAAAAATGCTCGGCATATAGTATACCGAGCACCAATAATAAAATAATCAGCTTACGCTTATTTATTTTCTAACTCTTCCTGTAATGTATTCCAGTCATCAAGAAAACGTTCTAAGCCGCTGTCTGTTTTGGGATGGTGTAGCAGTTGATCAATTACCTTGAGTGGAATCGTAGCTACATCAGCACCCAGTCGTGCCGATTCAAGTACGTGCATCGGATGACGAATACTTGCGGCAAGTACTTCCGTTTCAAATCCATAATTATCGTAGATGTTTACGATATCTGCGATAAGCTGCATGCCATCACTTGAAATATCATCAAGCCGTCCAATAAACGGAGATATATATGTTGCTCCCGCTTTTGCTGCCAATAAAGCCTGTGTAGCTGAAAAACAGAGCGTACAATTGGTGCGAATACCTTCGTCAGATAGTGTTTTTATTGCTTTAATCCCATCTTTTATAAGAGGAACTTTCACAACTACATTGTCAGCTATTTTAGCTAACCCTCGTGCTTCCTCAACAATTTCGTCATATTCGGTAGAGACAACTTCTGCTGAAACATCACCCTCAACAAGATTACAAATTTTTGCTATATGTCCTTCAAAATCAGCAACACCGATTTTTGCACACAAACTTGGATTCGTTGTAACACCATCTAATATCCCTAAATCATTGGCTTCCTTGATTTCATCAAGATCAGCAGTGTCGATAAAAAATTTCATAATTCGGTCTATAACTTTTAAGGTTATTTTTCAATTACTTAAAATAAGAAATTTTATGCTCCTTTTTTGAATAGGAATTTTATAATTCTCTCATTCACAACTATAGTTGTAAAAAGTCTTAAATTCAGCTTACCGAGTAATTTTTTTAGTAATTTAGTGAACCATTTTACTAATACACACGTAATGCCACCCTTATATAAATTGCCATCAAATCTTAAACACGTGAAATACTCTTCATTCTTACTCGCATCATTAATAACTATCATCATGTTGCAAGCCTGTGGTAGTAACTCAGGTACCCCCAATCCAGGGAGCTTTGGCGAATCCAATCAAGGAGAACAAGCAACAAGCGTAGAAACCATAACAGCATCAACCGAGGACATTTCTCAACAAATTAAATCATTTGGTAATATTCGTGCACAAGAAATTGTCGAGGTGATGCCTCAGGTTTCAAATCGAGTGGTGGAAATTTACGCTGATCTGGGAGACACTGTTCGACAAGGTGATGTTTTAGCTAAGATTTATGATGCAACCTATCGCGACCAGTTTCAACAGGCAAAATCGCAGCTCGAACAAAACCGTTCTACTTATGTCCGTGATAGCCTGCAGTTTCAGCGGCAGAAAGAGTTATATAATAAAGATTTAATAAGCTCTACAGAATTTGATGAAGCGAAGGCAACATTTGAAAGTAGCAAAGCTCAGCTGGAATCATCACGTGCAAATCTTACCGAAAGCCGTGAAAATTTAAATAATACCGAAATAAAATCACCGGTTAATGGTGAGGTTCTCAGCCGTAATATTTCGGAAGGGGATATCGCTTCTACTGGAGAGATGGCTTTTGAAATAGCTAATTCGATCGGATTGCAAGTCCGGGTTTATCTGCCTCTGCAAGAGTGGCGAAATGTTGAAATCGGACAGCCTGCTGTATTTCAAGCATCCAATCAACCAGATGTCAGGGCCGAAGGTCGCGTCACTCAAATTAGTCCACGCCTGGATCCCAATACCGGGCTTGGTGAAGTTGTAATAAGCATTACCGATAAAGGTCAATCTGTTTATCAGGGCGTTTTAGTGGAATCGACTATTACCATTAACACCCATCAAGATGCCGTAGTCATTCCGCGCGCAGCCTTAGTTGAAAACGTGCAAACACTTATTGAACCCGAGTCAAACTCTATACAACTCAAACGTAATTATTCGGTTTTTACTGTTCAGGGAGATTCTCTTGCTCAGGAACATGAGGTTGAACTCGGTATTGAACAGGGTGACAAAGTTGAAATATTGAGCGGCATACAACCCGGTGATCAAATTGTTATTACGGGACATAATAATATTTCGGACAGCTCAAAAGTACGAATCGCAAATCCCGAACAGTTTCAGCAATCACCAAATGAAGTACCTATTGAAACAAGTGAAGACATTTCGCAAGACACAAGCTCAACCTCATAAAACAGATTCTTACTATTTATGAAAGCACTAGCAAGAAAAGCGGTTGAGCGTCCCGTTACATTTTTTATGACCGCACTTATTGTAATCGGATTTGGTCTTTTCGGTCTTTCTAATCTACGGCTCAACCTCTATCCGGATGTATCATTCCCCACTATCACCGTCTATACTACGTACGAAGGGGTGGCTCCGGGTGATATGGAAACCCTCGTAACCAGACCCATCGAAGAAGCAGTGGGAAGTATAAGTGGTGTTCGTGAAGTCCGCTCATCCTCCAAACAGGGAGCATCGGTTATCAAATTACGATTTAATTGGGGAACCGATCTCTATCAGGCCGAATCAGACGTTCGTAAAGAGCTCGATTTTGTTAGACGTACCATTCCTGATGATGCCGAACAACCAATCGTTTTTTCTTATGATCCTAATCAAGAACCAATTATTGTTCTCACTCTAACGTCTGACAGGCAAAGTCCACGTGAGCTTCGCACTATTGCCCGAGAACAGCTTGAGCAACGATTGGAGCGTATTCCCGGGGTAGCATCCAGCGAAACGGCTGGCGGATACGAACGGCAGATCAATATTGATATCAGCAATGAACAAATGCGCAGCTATGGATTGAGTATTGGTAACATATCCAACATCCTGCGACAGGAAAACATACAGGTTCCCGCGGGCGAATTAATTGAGGGGCGTACCATTTATTCGCTAAGAACTATTGGTGAATTTAAAAATGTTGATCAAATTCGTAATACCATTATCGCCCGCCAAGATGGTGAGCCCGTTCGCCTTGATGATATTGCTGAGGTCGAAGACGGAATTGCACAACCCAAGGGCAATGTTCATGTCAATAACCAGGATGGCGTAATTGTCAATGTTTATCGGCAAAGCGATGCAAATGTTGTTACAACAGCCAATGCCGTTATCAATAGCCTCGACGACCTCCGAGAGATCTTGCCCAGTGATGTTTCGGTAGATATTCTTACCAACGAAGCAGAATTTATCGAAATGTCCATCGACAACTTGCTGTGGACGGGATTACAAGCCGTAATTCTGGTTGTATTAATTCTGCTGGCTTTTCTCCACAGTAGTAGATCGGCGCTCATAATTGCCATCTCTATACCTGTTTCCATCATAGCTACATTCAGCATCATGGACTGGACAGATCTGAGCCTAAATATTATCTCTCTTTCGGGTTTAACATTGGCTGTGGGTATGGTTGTTGATGATGCGGTAGTTGTACTCGAAAACATCTTTAAATTTAAAGAAGATGGGTACAACCGTAACGATGCTTCAATATTTGGAGCACAGGAGGTTGCCGTACCTGTCGTTATCTCAACGCTTACCACACTCGTTGTCTTTATTCCCATTTTATTTGTGCCGGGAATTGCGGGATTTCTTTTCCGCGATTTAGCTCTAACGATTTCGTTTGCATTAATAGTCTCATCGCTGGTTGCTCTATCTCTCATTCCCATGATGAGTTCGATATTACTTAAAGAGAATAATAAAGAGGATACCGAATCAGATTCTTACCTCAAGCAACTGCTAGATTGGAGTAGCGGCAGCGTGTACAAGCGCATCTTAGCGGCTCCCCTGCTCTTATTGGGAGCTATTGTCTATCCACTTTACTGGCTATTTACATATCTGGGTAAAAAGACAGGCGCATTTTTCAGCAAAAAAGTAGGCCCCGTTTTCAAAAGATTCTTCGATTGGCTTGAAAACTCTTACAACAATAAGCTGGATAAGGTTCTAAATAATAGCGGTACTGTTGTTTTTGCTGCAGTCGTCTTGTTCTTGCTAAGCTTACCTATTTTTAACTTTTTGGGCGGGGAGTTTTTTCCAAAAGTTGATGACAATACATTTGTATTAGATGTTCAACGGGATCCGGGCGTGAGCCTTTTTGAGCTCGAACGATCTATTAAACAGGTCGAATCTATCATTGATAAGGAGGTCCCAGAAGCCCGTCTCGTTGTAGCAGATTTTGGTGATAAAGAAGGAATTGAGGGTGCCGATAATCCCGGAGGATATCAAGGTACGGTTCGAGTTGAACTAGTTGCTCAGGCACAACGTGAACGAGCAGAATCAGAAATTCTATCAGATTTACTTGATCAGCTCGAAGTAGTGCCCGGAACCGAAATTAAAGAGGTGCAACAAGATCCGCTTAGTCCCGAAGGTGAAAGCGGCCTCGTTGTTCAAATTTATGGGTACGATGCCGAAACGAAAAAGAAATTAGCAGATGGCGTAAAACAGCAGCTTCGCGAAATTGACGGCATTGTCAATGTTTTTAGCACTGCAGATCAAGGCCGGCCGGAACTTCGCGTAATAATGGATCGTGAACGAATTTCACGTTTAAACATGACAACTTCTGATGTGGCCAATGCGCTCAGCGACGCTGTTCGAGGTAATATCGCGACCACTTATGTAGATAAAGGAGTTGAATTTGAGGTTTTAGTCCAACTTGCACAACGAGATAAAACCTCGGCCAATGATTTACGGAACTTGCAAATTGAAACAACTGGCGGCGATTGGGTTCCTCTCTCAAATCTCGCAAGAATAGAGCGCTATAGTGGTCCTACAAATATTCTGCGGATCAACCAAGAACGCGTAACTGAAGTTTCGGCAGATTTATCTGATATAGACCTTAAAAATGCCAGTACTCATACCCGCGAAAAGCTTAATTCCATCAACTGGCCAGAAGGTTATCGATACGAAATTGCCGGTACGGCAGAAGATCAGCAAGAGTCGTTTAATTTCTTGCTACTCGCATTCATTATTGCCGGTATATTAACATATATGGTGATGGCCTCACAGTTTGAAAGTCTCGTAGAGCCTTTCATCATTATTCTCACCATACCGCTGGCCTTAACCGGCGTACTACTTATGCTCTGGCTTACAGGCACCTCTGTCAGCGTTACCTCGATGGTTGGACTTATCCTTTTATCGGGGATTGTGGTTAACAATGGTATTGTGATGATTGACTATATTAAAATTCTACAAGCTCGTAATTTTTCAAGACACGATGCAATTCTTGAAGGAGCAACTCGAAGGCTTCGTCCCATCTTGATGACTGCCTTTACAACCATTCTTGCGATGGTTCCATTGGCGCTCGAATTGGGATCAGGATCAGAAACATGGAGCCCAATGGCACGAACGGTTATCGGCGGTTTGGGAATGTCAACTCTGCTCATGCTTTTTGTTGTACCTTGCTTGTATAAAATTATTAATGCAATGGTCGAAAACTTTGGATTTGATTCAGTTCATAAAGTAGATCCGCTACAACAATCTGAAGTTTCCTAATTTAATTTGTTATGAAAAAGCTTACTGTTGCTGCACGCGTTTTAAAGCGCCCTATCACCGTAATAATGATTACCCTTATTGTAATAGGATTCGGTGTTTTCTCTCTTTCAAATCTTAAGGTAACGCTTTATCCTTCCTTCAATATTCCTATTCTTGCTATCCAATCCAGTTACAGCAATGTAGCTCCCGAAGATATGCAAAAGCTTGTAGTTGAACCGATTGAGGGCGCTGTATCAGCTATTGAAGGTATCGATACCATGGATGGCAGTATTAGTAAAGGGAGTGCATTTATCATCTTGCGCTTACAAAACGGTATTGATATCCGTAGAACGGAGCTGAAAGTTCGAGAAGAAATTTCCAGAATACGTAATGAATTACCCGACGAAGCTAGTCAACCCATAATTTTTCAGTTTGATCCTGAAAATCAACCCATCATGAGGCTAAGTTTGGATGCGAATAACAAGGGCCTCGATGAGTTACGCAGGCTTGGCCTTGAATTCATAGAGCCTCGCATTGAACGACTTGAAGGAGTTGCATCAGCTGATACACGCGGAGGGCTTGAGCGTAAAATATTTATTAATGCCGATCCTATGTCACTGGCTCAACATCGGCTTGTCCCCTCTGATATAGAATCTGCCCTGCGGTCAAATAATGTAGCAGTACCTGTGGGGGATATTGTCACCCAAAAAACCAGCTTTAGTGTCCGGGCTCTGTCAATGTATCGTGATGTGGAAGAAATACGGCAAACGATCATTAAAACCACTGACGAAGGTATTCCCATCAGACTAAAAGACATCGCAGAGGTTGAAGATAGTTTTGCCGAAATATCTACTATTGTGGAAGTCAATGGTAAAAACAGCGTCAACATTAACATTCAAAAAAAATCTGATGCCAATACCCTGGATGTGTCAAACGCTGTATTAGAAAATATTGATACTATCAATAGCAATCTGCCGCCGGGCGTTAATCTGCACGTATTAACCAATAGTGGTGATAATATTGAAAATTCAATTTCCAATCTCACCCAATCAGCCTTGGCAGCGCTAATCGTCGTTATTATTGTCTTGCTTATTTTCTTAGGGGGCTGGCGAATTGCTTTAGTTGTAGCGGCTTCTATTCCTGTATCGGTTACTGCAACCTTTGCTGCCATGTACGCAACAGGGCTCACACTCAACATCCTTACCATAACCGCTCTTGCCTTAGCCATTGGCCTGCTCGTAGATAATGCCATAGTTGTTTCAGAAAGTATCGCTCGTAAACTCGAAGAGGAAGTACCCAAGATGCAAGCTGCCCTTGAAGGAACAAACGAAGTTATCGGTGCACTTCTCGGGGCTACACTAACCACTCTTGGTGTATTTGTTCCCATCATTGGACTATCCGGTGTAATGGGTCAGTTTTTTACTCAGTTTGCGGTAACAATCAGTATGTCTATCGGGATCTCTTTTCTTGCATCTGTAATTCTCGTGCCTGTTCTATCGCTTCTCTTTTTAGATAACAAACAATTCCAAAATGAGCACTCTACTCTAAAAGCAACCCAATTTATTGAAAATTGGTACGAGCGTTCGCTTCGATGGCTGATGTTCCATAAGTGGGTTGCGGTTATTTTTGTGATTGGCATTCTGGGTAGCACGTATCTGCTTTTCCAAAATATCGATAAAGAATTTTTTCCGCAGTCAGACAGCGGCACTGCAAATGTTAATGTAGAACTTCCCACTGGTACAAAACTCGTAAGAACGGCCCAAGTACTTCGTGACTTTACTGATCAAATCAGACAAATGGATGAGGTTGAGACTGTAATTACAGAAATTGGACAAAGTGGTTACAGAGAACGTACCAATGAAGGAGAAATTACGGTCAATCTGGTTCCTGAACAGGATAGGGATATAAGCACAAATCGATTTTCTGCCAATCTTCGACAACAGCTTGATGCCCCCGGCGTAGAAATAAATATCAGGGGCGGAGGTGGAGGATTCGGTGGTTTGGGCGGTGGCATACGTCTTAGCCTTGTGGGGCCAGATATAGATATCCTTAAAGGCATTTCCGATAAAATTGAATCTACTCTTATTAACGACCCAAATGTTATCTCGGTCGACAATGGCCGTACTGATCCCACACCCGAGCTACAATACCATGTCGATCGGCAGCGCATCAGCCGCATGGGCAGCTCCCTAAATGAAGTCGCCACATCACTAAAAACCCAAGTACAGGGTACTCGTGTAGGTTACCTAAGAGAGGAAGGACGTGAAGTTCCTATTGAAGTTCGAGCTTCCAAAACTGCGCTCACTAACCGGCAACAGTTATCCGATCTCGAACTTATACAAATAGACGGTCAACGCATTCCGGTAGCGGCACTGGGGCGCTTCGAAAGTGCTGAAGGAGTCAACTCCATAAGTCGCCGCGATCGCGAAACGGTGCTCGATGTCAACATTGAAGTTGATGGTAATCCCAATGAGTACCGGCAAAAGATTGTTAATATTATTCGGGAACAAGTAGTACTCCCTGAGGGATATCGTTATGAATTTACCGGGGGCACACAAGATGCCGATGAAGGCTCAAATGAAGTAATGTGGTCACTCCTTTTTGCGGTTTTATTAACTTATATGATTATGGCCTCTCAATTTGAAAATTTCCGTGACCCATTTATTATTTGGTTTACCATTCCCCTAGCATTCTTTGGGGCACTTGCCAGCCTGTGGATAATGCAAACACCATTAAGTCTTACTGCCTATATCGGCATGTTCATGCTTGTAGGTATTATTGTTAATAACGGCATTGTATTAGTTGATTACATGCATCTGTACTCCAAGAATAATGAACATTCGAATTCATTATTTAATAACGTAATGGAAGCCTGTAAAAGACGTTTACGCCCTATCCTTTTAACTGCCCTTACCACTATCTGTTCAATGATACCGCTTTCGCTAAATATCGGTACTGGAGCCGCGATATGGGCACCTCTGGCACGCGCTGTAATCGGCGGTCTCTTCTTCGGTTCAATACTTACACTTTATGTGATTCCAGCTTTTGTTATGGGGATAAGCAAAAATCGTCGTGATGCAGTAAAAGCACAGAGCAAAGAAATTGAAAAAAGCTGATCACAATTTTTAAATAACTGGCAGATATTGCATATTAAAGCAACAAAATTCACGTTAACAACACACAGTATCTAACTAATTTCACTTATTTGACAAAACAGGCTACAGGAGGCAGGAATTTATTATGAGTAAATCAAAAGACTTTACACTTGGTTTAATTTCAGGCGCGTTAGTGGGTTCGGTCGTAGCTTTACTTTACGCCCCGGATAAAGGAAGCAATACACGAGACATAATTTCTTATCGTTTAAGTTCTTATCTGGATGAACTTACCCATCTTATTGACCGTCTTTCGGAAGAAAAGGAAGCGATTTCAGAGGCTAAACGCCAGGGAGATCTTGTTGTTGAAGATGCCCGTCACCGGGCCGAAGATCTCATCCGTGAAGCAGAAGATCTGTTAGATACGATTGAAGATCCAGAGGGTGGTAGTAAAGGAAATAATTCTACTCACCAAAAAACCGATAAATCTTCATAATTTCACAATCACATCTTCTTTTAAGTGGGAGTTAGCTTTTCATCAAAGCTATATTTTCCTCTCCAAACTAATTAAATAAAAAAAGTGCCCATCATCTCTGACGGGCACTTTTTTTATTATGCAATTATTTGCAAGAACTGATCAGGATTCATCATCCTCAACATCAGCTTCTGCTGTTGGTTTCGCTTCTTCTCCATTGCCTTCGGATCCGGCAAGCTCATCGAATACTTTAGCAACTTCTTGCTCTTCTTCGTCAAGCTCTTCTTTCTTACCAACAATAAGATCATCATACTTACGGAGACCGGTACCGGCAGGTACTTTGTGTCCCACAATAACATTTTCTTTGAGTCCCTGAAGGGTATCCTTCTTGGCCTCAATAGATGCTTGTGTCAGAACTTTCGTAGTCTCCTGGAAGGAGGCAGCAGATAAGCCAGCTTTCTGTTGAGAGTGCTGCACGCGTAATACCGAGTAGTATCGGCTTGGAAATAGCCGGTTCGGCTTCACGTGTTTCAATCTCATCTACACCTTCTTTAATTAGTTCATTATTCGTTTCTCGAACTTCGCGACGGGTGAGCAGTGCTCCCTGCTTAAGGTCACTTCCGCCCGGATCGGTAACAACATATTTACCGATAAGCTCATCGTTCTTGTTGTTAAGCTCAAATCGGTCAACCTTATCTCCTTCAAGATACATGGTATCTCCGGGATCAGTTACCTCAACCTTCTGCATCATGGTGCGAACAATGGTTTCAATATGTTTGTCATTGATTTGCACCCCCTGCAGTCGGTAAACCTCCTGAATTTCATTCACAAGGTATGATTGTACTGCATATGGTCCGAGAATATTCAGAATTTCTTCGGCCGGAATGGTACCGTCAGACAATTGCTGACCAGCTTCCACATAATCATTTTCCTGCACCAGAATATGCTTAGACAGAGAAATGAGATAAGTTTTTTCGGTCTTGCCGTCTTTACTTTCAACGATAACTTCCTGCTTACCTCGCTTACGGCCACCCATCTTAACAACACCGTCAATTTCTGATACAGCAGCCGGATCGTTTGGCGAACGAGCTTCAAAGAGCTCCGTTACACGCGGAAGACCCGCTGTAATATCTTTCGATTGACCGGTAGATCGTGGAATCTTAGCGAGAACCTGTCCGGCTGAAACTTCTTCTTCGTCTTCCACAACAATATGTGTATCAACGGGAAGTGTTTTCTCCCGAACTTTATCGTCATCACCTTTAACCAACAATGTTGGTATCAGTGAACGATCTTTGGAATCTATAACAACTTTTTCACGGTGACCTGTTTGAGCATCCGTTTCTTCTGCAAACGTGATATCTTCAAGGATATCTTTATACTCAACAACACCATCGATCTCAGCATAAATATTGGCATTGTAGGGATCCCAATTACAGAGTGGTACTCCTTTGGGAATCTCATCGCCTTCTTCAACCAAGAGCTCAGAACCGTAAGGGACGTTGTAGGAAATAAGTTCTTTTCCTTCCTCGTCCTTAATCTTTATTTCTCCGGCCCTACTGAGTACGACATCATGAATTTCCTCTCCGTCATCGTATTCAACAACACGGATATTTTCGAACTCAACCTCACCTTCAAACTTAGCCTTGTGCATTGATTCTGACTCAACGCGAGAGGCCGTACCACCAACGTGGAAAGTACGCAGCGTAAGCTGTGTACCGGGCTCACCAATTGACTGGGCCGCAATAACTCCTACAGCTTCACCGACCTGAACCATCGTATTTCTGGCCAAGTCTCGGCCATAGCACATAGAACATACTCCACGTTCAGTTTCACAAGTAAGTACCGATCGAATTTCAACTTCTTCAATAGAAGTTTCGGCAATACTCTGCGCAACATTTTCATCAATAAGCTGATTAGCTTCACAGAGAAGTTCATCAGAAATGGGATCATAAATATCGTGCAGTGAAACGCGACCCAGAATACGATCTTCCAGGCTCTCGATAACATCTTCGTTATCTTTAAGTGCCTTCATCTTAATGCCGCGCAGTGTTCCGCAGTCTTGCTCATTAATAATGATATCCTGAGAAACATCAACAAGTCGACGTGTCAGATAGCCTGCATCCGCAGTTTTAAGAGCCGTATCGGCCAGCCCCTTACGGGCACCGTGCGTAGAAATAAAGTATTCAAGAACCGTTAGTCCCTCTTTAAAGGATGAGAGAATAGGATTTTCAATAACCTCATTTCCTTCCTGTTGAGAACTTTTCTGAGGCTTCGCCATAAGTCCACGCATACCACCAAGCTGACGAATCTGCTCTTTAGATCCTCGAGCACCCGAGTCAGCCATCATAAATACCGGATTAAATCCATCTCTGTCTTCTGTCAATGCAGTAAACAGCGATTCAGAAACGCGGTTTGTGGTACTTGTCCACTTGTCAATAACCTGATTGTAGCGTTCATTATCGGTAATGAAACCCATTTCGTAACGCTCATCGATTTCAGCTACCTCATTTTTAGCTTTTTCAAGCAGCTGATCTTTTTCATCAGGTGTTACAATATCTTCGAGGCTAAAGGAAATGCCACCGGTAGTAGCTTCTTCAAAACCAAGACGTTTCATTTCGTCAAGGAATTCAGCCGTACGTGCTGTTCCAACCTCATAGTGGATATCGCCAATCAATACACGCAGCTCTTTCTTACCGAGCGTCTTGTTTACGAATTCCATCGGTTCAGGCAGAATCTTATTGAATAACACACGGCCGGTAGTAGTCTTGATAATCTCCTGAACTTGCTCACCATCTTCATTTTCTTTGGTGATTCGGAGATTAATCTTGGCATGCAAGTCAATGCGATCACGATCATAAGCGATCAGCACCTCATCCATATTGGCAAAAGTTTTACCTTCACCTCGCTTGTCACTGGCCATCTTGGTCATATAATATATACCAAGAACCATATCCTGTGATGGTACTGCAATAGGTCCACCGTTAGCAGGACTCAACAGGTTATGTGATCCAAGCATAAGTACTGATGCTTCTAAAACGGCATCATTACTTAGCGGCAAGTGAACTGCCATCTGGTCACCGTCAAAGTCAGCATTGTAAGCGGTACATGCCAGCGGATGCAATCGAATTGCTTTTTCCTCAATCAGTACCGGCTGAAATGCCTGTATACCAAGCCTGTGCAATGTCGGTGCACGGTTAAGGAGCACGGGATGTCCATCAATTACATTTTCAAGTACTTCCCAAACAACCGAGTCTCGGCGATCAACTACTTTCTTCGCTGACTTAACTGTTTTTACATATCCACGCTCAATTAAGCGACGGATAATAAATGGCTTGTAGAGTTCAACTGCCATCTCTTTAGGCAGACCACACTGATGCATTTTCAGTTCTGGTCCAACTACAATTACCGAACGGCCGGAATAGTCAACACGCTTACCGAGCAAGTTCTGTCGGAATCGTCCACTTTTACCCTTCAGCATATCACTGAGAGATTTCAGAGGACGATTGTTATTGCGTACTGCGTTAGATTTTCGAGAATTATCATAGAGCGAATCAACCGCTTCCTGCAACATACGCTTCTCGTTACGCAGGATTACATCAGGCGCTTTAATATCAATCAGACGCTTGAGTCGGTTATTTCGGATGATAACCCGTCTATATAGATCGTTGAGATCCGAAGTCGCAAATCGACCTCCTTCCAGAGGTACAAGGGGTCGCAATTCCGGAGGTATAACAGGAATCACACTTTGCACCATCCACTCAGGACGATTTTCGGTGTGCTGATTTGCCGCACGGAATGATTCAATAACTTGCAGACGCTTCAACTTTTTCTTTTTACGCATCTGCGACGTCTCGTTACGTGCCTCATAGCGCAGACGATAAGCAAGTTCATCGAGATCTTGAGTAGCCAAGAGCTCTTCAATAGCCTCAGCACCTTCTTTAGCTCTAAACTTATCTTCATCATCGTCATCCATCTCCCACTGGTCTTCGGGAAGCTGTTCCTGGATATCATAATATTCTTCTTCAGAAATCAGGTCACCCTTCTTGTAACCGAGATCACGGGCTACACCGGGATTCATAATTACATACGTTTCGTAATAGACAATCTTCTCAAGATTTTTGGAAGAGTAGCCTAATAGGTAAGCAAGTTTATTAGGTAACGACTTGAAGTACCAGATATGAACGACGGGAACGGTCAGAGAAATGTGTCCCATACGTTCGCGGCGAACAGCTTTTCGGGTTACTTCAACGCCACAGCGGTCACAAATAATCCCTTTGTAGCGGATCCGTTTGTATTTGCCACAGTGGCATTCATAGTCTTTGACCGGTCCGAAGATCTTTTCACAGAAAAGACCATCCATTTCCGGTTTAAATGTACGATAGTTGATTGTTTCGGGAGTTAAGACTTCGCCGTGCGACCGAGACAAGATCGTCTCAGGTGATGCAAGGGAAACTCCAATTTTATCGAAGTCTTTCGAAACTGTTAATGTGTTAGTAGTCGGCAAGGAAGTACCTCCGGATTGACTTTATTTAACAGGACAAATTCTGTTGTTCTAATTAATCGATGTGAATTTCAAGGCCAAGACCCATCATTTCGCGTAGTAGTACCTTAAATGATTCTGGCACATCACCTTCGGGCAAGTTTTCACCTTTTACAATTGCCTCGTAAACGCGAGAACGGCCTTTCACATCATCACTTTTTACAGTAAGCATCTCTTTCAAGATACTTGAAGCTCCATAGGCATACAACGCCCAAACCTCCATCTCTCCGAGACGCTGACCACCAAACTGTGCTTTACCGCCCAGCGGTTGTTGCGTTATGAGAGAATATGGTCCAATAGATCGGGCATGCATCTTATCCTGAATTAAGTGATTGAGTTTTAGGATATACATGTATCCAACCGTAGTTTTTTGATCCATCGGTTCACCGGTGCGTCCATCATATAGTGTAACGCGACCATCTTCGGGCAGGCCTGCTTCACGCATTTTTTCTTTAACCTGCTCTTCGCTGGCCCCATCAAAAATGGGAGAGGCAAATTTAACGCCCAGCTTTTCGCCAGCCCAACCGAGAATCGTTTCGTAAATCTGTCCAAGGTTCATTCTTGAAGGAACACCCAGGGGATTAAGTGCTATATCAATAGGCGTTCCATCTTTCATGTACGGCATATCTTCGACCGGTACAATCTTTGCAATTACACCCTTATTACCGTGTCGACCAGATAGCTTATCACCTACCTGAAGCTTACGTTTTTTAGCAACATATACTTTCGCTTTCTGGATAATTCCGGGCGGGAGATCGTCTCCAACCTGAATCTGATATTTTCTTCGCTTGGCTTCAGTATCAATTTCTCTTCGAAGCGAACGGTAGTTCTTAAAAAGTAACCGCACATGTTCTACCAACTCATCATCAGTAGCCCACTGTATATTTTCATTGATATTTACAGGGTCGAGCTCTTCAAAATCTGACTTACGATATTTTTCACCTTTCGGAATAAGCTCAATGCCATTAAAATCATACACACCTGGTGATGTTTTATCTCTCAACAAGGTATACAATTTATCAACCATCTTACTGTTGAGATCATCAATTTTTTCCTGATGACGCTCATTCTCGAGTTCAACCTGTTTTTTCTCTTCTTTTCGAGAAATCTGCTCATCACGCTTGCGGCTAAAGAGCTTGGTATCAATAACCGTTCCCTTAACTCCGGGAGGCACTTTCAATGATGCATCTTTCACATCACCGGCCTTATCACCAAAGATAGCTCGCAAGAGTTTTTCTTCAGGAGTAGGATCGGTTTCTCCTTTAGGTGTAATCTTACCTACCAGAATATCACCGTGGCTAATCTTAGCACCCGTTCTGATGATACCTTGTTCATCAAGATCGGCGGTGGCCTCTTCACTCACATTAGGAATTTCACGTGTAAGTTCTTCTTCACCGCGCTTGGTATCGCGAACTTCCTGTTCAAACTCTTCAATGTGGATAGAGGTATACATATCTTCCTGAACCACGCGCTCACTCACCACAATGGCATCCTCAAAGTTGTATCCTCTCCACGGTACAAATCCAATGAGAACATTACGTCCAAGAGCAAGCTCACCTTGATCAGTAGCACATCCATCAGCAAGTGTATCACCTTTCTTAACCTTATCCCCAACTTCTACAATGGGTGTCTGGTTAATCGTTGTATCTTGATTGGTGCGTTGAAACTTCTCTAGCTTATACTTTTTAATACCTTCATCGAAATAGCACTGCTGTTCCATTTCGGTGCGGTCATATTTCACATGGATTTCATTAGCACTCACATAAACCACCTCACCGTCTTCGTCGGCCGTAATAATAGCTCGTGAATCTTTTGCAGCGCGATGCTCCAATCCAGTACCCACCGTAGGCGAATCCGGACGTAACAGAGGCACCGCCTGACGCTGCATGTTGGCTCCCATGAGAGCACGGTTCGCATCGTTATGTTCTACAAATGGAATGAGTGATGCGGCAACTGAGGCAATTTGGTTCGGAGAAACATCCATGTAATGAATTTCTTCGGGATCTGCCAAACCAACTTCACCATCGCGGAAACGAGAAAATATATTATCGCTTTTGAACACCCCTTTCTCATCAAGAGGAGCGTTTGCTTGTGCAATAATGGTCTCGTCTTCCTGCTCGGCAGAAAGATACTCGATCTCTTTCGTAGCCTGACCATCCTTTATTTTTCGATATGGCGTTTCAAGAAATCCGAAATCATTAACTTTTGAATGCACACAGAGCGAAGTAATCAAACCAATATTTGGGCCCTCAGGTGTTTCAATGGGACACAATCGACCATAGTGCGTATAGTGAACGTCGCGAACCTCAAATCCAGCTCTTTCTCGCGTTAATCCGCCTGGTCCAAGTGCCGACATACGACGCTTGTGTGTAAGTGTCGCCATCGGATTGGTCTGATCCATAAACTGTGACAATTGGTTCGTACCAAAGAAGGTATTAATCACAGAAGAAATCGTACGGGCGTTCACCAAATCCTGTGGAGTCAACTGCTCAGCGTCACGTGAGTTCATTCGCTCTTTAATGGTACGCGACATACGAGCAAGCCCGATTGAAAACTGCTGGGAAATCTGCTCCCCGATTGTACGAACCCGACGGTTGCTCAAGTGATCAATATCATCAACCTGAGCCTTCATATTCTTAAGACGAATAATTTCTTTGATGATAGCCAGGATATCCTCTGGTGTCAGATATCGAATATCCATATCCACATCTATCTTCAGACGCTTGTTCAAACGATAACGGCCCACTTCACCAAGATCATACTTCTTGTCACTAAAGAACAGACGCTCAAGCACTTGTCGTGCTGTTTCAGCATCCGGCATTTCACCTGTTCTAATCTGGCGATAAATTTCTGCGAGTGCAGATTCCTCATCATGAGAAGGATCTTTACGCATGCTATTCATGAACACATCGCGCTCAGACTCTTCGGGTTCAAGTGTTTGAACACGAACCTCATCTAAATCAGCTTCTTTTAAGAGCCCATAATCATCTTCCGTTAATTCATGATCAACTTCGAGCAGTACTTCACGGCTTTCCGCTTCCGTAACCTCTCCCGTTTCATCATCAATAACTTCTTCGATTTTCTCTTCGACAATATCCGTAGCAAGGCGTCGACCGACAAGCTCTTTCTTAAACTGCTTCTTCGATTCAATTTCAATGAGCTCTGTTCCACCAAAAAGGTTAAACAGTTCTTCATCACTCGAGTATCCCAGTGCTCGAAGCAAGGTCGTAAATGGAACCTTTTTCTTACGATCAATATAGGCCCAAAGTACATCTCTAATATCTGTAGAGAATTCTATCCAAGATCCCTTAAAAGGAATTACCTTGGCATTATACAGCTGTGTACCGTTAGGATGCACATTTTGACCGAAAAATGCTCCCGGTGAACGGTGAAGTTGACTTACAATCACTCGCTCAGATCCATTAACAATAAAGCTGCCTTTATCTGTCATCCAAGGCAGATCGCCCAAAAACACTTCCTGCTCAATCGTTTCAGTAGTCTCGTCATCATCGTCAACAGCAGAAAGACGAAGCTTTGCCTTCAAGGGTACGGCATAAGAAAGCCCACGTTCCTGGCATTCTTTGATACTGTATTTTGGGGTATCCACGCTGTAATGCATGAATTCCAAAATATGCGTTTCCCGAGAATCCTGGATTGGAAAGTTGTTGTTAAATATTTTTTGAAGACCCTGATTTTTGCGGTCTTCCGGTGCAATATCTAATTGAGTAAAGTCCGAAAACGACTCAAGCTGAATATCCAAAAAATCAGGATAGTCGAGCACATGTTCAGTACTACCAAATGATAAGCGGTCGGTGAAAGGTATTTTCTCCATTTTACTTTGTTTATTCAAAAGGAACCTCTCCTTTTAATTAAAAGATGATGATGAGCTGATTTTGCCGCTTTAGATACACTTTATACAAAGTGAATAGCTAGCATGCAAATAGACGCCAATAGCCAATACCGTAAAAACGATATTGGCTAATGACAAATACGTATTTAATTGAGCTCTATTTACTTGAGCTCAACTTCAGCACCTGCGTCTTCAAGCTTAGACTTAAGGTCTTCAGCTTCTTCTTTAGAGACGGCTTCTTTAATTGGGTTCGGTGCATTATCAACCAATTCCTTGGCTTCTTTAAGACCGAGACCAGTGATACTGCGTACTTCTTTAATAACAGCAATCTTTTTATCTCCGGCACCGGTAAGAACAACATCAAATTCTGTTTGTTCTTCTTCGCCGCCACCTTCTCCACCACCGGCTGCTACTACAGCACCTCCGGTTGCAGGTTCAATGCCGTATTCCTCTTCAAGAAATTCAGCGAGTTCGTTTGCTTCTTTTACAGTTAAGTTGACTAATTGTTCAGCTAAATCTTTAACGTCAGCCATTGTTTATATCTCCGATTGATCTTTGTGAATTGAAAATTCGTGTGTTAGTAATTGTTATTCGTCGCCTTTTTCAGCGATTGTTTCAAGGGCTCCGGCAATATTTCGACCGGGAGCTTGTAAAGCACCTACAACATTAGAAACAGGACCAAGCAAGAGACCAACAATGTCTCCGAGAATCTCAGTCTTAGACTTCATAGCAGCCAGCGTTTCAAGCTCATCCTCACCGTAATAATCTCCGTCGATGATTGCAGCTTTAAATTTTGGCTTTTCTGTTTCGTCAAATAGATTCTTAATCACTTTTGCGGGTGCGGCAAGCTCTTCTTCTACAAAGGCAAAGCCATTTTGCTCAACCAAGTGGGGATACAAATCTTCATATCCGCCAACCTCGTCCATGGCCCGTTTCACCAAGGTGTTTTTATACACTTTATACTTGATATCACCTTCAAAGAATTCGCCACGCATGTTGTTGATTTCTTTTACCGACATCCCTGAGTAGTTGGTGATATATACAGCACCTGAACCTTTCAGATCTTCGGTAATTTCTTCAACAGTTTGTTTTTTTTCTGCTAATGTTGGCATTATTCAGTTCCTATTTTGTCTTTATGCAGAAATTATGGATGAACGACTCAATGGAATACTTGGGCCCATTGTTGAACTCATAAACGCGCTTCGGATATACAATCCTTTAGCAGAAGCGGGTCTGAGTCTCATGACCGTACGCATAAATTCCATAGCGTTTTCACGGATTTCGCGGGCATCAAAGCTTACTCGTCCGATTGAAGCGTGTAATATACCATACTTGTCTACACGGAAATCAATCTTACCAGCTTTGGCTTCTTCAACTGCCTCAGCGACATCGTTTGTAACAGTACCACTTTTCGGATTCGGCATAAGTCCACGTGGACCCAAAATGCGTCCAAGCTTACCTATCTGCCCCATAACATCCGGAGTAGCAATAATTACATCAACGTCTGTCCATCCTTCTTCAATTTTCTCTATATACTCTTCAAGACCTACATGATCTGCTCCGGCCTCTTTGGCTTCTTCTTGCTTAGCTTCATTAACTAAAGCTAATACGCTTATTTCTTTACCTGTACCGTGTGGCAAGGTAACAGAACCGCGTACCATCTGATCGGCATGTCGGGGATCGACTCCCAAACGTAAATCCAGATCGACGGATGCATCGAAGTTAACCGCAGAGGTCTTCTTCACAAGATCACAAGCTTCCTCCAGAGTATATTCCAACTCGGAATCAACGAGCTTTGCGGCCTCTTGGTATTTCTTTCCTCGTTTAGTTGACATAAATTAATTTTACCTTCTATTTATCTCTTTGTACTCGCAGCCCCATACTTCTGGCAGTACCTGCAATCATTTCTGCAGCACTCTCAATCTCAAAAGCATTGAGATCCTGCATCTTCTGTTCTGCTATCTCTTTGCACTGGGTCCAGGTTACCTGGCCAACTTTAGTTCTGTTTGGCTCTCCGGAACCGGATTTAATCCCAGCAGCTTGTTTTAGCAGTACTGCAGCAGGTGGAGTCTTAGTTATGAAAGTGAAGGATTTATCCTGATACACAGTAATCTCAACCGGTATAATCGTTCCGGCGTCTTCTTGTGTAGCAGCATTAAATGCCTTACAAAACTCCATAATATTGATCCCAGCCTGACCTAACGCAGGTCCAACAGGTGGTGCAGGGTTTGCCTGCCCGCCACGAATCTGGAGCTTAAGTACTTGATCTACTTTTTTTGCCATTTTAATTTACTGCTTGTACTAATTTTTATTTGCCGCGTAATAGCTCACTTTGCATCAAGTGATTAAATTGTGGTCAAGTTGCAGGTTCTACCTGGTTCACACCAACTTCAACCGGGGTCTTTCGACCGAAAATACTTACAAGAACACGTAGTTTGAGTTTATCAGTATTAATCTCTTGTACGGTTCCATCAAAATCTTTAAATGGTCCATCAATAACCTTTACAATATCTCCTTCATCATAGGGAATTTCAATCTTGCCTCCTTCCTCCATTGCGTCCTCATTGTCCTGAACTTGTCCAAGAATTCTATTTACCTCGGACTTACGGAGAGGTTTGGGATTTTGTTCATTCTTATTCTTTAAAAATCCAATTGTTGATGGAGCACCTTGAATAAGGTTATTTACCTCCTCATCATAAATTGTCTTCAAAAGAATATAGCCGGGAAGAAAGTTCTTTTCCCGTGTGCGTTTTTTTCCTGACCGTATCTCAATTACTGTTTCAGTAGGAATCAACACCTCACTAATTTTATCTTCCAGTCCCTGCAATTCGATTTCACGATCCAAATATCGCTTAACCTTTTTTTCATGGCCAGAAAATATACGTACGATGTACCACTGATGTTGATCTTCTTGTGTCATTGATAAATGGCCTCTAATATCGTGCTATAAACTTGATCTACCGCAAAAATAAATGCAGACAAGAGTATCGTAAATACTACTACAACAATAGTATAGTCAACCAACTCGTCCTGATCTGGCCAGGAGACTTTCTTCATCTCCTTGCGCACATCTTGTAAATATTCTTTTATACTATTCATGAACTTATATCCAATTCTAAACTTGCACGGGTGGAAGGACTTGAACCCACAACCTTCGGTTTTGGAGACCGCTGCTCTGCCAATTGAGCTACACCCGTATATGCCGAAAGAACAGACCTTCAAGAAGCCTATTCTTTCGTGCAATTTTACGTGCAGAAACGAGACTTATTACTCAATAATTTCAGTTACAACACCGGCGCCTACCGTGCGGCCGCCCTCGCGGATCGCAAAACGCAGGCCTTCTTCCATCGCTACCGGCTGAATCAGGCTCACTTCCATCGTCACATTGTCGCCCGGCATCACCATCTCTACCCCATCGGGCAGCTCGCAGGATCCGGTCACGTCCGTGGTCCGGAAGTAGAACTGCGGGCGGTAGCCGTCAAAAAACGGGGTGTGTCGGCCGCCTTCGTCCTTGCTCAGCACGTATACCTCGCATTCGAACTTCTTGTGCGGGGTAATCGAGCCCGGCTCGCAGAGTACCATCCCGCGCTGGAGCTCTTCTTTATCCACCCCGCGCAGCAGGATCCCGGCGTTGTCGCCGGCCTGGCCCTCGTCGAGCATCCGCCGGAACATCTCAATGCCGGTGACGACCGATTCCATCGGGTCTTCGATAATACCTACAATCTCAATCTCGTCGTTCAGCTTCACCACTCCGCGCTCGATACGGCCTGTCGCCACAGTACCGCGGCCGGTAATCGAGAAGATATCCTCGACCGGCATCAAAAACGGCTTGTCGACGTCGCGCTCGGGCGTCGGAATCGTCTCGTCGACGGCGTCCATCAGATCCAGGATGTTCTGCTCGGCCTCCTCGTCGCCCTCCAGGGCTTTCAGGGCCGATCCCTGCACTACGGGAATGTTGTCCCCGTCAAACTCATAGGAGCTCAGCAGCTCGCGGACTTCCAGCTCCACCAGCTCGATCAGCTCTTCGTCGTCGACCAGGTCGGTCTTGTTCATGAAGACCACAATCTGCGGGACGCCTACCTGGCGGGCCAGCAGAATATGCTCGCGGGTCTGCGGCATCGGACCGTCGGTGGCCGCTACCACCAAAATCGCCCCGTCCATCTGGGCCGCCCCCGTCACCATATTCTTGACGTAGTCGGCGTGGCCCGGACAGTCCACGTGCGCGTAGTGGCGCGCTTCGGTTTCGTACTCGACGTGCGCCGTCGAGATCGTTATCCCCCGCTCTTTCTCCTCGGGGGCGTTGTCGATGTCGACAAACTTCTTGGCCACCCCGCCGTGGTGCTTGGCCATTACCGTCGTAATCGCCGCCGTCAGGGTCGTCTTCCCGTGGTCTACGTGACCTATCGTTCCTATGTTTACGTGTGGCTTGTTTCGCTGAAATGTCTCTTTTGCCATGAGTAAATAAATTTACAGTTAAATGTTCAGAATCATATCAATAATTGTTTCTGCACTTGCAGAGCCGTTAGTCGGAATTGAACCGACGACCCCTTCCTTACCATGGAAGTGCTCTACCCCTGAGCTATAACGGCTTGTGCTTGCTCCCGCATGGGGCTGAGCGGGCGACCGGAGTCGAACCGGCAACATTCACCTTGGAAGGGTGACACTCTACCAATTGAGTTACGCCCGCTTAGTGTGGGGGGAGAAGGATTCGAACCTTCGAAGGCTCACGCCAACAGATTTACAGTCTGCCCCAGTTGGCCACTTTGGTATCCCCCCGCGAAATCAGTATGTCAAAATTATTTCGGCCAATCCTTCAAAACACCCGACGAACCAAGTGAGCCAGCGACCGGATTCGAACCGATGACCGGCTGTTTACAAGACAGCTGCTCTACCCCTGAGCTACGCTGGCTTATCGAGTCTTTTTTCTATCTTTGGAACGACGTTCCAATGCAACAATCAGCCTTTGGCCGAAAGACTCCAAAACTAAGTACAGTTTTCATTTTTGTCAACACAAAATTGTTAATTAAATCTTTTTGTCTTAACAGCCTACATAAATCTATCAATTCGGGCTCCGCTTGTTGTAATAATAGACTATTAGCCTAATTACTATGAAAATGGCAATACCTATTAAAATTATTCTTCCATATATCGATAAGTATTTTCCAATAAGTTGCCAATTCTCGTGCACGATCCATCCAAAACAAAGCAAAATTCCATTCCACAAAAGAGAACTTACTGTTGAATAAAAGATAGTGCTACTAATCCGGGTGTGACTCAATCCCGCTGTTAATGAAATAACGGATCTGGTGCCGGCCAAAAAACGGTTTGCCAAAACGACCCCCATCCCCCATCGTTGCATCCACGACCGAACCTTGTTAATATATTTCAGTGGTATAAATCGAAGCAGCCAAAACTGCTTCTTTTTTTGTTGAATAAGCGTACCCCATCGGCTGCCAATCCAATACATGCTCATGAATCCAATAACCGAAGCTATAGTGGTAAGCAGTAAAATCGGAACCAATCCCACAACTGATTCCGCAGCTAAATATCCGCCAAAAGCTACCAACACATCACCAGGGATGGGCGGCACGATATTTTCGACATAGGCCACAAAAAAGAAAACCAAGTAAATACTTGACGGAGGAAGCGTATAAATAAATTGGACTACCTCCTGAACAAATTGCTCAGCCATTATTCACTCTCCTCTAATAAAACTACTGCTCTTGCTGAAATACCTTCGCCACGACCTTCAAACCCCAGACCCTCAGATGTTGTAGCTTTTACAGATATCTGATCAATATCCACTCTCAGATCTTTTGCAATCACTTGACGCATCTCATTTATATACGACTCCAACCTGGGTTTTTCAGCTACAACTGTGGCATCAACATTTCCAACAGAAAATCCCTTCTCCTTAATAAGTCCTAATACCTCTCGTAACAGCACCCTGCTATCAATATCTTTATAATCTTCGGAGGTATCCGGGAAATGTTTTCCCAAATCACCCAATGCACACGCGCCGAGTAAAGCATCCGTGACGGCATGCAGCAAGACATCTGCATCAGAATGACCAGAAAGGCTTTTTTCAAATGGAATTTCAACACCGCCTAAAATAAGCGGGCCACCCTCCTCAAACCGATGTACATCGTATCCATATCCGATGCGCATACTATTTATCTTTTTTGATTAATAATTCTGCAAGCTCCAAATCCAACGGATAGGTGATCTTAAAGTTCGATCGATCTCCCTTTACCATTTTCACCTTTTCCTCCAGCCGTTCTACCAAAGAGGCATCATCCGTCCCAACAAAATTATCTTTAATTGCCTGCTCGTACGCCCGAATAAGCAGATCTTTTTGAAAGACCTGCGGCGTTTGCGTCTGCCATAAAAATTTTCGCGATGGTGTTTCTTTAATTTCCTGCTGATCATCTACCCGCTTGATTGTATCCTTGGCAGGTACTCCCAAAACCGCCCCGCCATATTTTTCGGCCGTATCACAACATTGCTGAACATGTTGTAGTTTTACAAAAGGACGAACGGCATCATGAACGATTACAAGGTCCGTCACAGATACATCTTGCAAAGCGTTATATATAGATTCCTGACGCGTCCTGCCACCTACCAAACAATGACCTTTTATCTGAGGCGGAAGCACCTCTTCAAGGATATCCTCAGTTTTTTCCAAAAAAGATTCTGAAGTAGCAACCAAAACCTGTTGCAATCCATCGAGTGGTAAAAAACGACGAATTGTTTGCTCTAAAATAGTACGATTTCCTAACTGCAAAAAAGGTTTGGGCGTATCTTTATTCATACGACTGCCCGCTCCCGCAGCCGGTATTATAAGAGCTTTTGTAGTCACAGCTTAGAGTATCAGCATTGAGTCGCCGAAAGCGAAGAAACGATAATCATTTTCCTGCGCTTCCTCATAGGCTTCCATCAGAAAATCATATCCGGCAAATGCAGCTCCCAACATTAACATTGTAGACTCAGGACGATGAAAGTTGGTAATAACTCCTTCAGTTATTTTAAAATCGTAAGGTGGAAAGATAAATTTATCCGTCCACCCTGTTCCCGGTTTTGAAATACCGCTTGCAGTAATACTTGTTTCAATGGTTCGCACCGAAGTGGTACCACACCCTACAACTTTGCGGTCGGGATCTGCCAGTGCTTCATTAATTTTAGCCGACGTTTCTTCGGAAATATAATAATTTTCAGAATCGGTGCGATGTTTCGTCAAATCCTCCACTTCACATGGACGGAATGTCCCCCACCCGATGTGCATCGTGATGGGCAGCATCTCAACACCTTTATCTTCTAATTTCTCAACCAGTTCTTCAGTAAAATGCATGGCTGCAAAAGGTGCCGCAACTGAGCCGCGCTCCTTGGCAAAAATAGTTTGATATTGCTCCTTGTCTTCTTCTCTCGCTTCGCGCTCGATATATGGAGGCAGCGGCATCTCACCGATGTTATCCAAAATGTGATACAGCTCTTCATTTGATCCCTCAAAAAGAAAGCGGATTGTACGACCGCGGGATGTTGTGTTATCAATCACCTCGGCCATCAGATTGGGGCCGAAGTACAATTTATTTCCAATACGGATTTTCCGCGCAGGTTCAACCAACACATCCCAAAGCATATTTTCAGGTACCAGTTCCCGAAGCAAAAACACTTCAATATCAGCATCCGTTTTCTCTTTCTTTCCTTTTAGCCGCGCGGGAAAAACCTTAGTGTTGTTATATATTAATACATCTCCCTCGTCCAGGTATTTGTGAATATCTGCAAATGTTTCATGCTTGATGGATTGATCTTCTCGATTCAGAACCATCAGCTTTGCAGCGTCTCGTGGCTGTACAGGTTCGTCAGGAACATTAAAATCTTCTGTCTCAAATTTAAAATCGGTAAGTTTCATTATCGAACTATGGGCTTTTATTTGTTTTGCTTAACCGGTATTTTAGTCAGATTCAAAGCGTTCCAAATATACTCTATTTTATTCCGTAGGACAAACGGCAATATTTAACATGGAGGTGTGCCAGAGCGGTCGAATGGGGCGGTCTCGAAAACCGTTGAACCTTTTTGGTTCCGGGGGTTCGAATCCCTCCACCTCCGCATTGACCTACCTTAATCATACTTAAATAAGACTTGTTCTTGGTTCTCCCTGCGATCTATAAAATTTGTCAACGATCACACTCAGCTCTTTATCTTAGATAAAGACTTTATTATACTTTCTTAAGAAGCTAATCGTTATATTAGCTGTGAAGAGATTAAAAAATCTGGTAATTGTCTTATGATGAAAAAAACAGGGATTATATCAACGATAAGTTTAGTCGTTTTATTTTTAGTTGGGCTTAGTTCTGTATCTCATGCACAATTAAGATCAGAAGTTAGCAATAGTTCTGAGCTGATGGGACCAATCATCAAACAAAATGATCCCAGCCAAGGTGCAGATCTTGGCAACCTGTTTAATATGCGGATGGACCACTCCTACTCGATGATGTTCGGAAGTGTTGGCGGACAGTTTCAAAACATGAATGCCTATACCAACACCATGCATTTCTTCTTCTCAGAGGATCTAACCGGGCGGGTAGACCTGTCGCTGTTACATTCACCCTTTGGTAACAGCATGATGTCCCCCAACTCCAACAACGGCATGGATACCCAGTTTTTAATCCGTAACGCTGAACTTAATTACCAGATTAGTGATCGCAGCAATATTCGCATTCAATTCCAGCAATTGCCCAGCTATGGATATGGAATGAATCCATGGTCTTCGGGAATGCGTCATAATCCTTTCAGATCACCATTCCATGATCGCAACTTTTGAGTTTCGGATTTAATAATTAATGACATCAAAGAATAGCGAAACGAATTCTTTTGCTTTAAACGCAACCATCGGCTTTCTAAGCCTTTTGCTGGCAATTCTTATCTTTGGATTATTTACGCGCATTATCTACCCGCGAATTGAAAATCAGCGAGCTACAAATAATCCCGAATTAATCGGAGATATTATACAGCTGGAAGTCTTAAACGGTTGTGGCGTTCCAGGCCTTGCCAATGATTTTACATCCGCTTTGCGAAAAAACGGTTTTGATGTGGTAGAAACCGGAAACTTTAAAAATTTCGACATGCAAAATACGGTCGTTATTGCTCGTACCTTTAGTACCGATAATGCCAAGCGCGTAGCTGATGCACTTGGCATTGCAGAAGAACATGTCTTTATAGAAGCATCAGAAGACTTTTATCTGGATGCCACTGTGGTAATCGGTTCAGATTACAAATCACTCAAGTTATAACAAATATTATATGACCAATACATCCCCCAAAACTAATCAACAGTTTAGCAGTTCCAATGACCAGAAAACGGTTGATTCTGACAAACTCATCGAAGTCATTGGCGAAGCCCTCCTTGACCGCAAGGCTGAAGATATAACCGTGCTTGACGTTCATGAATTGACCACGCTGGCAGATAAATTTGTTATTTGTCATGCCAACACGGATGTGCAAATTAAAGCCATCGCCGATAACGTCAATAAAGAAACCAAGGAGCAGCTAAATGAAAAAGCGTGGAAAGAAGAAGGGCGTGAAACCCGCCGGTGGGTTATTCTTGATTACGTAAATGTCGTCGTTCATATCTTTAAAAAAGAGCTGCGGGAATATTATGCTCTTGAACAAATGTGGAATGATGCTCCCGTCCAAAAAATAGAAGATGATCAGTAGCGTGCGATTACTTCTTTATACTGTAATATTTTTTGTTTTGATCATTGGCTGTGCTTCATCATCACAAAAAGGTGATACTGTGGAATCCTATGAAAATTTAGTAACCATCCAAGAACCCGACGATGAACCGCATCAGCAATCAAAAGTGTATATCGATTCTGTTAAAAAGATAACGGATAACGATAAGCCGGTACTGATGGTCAGCGGAACTTTTCCGGATGCCTGCACAAAACTTGAACAGGTTACCCATCGCACTTCCGGCGACTCCCTGTATTTAGATATTAAAGCGTGGCGCAATCCCGAGATGATGTGCTCTCAAGTGCTCACTCCTTTCTCATATATCTACAGTAACATCACTGAAAAAGAATTAAGCACTCACGAAAAAGCAATTGTTAACGGCAGCTCATATAGTTTGTAAGGTTTTATGTCCAAACGCATCCTTATTACAGAGCCCATTATTCCATCCGTAATTAATAAACTTGAAAAACGGTATCAGGTAGATATAGGAGAGCGAGGCATCTATAATAATGAGCAGGCGCTTATTGATGATATCCCTGCCTATGATGCATTACTGCCAATGCTCTCTAACCCAATAACAGAAAAAGTTATTGCCGCGGGAGCAAATCTTAAAATTATTGCTAATCACGCGGTGGGCTATAACAATATCGATCTTGAAGCGGCCCGAAAACACGACGTAGCCGTGGCAAATACTCCGGACGTACTTACCGATTCCTGTGCAGAATTTACGATCGGACTTATGCTCGCCGTATCGCGCCGCCTGGTTGAAGCGCAGAAATATCTTCTGGACGGAAAATTTGACAACTGGGAACCGCTCGGTTTTCTGGGAAAAGAACTAAACGGCAGTACGCTTGGCATTATCGGGATGGGACGTATCGGCACGGGCGTGGCTCGCAGGGCCAAAGCTCTGGGAATGGATATCATTTATCACAATCGAAGCAAAGTAAATCCTGATCTCGAGCAAGAACTCGACGCTAAATATTGCTCAACTGTTCAAGAGCTGGTTTCGCAATCGGATATTATAACCCTCCATTGTCCTCTGACTGATGAAACGCATCACCTGATAAATGAAGAAATACTCTCTTTAATGTCGGATGACACGATTTTAATTAATACCTCGCGCGGACCTGTGGTCGATGAAGAGGCCCTTGCTCATGCTCTGCATAATGGATCTATCGGCGGTGCCGGTCTGGATGTCTTTGAAAATGAACCGGAACTACATCCCAAACTTAAAACAGCACCCAACTGTATTCGAACTCCCCATATTGCCAGTGCCAGCTTTCAAACCCGCGAAGCCATTGGCATGCTTGCTGCCGATGCCATCATTGGAATATTAGAAGGACGACCAGCTTCAGAAATTCCTAACTTGATTCAGCCTTAATTTCGGTTCATATTTCGTATTAAGGAACCGATTGCTGTGGCTATGATTAACTTCTCCTCAAAAAAACAACTATATCACTGGCTGGGCTGGTCATTACTGGCTTTACTGGTGACCGGATTACTCCTCGAAGGATGGCGCTATGGCGTAAAACCATCAGCCACAACTAACAAAGAAGTCGTGGAGAGCAGCCTTGACAGAGCCACCGATTATTTTCTGGAAGAACAGAAAAAACTGTTATCCGACTCACAAAATTTGGCGAACACCCTTCAAGCACCGCTGTTGCAAAACAGATCCGACCAATATCTTTACAATACTTTGAATCAAATTCCCGATCTTTGGAGTGCTGCATTATATCATGAGAATAAACCTATCATCTGGAGGGGATTTGCCCTACAAAATACCACCCAAGTTCAAAATCGCGATCCATCTGCACCTGCTCTCATCCTAAAGAGACACAACAATGTAATTTACTGGGAGTGCCATATTCCATTCAGTATTCAAGACAGTTCGGGTACCACCAAATACAATCTATTTACCACCTATCGTATCCGACAAAATAATCCTCTTTCTATTGGAGGAGATAGCGAGTTCAGCCTGTTTAACTCTGATAATTTCTCAACGTCGTACCCTCTTAATTTTAGCATTTTTAGTGATCCCCCGGCCCAAGTCGTCCAAAGCGAGACCTTAACAAATTTGCAAGACGATTCTGTTGGCGTGGTTTACGCCACCGCTGATGAATTTGAGCAAACCCGAACAGAGTGGGAAGAAAATAATACCTTTTGGCGATCAATCTTTGCTGTTCTCAGCTTTGTACTTATAATTTCCATTCTCTTCATTGCTGCCGAAAATCTTTTATGGTGGAAGGCCCTCTTGACACAACTCCTGTTTGTTATCGTTGGATGGGCAATCTCATCGCATTCCAGTATACTATCCTACTGGATACTTTCGATTACCTCATCGGATAGTACGGAGTGGGTTAACATGGTTACCAACCTAAGTACTGCTTTCACCAATGCTGCTTTTGCCCTTATTGCCTCTTGGGTAATCACACGAAAGCTGCAGGAATACAAGCACGAGCTCAAAGCCGATTGGTATTTAACCGTCATAAGTTTAGCCGGTATTTTTGGAGTTGTTAATGCGTTGGGCATTCTCAGCTTTTTTAAAATGCTTTTCCAGGCAACAAATGGTGCAGGAGTGGCTCTTCTCGACCTACGCATTTTCCCCGAACCCGGAACTATCATTTTGTACCTGGTACTTGGAATGGCAACCTTGGCTGCCGGTATTTTACTCGTAGTTTTAAATCGTATGCTATTTCGATTTTCCCGGGAGCATCTCAAGCTCACTTCATCCGTTTTATCTACGAGTTTTATTTTAAGCCTATTTGCTGCCCAACTGTTTATTCCGGAACGCCTTATTTTCAACTCGATGTTCTACAGCAGCATTTTGGGATTTATCATTGTGCTGACTATTGCTATTTCCTATGAAAAAGAGCTTTCTCAGCTTACCAGAAAATCCCGCATGAGAAAAGTTATTATCGGATCCTTTTTAATTGCTATTGTCTGTTTACCGGCAATATATCAGGCGGCACTTAATAATACCGATGATAAACTATGGCAGCGCGCATCAAGCTATGCCCAGGAGGAAGATCAATTTGCAGAACGTCTTACACGTAATTTACTTATCAGGCTTGAAGAAAGTTTTAGAGGAATTACTTCCGAAGATCTACAAGAAAACAGATCTAACCTGCAAACCCGATTTACCCAAACAATACAGGATTATATTTCTCCCAGAGGTAACACCTATTCGTTAAATCTTCAGCTTGTAAATTCATCAGGAGAACTGATCAGCGATTATGCTACCGACCTTAACTCTCCCAATTGGGTGAATATGTATAACATATCAACGCTGCAGATTGTTACCGAAATTGAACAGATTACCAAGTCCACGATTCGGCCGGTGGTTCAATTACCACAACTCGTTAATCAGCAAAAGTATCGCACCTTTTATCGTGGCTGGATTCCCATTTTTGGAATTTCGGATCAAGAACCTATTGCCTGGATTCTCTGCTCAGTGTATCAGGAACGTCCGGAATACAATAAGCCCATCCGAACCGTTATGTCCAGGCTTAGCTTTGAGGATTTAAACACCCCTTACCTCTTGCAAAAATTTCAAAACGGAAAACTTATAAATTCCGTACAGCAGGGTTTTACCAACTATTTCCCTAAATATCGCACCTTAGAACAGAATCAACTTAACGCTTTACAAAGTGATACCCTCATCTATGTAACCAACGAAACAGACACCTTTTCGTACCGCACGTTATTTTGGAACGAATCTAAGGACAACGTCATCAAAGCAAGTACTACCCTGCCCGGATTCAGGATCATCCTTTTTTCATTCTTTCGTTTCAGCTTTTTCCTGTTGTTGATAAGCGGCGTTGTCCTACTAATAAAACAGACAATGCCAAAATTCACCTTCCGGTTTCTTGGCTCCAATGTGCGTTTCCAGGATCGGCTGATCGATAGTTTTCTGCTTGCAACGCTAATCTTTCTGGGATTCCTAATTGCCTCATCCCATTACGCTATAAAACAGCAAAACCGCGATATCGTACGGCAAGAGCTGGTCGACAAGCTCGAACGGTTATCCAACACTATCGAATCGAATCAAATTATTCGGCAAAAAAGTCAGCTCGGTTCTTCTTTTTCGCTGGATTCTCTTACCACTCCCCTTGATGTTGATGCCAGCTTTTATACCGGACGAACCGTTACGGAAACGACCACTCCGCAGATCTACCAACAGCATCTGCTGCCCGCAGCCTTGCCTTATGATATTTATCACCAGTTAAACAATCGGAATCGCCAAGACGCTTATTCCAATGTTCAACTAGCCGGACAGAATCTACTCATCGGATATCGGTCCATTTTAAATAACCAAAACGAACCGATAGCCACCATTGCCATCCCTACGTTTTTGGAATCTCCGAAATACGACCAGCAGCTGCTTGAAACTATCAGTTATCTCATTCTCGTTTACCTCTTTGTATTTGGATTATTTATCCTCGGATCAACCTTTATCTCAAAGCAACTCACACGTCCATTAGTACACATTCAACGCGGGCTAAACAAAATCTCAGGCGGTAATCTCGATACCACCATTCCCGTCACCAGCGATGATGAGATCGGAAATCTTGCCGAAGCTTACAACAATATGGTATCGCGACTTAAAAAGCTGCAAAAGGAGCTCGCCGCCGCCGAACGCGAAGCCGCCTGGAAAGAGATGGCCCAGCAGGTAGCCCATGAGATCAAAAACCCGCTCACACCGATGAAATTGAACGTTCAGCATTTGGAACGACAACTAAAAAGTGACCATCAAAATCCCGAAGAGTTAAAGAAAAAAGTACAACAGATTACAGCCAATCTGATTGAACAGATTCAATCACTTAATCATATCGCTTCTGATTTTTCAAAGTTCTCCCAACCGCTCACCGAAGATTTTAAAGAAGTTGATCTAAAAACTATTTTAAATTCGGTTGCCAAGCTCTACGAACATGATGAAAAAGTCAGTATTCATCTCGAAACTCCACAGCATCCGGTGCATATTCAAGGCATAAAAGATGAGCTAAAGCGGGTTATCATCAACCTGGTAAAAAACGCCTACGAAGCGATGCCCGATGAAGGCGGAAAAATTGTGCTTCGACTATACCATCACCATAAGCAAAATGTATTTATTGAGGTAGAAGACAACGGCAGCGGCATCGCCGAAGAAGACCGTCCCAATATTTTTGTTCCGAACTTCTCGACTAAATCCAGTGGCACCGGCCTGGGGCTGGCGATTTGTAAAAAAATTATCGAAGCACACGAAGGCAGCATTAGCTTTGCATCTGTCGAAGGAGAAGGCACTACTTTTGTGATTAAGTTGCCTCAAAACTAACACCCAAGCTTAGCTTACTTTTCCCTCACATTTTTTGTACCATACGCGATTCGCTGAAATCGAAAATTTCTCTTTCCTGAAGCAGTATATTCTTTAATGCTCGCTTATTTAAAATCCGAAAAATATAACCTGCGCAAAGAGGCCGGTATTACACTCAAGATCGGTCTACCGGTCATTATCGCTCAACTGCTGCAAATGTCGATGAACTTTGTGGATACAGTAATGGCAGGCAACCTTTCGGCCCAAGATCTCGCAGCCGTTGCCGTGGGCGGGGCGGTCTTTATGCCCTTTATGATGCTGGCGGCCGGCACGCTTATGGCGCTTACTCCCATCGTGGCTCAGCATATCGGGGGACGTAATTTCGATGAAATTGGTGTCAATGTCCGGCAGGGATTGTGGCTCTGCCTGATGCTCGCCATCCCCATCTTTTTCCTAATCCGCAATCTCGAGTTTGTCATGCACTTTCTTGATGTAACGCCAGAGATTATCCCCCTCTCACAAGGCTATCTCGATGCCATTTCGTGGGGCGTTTTTGGGGTCTGTGGATATATGGCGCTCCGCTTTTTCAACGAAGGGATGTCGGCTACTCGTCCGGCTATGTATTTCGCTCTTATCGGTGTTTTTGTCAACGTGGGAGCAAATTACGTACTTATGTACGGTCACCTCGGCTTCCCCGAACTGGGCGCAGTCGGCTGCGGTTACGCTTCCTCCATCGTGGGGTATGTCATGTTTCTGGGGATGCTTCTTTTCACGATGAACCATAAGCCGTACGACCGATTCCAAATATTTTCAACCTGGCGGCTGCCGGAATGGAAATACCTAAAAGAGCTCCTACAGGTGGGTATCCCCATCGGTCTCAGCTCTACCATGGAAGTGACCATGTTTGCTTTAGTGAGTTTATTGATGGGATCACTCAGTGCTGTGGCCGTTGCCGGTCATCAAGTTGCCATTAACTTTTCGGCAATGACCTTTATGGTTCCTTTCGGACTTTCAACGGCCATCACCACCCGAGTTGGAAACGCCATTGGAAAGGGATCTATAGCCGAAGCTCGAAAACGCGGGTACCTGGGTATTACCATGGCTACCTTTTTTATGAGCATCACTGCCATAATTATGTACCTCTTTCCAGAACTCATTACCAGCATGTATACGCAAGATGCTGAAGTTCAGCAAGTAGCGGTAAGCCTGCTATATATGGCTGCCATTTTTCAAATTTCGGATGGACTGCAAGTCAGTGGTTATGGCGCTCTTCGCGGACTCAAAGACACCACTGTACCAATGGTCGTTAATTTTATCGCCTACTGGATGGTGGGCCTTCCCTTCGGCTACTACCTGGGAATTATTCGCAATGTTGGACCACAGGGTCTTTGGATGGGACTTATTGCCGGGCTAACGATTGCGGCAATATTACACAATATCCGGTTCTACTTGCTTACAAAAAATGATTGATGGCATGGTATATTGATTATTTCATATTGCGTATTATAAAACAAAGTAATACGAACTACGCGACCTGAATTTATAAAATTAGGAATTCGGAATTTTTACCACAAAATTAGGGTATTATAAAGTACATACTCTAACCCTTTAATTTAGCGGTAGATGGCTAGTTACATCCAAAATATTTCCACGATGGTTCCCGAACGGTCGTATGATCAGAACTTTCTGCGCGAACGCATGAAAGAATACATTAGCGACAAAGAAGTTACGCAGCGCATTATCCATCGTATTTACTCCAAGTCTGGAATTAACAAGCGCCATACCGTTATTCCCGATTTTAATGCCAACGGCGATCCGCGATTTTTCTTTCAGGAGGATGGCACCTTAAACGTACCCTCTACCGGAGACCGCAACGAACTTTACACTCAGAAAGCAAAAGAACTTTTTGTAGAAACGGCTCGGCAAACCATCGCTGACAATCCGTTCGTAGATCGCGATGACATTACACACGTTATCACTGTCTCCTGCACCGGCTTTTTTGCTCCGGAACCCGGATTCGAAATCATCCAAAAACTGGGATTATCAACATCTACTCAACGGTTTCATCTTGGTTTTATGGGATGTTTTGCCGCCTTTCCCGCTATGAAAATGGCCAAAGCTTTTTGTGAGTCCCAACCTGATGCAAACGTACTTATCGTTTGTCTTGAACTTTGTACTATACACCTGCAACCCTCAGAAGTTACTGACAACTTGATTTCAGCATCCGTTTTTGCTGATGGTGCGGCAGGAGCAATCATCAACAGCAACAAATCCCAGGAAAATAACAGCTTTGAACTTTCTCAGTTTGCTACATCTATCGCCCAGGACAGTGAAAAAGATATGGCATGGACGATCGGCGATACCGGCTTTGATATGGTATTATCTACTTATGTGCCGGATATTATCAAATCCAACCTGGCGCAATCCATTCAACCATTGCTCGAAGATTATCAACTTACAGCTAATGATATTCATCATTGGGCACTTCATCCCGGCGGACGTGCGATCCTGGATAAAGTTCAGCAAAGCTTCAACCTTGTTGACGACCAACTATTGCCATCTCGAAACGTACTGGCCAACTACGGAAATATGAGCAGCGCTACCATCCTGTTTGTACTGAAAGATTTGTTAAATCGGCCAGCTTCCAAAAAACAAGAGGCTGTTCTGGCGATGGCCTTTGGCCCGGGCTTAACCATTGAAAGCGGATTACTCCAGAAAATACAGGGTAGCTGATGCCTCTGTTTCTATCTCACCGAGATACCGAAAGTAAAGAGCGCATGGATGATCCCCATTGTGATGCTGACAAGCTGTATAATACCTATCAGCAGTTCAGCCAGATCAATGCATTAATATCGCGTTGGCGGCATATATATAAGCAGTTTATCCGTCCGCACCTTAACCAGCATTCGCAATTTTCGTTTTTGGATATCGGCTTTGGCGGCGGTGATATCCCCATAAAGTTAGCCGCGTGGTTGCAAGAAGATGGAATTAACTTCAAAATTACAGCCATCGATCCCGATCCCCGGGCAATGGAATTTGCACAAACACTTGATATGTCCTCGAACATCGAATTCTTGCAGTGTGAACTCTCAGAATTAAACCCCGAAACACAACAATTCGACTTTGTTCTGTCCAACCATTTGGTTCATCACTTAGATGAGCAAGAACTTATATCCATACTGCAACAGGCAAAAAAGTTATGTTCAAAATCGGTTCTCTTTAATGATCTGCGAAGAAACGACTGGGCCTATCTTTTGTTCAATATCTTCTCTCGACCCTTTTTCCGGAATTCTTTCATCACCGAAGATGGACTAATCTCCATCAAACGAAGCTATACTAAAAACGAATTAGCAGCGATTATCCCGCAGGATTGGAATGTGCAAAACCTCTTTCCTTTTCGCCTAATGATAACTTGTGAAGATGAATAGCTTATCTGAAACATATCAGGTCATCATTATTGGAGGCGGGCCGGTGGGATTATACCTGGGCTTATGTCTTGAACAGGCCGATATTTCGTATATTATTCTTGAAAAACGATCAGCTCCGCGTCCGGGATCACGATCGCTGGGTATCCATCCCGTATCGCTTGAGCTATTTAAGGAATTAGATATTGTCAGCAATTTTATCCGCGATGGAATCAAGATCCAACAGGGTCATGCATTCGTAAATACGAAAAAAATCGGTTCGCTGTCGTTTAAAAGCTGTCCAAAACCGTACAACTTTATTTTAGCTCTTCCCCAACACCAAACCGAGACGTTGCTCGAACAAGCTTTGACCAAACGAAATCCCAATGCGCTGCTCCGCAATGCTGAAGTCAATACAATCACAGAGCATAGCCAACATGTTGAGGTTAACTTTGAGCAAAACGGTAAAATGCATACCGTCCGGGCCAAATATCTGGTGGGGTGTGACGGTAAAAATAGTTTGGTTCGCAGGCAGTCGAATATTGCATTCAAGGGGCAACAATATCCCGACACCTATATTATGGGCGATTTCACTGAAAACACTCATTTTGGTTCTGATGCGGCTATCTTTCTTTGTGATGAAGGACTTATTGAATCTTTTCCTTTGCCCAATAACCACCGTCGATGGGTAGTTAAAACAGATAATTATATTGATGATGTTTCGAAAGATCAGCTGATATCGGACGTTTTCAATAGAATTGGCCACTCGCTGAGCGATGCTCAACATACTATGCTTAGCAGCTTCGGTGTACAAAAACTGATTGCTTATCCCATGGTCAAAAACCGCACTATTTTAGTCGGAGATGCTGCACATATCGTAAGTCCCATAGGCGGCCAGGGAATGAATTTGGGTTGGCTTGATGCACGGGATCTGGCAGATGCATTACTTCAGGTGTTGGGCAATACCTTTCAGAAACATACAATCCTGAATCAGTATCAAAAACGAAGAGAACATGCCGCCAAAAATGCTATCCAAAGAGCAGAAATGAATATGAAATTGGGAAGAAAAATCACAACTCCATTTTTTCGAAAACAATTAGTCTCCCTAATGCTAACTCCTCCAATCTCTCAACTTATGGCGAATATTTTTACAATGCGCGGAATTGAGCGGTGGCCAGTTTAAGCTATTCTGACTTTATTTATCAAAACGAATCAAAAAGGTAGTTCCATCTCCTCGTTGGATATTAATATCAGCATCAAGCCTGCGAATGAGCACATCAATAAGCCATCCGCCAACGGAGCCCGATTCCGTGATCGAAAAATCCTCTTCAATACCGGCCCCGTTATCAGAAACCTTAAACTCAATGATTTTATCATCTAACTCATTGACTTCAATAATAATCCTGGGATCCTCAATATCTTCATCAAAAGCATGCTTATAGCAATTTACCAGTAATTCATTGAGAAGTAACCCACAGCTCATGGCCCGGTCGGTATCCAAAGATACATCATCGGCTTTTACTTGTATTTTAACATCTCGTGAAGCATGGGAAAGAATCTCAGAAATTTTGCCGGATAACCGTTCAACATATAACTTCAGCTTAATCTCACTACCGGGCTTATTGTTATACAGAAAATCATGCACTTCTGTCATCGATTTGATGCGAGTCATCGTTTTCTGTAAAGCTTCTTTGGCCGCTTCATCTTCAATATCAGCAAGCTCCAGTTCAATGAGAGCAGTTATTGTTGATAAATTATTCTTTAACCGATGATGCACCTCTGTCAGCAGCAAATCTCGCTCTTCGAGCTTACTTTGGACGTCCTGTAGTTCCCTACTCCGTTCAATCGCCAGTGCCACATGATCTGCCAGCGCTTCAAAAACAGGTATATTCCGATCAGTAAAATCACCATCGCGCCTGTTAATAGCCTGTAATACTCCAATCACTTTGTTATGGCTGTTCCGAAGGGGCACGCAGATGATATTTTCGCTGGTGAAGTCTTCAGATATATCACCGGCAAATAGTTCGCTTTCAGTTACATTATTAGAATAGAATGGCTTCCCATTTTTAACCACCCAGCTGCCAATTCCCTTATCCTTTTCAATTCTTTTGCCTTTAACCTCCTTTCTAACCGGACCCGTGGGCATACTCACAATTAACTCACCGGTATCTTCATCCAAAAGCATCAAGGAGCTGGCTTCTGTATTCATCACATTTTGCACAACTTCAACACTCTCTCGCAAAATATTTCTCAGCTTAACAGCCTTATTAACACTGCTAATATTTTTTAGCAGAATTTGAAGACTACTGCTTGTTTTTTCATTATACGAAATTTTTCCAGCTATCTTATCTCTATTAAGTGATGACATTTTTTCCTCAGTAAACCCGATTAACCTTAATTTTCGCTCTCTTAACCTTCTCTATTTATTATTTTTTTGAATTTATTAAAAATAATTACAAAAAATACAATCAAATGCCAATAAAAAAAGCCCGAACTCTAAACGAATCCGGGCTTTAATATTTTGCAATCCAAAATTAGCAGATACTAATTTTTCTGTTCTTGTTCAGCTCGATAGTACTCTCGCAGAACGTAATGTAATATTCCGCCATTGCGATAATAGTCTACCTCAACAGGGGTATCTATACGACAAATCGTTTCAAAAGAAACTATTTCCCCGTTTTCTTTTTTGGCTTCAACGTTCACCATCTGTTGTGCTTTTAGCTCGTCATCCAAATGGATATCAAATTCTTCCGAACCATCCAGTCCAAGGGTATCCGCTGATTCTCCTTCTTTGAACTGCAGCGGAAGTACCCCCATTCCAACAAGGTTAGAACGGTGAATCCGTTCGTACGAGGTGGCAATTACTGCCTCAACGCCCAGCAAAATAGTACCTTTGGCGGCCCAGTCTCGTGATGAGCCTGTACCGTACTGATCTCCAGCCAGTGCAACCAGCGGCGTATCGTCTTCCTTATACCGCATAGCCGCATCGTAGATAGTCGTGATCTCATCTTCGGGGAAGTATTTGGTATATCCGCCCTCTTTACCCGGAGCCAGCTGATTTTTAAATCGCACGTTTGCAAACGTACCGCGAGTCATCACGCGATCGTTACCCCGACGCGATCCATAAGAGTTGAAATCTTTCGGCTCAACACCGTGCTCAATTAGGTACTTACCAGCAGGACTATCTTTAGGAATATTTCCTGCCGGTGAAATGTGATCGGTAGTGATAGAATCACCCACTTTTACCAATGCACGCGCACCGTTAATTGATGTAATGGGATCGGGATCTTCGCCCATATCCATGAAGAATGGCGGCTCCTGAATGTACGTTGATTCATCTTTCCATTCATAAAGCTCTCCTCCGCCAACTGGAATTTCATCCCACTCCTCGGATTTAAAAATATCACCATACTGCTTTTCAAAAAGCTCGGGACGAATAGCATTATCGAGATGCTCGGCAATCTCTTCGGATGTTGGCCATATATCTTTGAGATATACATCATTGCCATCCTTGTCTTTGCCAAGCGGTTCATTTTCGAGATCAATATCTACAGTACCCGCCAATGCATAAGCTACCACCAACGGCGGCGAAGCCAAATAATTAGCTTTCACATAGGGATGGATTCGTCCTTCAAAGTTTCGGTTACCCGAAAGTACGCCTGCTACAATCAGGTCTCCTTCTTTCACCGCATTTTCAACCGCTTGGGGCAATGGTCCTGAGTTGCCGATACAGGTTGTACATCCATAGCCCACCAGGTTAAATCCAAGTCGATCCATATAATCCGTAAGTCCGGCTTCATCAAGATAATCGGTAACTACACGAGAACCGGGCGCCAAGGAAGTCTTAACATAAGGAGGAACTTCCAAGCCTTTTTCGAACGCTTTCTTCGCTACAATTCCAGCTCCCAACATTACACTTGGGTTCGATGTATTTGTGCAGGATGTAATGGCAGCAATTACCACATCACCATGCTCCATCTCAATCTCCTCTCCATTTTTAAACGTGCCTTTATTCGCCAGCTTCTCCTGCGCCAAGTTGAATCCCATAGTAGGATCATCACTAGTCAGACTGCTCTCAAACGTTTTTTTCATATTGGGCAACGCAATGCGGTCGTGCGGAAGCTTGGGACCGGCCAGCGAGGTTTCCACATCACCGAGATCAAGCTCCAGTGTATCCGTAAATTCGGGATCGGTCATATCATCAGTATGATATAATCCCTGCTCTTTCATATATCGCTCAACCATTTCTACATGCTCCGGATCGCGACCAGTGCGACGCATATAGCGCATAGCCTCATCATCCATCGGGAAGAATCCCATTGTTGCACCGTATTCCGGAGACATATTGGCAATGGTCGCACGATCGGGCAGACTCATATGGCTCAGACCATCACCATAAAACTCTACAAATTTACCAACTACGCCGTGCTTTCGAAGCATCTGCGTTACTGTAAGCGTCAAGTCGGTTGCCGTAATGCCTTCGCGCAATTTTCCGGTCAACTTCATCCCCACTACTTCGGGCACGAGCATATATATAGGTTGTCCCAACATGGCAGCTTCCGCTTCGATACCGCCAACGCCCCAGCCCAAAATACCCAGACCGTTAATCATGGTCGTATGAGAATCAGTCCCCACAAGCGTATCGGGATATACCACGGTGGTGCCATCTTCCTCTTCCCGACTAAATGCTCCTTTGGCCAGGTATTCAAGGTTCACCTGGTGGACAATACCACGCCCCGGAGGAACTACTCTAAAATTATCAAAGGATCGTTGCCCCCATTTCAGGAATTCATATCGCTCGCGGTTACGCTCAAACTCTTTCTCCACGTTGTGCATAAAGGCAAACTCTTGACCAAACTCATCAACCTGTACCGAGTGGTCAATCACCAAGTCTACCGGCACCTGCGGGTTAATAGAAGTTGGATTCCCGCCCATGCGCTCCATCGCTGAACGCAATGCCGCCAAATCAACAATAGCAGGAACGCCCGTAAAATCCTGCAGTACAACCCGTGAAGGCTTAAACGGAATTTCGCCCTGAGGATTTTTTGCATTGTAATTGGCCAATACTTCAACGTCATCATCGGAAACAACATAGCCATCGTGTTCTCTGAGTACCGATTCCAGCAAAACACGAATTGTAAATGGCAAGTTGCTAATATTATCGTATCCAAGCTCTTCCAGTTTTTTCAAACTATACAGGTGCGCTTGGCCAGCTCCTGTATCGAATGGGATTTTGGTCTGTAAAAATTTATTCTCTTTACTCATGGCATCTCGATTGTCCTTTTTCAACTTTGTTTGGCCTATTTTAAGGAGGCCTTTCTATAGCTGAAAGGTACAATTAATTTTTAAGAATATCTTATCTTAAACTCCAGTTTTTTCTATTACAACATATAAATTAAGACACCGATATGACCGAAATTTCAGTCTCAAATAGTGCTTAGAAAATATTCATAACTTCACCGTTGCAAATGGATATAAATAAGCCTATTTTTCGAGACTTCACATAAAAGCAATTATAAACAAGTTTTAACCGTGGATACTAACAGTTACAAGACCTACTCCCCTAAACCGAGTGATATCGAAAAGAATTGGGTTCTTGTTGATGCCGAAGATAAGGCGCTCGGAAGAGTTGCTTCCAAAGTAGCAAGTCTACTTAGAGGCAAGCATAAGCCTAACTTCGCTCCTCATATGGACACCGGTGACAACGTTGTTGTAATCAATGCCAGCAAAGTTAAACTGAGCGGCAAGAAACTACAACAGAAAGAATATTTCAGTTATTCCGGATATCCCGGCAGCGAACGTTTCACTTCGGCAGAAGAGATGCTGGACCACAATCCCGAACTGGTTATTAAAAAAGCTGTAAAAGGAATGTTGCCAAAGAACAAGATGGGCGACAAGCTTATGACCAATATTCGGATTTATGCCGGTCCGGTTCATGAACAAGAAGCACAACAACCAGAAAAAATCGAGCTTTAATCACGAATGGAACAGAAAAATTTCATCGGAAGAAGAAAAACTTCTACTGCGCGACTCTATATTCAATCTGGATCAGGTGAGTTTGTTGTAAACAAACGACCTCTGGATGAATACTTTTGCACTCAGGCACATCGCAATATAGCCAAGCTTCCGCTTGACGTTACCGAATCTGACGGACAGTTTGATATCTTGGTAAATGTAAGCGGCGGTGGCATCACCGGACAATCCGGCGCTATCCAACACGCTTTGGCTCGTGCTCTTGATGATCACAACGAAGAGTGGCACGATGTTTTGAAAGCACATGATCTGCTTACACGCGACGATCGTATGGTAGAACGCAAGAAATACGGTCAACCTGGTGCTCGTAAGAAGTTCCAGTTCTCCAAGCGTTAATAGATCGCGCTTACACGTTTTCTTTTTCCACACGTTACAAAATTCAATCACACATATGCAGCTACTCAGTGCGCCGAGTGTTCCAACAACTGTTGGGATTAGCGCCGGGGATGATCTGCATAGAGGATTAACTCAAAAATAAATCTAACCTATGCCTACTACACCTGACTTAGAAGAACTATTGAAATCCGGTGCCCATTTTGGTCACCTTACCCGCCGATGGAATCCCAAAATGAAGGAATTTATCTTCATGGAACGCAACGGGATTCACATCATTGATCTCAAAAAAACACAGAAATTTTTCCAGGAAGCACTGGATGAAGTTACCAAACTTGCCCGGGCCGGAAAAAATGTCCTTTTTGTCGGTACCAAAAAGCAAGCTCAAGACATTGTTAGAACAGAAGCCATCCGATGTGGGATGCCTTTTGTTACTCACCGTTGGTTAGGAGGAATGATGACCAACTTCAGTACTGTCAAAAAGAGCATCTCTCGTATGGAAGAAATCGATCGTATGAGTAAAGACGGTACCTTTGACGAGCTTACAAAGAAAGAGGCTCTCATGCTGGAGCGTGAGTATGATAAGCTTGAAAACACCTTGGGCGGTATTGCCAATATGGGACATCTTCCCGGCGCAATCTTTGTTGTTGATACCATTAAAGAGGACATCGCCGTAAATGAAGCGGTTAAACTAAATATCCCCCTTATTGCAATGGTTGATACCAACAGTGATCCCGATATTCCGGATTACATTATTCCCTGCAATGATGATTCTGCTCGCAGCATTCAGCTTGTCACTTCTAAAATTGCCGATGCTATTATTGAAGGTAACGCCGAGCGTGAAGCCCAAAGTGAGGAGCAAATAATGGATCAGGCTACAGAAGAAGCGCGTAAAGCTGAAGAGCAACAGGTAAAAGAAAAAACCAAAGCTACAGGTAAACGCCGTAAACGTCGCAAGAAGAAAGATTCCAGTGACGACGATTCTTCGAACGAAGAAGAGTGATAAACGGCTGTACTGTACTATTCTCTTAAACTTAGAACAACAATTTAAATAGCGTAACTCGAACAATGAGTATTTCTGCAAAAGACGTAAAAGAACTACGCGAACAGACTGGAGCAGGCATGATGGACTGCAAAAAGGCCCTCCAAGAAGCTGACGGCGATTTTGAAAAAGCAACTGAAATCCTTCGCAAAAAGGGACAACAACTTTCTGAAAAGCGATCTGATCGTGAAGCCAATCAAGGTTTGATTGTTACGCGCGTAAGCGATGACGGAAGTAAAGCCGCAGCACTCGAAATTAATTGCGAAACAGATTTCGTTGCTCGTAACGATGATTTCCAAAATCGCACTCAACAATTTTTAGACATCGTATTTGAAAACCAAATCGAATCGGTTGATGAGCTTCTTGAAACCGATTATGAAGGACTTTCTATTGCCGATCACGTAAAAGACATGGTTGGTAAAATCGGTGAAAAAATTAAGATTAACCGCGTTTTATATGCTGAAACAGACGGTTCCTTTATCTCTTATATTCATCCCGGAAATCAACTTGGTGTATTGGTTGAGTTCGAAGATGAGGTAGAAGATCCGGAAATTGGCAAAGATGTAGCCATGCAGATTGCGGCAATGAATCCGTTGGCCGTAACACGAGAAGGCGTTGATAGCTCAATCGTTGAAAAAGAACTCGAAATTGCCAAAGACCAACTTCTTGAAGAAGGAAAATCTGAAGAAATTGCTGAAAAGGCTTCACAAGGTAAATTACGACGCTTTTATGAAGAACGCGTTCTCCTGGAACAAAAGTTTGTGAAGGATAACAGTCTCTCTGTTGAGGAGTATCTCAAAAACAATGATACTCCGCTGGTTAAGTCGTTCCATCGACTCCAGCTCGGCGATGACTCGTAATCATTTTGATTCGCAAAAAGGCTACCGATTCGGTAGCCTTTTTTTTATGCTTAAGGGATTATAATATTGATAAGATCGTATTTAAAAGACAGTCAACTCAATAATTAACAAGGGTAAAAAAGTGAAGAGCAAATATCATCGGATTTTATTAAAAGTAAGCGGAGAAGCACTTTTAGGTGAACAGGGACACGGCATTGACGGAGATATTCTTACCCAGTACTCTGAGGAAATCAAGTCTATTCATGACGAAGGATTCGAGGTCTCTGTCGTCGTAGGAGGAGGAAATATCTTTAGAGGTGTCAAGGGCGCTACAGAAGGTATGGATCGCGTACAAGGCGATTATATGGGCATGCTTGCTACCATGATTAATAGTATGGCTCTGCAGGATTCTATGGAACGAATGGGGGTACAAACGCGCCTGATGTCGGCCATCAGGATGGAAGAAATCGCCGAGCCCTATATTCGCCGTCGTGCCACCCGACACCTCGAAAAAGGACGGGTTGTGATTTTTGGTGCCGGTACCGGAAATCCCTATTTCACGACTGATACGGCTGCTTCACTTCGCGCAATCGAAATTGAAGCTGATATTATTCTCAAAGGAACTCGTGTTGACGGTATTTTTGATTCTGATCCGGAACTTAATCCCGATGCTGAAAAATTTCCCACTATTACCGGCGAAGAAGTGCTTAGTCGGCAGCTGGATATTATGGATTTAACAGCATTTACTCTATGTCGCGAAAATAAAACGCCTATCATCGTTTTTGATATGAACAAAGTTGGAAACCTGAAAAAAGTCTTACAGGAAGATACATCAGTCGGAACAAAGGTGGTTTGGGAAGATTCGTAGATTTCTTAAATTCATTTTGATTAAACAATAGCATCATCAAAAAAGAATTAAACAACACGCGAATATTATGATACCACCAGAGTTAGAGCCCATTATTAAATCTGCTGATAAAAAAATGAATCAGGCTGTCGCACACTATAAAAAAGAACTATCTCATATTCGCGCCGGTAAAGCTCAACCTTCGATTCTTGATGGTGTAAAGGTTGATTATTATGGATCGCAAACACCGTTAAACCAGTTGGCAAACGTCAGTGCTCCCGAAGCTCGTCTCCTTACCGTAGAACCGTTTGATAAATCTGCCATGGAAGATATCGAAAAGGCCATTATGGCTGCCGGGTTGGGATTAAATCCAAATAATGATGGAAATATTATTCGGATACCGTTACCAATACTTTCTGAAGAACGACGTAAAGAACTTGTGAAGCGTGTAAATGAACTTGCTGAAGAAGCACGCATTTCAATCCGTAATACTCGTCGTGATGCCAACGATGAGGTCAAAAAGAAAGTACAGAAAGAATCACTTCCTGAAGATTCTCTCTATGAGGCCGAAGATGAAATTCAAAAATTAACCGATCAGCATACCGACAAGGTGGAAGACCTTTCTGAGAAGAAGGAAAAAGAAATCATGACCGTCTGATCTAAGTTGCAGGATACAGGTTGCATGTTTAAAGTTTCCTTATGTGGCATAGACCTCAATTTTTGATAGCCAAATAGATTTAAGAACCTTCCTTAGGAAATTAATTTTTAATTTAGCTGTATCCTTTTTTAGTACTAATTGAATTTTGATGTTATTAATACAGAGCCAAGGTTATAACTAACCTGAAACCCGTAACTTGTAACCTGTAAATGTATATATCCGAACTTGAACTTCAGGGCTTCAAGAGTTTTGCCTACAAAACCAATGTCACTTTTGATAAAGGCATAACAGCAATTGTAGGACCCAACGGCTGCGGCAAATCCAATATTGTTGATGCCATGCGATGGGTCCTCGGCGAACAGCGCCCTACCCTACTTCGCTCTTCAAGCATGTCGAACGTTATCTTTAACGGGACTGCCAAGAAGAATGCCCTGGGTATGGCAGAGGTCTACCTTACGTTTATCAATAACAAAGGCCTGCTGCCCACCGAATATAACGAAGTTACCATTGGTCGACGCTTGTATCGGTCGGGGGAAAGTGAGTACCTCATCAACGGGACGACCTGCCGGCTAAAGGATATCACCGACCTGTTTATGGATACCGGGATGAGCTCGGACGCTTACTCGGTAATTGAGCTGAAGATGGTCGAAGAAATTCTTAATGACAATAATAATGATCGTCGTCGACTTTTTGAGGAAGCCGCAGGCGTTACCCGATATAAGGAAAAACGAAAGAAAACATTTCGCAAGCTCGACGAAACCCAAGCCGATCTGCAGCGCGTTGAAGATATTCTGGTTGAGGTTCGAAAGAAAACAAATTCCCTCGAAAAACAGGCCGAAAAAGCTCAAAAGGCAAAGAAATACAAGAAGGAGTTAGAACATCTCGACAAGGCGTTAAACAAGCACGAATACCTTAAGATAAAAGAAGAGCTCGAGCCGCTTGAAGAACGTATTGAGAATGCGGACAAAGAAAAGAAGGAAATTGTTGCAAAGGCAGAAAAGCTTGAAGAGGAAGCCGAAGAAGCTCGCAAAGCACTTAATGAAAAAGAGCGGCAACAGTCTGAAGCACAACGACGGGTTAGTCAGCTCAATTCTAAAATCAGGGATACCGAAACATCACTCGAGATTACGCAGGAAAAGATCTCCAATGAAGAAAACGTAATTGAGCAGTACACCAACGATATTGAGCAGAGCGAAAAGGACTTGGAGGATCTCCGGGAAGCCTTTAAAAGCAGCAAAAAGAAACTGGCTACCTTCGATGACGATCTTGAAAAAGCAGAAAAAAATCTTGCAGAATCCAAGGAGCGCTACTCCGAAATTCAACAGCAGTACAACAAAGAACAAGAAGAGCTAAATCAGCTGGAACAAGACTTTTCTCAGGCGAACCAGGATCTCAACGACCTGCAGACTAAGCGAATTAAAATTGAATCACGTCTGGAAAATACAGAAGGTGATTTAGTTCGTATTCGTGAAGAGATTGAAGATCTTGAAGATGAGATCATGAATTTTCGCGGGGAGAAAAAGCTGGCCCAAGAAAAACTAAAGAAAGCAAAATCAAAACGCGACGAGCAACAGGAAAAACTGCAATCTGCTCGCGAGCAGCGCGAAGAGCTTAGTACAAAACAAAATACACTCAAAGATCAGATCCGCAGTCATCAAAGCAAGTTGGATTCGGTACAGTCTGAGATCGAACTGCTGCAGGATATTGCAAACTCCAATGAAGCCTTTCCAAGCAGTGTTCAGTTCCTTTTGGAAAATCATGCCGAGCAGTTTAATCAATTAGACGTCGTGTCAAACCTGCTTTCAACGGATGAAAAACACGCTGTTGCCCTTGAGGCCGTCTTGGCTGATGCGCTTAATTATGTGGTAGTCGACACACTCGATGACGCCCGAAAAGCAGCCACGCTGCTTAAAGAAAACAATAAAGGCCGGGCAACGTTTATTCCTCTCAATCAACTTTCCGACTCGTATCAAACGGTTTCTGGTTCCCTGGCCAAGCAAGTCGAAACCAAATCGAAATTCAGTGCTTTAAAAGAACTTTTACTGGGAAATGTTCGCATTTTCGACTCTGTAGATGAAGCTTACTCCTCACTTGAAAATGACGGCCAAACGGGAGTAACATATGACGGTGAAGTTATCACCAATACACAATTTTTAAAGAGTGGAAGCAAAAGCAAAAATGCCGGTATTCGTGTTGGCTTAAAGGATAAGATATCCAAACTGGAAGATAAGGCGGGCTCTATCAGCAGTGAGATTCAATCATCCGAAGAACAGCTCGAGGAAGTCCAACAGCAATATGAAGCTATTGATCTAAACGAACTGGAGCAAGAGCTCAAAGAGAAAGAGCAGCAAGTCCGAAAGATCGAAAATAATATCAACAGCTTTGAGCACAAGATTGAGATCTATCAGAAAAACATAGGGGAACTCGAAAATCGACGCGAGTCACTCATTGATAACGAGGATTCCTCTAAACAAGAGTTGGATGAACTGCAACCCAAACAAAAAGAATTGCAACAAAAGCTAAAGGATCTGCATGAACAGCAAGAGGAGAAGAAGGAAGCACTGCAGGAACTTGATGAAGAACGCTCCATAGCTCAAAGCCGATATAATGATGCCCAGCTAAAGCATCAAGATCTGAAGAATAAAGTTGAGAATCACGAGCGGGATATTAAACGAGCGCAGGAAGGGATTAAAAACCTTAAGAAACGACTTAAAATTCGCTCGGAGAAGACCGAAGAAGCCAAAGAACGTATCACCAAGTACCGATCAACCATTGAGCAGCTTGAAGACGAACTCAGCACGCTTAAAGAGAAAAAGCAGGAGGCTGACAAGCAGCTGGAACAGGCCGAGGAAGCTTCGGGTAAGCAGCGCGGACGCATTAATGAAATTGAGAAAGATCTGAAGGAAGTTCGCCGACGCAAGGAGGTCAATATGGAGCTCGTCCATCACCTTGCGATGTCAAAAGAGAAGTACGAGATGCAGATCGAAAATCTCTCTGATCATATCTGGGAAACCTACGACGTTTTAATGGATCAGATTGACAAAGAATTGCCCGATGATACCGAGCCTGATGAGGCTAAAGAACGCATTTCCTGGCTACGACAGAAGCTCAATAAAATTGGAGAAGTGAATCCGCTGGCCATCGAAGAGTACGAAGAGGAAAAAGAGCGGCTCGATTTTTACGAAGAGCAGGTCGGCGATTTACACCAGGCTGCTAAGGAGCTTCAGGAAACCATTGATGAGATTAACAAAACAGCTGTTGAGCGGTTTAATAAAACGTTCGAAAAAATCCGTGTCAACTTCCAGAAAGTATTCCACACACTGTTTAATGAGGATGATTACTGCGATCTTATAATTGACGAAGAAGCCGAAGATCCGCTCGATGCAACCATTGAAATCAAGGCCAATCCCAAAGGCAAGCGTCCCTCCACTATTAACCAGCTATCGGGGGGAGAGAAAACGCTTACCGCTATTGCGCTATTGTTTGCCATCTATCTCGTTAAGCCTTCTCCGTTCTGTGTTCTTGACGAGGTGGACGCTCCATTAGATGACGCAAATATTGAGCGTTTCGCAGATATGGTTCGAAATTTTAGCGAAGAAACCCAATTCATCATCATCACGCACAACAAAAAGACCATGAGCAAAGCCGAGATGATGTATGGCGTAACGATGCCCGAAACAGGCATCAGCCGCCTTGTTGGTGTTAAGCTGGATGAAGTGGCTGAAGTTTGAGATCATTGTGAGTAGTGAGTCTTGAGTAGAGGCCTTTGCAAAACCCGAAAATTAAGCTTGTCATTGCGAGCCTGAGAAGCCTGCCTGCGCGGAGCCTTCTATAAAATATGGCTTATGATGTTACAAAAGCTTCGGCATAGGCAGGCAATCTCCCGATCAAAGCTTCTAAAAGGAGATCGCTGCATTACATTCCCCGCATGGGCGGGACAAGGCGCGATGACAGTATAGTTTTGCAAAGACCTCGAGTAGTAAGATAAAAACATCTCTTTAGAGAATTTTGATCATACAATTCACTTACGATTCTACTGATCGTTCGCACCTGATTTACTGTTATTCTTTGTGATGTTTCCCGCTCATCTCCGTATATTTCGGAGCTAAATCAAATCCAGCAAATAGTTATGGCTCGCAAGAAATTCAACATCCCGGATATTTATCAATCGCCGATCATTAGCAAGGTCAAAGATGCCAATAAGGTGATGGATCCCACCAAGAAAGATATGGAGCCCAGTGTGCTCGATTTTGGTCCTGTTCGGTTTTTTGTACCACGGCATTTTGGCTTTTGCTATGGCGTGGAAAATGCTATTGATATCGCTTACGACACCGTAAAAAACTATCCGGATAAGGATATCTACCTGCTGAGCGAGATGATTCACAACCCAACAGTGAATGAAGATCTGCAGGCACGGGGCGTTAAATTTCTATTTGAAACGGACGGTACTGAGCTGATCCCCATTGAGTCGCTGGACGAAAATGATATTGTGATTGTCCCCGCGTTTGGAACAACTATTGAAATACAGCAAAAGCTAAAGAAGCAGGGCATCGATCCTTATGAATACAATACCACCTGTCCTTTTGTGGAGAAGGTTTGGCGACGGGGTAAACAACTCGGCAAAAAAGGATATTCGCTGGTTATCCACGGCAAGCACCGTCACGAAGAAACGCGAGCTACCTTTTCGCACAGTGCAGATCACTCGGAATGTGTGGTTGTTCTAAATCCCGAAGAAGCCCATATTTTAGCGGATATTATGACCGGCGATCGTCCGCAGTCGGACTTTGAAGAGTATTTTGGCCATAAAAGCACGGATAGTTTTGATCCGCAGAAAGATCTGGAGCACTTTGGGGTCATCAATCAGACAACGATGCTGGCCACCGAAACGGAGGAAGTGATGGAAATTCTTAAAGAAGCGGCTATTGAAAAATATGGTGAGGCCGATATTCTCGATCACTTTGCCGATACTTCGGATACGCTTTGCTATGCAACGAATGAAAATCAGTCGGCAACGCTGGCTTTAGCGGAAACCGATTCCGATCTGTCGATTGTGGTAGGCGGATATAATTCGTCGAACACCATGCACCTGGTTGAAATTTTGGAAGACGCTTTCCCAACTTATCACATTCGGGATGCTGAGGAAATCGAATCTCCCGAGAAAATCCGGCACTTTAACCAGTGGGAGAAAGAGATCAAGGAAACAGAAAACTGGCTGTCATCCAAAGATCAGCCGGTAAATATTGCCCTCACTTCGGGGGCTTCATGTCCCGACGTGTTGGTAGATGAGGTTATGCTGAAAATCCTCAATTATTTTGAAGATACCCGTTCCGTAGAAGAAGTGATCAAGCCATTCGAAGAAGAGCTGGACGAAGTTGCCTAATTGGATTATTAATTATCCAGCACAATAAAATACGCTACGCGTCGCGGTTGAAATGATCGCAGCCTGATATGATATCGTTCATTTTTTTCTTCAATCTGTGGGGTAACAAAACCAGTAGAATCTTCTAAAATCTGCTGATAACTCACATACACATCAAAGGGATTTTCATCCTGAACATCAGTGTATTCTTCAATAGGCACATCATATTTAATGGTAATAGCAAGGGGGCTATAGCTTACCATACGTCCCGGCGGCAGGTTACGCGTAGTTATATTGGCCTGCATCTCACCTTCGGTATACTCAACGACCTCACCCTCAAAACCGACCTCACTATGCGACAAATTGATGAGTTCACTCGACGACTCCAAAGGCACGGTCTGGGAAATATCCTTAGCAACATTATTAATTTGAACTGAATCAGTTGACCACTCCTCAATATTTTTAATAAGTGTAGCGGCTCCATTTATCGTAACACTGTCGGGATTTATTGTCGGAGGATCCAAAAAACCATATTGCTCTCTAAAATTAACGGTTACAGCAGAACGAACCGGCACTTTTTTCGAAGCCCGATCCCCTAGCTGTACGGTTAAATTCTGTGGCTGCACACGCTGAATATTAATATTTAGCATGGCATTCATCTGTTGTTGCACCTGATCAAATAAATCTACCTTTGCATCACTTACATCAATATTTATGGTAGGGGGATTATTGTATAAATTTATCAGCTTCCAGCCTTCTCCCGTCACGCTTACCGTTGCAGTAGAAGGGAAATCTTTGACCAATGCTTTTTCGGCGGGTACATTACCAAGCTGGATGGGCAACTCAATATTTAAGGTATAATCGCGGCTTAAATTGACCATCAGCCATAAGGTCAGTGCTAAAATAAATGCAACTAAAAAAACAATAATGCGTTCACGACCAACGTGAGCAATTTCATCCTCATTTGATTTTTGCAGAAGTGACTCCCATGCCGCCAGTAACTTCTCTTTGTATTCCTCAATTTTTGATTTTTCCATAAATACTTTTCAGATCAATTGATCATATTTGGACAAATGGCAATGATCAAATATACATTATGAGCGCACAACAATCTCTTTGATTATTTTCTCGTCCACCTGATCATTTAACTTTTTTGCGATGCTATAGCGCTTCATGTGGATTTCTTGCCGCCATGCCGGATTCTTGACGTGAACCACTAAGTTTCCATGTTCAAAATGCAGATTTTCTGTCTGTTCGGCAATGCGTTCGCCTACCGTCTGTTCCCAAAGCGATAAAATCATGCCCCGCTTTAATCTTTTGCGATGGGGGTAGGTATCCAAAAAATCCTTTAGTGCCTCCTTCAAGGATTTCGGTGAATTTGATTTATATCGTCCCATAACTGCTACTATTAATTACGGTTTAACAACAGAAATCTGTCCCTGCTCCACCTTGTATTTTCTATTCCGTTCACCGTCAAAGGTTAAATAATCATCAAAAGGAATAGGATTGGCCGCCGTAACAAAGGTCTGTCCGGCATGTTCAATAAGTGCATTCAACAACACATCAGTGCGCTGGGCATCCAGATCACCAAACACATCATCCAGCAGAAATATCGGCAGATCATCCAACTCATCCGAAAAATACAAAAGCTGGGCCAGTTTCAAAGCAAGAGCAAACAGTCGGTGTTGCCCCTGGGAGCCATACTTACGCAACTCAAAATCATCAAGATAAAAAACAATCTCATCGCGGTGCGGACCAACAAGCGTCAATTCTCGTTCCAGCTCGTGATCCTGTTCTTTCTCAAGCTTCGTCTGGTAACGCTCTCTTACCGTTTCCTCATCCTCAGAAGGCTCGCAAAACGTCTGATATTCCAGATGTGGTTCGTGCCGCATACCAGATATCACCTCGTACTCCTTCGCCAGGTAATCCCGGAATTTATTCAACACCTCGGTACGCTTAGCCACAATACGCGACCCGTATTCCATCAGCTGTACGTTCCAAGGTTCGAGGTAAGCGATCAACACCTCACGACTTCCCCGGAACTCCTGCAGCAATTTATTACGCTGCTTGCGGGCTTTTCGGAAGTCAAGCAAGTCTTGCAGATAGGCCGGAGAAATCTGGCTGATAAATGAATCAATAAATGATCGGCGCTGCTTTGGTCCTTCGCTAGTTAACTTTTTATCGGAAGGAGAAAGTACTACCACGGGTACCATCCCAATTAGATCAGAGAGGCGATCAAGCGGACTTTCATTGACAAAGATCTTTTTTCCTTCTCCGCGCGAATAGGAACATCCCACATCAAAACTGGCGCGTATATTTCCCTCAAAATGTCCCTTAATCATAAAAAAAGTGGCATCCTGATTTACCACATACATATCACTGCTGGATACAAAACTGCGACTCATGCAAAGATAGTGGATCGCATCAATGAGGTTGGTCTTGCCCGCCCCATTTTGACCGACAATCACATTCATATGCGGTGCCCACTCAACCACGGTTTCTTCGTGATTACGAAAATTCTGTAGTTTTAAATTTGTGATCTTCATTGACAACTACACTCAACTAAAAAAATAGCGCGAGCAAATACCCGCGCTATTATATCCTTATTACGTAATTTGAAATACCTTAAAATCCAAAAGCATCACTTCCCATAAAGATCGCATTTTCGCCCAGCTGCTCTTCGATTCGCAGCAGTTGATTATATTTGGCAATGCGATCAGTACGACTCATGGAACCGGTCTTAATCTGCCCGGCATTTGTTGCCACCGCTAAATCGGCAATGGACGTGTCTTCGGTTTCACCCGATCGATGCGAGATAACCGCTGTATAATCATTCTTATGCGCCATCTCAATGGCATCAAGAGTCTCCGTAAGAGTCCCAATTTGATTTACTTTAATTAGAATAGAGTTGGCTATCCCCTGCTTTATACCGCGTGCCAGCCGCTCGGTATTGGTTACAAAAAGATCATCCCCAACAAGCTGAACTTTATCGCCCACTGCATCTGTTAACTTTTTCCAACCGTCCCAATCATTTTCATCAAGGCCATCTTCAATAGAAACTATGGGATATTTTTCCACCCAGCTGTTCCAGAATTCAACCATATCTTCACTGTTTCGCTCACTACCATCGCTCCATCGAAATTCATAAACACCTTTATCGGCATTATAGAATTCAGCGGCAGCGGGATCCAATGCAATCACTACTTCATCACCGGGAATATAGCCGGCCTTTTCAATCGCATTCAAAATTACTTCTACCGCTTCTTCATTGGAGTCCAAATCGGGGGCAAAACCGCCCTCATCACCCACAGCAGTACTATAATTTTTATTCTTCAGCACTTTTTTTAGGTGATGGAAAATCTCTGATCCCATTCGAACGGCTTCGGAAAAAGATTTTGCCCCACTGGGCATAATCATAAATTCCTGCAGGTCTACATTATTATCGGCATGCGAACCGCCGTTGATAATATTCATCATCGGCAGCGGAAGCACTTTTGCATTTACGCCACCGATATATCGCCACAATGGTAAATTAAGGGCATTAGAAGCCGCATCCGCCGCAGCAAGCGATACGCCTAAAATAGCATTCGCACCCAAATTTCCTTTGTTCTCGGTACCGTCAATTTCGAGCAGGGTATTATCAATTTCTACCTGGTTAAATACTTCGTATCCCCGCAACTCATTAGCAATTATTGTATTCACATTTTCAACGGCCTTGGTAACTCCTTTACCCAGATAATCATCTGATTCGGTATCGCGGAGCTCAACGGCTTCGTGCTCACCGGTAGATGCTCCCGATGGTACGGCCGCTCGACCTACCATATCATTTGTCAAAACCACATCTACTTCTACCGTAGGGTTTCCTCTTGAGTCAATAATTTGTCGGCCAATAATTTCTTCAATAAAACTCATTGTAATATCTTATTAATTGTCGTGGAATTTGTAGAGAAAGGTACAAGGTTTTTATCTACTGATAAAGAGAAAAGAAATTCAAGATACAGCATTCAGGTTTTCAAGTACGAAGCGTATAGGCGAATGAAAGAACCGGAAAAATAACTTTTCAATCCGGCATAGGATATCCTGTCAGCAACCCTACCACATACCGCCAAAAGTAAATTTAATCTGTGGCGTACCAAAGTATTTCTGGGCATCAAAGAATTTAACTCTTGATTCAAAAACCGGTTCGCCATCAGCGTTGTATTCGGTAGGTTTGTACGGCTCCATAATTTGCAACCCTTCATTGAAATAATAGAAGAAATAGCCAAATTCGATGGTGGTACGTGACTTAAATTCGCTGCCTAAATCCACTCCTATCTTAATTGCACCGCTATATCCCCATTTACTTTCTCCTTCACTCCATCCTGTGAAAAAGTCATTAATACGCTCAACGGGGAATAAAAATCCATTGGGTCCAACTTGAAAATCACGAAATCCATTTGGTTCTCCACGTCCGGGTACCGGAGTATCACTAACATAGGGATAAGTAAATGCCAGGGCCGGACCACCAGCAGCACTTACAAAAACGCGCATATTATCCTGAATGTGTCGGGCAAAAAGACGCTGCTTGACTCCTAATAAAAATGGAAATCCAAATGCCCGTTTATACTTATTAGGTACAATTTGCTGTCCCGTTAAAAAACTCTGGAAGTTTTGCTCACTTGCATCTCTAATGCCGGTTATTCCAGTACGAAATGTGATTTCTGTATATGGAGCTACCGCGCGACCATACGTTCCTCCAATTCCAAATCCAAAGTTATTAATAACCAAATCAAAACCAAGAGCGTTATGATACCCCTCCGACAACGGCGTTTTAGGGTCTGACTTTTCAATAACTTCCGGCTCTTTAATCTGGGCAATGGCAGTATCGGCAAGAACACTCAAGAGCAGTGTCAGAATAATTACAGGAAATATATATTTTATCATCGATTTCTTCATGTATGACGGCCGCTGTGTTGAACTTTCACTAATTTATAAACGTATTATGATAACTATCGTTCAAACAAAAAATTATGTAAATATTTAGGCTGTTATAAATAAATATATACGAACCTACAAACAAATTTGACTCTAAGTATATAAAAACTTTTATTCAGGCTCTTTACAACCTATCAAATCTACCAATTGAAGTTAACACATTATGGCTACTGTAAGCAAGTATCTTGTTTTTGGGCCGGCAGATACACTGCGTAGAATGCCCCAACAGCTCTTTAATGATATAGAACCTAAGTATTTGTATAAATATCAATCATCTGACAGTGGTGATGAAGTTCACGTTGCTGTTTATGAAGAGTATGAAAAACAAATAAATGCAAGTGTAACTCTTACCTGTATTATTGAATTTACCGGCAAACAAAATCGGTTTGAGCTCAAAAAAACCGGTGGACGCATGGGATTTCGCGGTAGCTCACTGGACGAAGAAAAACGCACAATCGACGATGAGGTAATCGACTTTATATTAGATTTCAGCAAGCGTTTTGGCCTAACCATACAGCAAGAGAAAGAGCAACAAGTCGAGGAAGACGAGTCCTAACTACTTCAATTTCAATACCATAATATGAGCAGAAAGGTCGAGGAATGGACAGTCCTTTCCATGTTGGAATGGGGTACTGATTTTTTTAAGGAGAAAAACATTCCCGATCCCCGGCACAGTATTGAATGGCTATTGGCCGAGACGCTCAATATCAAACGGCTGGATCTGTATCTCAAATTTGACCGACCACTTTCCTCCCAGGAACTCGATACATTACGACCGATGGTAAAACGCAGAGCTCAACACGAACCTCTGCAATATATTGTCGGGCATACCGACTTTATGAATGCCCGTATTTCGGTCAATGAACAGGTTCTTATCCCCCGCATTGAAACCGAACAGCTTGTTGAGATTATTCTTGATGAACATCAGTCAGAGGATGATCTTTCTATTCTCGATATTGGAACCGGGTCGGGGTGCATCCCTATCGCATTAAAAATGGAGCAACCCGATTGGGAAGTTTTTGGAATTGATATTTCTGAAGACGCACTCAACACCGCCCGGAATAATGCTGAAAAAAATGACGCTGAGGTTTCTTTTTCAAAGGGGGATATTTTAAACCCCCACAGTATTTCCGTACCCGGCCCCTTAGATCTAATCGTTTCCAATCCTCCTTATGTTAAACCGGATGAAAAAGATATCCTGGAGCGACAGGTTAAAGACTATGAACCGGCCGAAGCATTGTTCTTTGATGATCTTGAAAAAATGTACAACAGCATCATCGAATTTGCATCTCAAAAACTGAAAGAAAACGGCTATTTATATTTGGAATTGCACGAAAATTATAGTCAACAAATTTTAGCTCTTTTCGACGAGCAGAAGTGGTCAGCACGTATCGAAAATGACTACGATAAAAAACCTCGTTTTATTATAGCTCAACAGCTCTAAATTACCTTTTTTCCTACTTTTCAGCCCCTTAAAATCGGTTACATATTTTGGACTATTTACTCCATAATATTGGTGTGGATAACTTGTGGAAAACTTTTTTATCACGAAATTCTGTATGTTACTTTTAGGTAAAATCATCGTTAACGCAATATTATGTACTGTCAAGTGGAATTTGATAGAAATGTGAATAAAATACTAAGTCATTGCCTCGCATACATTTATAATGTTTAGAGCAATGTGGATAACTTTTGCGCGCACGAGTAATATTTTTTTGACATCTGTCTTCGAAATTATCATCTTCGTTTCACACAAAATTGGGACAGCACAAAAATGTGTGGATAACTGTAGGGTATCTTAAGCAAGAATTTTAAATTTATTAGAGGTTAAGGGACGTTGAGTAATATTTCTTCCGAGGCTGCGTGGGAGCAGTGCTTAGAAATCATCAAAGACAATATCAGCTACCAGAAGTTCAAGTCATGGTTTGAACCTATTGAACCGGTAAAGCTGGAAGAAAACACACTTACAATTCAAGTTCCCAGTCAGTTCTGGTACGAGTGGTTAGAGGAACATTATTATGGGATGTTGCGATCTACCCTGGCAAAAGTATTAGGCGATGATGGCAAACTTGAATATTCGGTAGTACTCGAAAAGTCTGATGACAATACTGACAACCGGTCGGTGCGTCTTCCACAACGCCCCATGCCACCAGAAAATAATCAGGGCCAAGAGATTAAAGGATATTCGGAATATAGTCCGGGCAAAATTGAGAATCCTTTCGTCATCCCGGGAATCCAAAAAACAAAGATCGATTCCAACCTTAACTCCAGCTATGTTTTTGATCGCTATATTGAAGGTGACTGCAACAGGCTAGCGCGATCGGCAGCGATGGCCATTGCCGAAAATCCGGGAAGCAGCTCATTTAATCCGTTCTTCATTTACGGCGGTACCGGTCTTGGTAAAACGCACCTTATTCAAAGTATTGGCAACAAGGTAAAACAGGAACACGGCGATGAGCTTGCTGTCCTCTATATTTCTTCCGAAAGCTTCACCAACGAATTTGTACAAGCTATCCGAAACAATCGTGCCAGTGAATTCACAATGTTTTACCGGCAGATCGATGTGCTTATTGTCGATGACATCCAGTTTTTCAGCGGCAAGGAAAAAACACAAGAAGAGTTTTTCCATATTTTTAACGCACTCCATCAGGATGGCAAACAGATTATCCTGAGCAGTGACCGTGCCCCTCGCGAAGTTCCGGACATCGAAGAACGCCTTATTTCCAGATTCAGCTGGGGGCTCAGCGCAGACCTTCAAATTCCTGAATACGAAACGCGATATGCTATTTTGGAACGCAAAGCTTCCGACAATGGCATTGAGCTATCGCATCAGGTACTTGAGTTTATAGCTCACAATTTCAAGTCAAACGTCCGTGACCTGGAAGGGGCCATTATTAAATTACTGGCTTTCGCATCGCTGGAACACGTCGACGAAATAGAACCACAGATGGCCAAGCGTGTGCTCAAAGATATGATTCAGGAGTCGCAAACGACCATCTCTATTGAGCAGATACAAGATTATGTTTGCGATTACTTTGGTATTGATACCAACAAGGTGCGCGAAAAAACGCGTAAGCAAGAAATTGTAGAAGCTCGTCAAATTGCCATGTATCTGTCAAAGCAATTTACCGACTCGAGCTTAAAAACCATTGGGCTCCATTTTGGCGGACGCGATCACTCAACGGTTATCCATGCCATATCCACTGTTGAGGAACGCATGCAAACGACCGCCAAGCACAAACGCATTGTGGAAGAGCTGCATCAGAAAATTGAAGTATCCACGCTATAATTTATGGAAACCCTGACGCTTAAAAGTCTCCGGTTTAAAGGGTATCACGGGTATTACAAAGAAGAACGCGAGCAGGGTAATGACTTTGAAGTGGATATTGTTTTTTCGGCCGACTTGCGAAAAGCGGGAGAAACAGATCAACTTGAAGATACAATCGACTATCAAGAGGTACTTGCCATCATTAAAGATGTGATGGACGGCCCATCCCTCAAGCTCATTGAAACACTGGCCAAAAGGATTGGGGATCAACTTTTCGAAAAATTTTCAACTGTTGCATCCCTTAAAGTCTCCGTACGCAAGCTTAACCCACCCCTCGACGTAGAAACCGCATATTCTGAGATTACGATGCAATGGCAACGGTAGTTGTAGCACTTGGATCAAACGTAGGAGATCGGCATCAACACCTGATAGATGCCGCTGAGTTTTTAGAAGAAAAATCAGCATCTCCACTGCAAAAATCATCGATCTATATTACCGCACCGGTTGGTCCCTCTACCCGCGACTTTTACAATGCTGTTGTAGTAATGGAGAGTAACGAAAATCCTAAGCCGCTGATTAAAAAATTTAAAGATTTTGAGCAGCAACACGGGCGCAGCGCCGATCAGCCGAAATGGAGTGCCCGCACAATTGATCTGGACATAATTTCGTATGGCGACTTGGTGATTCAAACGGATAATCTTATCATTCCGCATCCGGAATATCAGAAACGACTTTTTGTGTTAGCGCCCCTGGCAGAAGTTATGCCTGACTGGAACGACCCTAAAACCGGAACTTCTATAGCACAACTAACAACCGAGGCCCCAGAGCTGAGACTTGAAAAAACAGACCTACGTTGGTAACCATGAAAAATGAGTTCGATTTTATTGCCATAGAAGGCGTCATCGGAGTGGGAAAAACATCCCTTGCCAAACTGTTAACCGAGCGCAATAATGCGCGTCTTGTTCTTGAGCAGTTTGAAGAAAATCCCTTTCTGCCAAAGTTTTATAAAGATCGGGACCGTTATGCCTTTCCTACTCAGATGTCGTTTTTAGCCAGTCGTTTTAAACAGCAGCAAGAAATGCTCAACAAGGATCTGTTTCAGCAGATGACGATCTCGGATTATATCTTTGAAAAGGATCGCATTTTTGCCCGGCTCAATCTCGAAGACGATGAGTTAGCGCTCTACGACACTATTTTCAAAATTATGGCCGGTATTTCTGCTCAGCCCGATCTCGTCATTTACCTGCAGTCCAACGTAGATCGGTTGATGCAAAATATTAAAGAACGTGATCGGGACTATGAACGCGATATTTCCCGCTCATACCTGCAAGAATTAAGCGATGCCTACAATCATTTCTTTCATCATTACAATAAATCACCCCTGATGATCATTAATACAACAGAGATTGATTTCGTTAGTAATAAAAAACACTTAGATTATATAGAAGAACAAATTTTTAACCAGCCTATTCGCGGTAACACGCATATTCACATTACCGATTAGCAATAATGATTTTTCGCACCCTTTTATTCTTTTTACTGATGTATCTTCTTATCAAGATCATCAGTCGACTTTTTCTGCCTTCCAATTCAAAAAAGAAAAGCAGAAAAGGATCGAGCTTTTTTTATCAGATGTATAAGCAGCAACAAAACCAGCAAAATCGCAATTCGCAATCCTCAAATACCTCCAAAAAGCACTTCGACCAAATTGAAGAGGCTGACTTTGAGGATATCACCGACGAGGAAAAATCAACCTCAAAATCATCTGATTAACGCTTCAACATTCCTTATCTTTCCAAGCATCACTGAATTTACCGTTAACCACGAAAGCAGCTATTTCTCATGAACTACGAAGATCAGCTCGAAGAAGGATTATCACTACTGCACGAAGGCGACTTTGACCATGCGCTGGATATTGCTCACCAACTACAGAAAAAAGAACCTGAATATTCTGATGGTTTCCACTTAGAAGGGCTGGTATTTCAGAAGCTCAATCAGTGGGAAAAAAGTATCGAAGCGCTCGAAAAGGCCATAGAACTGGAGGATGAAAACAGTGGCTATTATAACTTGCGGGGCTTTGCAAATATGCAGCTTGAGAATCTCGACGAGGCCATCGAAGACTTTGACAAGGCCATCGATCTGGATGATTCTCCCGCCGCTCACCGCAACAAGGTGCTGTACATGATTATGAATGGAGAGGCCGGCAAAGCAAATGAATACCTGCTTAAACGAATTAAGGAAAATCCGAAAGATGTGGAAAACTGGATTCTAATGGGCGACTTGTTGCAACGCGCCGGACAGGAAGAAAAGGCTATGGGATTCTATCAGCAAGCCCAAAAAATGGATCCGGAAAATGAGTATGTGAAAGAACAACTGGCGGAAATGTAATGTCCAGAAGCAACGATAACGTTTTTTAAGGTACGCCTCATGAAGGAAACCATTTTGGTCATCGATGATGATGATTCGATGCACATCGTCCTGAAAAAAATGCTTAGTGATGAATTCGCATTACTGCAAGCAAGAAATGCTCAAGAAGGTATTGACACTCTTTCTAAGAATCAGGTCGATCTTATTATGACCGACATCCATATGCCGGGGCTGTCGGGACTCGAATTTCTTGAGTCACTAATAGCAGATGCCGATAAAAAGCGAATTCCTGTTCTTATTATTACCGGCAAACCTACTGTTGAAAAGGAACAAAAAGCGCTGGATCTCGGGGCTTCAGATTTTATTCGGAAACAACTCTTTAGCGACGATCAGAAAAAGGTAATGGATCGCGTTCGTTCAAAAATTATTACGAATTTTGATTATCCGGAGATCACCGAAAAGCTGAACATCAATACAAAAAAACTGGGCAATATATTGATGTCGGAAAGTGTCAACGGTGACTATTTCACCATCTCTCGTAAATTTTGTGTAGAACTTTTAAATACCTTCCAGATCAATTTTATTTCTCAGTGGTCGGTGATTGAAAAAAACGTGAGCTTGTTGATGGGTCTCGGCGATAAGCAGCCACTGGATTATGGCGCCAAAGATTTAGTTCAAGAGGAAGCCTACAAAAAACTGCTTTCCACAAAAGAGCCCTACATGTGTAATCATGTTGCTGCAGACAGTTGTGGCATTATGGCTAAGTTTTCGGAGGAGCAACAACTGCCAGCTGAAATTGCCATTCCACTATTTGCCTTGAGTGAAAAAGAATATCTCCAAAACAATCGAGAAATACCGGAAGGAACCGAAATTTTTGGACTTCTTTTTTTTAAGCGGAACAAACTCTTTACTACAAAAGAATTTATGGCCATGAGAAAGCTTTTTGGAAGAGCGAGTCCTGTCTTTTGGAGATTGTATAAGGAAATTTAATGAGCTGATTTTTTTATCCACGTTGTTTGTCTTTTAAAGCAACAAAATGCTATATTTGGATTCTACAAATACATATTTTATTTACTGTTTGATGTAATCTATTGCACTGGCGGAACCCTCCTACGCATAAAGCTACGGAGGATTAATGGGTATCCGCTTCTGGCAATTTGGCTAAAGCTAAACGTAGCTTTAGCGTAGTTTAGCCCTGGTGGCGGAATTGGTAGACGCGCTGGCTTGAGGGGTCAGTTCCCATTTAGGGAGTGCTGGTTCGACTCCAGTCCAGGGCACCACTTAAAAGCTGTAAATCGTTGCTCGCCAATGGTTTACAGCTTTTTTACTTTCGCTGATGTAGAACTTCTGTAGAACATTCACTTCCAAAAGCTATTATATTTCCCATACTTTTATGGCCGATGATCTTTTGTGCGTGAAAAATACCTATTTGAGAGAAATTAATATGGCTTTGTGTTATACATTCCCAATGATATCTTCAATCTCTATTTTGGAACCAGTATAGGCAGGATTTTTCTTTAAACATTGATAAACAAATATAATTATGTCTTTAACAACTTGTCCTCAGTGTGCCTGAATTTCATTGTAAAAGTTGTACCACCCTCTTCTGAGGAAGTGAATTCATATTCCGCATCAAGCTGATCACACAGCTTATCTATGAGGCTCATTCCCAACGAACCGCCTTCGGCGCTGTATCCTTCAGGAAAACCCTTTCCGTTATCACTAATTCGGAGGGTGATTTGGTTGCCAGCCTTCTTCAATTCTATTGCTATTTTGCCTTTTCCTTGGTCTTCAAACGCATGTTTTATGGCATTGGTCACAACTTCATTCGTAATAAGTG
>NZ_JAXHLU010000009.1:0-95609 GCF_034521915.1 Fodinibius sp.
CAGGCTTATTTATTTTATAAAGCTTGCTTAAGCAAGCTTTAATAAGATTAGCCTACTTATTTTATCGTTGGGTCACTATTACATTCATCCGACTGCACACTCAGCATTCGGATGAAATTCTATCAAATAAGAAAAGGCGGCCCAATAGCCGCCTTTTCTTATGATTGGATTAAATTTACGAAGGGCAAGTACCCCATTCAGGCTTGTTGCTTTCTGCTAAAGCACTGCCGTCAGAAAAGCTAACCGGTTCATCTGAAATATTTTCAACACACCATTCGGTGAGGTCTCCATTAAAGACAGAAGCATTTTCAAACATATTACTCATATCTCCCACACTGCTGACATCCCATAGACTTATGCTGCTACTAAATGAAGAAGCTTTAAAGAACATCCCACTCATATCATATACCCCGGACACATCCCAGCTTCCTATATTTCCATTAAACGAAGTAGCCTCGGCAAACATCGAACCCATATCTTCTACACTGCTAACATCCCAGTTATTTAACCCCCAATTAAAGGACTCCGCACCCCAAAACATTTGATACATATTTTTTACACTGCTGACATCCCAGTTGCCGATATTTTGATCAAACACTGTTGCGCCATGAAACATCCCATGCATATCTACAACATTACCTACATCCCAGCTACCGATATCACCATTGAAGGAAGAAGCATTCTGAAACATTTCATTCATCACCGTAACACTAGAAACATCCCAGTTATTTAAATCTTGATTGAACGATGAAGCATTATCAAACATTAAATCTATCTCCCATACATTAGACACATCCCAACTTCCTATATCACGATTAAAGGATGTAGCATCATGAAACATAGCACTCATATCCGAAACACTGGATACATCCCATCCACTAATATCTCCATTAAAGTCAGTAGCCTCATCAAACATTCTTGCCATATTCTGCACACCAGACACATCCCAGCTGCTGATATCACCATTGAAGGACGTGGCACCGGCAAACATTGTTTGCATCTTGTTTACTGTGGTGACATCCCAATTGTTGAGATCCTGATCAAAAGAAGAAGCTCCAAAAAACATTCCGACCATATTCATCACGTTGGAAACATCCCAGCTGCTAATATCCCCATTAAAATCGGTAGCACCATCAAACATGGATTCCATACGTGTTACACTGCTGACATCCCAACCGCTAAGATCTTGATTAAAGGAGGTAGCGTCACGAAACATATCATTCATGTTTGTCACGTTAGAGACATCCCAACTTCCTATGTTGCCATTAAAGATGTCGGCCTCAACAAACATTTGTTCCATATCTTCTACGGATGAGACATCCCAATGACTGAGATCACCATTAAAAGAGGTAGCACCATCGAACATGCGATACATGCTGGTTACACTACTGACATCCCAGTGACTAATATTACCATTAAAGGTTGACGCATCCTGAAATAACTCATGCATACCTATAATGTCTGAAGTACAGGTAGTTTCTACATTGGAAGTAGTAATCTGGGACTTGTCACGCTTGGTATAGGTAACCCCATCCACCGTTCCGGTATCACCCACCTCAGCGTTTTCACATTTTATGGTAACCCCGTTTTCAGCCACATAGAATTTTGCTTGTTTCTCCTCAAAAACGGCCGTTACTTCTTTGGGTTCATCTACTGTAATTTGCTTGGGATTTTCCGAGCCAGTTAGATCTCCGGTCCATTCAGAGAATTTATATCCATCCCCCGGTTCTGCGGTAAGCTCCACAACGGTGCCGTGCTCATACTCTTTTGACGTCTGCTCTACAACTTCTTCGGCAACCTGACCTTCGCCCTCGGTATTTATCGTAAGCTGATAGGATTTTAATTCAAAGGTGGCCGTCAGCTCGTAATCCTGGTCCACCGTAAGCGATAGAGGATTCTCTGGACTCTCCACATCCCCAGTCCATTCGGTAAACACATATTCGTCATTGGGCATCGCTTCCACTTCAATCTCTTCTCCTTCATCGTAAGAATCCTCCAGATCAGAAATGCTTCCGGCATCAGAAGGATCCATATCCACGGAAATGGTATAAGTGGTTGGCTCGCTGTTGTTGCCATCATCCTCGTCCGTATCGGGCCCCGTGCTCGACTCTCCGCATGCGGCAAGTGTTATCGTGATCATGGTTACAATAGAAATGTATAGTAGTCGTCTCATAGTAGTTAGCCTCTCTTTTGGCTGATTAATAAACGTTAGTATCCCAAACTTTTCTAAACTGAATAGTTTATTAAACTAATACTAACAGAAAAAAAGCAGCTTGTAAAATTTTGAGCATATATACCATGCTAAAAGACTGTCATTCTTCTTCTTGGGTACTCATTTAATGAGGTCTCAAGTACTTTTATCAGTTTCAAAATATTCTTCAGTATTGCTAAAACATCTTACTATATCCACTAAAATGTGGTTAAAGCCATAAGCCTGATCAATAAATAGCCTTGCTTGGTCAAGCTTCTGGCACATTTATCACTAATTCTACCGAGGAGGTAATGACACATGAACATCCTATTCATTAGTTCCCATATACTTCCAAGGATTCTACTGCAGCCTGATACCCCCGCTCAATCATTTTGGTCGTGCCTTTGGTATCACTGCGACTAAACTCCGCTAAATTCGGTTGAATAAGCAGGTCAATTTCATTCGTATTAACATTGGCTAAATGCTTTAGCGCAATTTCCAGCGTATTATTCAGGATATCTAAAATATTTTCCGGACGCTCATAATTGCGGTGGGCATTTAAGTCAACGCCAATGGTGTATTCTGCTCCAAACGACTGAATAGCTGATAGTGGCACGCTCTCCTTTAATCCACCATCAACAAGAAGACGTCCGTCGAATGTGACAGGCTCAAAAAGCACGGGAATACAGGTACTGGCTTTAACTGCTTCGGAAACATCTCCCTCACTAATAATTACTTTTTCTCCTGTTGATATATCTGTGGCTACGACCGAAAATGGAATTTGGGCCTCATCAAACTGAACATCCCCCAAATGGGTATCGATCAGCTTACCCATGGCATGATTTGTAAGCAATCCCATTTTGGAAAGAGTTAAACCAGACACATCAGGCCAGTCAAGCTCCAGGGCAATATCTTTAATTTCATCTACCGGCATCCCAAAGGAATAAAACGCTCCCACCATTGCTCCAATGCTTGTACCCGCTATGCAATCAACTTCAATTTTAGATTCCTCTAACGCCCGCAGCACACCTACATGAGCAGCGCCCAAGGTTGCTCCACCTCCCAATGCCAGTCCTAGTTTCTTCTCTCTTTTTTTGCTATTCCAAAGCTTTTCAATCATTTCTTTCATTTGTGGTCTGCCATCTTCAAAAGTCAACGAGTAATTTTATTACTTTATGAGTGTACAAAATAGATAGACAAAATTGGAATTATTTAGGCTTCATATTAATTTAACATTGAACTAATATCAGTATTGAAATCCGCGGGATAAAATCACAACCATGGCAGAAAAAGGTATACATCATATTACAGCAGTAGCTGGAAATCCTAATGAGAATTATAAATTTTATACCCAAGTTCTGGGTCTGCGGTTGGTAAAGAAAACCGTAAATTTTGATGATCCTTCCGTTTATCATCTTTATTATGGAAATGAGTCCGGGGATCCCGGAAGTATTCTCACTTTTTTTCCCTGGAAACATCTACAAGATGGTGATCCCGATCGCGGACAAGTTGTAGCCGTTTCCTTTTCAATTCCTACCGGCTCAAAGGCTTTTTGGCTTGATCACCTTCGCGACCATAACCTTGATATTGAAGAACCTTTCTCTCGCTTCGGAAAAGAAGTCATTGGACTGCAAGATCCCGATGGACTGCATCTTGAACTCGTCCTCGATCCAACAGCAAATAATTTTGAAGGCTGGCCTGAGGGCCCAATCCCAGAGGAGCATACCATCCGTGGCTTGCATGGGGCAACCCTGGCAGAAGAAAACTATTCCGGAGCAGGAAGACTGCTCGAAGAAGATTTGGGATTTAAGCTAACCAATCAGTTAGAATCCCGGTATCTGTATGAAACAGATGCTGACTTTGGATCTGTAATTGAAATTATTGATGGGTTCGATCTCAATGGACGTCCGGGCAAAGGCACCGTGCACCACATCGCTTTTAGAGTAAAAGATGAGAAAGAGCAAGATTCACTGAGAAAGCAATTGCTAAACAAAGGGTATTATCTTACCGAAGTAAAAGATCGCGACTACTTTAAATCGGTCTATTTCCACGAACCGGGCGGCATTCTGTTTGAAATTGCTACCGATCCACCCGGCTTTACCAAGGACGAACCATTGGATGAACTTGGGTCTTCACTAAAGCTGCCTAAATGGCTTGAAAATGAACGAAACATTATTGAAGAGGAATTACCAAAACTAAACAATTAGTTAATTTTATCATGTCTAATCACAGAGGCCTTCATCATATTTCAGTTATCGCCAGTGACCCTCAGGACAACTACGATTTTTATGTCAAAAAGCTGGGCATGCGGATGGTTAAGAAAACGGTTAATCAAGATGACCCTACGAAATATCACCTATTTTATGCCAACGCAGAGGGTGGTCCAGGATCCAGCCTCACCTTTTTCCCGTGGCCGCGCGCCCGACAGGGAACCCCCGGATCGGGAGAAGCAACTGAGGTTTCGCTGGTGGTTCCCAAAAGTTCTCAGGATTACTGGCAAGAACGACTGGAGGAACAAAACATCCCTCACAGCAAACCCTTTGATCGCTTCGGAAAAACACACATTTCCTTCAAGGATCCCGATGGACTTCAGCTTCACCTGGTTTTTGATAATATTGAAGTGAGTCTCAAATCTTGGGACAAATCCTCTGTCCCTAATGAGCATCAAATCCAGGGTTTTTGGAGTACTACCTTGAAGTTAGATTGCGTTGAACAAACCGAAGAAATTGTAACTTCCGTATTAGGATTTAAAAAGGTCGATACTGAAAATAACTTGACGTTGTACAATACTGACAGCAAGCTTGGTCATAGTCTGATCATAGAAAAGGTAGAATCCCAATCCGGTCAAAATGGAGCCGGCATTGTCCACCATGTGGCCTTTCAAAGCAAAGACGAGGAAGATCTTACGGAGATGCGCTTTGAAGTCATCCGGAAAGGGTTACAGCCTACTGAAATTATCGATCGACACTTTTTTAAATCAGTTTATTTTCGAACACCCGGCGGTGTTCTTTTTGAAATGGCTACCCACGGACCGGGCTATTTTGTTAACTCTGACCCTCATGAAGATCAGACCGAAAAGCTAGAACTTACGCCCTGGCACGAACCAAAACGAGAACAAATCGAAGCCGCCCTGCCATCTATTAATACGTAATAAAAGTCCCTCTTACGCGCCCCGAGTAATTCGGTGGGAAAAGAGGGATTTAGGAAAATTGATTACAACAATTCATTCTCTAACTATAATAAAAAATAAACATGCCTTTATTCCGAGTCGATCCTGAAAATCCTTTTAGCGGTCCACATCAAAATCAGCAAATTGTTACCGGCGGCGTGGATCTGGATGAGGCAAAAATGGCTATGATCTTAATCCATGGTCGTGGCGCATCGGCCCAGAGCATGCTGATGTTTGCTGACGAATTTGAAGCAGAGCAAATCCATTATCGTGCAATCCAAGCAGAGGGACATACATGGTATTCCCGCTCTTTTATGGCACCTAAGGAAATGAATCAACCGGGTATTAAAAGCGGGCTCCAAGCCATTTATGACCAGATTGCAGAACTTAATAATATTGGAATCCCAACCAACAAAGTCGTGCTATTGGGCTTTTCCCAGGGCGCATGCCTGACAACCGAATTTGCTGCCCGGCATCCCCAACAATTCGCAGGCATAGTAGGACTTAGCGGAGGATTAATCGGGGATGAAATCAACCTTCAAAACTATAAGGGATCGATGAAACAAACACCGGTGTTTTTAGGATGCAGTGATCGTGATCCCCATATTCCGCAGGAGCGTGTTGATCTTACTGAAGAAATATTTCAAAAGATTGGCGCTAATGTCACAAAGAAAATTTACGTAGGCATGGGGCACACCGTAAACCAAGATGAAATTGCCCATGTCAATCAAATTCTATCATCTTCATAGCGATTTTTTATCTGCACAATATTCATACGAATCTGCTCAATCAAACATTAATTAAGCCAACTATTGTGACTTTACAATCCGCATTTTTTGAAAAGTATTTACGCAATAACAACTCAATATTTTTGATCACTTTCTTCCTGCTGATTATTTCCGCTACCTCCACATTTGCCAATGCTGAAGATTCAGATCCCTCTATCTTGGATTCCGGGGTGTTGACTGTAGCCAGTGAGGATACCAGCAACTACCTGAATATCGGCGGAGCCCTACGTTATAATCTCTACCTTGAAGATTATGGCGGTTCCATTGGGGAATCAGACAGTCAATTCACTTTTGATTTGTGGCGGATTAATGTAGAAGGACGTGCCGAAGGGATTAATATTAACTTTGAGTATCGGTTTTATCCCACTTTCGGGACACACTTTATCAAGCAGGGGTGGCTGGGCTATGACTTCTCAAAACAAACTAATCTGCAAGTGGGAGTCACCCAAGTACCTTTCGGACTGCTTCAGTATGCTTCTCACAACTGGTGGTTTCAACTGCCCTATTACCTGGGCTTGGAAGACGATCATGATATGGGATTCAAACTAACAACAGCCCGCGGCAATTGGAATTTCCATCTTGCTTATTTTATGCAGGCCGACCCCAACGGTGTTGCCCAGTTTGCTCCACAAAACACCGCAAGGTATTCGTATGATATTGTCCCATCTCAAAATCAAAGCAACGCTGAAACCAGTCAATTCAATCTTCGAACCACCTATAATTTACAACATAGCTCATCCAGCAATACTGAACTCGGAGCTTCCGTGCAATATGGTGGAATCTATAATTCTGAACTTGATGCTGTCTCCGATCACTTTGCCATTGCACCACATATCGACGGGACGTACGGCAATTTTAATATTAAGACCGAATATATCTACTATAATCACAACGCAAAAAACGATGCGAGTAATAACACTAACATTGTTCGAATGGCAGCCTACGGAGTAGCTCCATACGATGTGGCTGCCGAAGGAAATATGTATGTACTCGGTGTTTCGTACTCTAAAGATGTCGATTGGGGTCCGGTTTCGAATCTTACCTTCTACGATAACTATACCTATCTGGATAAGTCTAATGAAACCTTCACCGATTCCCAGCATAATGTTCTTGGAGTGATGGTCACAGCGGGAAAAGTATATACGTATTTCGATATTGCCTCAGGAAAAAACCAGCCCTGGCTGACAGATACCTTCGGAGAAGGATTAGGAGCTGGTGTTATTGATCCCCGCTGGAATACACGTTTTAATATCAATATCGGCTATTATTTTTAAACACTTACCAAGCTTTCAATGAAAGCTTGATTGCCCTTATTGTTATTGTCATTTCGAACAGCGCAGCACCGTGAGAAATCTATGTTTTGAATAATGAGAAACAAGGATCTCTCACTAACGTTCGAGATGACAAATCAGGTTATTGTAGTTATCCAATTGTTGTTGTCCTTTCGAATGAAGTGCAAACGAAATGACAACTCTATGTTTTTACTGCTACTGTATGATAGTTGTTCAAAACACAGATCTCACACGCCGTTCAAGATGACAAGCTTTATTAATATAACTGCTAAGACTATTATTATTTCAAACGTTATTAAGAAATTCTAGTACTAAAAAACTGTAAGGATTAAACCTTTCTGAGATCTTACTATAAACTTCAGGAGAGGATAATTTATGCCTTACTACGTCTATATTACAACTAATCCCGGTAGAACCACTTTGTATATTGGCATGACAAATGAATTAAGCAAACGCTTAAAAGAGCACTATGAAAATCGAGGAGATCCTAAAACTTTTGCCGGACGATACTATTGTTATAAGCTGATATACTATGAAGCTTATAAAACATCTCAAGAAGCGATTGAGCGAGAAAAAGAATTAAAGAAATGGCGCCGGAAGAAGAAAGAAACACTCATCAACAACGTAAATCCCAATTGGAAATTTTTGAATTATAAAGATGATTTCCGAGTGGGAAGGATTTAGTTTTTTTCATTTCGAAAGAATCATGGTTTATCTTTTCTCTATTAAAGAACTCTCGCACATTCTCTAAATGACATCATCCAATTATTACATAAGTGTGTTGTCATTTCGAACAAGCGTAGTGCTGTGAGAAATCTTTGTTTTGAATAATGGGAGAACAAGGATCTCTCGCTTACGCTCGAGATGACGAATTTGGTTATTAGTACTTCCAATTTTAGTTCTCATATCGAATGAAGTACAAACGAAATGAGAAATCTATGTTGCGAGTAAAAAAAGAAAAGCCCGGATGAGAAACCCGGGCTTTAAAATCAAAAAGGATTATTCAATTACTTAGCCGGCTGTAAATATTCGTCCATCGTAATAACATTGTTATCGCGATTGATATCAGCCATGCGCTTGGTGGGATCAATCTCAACACGCTTAATCTCTTTCGCCGGACGAGGAACTTCTACTGTATATGTTGGATTCACCCACGGCCAATCCTTCTTGATAGTGCGAGGAATATCAGGATTTTCATTGGGCTTGGTATTCCGCATAATTCGCATCGGAATATAAAACTGCTCCTTACTGCCATCCTCATAGGTAACCATAAGGTCAACCGGCATTGGCATCAGGTCTTCCCGTTTTAATGTTACGTAGGTTGATCCGTCAACACCGAGCAGCGATGCTATTCCGTAGTCAATATGCTTGGTACTCTCGATAAAATATTGATAGTACCAGTCCAGTACCATATTCGACTCTTCTTCCATCACACGCAGAAAGTCACGTCCATCGGGATGTTTGAACTTCCACATATTAAAATAACGCTTTATACCTTTATCAAATGTTTCGCCACCTACAATATATCGCAATTGATTTAGAAATACGGCTCCAGTTGAATAAACGGCGGTGCCGTAAGCACGATTGGTATGATAGTGGTCGGCATGCGTATCAAGTGCTTCCTGCTTGCCATCTTCTATAATATTGAAATAGGATTTATACGAACGCTGATGTAAGTTTTCGCCCTGTCCATTATTAAACAGCTCATCCATAACAATTGCTGAGGCATACGTGGTAAAACCCTCATCCATCCAAGGATACCGGCTTTCGTTATTAGCTAACACGCCTTGATACCATGCATGAATTAACTCGTGAACCGAGACACCTACCAAGCTTCCAAATGAGCGGTTACCTGTAATGAGTGTGGCCATTGGGTATTCCATGCCACCATCGCCGCCTTGAATAAACGAATATTTATCATAGGGATACTCCCCAAAGTGCTCATTCATATATTCAAAAGCTCTTATCGCATATTCGGGCAGCCGCTCCCAGTTTTCACGCAATTGCTCCTGGGAGTAACGATCGGCATTAACGGCGACGGTATCTTTTTGATAAAAGAAATGGAGTTTCGTTCCATTAGAAAGCTCGGCCTTGGTGTGGGTAAAATCTGGATCGGCGCCCCACATAAAGTCATGAACCTTATCTGCTTTCCAATGCCAGGTTAATTTTTCTGAATCCGGACGATCATACGTTTCGGCATAACCGTGACCAATTTCTTCGGGATTTTGCAGGTGCCCCGTTGACCCCATGACATATGAGCTGTCAATAGAAATCTCGACATCAAAACTACCCCAGACACCGTGGAATTCTCGTCCTACATAAGGATTGGAATGCCAGCCATTGTCATCATATTCCGAAATTTTGGGATACCACTGACTCATCGAAAATTCCACGCCTTCTTTATTCATCCATCCACTGCGACGAATTTGCCGCGGCACCTGGCTTTCAAACTCCATATCAAAAACTGTGGATTCTCCGGGCGCAATAGGTTTATTCAGAGTAACTTCCATGATGGTGCCCTCAACATTGTATGAAACGGCATCACCATCCTGTTTTAGACTATTAATATGATGGTAGCCGATCTCATCTTTGGGCAATTTCTGAATGCGATCACGAACGCGACTATCCGGATCTTCGATCGTACGCGAACGCACATCCATCATGCTGTTAGGTTGAAAAGCATTGAAATACAAATGGTAGAACACCCGGTGTAACGTATCAGGCGAATTGTTGTGATACGTCAGCTTTTGGGTTCCCGTAAATTGATGGTCTTCGACATCAACGTCGATATCCATTTCATACTCTACCTCTTGCTGCCAGTAATTTTCATCCTGTGCTTGGGCAGAGAACGTTATCCCCAAAAATAGTAGCGGTAAAAGTAAATGTCGTAATTTCATAATATCGTTTTTTGATTAATTATTTGATACCAAACATGAAAAGCAGTCAAACTCACGAAGCTAAGTTTTCAATTGTTATTAAAACGTATTTCGACTTGCAAAAGCCCGTCCCAGCGTAGCTTCGTCAATAAATTCGAGCTCTGTTCCCATCGGAATGCCATATGCAATGCGCGTTACTTTTACTTCATCAAAAGGTTTAAGCAACTTGTTTATATAGTAGGATGTTGCTTCGCCTTCCGAGTCGGGATTGAGCGCTAATATCACTTCATCAATCTCTTCGTCATCCTCGTTGATCCGCTGCATAAGCTGTTTAATGCGAACATCATCAGGACCAATATTATCGAGTGGAGAAATAACCCCACCGAGTACGTGATAACGACCGCGAAACTCATTGGTTTTTTCAATCAGAAACACATCCTGCGATTCTTCAACAACACAAATTTGTCCGGTTTCACGTTTTGCATTTTGGCAAATGGAACAGGGATCCCCGTCGCTAATTACGCCGCAGGTAGAACAACGAGTAATAGATTTTTTGAGACTTATCAACGCCTCCGCCAAATTGATCACCGACTCATCATTTTGCTTCAGCAGAAACAATGCAATGCGTCGCGCCGACTTGCGTCCCGTTCCCGGAAGCTTGGCCAACTGTTCAATAGCCTGCTCCAGTATTTCTGATGTTCCTTCCATGTAGCAATTATTTTTAAAAAGCTACGTGTCACCCTGAATTTATTTCAGGGTCTGTTAATATAATAGATGCTGAAACGAGTTCAGCATGACACGATAATTAAAGTCCCAATTTGCTCAGATCCATACCGGGCATTCCGCCGCCGGGAAGAATATCTTTATAAGTTTCCTGCATGCGTTCCTGGGCAGCTTCTTCGGCTTTATCCAGCGCCTTGTTAACACCGGCCACTACCAGATCTTCCATCATCTCAGCATCTTCAGGATCAATAACATCCTTATCCAGCTTGATACTCAAAATTTGGCGCTTGCCGTTTGCTTTTACTTTAACCATACCACCACCGGCTTCAGCCTCAACTTCAAGTTTGGCAAGTTCCTGTTTTGCTTCTTCCACTTTTTCTTGCAGCTCGGAAAATTTCCCGAACATGTTAGCCATATTTTGATTCATAACAATAGGTTTTAGCGTTTTGAAATGTTTAATTCATCCAACACAATCTGTCATCGATTGTAATAAGATAAGAGTCTTAGTCTACTGATTTAAATTATAATCCAATTCGGCGCCAAAGAGTTCAACCAGCTTCTTGATCGTGGGATCGCGCTCCTGAAGTTTTTTAAACCGCTCATACGGACTCATAGAATCCTCCTTATTTTTCTCCTGCTTTTTAACAATACAGGTAAGATTGAGAAAAGCTCCAATTTCGTCCTCCAAAAGCTTACCGAGCCGACGCCGGTTTTCATCCACAATCTTTTTGGCAAAATCATCATTAGCCCGAAGTTTCAAATCCCCATTTTTTAATTCAACAGGGTCAACACGCTGCATCTGAAAGTAAAGCATTTGCGGTACGTGATCACGAAGATTGTCCAAATAATCCTCCCAGCAATCTTTTATTTCTTGCAGGGAAACATCTTTGGGAGCACGTTTTGTTGCCGTTGCGGTTTCACTTTTAGCACTCTGTTGTGGTTCTGATGTTTTATTCTCATTCCCATTTTGCGGTTTGGGATTGCCCAACGACGAAGCCCCAAACAGATTATCAAACTCATCATCTTCATCAACCTGAGGTTCCTCTTCTTTGGCCGATACCTCGTTTGTTACCGGCTGTTGCTCTTTAGAATTGAGATCCTCACTGGGCGAAGCCTGTCCATTTGAATCGGACGGCGTCGGAGTCTCACCGGTTATATCTGTTGATTCTTCAGTAATTTCCTTTGGATCATACTCCGATTTTTCCTCATGTGAGGTGGATTGATCGGTTGTATCAGAAGTCAAACTTGTTGATGCAGATTCAGACTCGGTACTTGTTTGTTCTTTTTTCTCTTTCGAAATTTCTCCATCCGTACCTGTGTCGGCCGATACAGGAAGCTTAGAATTATTTAGCTTTTTTTTTAACTGCTCCAGTTCAGTCAGCAACGTGTTCAGCTTTTGAGTGCGCTCCATATGGATAAGCTTGAGGAGCGTTATCTCAAACTGGATTTTAGGCTGATGAGCTTCTTTAATCTTGTACTGTGCCTCACTTACAATGTGAAGCATCCGCATCAGATCGTCTTCCGTAAAAGTATTTGCAGATTCCCGATAACGTTTCTTCGTATCGGGCGATGCTTCGACCAAGTGCATTTGCTCCGAACTCTTGGCCACATAAAGATTCCGCAAGTGCTCGGTTAACCCAACCAGGTATTCCTGAATATCATAGCCTTCCTGCAGCAACTCGTTGATCAACTCCAGCCCGTGACTAGCATCCTGCTTCTCTACTGCATCCATAAAGTCGAACATGCGCTCGGTACTAACCACATTGAGCGCCCGGAGCAGCTCTTCATGCTGAATGTTATTGCCGCAAAAAGCGATGGCCTGATCCATTAGGCCGAGAGCATCTCGCAGGGCTCCGTCCGCTTTTTTGGCAATCACATGGAGTGATTCCTCATCGATGTTAATGCCTTCGTTTCTAGCCACGTTGGAAAGACGCTCCACAATTTGGTCAACGCTGATGCGTTTAAAATCGAAGCGCTGAACACGCGATAATATAGTTGGCAGTACTTTATGGGGCTCGGTCGTGGCAAAAATAAAGATTACATGATCGGGCGGCTCTTCCAGCGTTTTGAGCAGGGCGTTAAACGCCGACTTGCTAAGCATGTGAACCTCATCGATGATATAGATCTTATAGCGACCGTTTTGTGGAGGAATACGTACCCGTTCGCGCAGATCGCGGATATCATCAACGCTGTTATTCGAAGCCGCATCAATTTCAACAACGTTAAGAGTCTGATTTAAGGATTCACCATCCAGCTCGCGGTCAATGTCATTCACCGTTCGCGCCAGCACACGTGCCATCGTGGTTTTACCCACTCCGCGCGGACCACAAAACATGTAGGCATGAGCCAGTCGATTCTTTTTGATCGCATTTTTGAGCGTACTGCTCACATGTTCCTGTGATACAATATCGTCAAAAGAAGTGGGGCGATAGGTACGTGTTAACGCGCGATAATTATCAGACATCAGAGGCTCTTGTTGAGCTATTGGTTATTGCTTTAAACAACGGATAAATCTACAAAAAATGAAGCCCATTTCGCAGTTCAATTTCTAGTATCCGGTGGAATGATTAATCTCCAACTTCGTAGTTTGTAGGCACACTATTTGCTAAACGTGCATCAGCCCAGTCTCCGTAGGAGATCAAAGAAATAGGATTGAGTAGGTTGCCATATTTATCCACCAAAAAAATACGGCTTTCAATATTAGCATTGATAGCACCTTCTTTATAGATGGGTAACGAGAAGGTCTTACTATTGAATTCGAATTCAGCCTGTCCATGATATTCAATATCAACTTTTCGTGTTATTTTATAGCCTTTAATAGCAGCTCGATGAGCTCGAGATGCTTGGCCTCTATCCAATAATTCATATCTTGTTTCACCTTTTGAAAGCCCTGAAATATTATTTGGACTTGAAACAGAAAAGTCGCTCTCATTTATGCGTTCATGGTACAGTGTTTTAAGAAAATGATTAAACGAACCAAGATAACTTTGAGCCCGATTCTTCTTCCATTCAAGCTCTTGCTGAGCACTTTCGGGAGAAATTAACTTGTAACGTACAAAGAATCTATAACTGCCCCCTCTATTGCTGTAGGTTGGCCATCTAAAATCGATAAGATCTACATGCATTTTATAGCCCAAGCTCCTGTTAACTATTTTTAGAGGTTGTTGAGCCGTAGCTTTAAGTAAGTTGTCATTTTCTTCGAACTCTAGAGCCCAGGAATTTTCAATAGTAACACCTTCGGCCCGTTCTGTTCGTCCGACAAACTGCTTAAAAAAGTATTCGTATTGATTTTTCCATTTTTTATTGGATGCTTTTACTTCAACTTCACTCAGCTGGTATATATTTTCTTTAAGTGAAATATTAATGGTTTTTGAGGATTCGTTCTTCAGTTTCAGTGATTTAGCTTTCTGCCCATATCCGACAGAGCTAAAAACAAGATTGTATGAACCCCGTTCGGATGTACGTAATTTATAAAACCCGTTCTCATCCGTAGAAGCTCCAAGAGTAGTTCCGGAAAGATAGACATTTACACCCGGCAGAGGATTGCCGGTTTCCGCTTCAGTTACGGTGCCTTTTATAATTGACTGTCCAAATGCCATTGATGACAGTAAAAGTAATAGTAGTACGAAAGAAAGTAATGATTGCAAGTATCTCATGATAACTTGTAAATATTCTAAGAGATAATTATTAAGTTTGAAGCACAATTTTTTAATTACCCCTGATGATTACAACACTATTGTGATGAGCTGTGAAATAGTGTGATCAGAATTAATCTAAACCAATTTCTCTAATTAGCTCGTATACATTATATAATGATCCAAAAGGCCAAATCAATTAAGCAACCTCTGAATTTATATTCGGTTGTTTTACGTAGCTGTGACAGGATTCACCATGTTCAAGACTCATGAAATCCTTTTCTGAAATCTTATGCTTCCGGCAGGCTTTTCCCAAATCCTCCAGGGGTTCATACATCCCGTCATCGGCCATGGGAAAGGTCCCAAAGTGCATACCAATACTCCTTTCGGATTCCAGTTCTTGATGCGCCTTAACTGCTTCTTCGGGCGACATGTGAATGACCTCCATAAACCAGCGGGGTTTGTATGCTCCAATGGGGAGAATTGAGGTATTGATAGGGCCCACCTGTTGCTTGATCTCTTTTAGGAAATCTCCATAGCCGGTATCTCCGGCAAAGTAGATATTGCCAGACGGCTTTTCTAACACATACCCACACCATAGGGTTTTATTTCGGTCAAAGAGTCCGCGTCCTGAAAAGTGTCGTGCCGGCACGGCTGTCAAAGTGATATCATTACCCAAGCCGTATTTATCCCACCAGTCCATGCGAATCGTCTTATCTACTCCCTGACTGTGTAAATAACGCTCTACACCAAGAGGAACGATAAATTGAGGGTCAAATTTGTTTTGCAGATGCTTTACCGTATCAATATCCAGGTGATCGTAGTGATTGTGACTCAGTAAAACAGTATCGATGTGCGGCAGTTTTTCAAAATCAATGCCTGCCGGACGTTTTCGCTTGGGGCCAATCCACTGGTAGGGACTTGCCCGAAAACTCCACACGGGATCAGTTAAAATATTTTGTCCATTAACCTGAATTAAAAAAGTGGCGTGATTAATAAAAGTGATACGATGATTTCCGTGATCAACAGATGGTTCCGGAGCGGGATGATCGGGCAAATCATCCTTACCATAATCATGCCAAATCCCCTTATCGTTGCCGCTCAGCCACCACTTAAGTACCTCTCCGTAATGGTGGGTCCCGGCATCATCGGGATTAACAAATTTCTTGCCGTCAAAATGGTCGGAATTATCTTCGTTGTATTTGGGGGCGGACAATAATTTATCCACCACAAAAAGAGCGGATGCAAATGTCACCGCAAATGCAAATATCCAGATCATTAAAATTATGCGCTTGTTCTAAAAGTTTTCAAATGGTTACAACTGATGCCAATACGTTTTGTTTCCCCGAGATTTAATTTGCCTCATTTTGAAGATGCTTATTGAAAAAGTCAAAAATGCGAGAGTATTCATCAAACCACGCATCCGGATCTTCAAAGCTGTGACGTTCCGAGGGATATATCATCATGTCAAACTCTTTGCCTCCATCTTGTATTAGCTTTTCAACATATTGGGCCGCATCCTGGAAACCGACGTTGTTGTCAGTTAATCCATGCAGAATAAGAACAGGATCTTCCAGCTGCTCAACATAGGTGATGGGCGAACTGCGGGCATAGTGCGCAGAGTCGGCTTCGGGCGTACCCAGCCGCGGCTGCGTATACCACGGATTAGTATAATAGTAGTTCTCCCAATTGGTAACTGCACGCAATGCCGCTGCGGCATCAAAATAACTTGGAGCCACGCTGGTAGCATACAACGCCATAAATCCGCCATAACTGCCTCCATAAACTCCTACGCGCGAAGTATCGGCCTGCGGATAATGTTCAGCCAGGTAATCGATACCATCAATGATATCACGGGTTTCATATTTGCCCATCCAGTTTGTGACATCTTCCCGAAATTCACGTCCATAGCCAGTGCTATGACGATAGTCGACTTCGATTACATAATAGCCGCGCGCCGTTAAATACTGATGAAACATATATTCCCGGTAATAATTGTTCGACCATCCCTTATACACATTTTGCAGCGATCCCGCCCCGTGCACAAATACCACTACCGGATGATTTGATTTTTCTGTTTTGTTGATGGGTTCCAAAACTGATATGGACAACTTGGTTTCTCCATCTCTGGCAGTAAAACGTATATAATCTTCTTTTTGCCAGTCTATCTTATCAAATCGATCGGGAATGGTGTATGTCAATCGTTTTTCATCGGAATCATTACTTAAATTAAGTGAGTAAACCTCAAACGGCTCGTTAAAGTAACTGTACTGATATACAAGATGTGTGTGGTCTTCACTCAACTCAAAATTCTGTCGATACCCCTTCTCAGTCGTCAGCTTCTCTGTTTCACTTTTGTCAATATTCATCCGGTAGATATGCCGTTCTCCGGGACCAACTTCAGTTGAGGCATAAATAATCGTTTCATCATTGAGCCATTCCGCCCATGGTACTTCGTATTCTCCACGGGTATGTTGACGAAGATTCGATCCATCAGGACTAACCGTATAAATATGATTCCATCCATCCTTTTCAGAAAGGATCATCAGTTTATTACCCGATGGAGCAAAAGCGATCTCTGTGTTATATAGCCAGCCCTTGGTCGAATCTTCAAAAACCGTTGTAGGTTTCTTTGAGCTCAGATTAAAAACCTTGATCTCACGTTTCTTCATTGGCGGACCGGTAACATCAATAGCAAGATAGTTACCTTGGGTACTTATATCCGTCTCTATATACCCTTTATTTTCTAACAGGCGATTAACCTCCTTGCTTTGCAGATCCACAACTGAAACAAGTTGACTAGCAATACCACGGCGCGTAGATCCGGGTTTTACATATTGGTCAACATACTCCGGAAAATAATATTCCTCATAATCCGAGGTATCAAATTGAGTAAGAACAAGCTGGTCATCTCCTGCCCAGCCCTCAACATTAAACCCGGGCTCATCGTCTTCTTTATTGGTGACCTGAGTAAGCTTTGACGTACTGATGTTAATCATCCAGATATTCCCATCTTGAACAAAGGCAATCCGTTTACTGTCGGGACTCCACATTGCTCCGTACTCTTCGGTTTTGGAATCAATCAGTTGTCTTTTGTTTTCAAAATCAAGGTCTGCCATCCAAATATCACCTTGATCAACATATAACAACTTTTGACGATCTGGCGATACACGGAAATTTCGATTCACATCGTCAGAAACAAGGTGGCGTTCTCCTCCCGTAACAGGACGTCGGAATAGCTCTTCCTTTGTCATGGATGAGTCATTAGCCTGATAATAAATTTGGGACTGATCAGGAGAAAAAGAAATGATATCGGGCCTGTTACCCGCCAGCAATGGATCGTAAAAAATTGATTCTAAACTTAAGGTGTCAACACCACTTTGACCAAAACCCAATGCCGGGATAAAAAGAAGTACAAAGAAAATCTTTACAAATGATCGCATAGAGAAAAAACTATTTTTTGTTAACTGATCGGTAATAAAGAAAGGTTTTTTGAGATGGGCAAAGAATACAATGAAGTTTTACTTATTTAATCAAACTAGCCAACCCTAACGATAAAAAAGGTTAACTTTTCTTGTGGGCAGCAACCATGGCAGCCCCGACAATACTGGCATCATTTAAAAAGCTTGCCGCTTTAAATGCCGTATTAATTTTTATAAAAGGAAATGTTTTGTCTGCTTTGCGACTTAACGGTCCACCCAAAATAAACAGATCGGGATGAAATATTTTCTCAAAATGCTCCAGAACAAGTTGCAGTCGTTTGGCCCACGTTTTTTTGCGAAGTCCTTCCTCTTTACGAGATTTATTTGATGCACGTTCTTCAACTGTAATACCTCGAATCTCCATGAGTCCAAGTTCGGTATTGGGTAGGAGCCTATCATCCATAAAAACAGAAGAACCGATACCGGTACCCACGGTAAGTACGATGGTTACCCCATCCTGTTTTTGTCCCGCTCCAAAGTGCATCTCCGCAAGTCCGGTGGCATCCGTATCGTTAATCACAGAAAATTCATTTTCAGTAATCTCAGAAAAAAGTTGTTCGGCATTCGCATCAACCCACGAATCACTAATGCGTTTTGCGGATAGTACAATGCCTTTATTCACGGGTGCGGGAAAGGCACACCCTACAGGGCCATCCCACTTGAATTCTTTATTTACAATCTGGTGCATCTTTGCAAGAATCTTGTGGGGCGTAGTATCTTCAAGTGGAGGCGTACTTTTTCGCTCTGATATGATCTCTCCCTTCTCAGTATCTACGATACAGCCTTTTATACCATAGCTGCCAATATCTATTCCTAAGACTTCCATATGAAATTGTTATTTCTCTATAAGCACCCAACCCTCTTCATCGATCATGCGCTTGGCTTTCTTCCATTTGATGTCGATGACTTCGCCGCTGTTCATGTTTTGTATTTTAACATAGTCGTTACGGCCCGGCTCTTCTTCAACGGTAACGGGCTGCGGCTTCTGGTCGCTGCGCTGTTGCTGTTGTCCTCCATTTTGTTGAGCTGCGCCTCCTGATTTGAAGCCCATATTGGTAGCATCAGAATGCTGGGTTTTAGCGCGATTCATATCAACCTTGGCACGCTCTTCAGGCGCTTGCTTAATTTTCTCTTCGTCAGCCTGCATCTCGGGAATCGCCTTCCAGATCAGCGAAATAGCATCCTGATTAATTTCATCGAGAAGTTGCTTAAACATTTCAAACGCTTCTTTCTTGTATTCAAGCAGGGGATCTTTCTGTCCGTATGCACGCAGGCCAATACCCTCTTTTACGGAGTCCAGCTCTCGGAGGTGATCCATCCATTTGCTGTCGATGGTAGAAAGTACGGCCGTTCGTTCAAGAGCTCGAGCAACTTCTTTACCTTCATTCTCATAGGCTTTGTCAACATCTACGACTACACGCAAACGGCGAATGCCGTCGGTAAAAATAACCTGTACTTTCGTCGGTTTATTATCGGCATCCGACTCTTTAATATTTTTGATAACCTGATACAACGGCTTGGAGATCATCTCCTCTTTCTGGCGGTACACTTCGTAGGCCCGATCGATGATATGGTCGATAAGCACATCGGGACCCATCTTGCCCATTTCTTCGCGGTCAAGCTGGATATCAACAGCCAAGAAACGCAGTATTGTATCACGAAGCTGGTCAAGTTCACCCTGCGGATAATGTTCTTCAACAACACTTTCTACAAGATCTTCAAGCATATCATAGATATCGCTGCGAAGCTCATCTCCCTCCAGGGCGTGTTTCCGTCGCTTGTAAATAACTTCACGCTGATTGTTCAGTACATCATCATATTCCAGCTGTTTCTTACGAATACTGAAGTTATTTTGCTCAACTTTGCTTTGAGCACGCTCCAGTGATTTCGTAATCCAGGAGTGCGTAATGGGTTCGCCTTCTTCAAAATTGAGACGCTCCATGACATTGGCAACCCGATCGGATCCAAAAAGCTGCATCAAGTCGTCTTCAAGCGATACAAAAAACTGTGACTCTCCGGGATCACCCTGTCGACCGGCACGTCCGCGAAGCTGCAAGTCAATTCTTCGAGATTCGTGGCGTTCCGTTCCCAATATCGCAAGTCCGCCGCGCTCCTTAACTCCCGGAGCCAATTTAATATCGGTACCACGACCCGCCATGTTGGTAGCAACCGTAACAGCACCGGGCTGACCGGCATTTTCTACAATCTCGCTTTCTTTAGCGTGTTGCTTGGCGTTCAGCACGTTATGAGGAATACCCTCGCGTTTAAGCATGCGGCTGATCGTTTCCGAAACATCCACGCTGGTGGTACCCACGAGCACCGGCTGTTTATTTTCGTGATATTCACGGATGCGTTCAATTGCCGCATTATATTTCTCACGCTTGGTTCTAAATACGAGATCTTCCTTGTCATCCCGGATAACCGGTTCATTGGTAGGGATAATGACCACATCCAGATCATAAATTTCATTAAATTCGCCCTCTTCGGTAGCCGCCGTACCGGTCATTCCAGCCAGTTTGTTATACATACGGAAGTAATTCTGCAGCGTAATAGTTGCATAGGTCTGCGTTGCCGCTTCAACGCTTACATTTTCTTTAGCCTCAAGAGCCTGGTGCAATCCGTCGGAATAACGTCGTCCCGAAAGCACTCGTCCGGTGTGCTCATCAACAATCTGGACTTTCCCATCCTGCACAATGTATTCCTCTTCGCGCTCGAACAGCGTATATGCTTTAAGCAATTGATTTACGGTGTGAATACGATCGCTGCGCTCGGCAAACAGTCGGTGTAATTCGTTCAGTCGTTTCTCACGCTTCTGGGCAACCTCCTGCTTAGCTTCTTCAATTTTCTCTTCTTTGTATTCCTCGCTCCACTCTTCATTATTTTTAATTTCCTCAATTTTCTCTTCTCGAAGCTCATCCATCTCTTCATCGAGGTCAGTAGTCTCAGTTCCAAGATCCGGAATCACAAAAAATTCTTCTTCTTCATCAGCTTTTGTAATAAAATCCTGCCCCTTCTCAGTCATCTCGATGTTGTTCATCTTCATATCTACCGAGTAGTAGAGAACTTCATCAACTTCCGGCAGACGACGGGCGTTATCCTGCAGGTAAAAAGCCTCTGTTTCCTGAACCAGCTTCTGGTTTTCAGGAATCTGCATCATCTTGCGAAACTTCTTATTCTTCGGAAATCCACGCTGGGCACGATACAGCGCAAGTCCGGCTTCTTCTCTATTTCCTTCTTCGAGATGTTCTTGACCTTCCTTAACAAGGTTAGCCACCAGCTTTTTCTGGGCACTAACCAGAGACTCAACCCGTGGCTTAAGCTCTTCATACTTTTCGGACTGCGTATCTTCGGGCACGGGACCAGAAATAATCAGTGGCGTGCGAGCTTCATCAATGAGAATAGAATCAATCTCATCAATAATAGCAAAGTTGTGATCGCGCTGTACCAGTTGTTCAGAGTTGACTACCATATTGTCACGGAGATAATCAAAACCAAACTCGTTGTTGGTTCCATAAGTGATATCAGCCTGGTACGCTTTTCGCCGCGGTTCGGAGTTGGGATCATACAGATCGACACAATCTACCTCGAGGCCATGAAAGTTGAACAACGGCTCATTCCATTCGGCATCACGCTTAGCCAAGTAATTATTAACTGTAACAATATGCACACCCCGTCCGCTTAGGGCATTCAGATAAGCCGGCATAATGGCGGCCAACGTTTTACCTTCACCCGTCTTCATTTCAGCAATTTTACCTTGATGCATCGCAATAGCACCGGCAATCTGAACATCGTACGGTACCATCTCCCATTCGTTCATATTACCGCCAACCATCCATTTTTCGCCCAAAAACCGCCGGCAAGTATCCTTCATCACGGCGAATGCTTCCGGCAAAATATCATCCAATACATCTTCAATAGTATCAGTTCGCTCCTGCTTGAGTTCATCTAACTCTTCAGCAAGTTCGCGCCGGCGATTTACTGACAAAGGCTCATCACTGTTGAGCGTATCTTTTAAAGACTCTATTTCTTCATCAATTTCTTTGGTAGCATCGCTTATTTTCTGACGGAACTTTTCTGTCTTTTGCTTTAGTTCATCATCAGAAAGCTGGTCCATGCCCTCGTAGTGTTCATTTACTTCTTCAACGATAGGCCAGATCCTTTTGAGGTCGCGATCGCTTTTGGTACCAAAAATGGAGGTTAAAACATCTCCAACCGTTTCGGCTAATGTATCGAACATAAAATATTACGGGTCTCGTGCAATTTTTGTGATTTGTGAAAGTTACAGTTTACACAGTGCCTGTTCAAATTATTTAACGGCAGATCAGGTATTTTTGCAAATCATCTTTTCAATACCTGCGCACCTTAATGTAACCGATAATTTAGGGTTCTTATTGTCTAATTTTATTTTTATTTTAGGAGACTCTCTAAGAATTGAATTTTCATAAACCGATTTTTAACAATGAAACGTACTTACCAACCAAGCAGCAAGAAGCGTAAATCCAAGCATGGTTTCCGTAAGCGCAACAGCAGCAAGAACGGAAGAAAGGTATTGAAGAACCGTCGCAAAAAAGGACGTCACGGTTTAACCATTAGTGATGAACAAGGACCGAAGTAACAATATTTATGGCTCTGGTGAAGACGCAAGTTTGCCCAGAGCCAGAATATTAAGGGGCCGGAAGAACTTTCAGCGTCTGTTTGAACAAGATGCAAAAACCATCCGCAATACTGTTGTTGACTTGCGGTTTAAAATTTTCGAATCAGACTCTCCCGGCTACCTTATGGGATTTGTCGTCAAAAAAAGCTTGGGAAAAGCAAATAAGCGAAATCATATGAAGCGGCTCCTCAAAGAAGCATATCGGCGTCATCAGAATATCTTATCTGAATCCATTGAAAATGCCGGCAAAATGTTTCATGGGGCGCTGATGGCAAAGACGACAGATGCCAGTTACACTGATGTTGAACAAAATGTTATTGCTTTGCTTCGCAAAGTTCGAGACCAACTCTCTACGACTTCTCCCGGCCATTCATGAAGTATCTCTTTATAGGACTTGTCCGCTTATATCAATTGGTCATTTCTCCGTGGATGCCCAACAGTTGTCGGTACCATCCGACCTGTAGCCATTATAGTATCGAAGCTTTTCAAAAACATGGTGCCCTTAAAGGATTGTGGCTGACAATAAAACGGGTTGGCAGCTGTCATCCCTGGAGCAAAGGAGGTCATGACCCTGTGCCGGAGCAAAAAAATAATTAATAATATAGACTGAGGATTTCTTTTGGATCGTAACACCGTAACCGGATTTATATTAATATTTTTAGTAATGGTTGCATGGACCTACTATTCCATGCCATCGGAACAGGAGCGACAGCAGCGACAGGCCGAGCAGGCTCGTCAGGATAGTATAGCTGCTGCCCAGGCCGATAGCCAGCAACAAAAACAGGAGCAGGCACAAGACCTTACCCAACAACAGCAGGAGCCTGAACAGGATGAGGAGCAAACCAATGCCCGCCTGACCCAAGATCAGGAAAAAGTATCTGAAATGGGAATGTTTTCTGAAGCCAGTATTGATGATTCCACAAAAATAGTAGTGGACTCTCCTCTGTTTAACGCCACTTTCACCAATGTTGGAGCGGGCCCTTCCAAGATCATATTTAAAGACTACGAAACATGGGATCATAAACCGGTTCAGATGATCAAAGATACTACTGAATCGGCATACTCATTAGGGTTCCTCACCAGTGAAAATTATAATGTGGAAACCGACGAGTTGGTTTTTAAGCAGGTTACACCCGGCGATACGGTTTCCATCGGAAAAAATGATACTACCGAAGTTAAATACGCGCTAAATATCAGCGATGATAAACGTCTGGTTTACACCTATACTCTGTTCGGGAATTCCCATCAGATCAAACTAGATGTTGAATTTGAAGGACTTGAGCGTCAGATCATTGGCGGTACTGTTGATATCGGATGGAAGTCGCCGCTGAACTTCACTGAAAAAAATCCGGCAACCACCGAAGCTACCTATGCATCGGCATATGTATATACCGGTGGAGAGATGGAGCAGCTTAAGCTAAGCGAAGCCGGTCGCAATACTCAAGATTACAACGGGACGATCGACTGGGTGGCCACCCGAACCAAGTTTTTTGCCCAGATAATAAAAACGGATAATCCCACTCAGAGTGCGCTGCTAGTTGGGGAGCAAAGCGGTGAAACCGACCTCTCCACAACCGAACATCGTTATCGATCATATATAACAACTGATCTTTCGCAACAGAATGCCGCCTCTTTCCATATGTATGTGGGTCCGTTAGACTATTACGCCCTGCAGGATTATGATGGAACCACATACGGCATGGTAGATACCGGTTATAGCTGGATAAGCTGGATTTCAGATCCGATTGTTGAGTATCTCGTTATTCCATATTTCGGCTTTGTTGATGGATATATGAGTTACGGATGGGCTATCATCCTATTTGCAATATTAATTAAAATGGTGCTATATCCGCTCACCAAGAAAAGTTACCGTAGTATGGCGGCTATGAAAGAGCTGCAGCCCAAGATGCAGGAGATCAAGGAGAAGTATGATGATGACCCTGAGAAGCAGCAGAAGGCTACCATGAAACTGTACAAAGAGGAGGGTGTAAATCCGCTGGGCGGTTGTTTACCCAACCTGTTACAGTTACCTATTTTGATTACGCTCTGGCGCTTCTTCCAGAATTCTATCATGATTCGTCAACAGGAATTCCTATGGGCAGCTGATCTTTCTGCACCAGATTATATACTCAGCCTTCCCTTTAGCGTACCCTTTTTGGGCGACCAAGTAGCAGGCTTTGTACTATTGATGACGGCTGCGATGTTTGCACAAAGTAAACTAACGGGTGGCATGGGCCCCGGCGGTGGCGGTGGCGGTGGCGGACCTGGCGGCGTAAATATGAAAGCACTACAATACGTCTTTCCATTTATGCTACTGTTCATTTTCAACAACTTTGCAGCGGGACTCAGTCTTTATTACCTAATTTACAACGTCATGAATATTGCCCAGCAGTTGATTATTTACCGCCAGATGGACAAGGAAAAAGAGGCGGAAGCAGCGTAATAAGAACAACAAAAAAATTGCTATAGAAAGGCTCCGAATTTCGGAGCCTTTTTTATTTTTAGTTCATCTCATTCGTAGAACTATAATTGATCATCTTTTCGAAAACAGAAGATCTATTTTAATTGACCCTCCACCATGAAATATAGATCTCTCGTTCCGCTTTGGCTACATTCGAAATGACAAGTTGGGGAAATTACGTTTGTTCATCTCATCTTGACCGTAAGGGAGAGATCTATGTTTTAATGTATTTAAGAAAGGTGAACAAAGATTTCTCTGTTAACTATGTTGCGTTCGAAATAACACGTTCTTCAACTTATGAACGATATCACTTGAAACTTGGCCCTTCATGAATCATCCCTATATTTGGCCTTATGCCAAGCATAGCAAAACATATTTATCCGCAGATGGTGTGGCGCGACCGGGAGAAAAAGCTGTGGAATTCCATCCATAAAAAAGCGCTCAAGAACCTGCCCGAGGAACGGGTACGGCTCCGCGTTATGGAAGCATTGATTCAAAGGGGTTGGTCAAAACATCGCATATCAACCGAGGAAGCCATTGGCAAGCTGGGCGATACCTCTATGCGGACCGATCTGATCTGCTACTCTCAACAGTTTGATCCCAAGCTGTTAGTTGAATGCAAGGCAGAATATATATCCATATCTGCGAAAACCGCTGAGCAGGTAGCGCGATATAATCAAAAGGTGGGCGCCCCCTATTTGTTGATGACCAACGGCATTTCAGATTTCTGGTACGCCATAGATGAGAATTCAGGTAAAGTGAATGAACTGCAAAACCAGCCAGAACTTTTGAATAAAGAACAACAGCAACTGGAGTACGACTTTGATGACTGGAAACAGCGGGGTTTCGCCGGCGAAAAAGCATCACCGGAACTTCGGTTATGGCTTAAAGAAACATTACCTGATCTTTGGCTGTCGAGCAGTGATGCAAAAGTCCAATTTCTGACATTCAGCAATAGTCCTTCTGATATTGACCTCAATCATTATTATCGAATCGTACAAACATCAGAAACACGGCGTCTGGCTTTAACGACGTTGAATACGGCCTTTGGAGGCAATCGCTTTGTGATTATTCTCAATAAAGAAAATGAAAACAAGGCCGTACTGGAAATAAACCTGGATGTACTTTTCGCCGAAAAAAATGGGAATAGTTCGGTGTATTCTCGTCAGGGCATTAAAACCTTTGATCTTAGCAATTATATAGACCTGAAATCGATAACCAAAGTTGATAATATTGTAAAAGAATTTGATAAATTATTTATAGAGTATGTCGATTAACTCAGGCTTTAATTAGTTTGTTGGATACGAATTTTACTGTAACTTCCATCTCTCATTTTCATTAAAAAATATTGTTTTATGCATCATTTACACCGGGAAAAATTGTTCTCACTGCTTGATGACGAGGAATCTGCCATTGTATATATGAAAGGCGCTGAATTGATGTACCGCCATGATACGGACTATGAATTTCCTTTTCGTCAAGAGTCGAATTTCTGGTACCTAACCGGTGTAAATGAGCCGGATTTTCATCTCATCCTTGATCTTAAAAATCAGGACTATCACCTGTTTACTCCAAACCGTGACGCCCAGTATGCAGTTTGGCACGGACGCGTAAAATCGAAGGATCAGCTTCAGGATGAGTATCAGCCCGATCATCTTCATTACGAGGGGAAGCTGCCTCAGGTCCTTAAAGAATTAGCTCCCAAAAAAATCTACTGTCTGGAAGAAGAACAAGCCGAATTCATAGAAAAGTTTGAGCGAGACCTGCCCATCGACCTCGATACGCTTGAAGATGCCTTGACCCACTGCCGGGTATTTAAAACAGACTGGGAGCTCGACCAGATGCGGGAAGCGGCTCGCGTAAACAACATCGCCCATAAGGCGGTTCTGGAAGCATTGGAACCCAGCAAGTATGAGCACGAAATGAAGGCAGTGTTTGATTACCACCAGATTAAAAACGGTTTGATGCAGGACGCCTACAATGGCATTTTTGCAGCGGGAGAAAACAGCGCCATTCTTCACTATGTTGAAAATAACCGCGAGATAAAAGATGGCGACCTGTTTTTGATCGATGCCGGTTATGAGTGCAATGGCTATGCCTCGGATTTTACGCGCACCTACCCCGCAAACGGAGCGTTTACGGATTCTCAGGCCGAAATTTATGAGACAGTCTTGGAAGCTCAAAAACAGGTTATTGATGCCGCCGAACCCGATGTAAAAATGGAAGATCTGCATATTTTGGCGGCGCGCGTGATGATGCAAGGGCTTAAGGATGCAGATATCGTAAAAGGATCGGTCGATGATCTTATGGAAGAAGATATTTTTGCTCTCTTCTTTCCCCATGGGCTCGGCCATTTTCTTGGGTTGGACACCCATGATGTGGGCGGATATCCGAAAGGGGTAGAACGCATTGAACGCCCTGGCATTAAGTATCTACGGATGCGACGTACGCTGCAGCAGAGTATGGTTCTAACCATAGAACCGGGTCTCTATTTTGTTCCTGCACTCTTAAAACCCGCCCTTGAAGATGATAAGGCTTCAAAGTTCCTGAATGCTTCGAAGCTAAACGATATGATGGATTTTGGCGGCGTTCGCATTGAGGATAATATTATCGTAACTGAAGACGGTTGCGAAAATCTGACGACCGTTCCAAAAGAGCGTGATGAAATAGAAAAGGTTATGGCTGGATAATTCGTTTAGATAGAGTCCACTTCGAAGTGGACTCTATCCACACTCCATCCACAGGCTCAAAATAACAAACTTGAATTTCTGGGTTTTGCAAAGCTCTCATTGATGGAACTTACCTTGAAGTGATCTCCAACAATTTTAACTAAACCCATAGATATGACTGTTCTATTCAGAAAAGAGAAGCAAGCCCTAAGTGCAGTTTCCAAGGAGTTTTCCTCTGTAATATGTACGGTATTTCTAGTAGTACTCTGGGGATTTGTATCACCGGCAGAAGCTCAAAATATGACGTTCGAGTCGGGATCAAATACGTCTTTTTCGCTAAAAATAAGTAGTATCACACCGGCAGCAGGGGTTTCATTAGCTCTTTCCAGTAAAAGTGAAGTTCGGATACTTGGGTTCGTTACTACCTATTCAAATTTATCTGATCACGATAATCAACTGTTTTTAGATTTTAGTTACCTCCGATATAAGCCGTGTTCAAGTGATTAATGCAACACAGCGGTGTTTTAGCGATTGTTGAATAGGATTAAGGTAATCAAATTTTCGAACTGGTCGAAAATTCAGGTATTGCTCGACGGTTTTAATGCGCTCTTGGGAGATCTTTCGCAGGTCTGTTCCCTTCGGGAAGAACCGCCTGAGTACCCAAATCCGGTTTTCTACGGTTCCTTTATCCTGGGAAGTATACGGGCGGGTAAAGTAGGTATCAGCTTCCAAGTTCTCGGCAATATCCTGATGTCGGGCAAAGGCTTTGTCATTATCAAACGTCAGGGTTTTGACAAAAGAGGATGGAATCTGGCCCAGGCGTCCGGTGATCTGATTAGCGATTTCCTCAGCCTTTCGGCTGGTAACTTTCTGAAGAGCCGTCAGCAGGGTGGCCCGATCAGTTAGCACCAACAACGCCGACTTATGGGCTTTGCCCATCATTAGATCCACTTCAATGTCTCCCAGTCGGGAGCGCTCTTCTACAACTTCGGGTCGCTTGGTGATCGATACCCGGCCTTTAATTCGGCCTCTGCTGTCTTGTCGATTGCCGCGCCTGCGCTTATGGCGGCCATGTTTGAGGTGCTTGTAGAGTCCTTTGTCAGCCGGATCACCGGTTCGCTTGCCGGCCCAGATCCACTGGTAGAGGGTCTCATGGGAGACCCCGTCGATGCCCATCACACTCCATCGGCCGCTGATAAGTTCTGGGGAAAGTTTTTCTTCGATCAACCACTGGCGGGCCTGAGCTTTGAGGACGTCGGTAAAGCGTCGGTGTTTAGGCTTGTCGGCGTGGCGCTGGTCGGTCAACTGCTGGGCGGCTTTCGGACAATAGGCCTTGTCCTCCGAGTTGCTGTTGGTTACATTGCGGTTGAGCTCCCGACAGATCGTTGAGCGGTGTACGCCAATGGTTCGGGCAATCTCGCTTTGGTTATGACCTGCATCGAGCAGAGCTTTGATTTGATAACGATTTTCTTCGCTGAGTTGGGTGTATTTTTGCATGACAACATGAATATAACCCGCTTGGCTGAAGACCTCAGGGAAATTTCCCTGAGGTCTTTCTTCATGTTGCACTTATTACTTGAACTCAGATAATGATTGGATCGCAAATGAGTCTTTCAACGCCTACTGGGGTATTGATTTGAATATGCTATTGGAAGACCCAAAGATTGGTCCCGGTGCACTTATCGGAACCAATTATTGGTTAAGTCCACGATTTGCAATTTTTGGGGAAGTTGGAGTGAACTTATTTGTGGAAAGCGATGGCGGGAATCCTACTTTGGGATTGCATAATTCAGGTGTGGGACTGAAGATTGCTTTTTAACCAATGGTTTGACATTCAGATAGAGCCCACTTCTGATGTGGCTCCCAATCATTAATTTTAGCTGTACTAAACCCGCAGGGTTTATTTTGATGAAAAGAAAAATTGGAAAATAGATCAGTCGTATTATACTACGAAAACCCTGTGGGTTTTTGTAAGGCTACTACTCATTAAAACTATCCGGAAGATCATTTTCATAAAGCACGACATCGCCCTTTTGGGCAAAATCCCGCATCGTTCGGTTCGCTTCATAAAGACTGTTCACGGACTTAACCTTTTGCATATCAAAATCCATTGAAGCGATTCCCTCTTTAATAGGTTCTGTTCGATTTTGTCCGACTAAAATAACCATATCTAAATTAGCTTTCCCGATCTGCTCACCAAATTCCCGGTTCTTTTCCTCTTGCAGATCGCCCAATTCAATCATTCCGGGAGTAATGATAATTTTACGTCCATTGTTAAATGCAGCCAGTGTTTCAACGGCATTCTTAGCACCTACCGGATTAGAGTTAAAGGCATCATCAATAACCGTTATGCCGTTTTGTGATTTCAGCTCCAGGCGGTGTTCAACGGGCTCCATCCGCGAAGCGGCCATTGCCATGGTAGTGAGCCGAAGCCCGAATGATCGTGCAACGCCCACAGCCAACAGCATATTCTGTACATTGTGTGATCCCAGCAGTTGCATGGTAAATGACCGCTCTTCATTATCGGTCACAACAGTAAACGTCATTCCTTCCGGCCCATATTGAATATCTTTTGCACAAATATCTCCTGATTTCAATCCAACATAGGTGACATCCAGATCATCGCGCAGCTCGGCCATGGCCGTAACACGTTCATCATCGGCATTAAGTACCGTCTTGCCGTTTGGCTTGGTCCGCTTTACGATAGTGGATTTTGTTCGGGCAATAGCGTCCTGCGAGCCAAATGTTTCGAGATGAGCAACGCCAACATTCGTTACAACAGAAATATCCGGTTCGGCGATATCACAGAGCTCATCAATATTACCTTCGTAGCGGGCTCCCATCTCGAGCACAAGAATTTGGTGACGAGCTTCCAGGTCGTTATTAATGACTTTGCAAATACCCATGGGCGTATTATAACTGCCAGGCGTTGCACAAACAGAGTAACGTTCGCTCAAAAGATCACGAATCATAAACTTGGTACTCGTTTTCCCGTAACTGCCGGTAATGGCAATAACCGTTAAATCAGGCATTCGGGAAAGCTTCTGCTTGGCCAACTTGATAAAATGACGATGTACATATGCTTCTATGGGCTTAGTGATTATTGCAGCTGCAAAAATAAAAAATGGCAGCAGAGCATTTCCAAGCACCCATCCAAAAGCCAACAGGTACATATCGGCCGCATATAATGCCGAGCTTTTGATCGTCATTTCAGTAAAGGGTATGTATCCTACATAAGAGATATAGGTAACTGCCACTGGTATTAAAAGAGATAATATTGCGAAAGGAATCATAAGCCGAATCATCCGAGGAGTAAATACAAGCGGCTTTTTTGATTCTTCACCTCCGTAATAATTGAAGGGCCCGAACCAGGAAATCCCAAAAACAGCCAGAATAATAATGGCCGCGCTACCGGTAACCGCATTAGAAAGAAAAATAAGTAACACAAAAATGATGACGTTATATAACACGTGTTCTACGGTTATGACGCGCCGATTCCAGTGTTGAACAAGCCAGTGCCAAAACTCGTTGAGCTTATAGCCGTTCTGCTGAAAGATGTGTAAAAAATAACGTCCCCTGAGCAGAGTATGTCGTGCCATAACAAGCACAAAACCCAAGATCAGGATATCAATAAAATTTAAATACCAGTTCAATATGCAGCAGTTTGATTAAAGAGATTGCAAATGATGAATGGTCGCTAAAGTTTGGAACATCCGTTATATTAACGCGCTAGATAAAATAGATAATCTTTCATCTAAAATTTGTTCAAATATATGAAATTAATAATCCCAATGGCAGGTCGAGGCACGAGAGTTCGACCCCATTCACATACCGTTCCCAAACCATTGCTGCCCGTCGCCGGAAAGATGATTGTGGAACGCATAGTAGAGACGTTTGCGCGCACGCTTGATCGCAACATCGATGAAATTGTATTTATTCTTGGTCCTGATTTTGGTCAGGAGATTAAAGATGCTCTAAAAGCAATGAGCGACCGCCAGGATGCCAAAGCCACTTTTCGTGTTCAGGAATCGGCGGAAGGCACAGCCCATGCGGTGTATTGCGCCGAAGAGGATCTTGATGGCGAATGCATTATTGTTTTTGCTGATACCATTTTTGATATGGAAGGTTCTGTTTCGATTGAAGATGCCGACAGCGTTGTCTGGCTGAAAGAAGTGGAAGATCCCTCCCGTTTTGGTGTAGCCGTAGAGAAAGATGGGAAGATTACGGATTTCGTTGAAAAACCCGATGAACCAATCTCAAATCTGGCAATAATCGGTGTCTATTACTTTAAAGATGGCACCGAACTCAAAAAAGAGATTGAATACCTGCTGGATAACGATATTCGCGGAAAGGGCAATGAATTCCAGCTTACCGATGCCCTTGATCGCCTGCTAAAGGATGATAAAGTGTTTAAGAAAGCGACGGTTGATCAGTGGCTGGACTGCGGCACATTACCGGCCTGGAGAGAAACGTCCGGTATTATTACGGAGAAAGAGTACGAGGGAATTGACGAACACCGCTTTCCCGACACTAAAATTATTCCTCCCGTGTATATTGGGGATGATGTGGAACTTGAAAACTGCATTATTGGACCCAAAGCCAGTATTGCCGAGGGTTCAAAACTCAAAAAGTGCACGGTTAAAAACAGCCTGATTCAAGAACATGCACAGCTAGAAGACTGCAAAATTGAGAATTCAACCATCGGTCGACATGTGGAACTCAAAGATGTAGATCAGGAAGTGCACCTTGGCGATCACACAAAAATTGGGGTAGAGGTATAGGCTATATCACGAGCGCGGGATTTAAATCCCGCGCTAATTTATGATCTTTGATCACAGCCTGGGGATTGAACTTCAGTCAATCTTTTTGATAGAAATGCCCGGCACTTCGAAAGTGCCGGGCATTTATCATCGATAAAAAGTTGTGAAGGAGTTGAACTTCTGAGCCCTCTGGTAACGGGAGTACGACTCCCTCTTAGCTTTAAAGTTGAACAAAACCCTTAAAAACTCCCGAGTCTTCGGATAATGGGAATAAACTATTTTTAAAAGCGTGTTTTAGCTAGCTTTTATTCTCATTACTCACATCTCATGACTCGATACTATTACTAAATAAAATCTTCGAGCGGTCGATTCTGATCCGCATCTTTTAAGGTATCATGCACCTCCTCATGGCTACCCTCCGGCTCCAGGTGGATCGTAACAATGACATCCCCCTTAACCGCATTTATAAGACGTTTTTCCAGTAGTGTTGACTCATCGTGCGCCTGTTCCAGATTTACGTTTTCCTTAAAGATGGCATGGAATTCAATCCAGGTTGTATTGCCGGTGGTACGGTGACGCAAGTTATGAACGTTAATCATAGATCCCGGCAGTTCTCTGGATAATTCTTCGCGGATAGCTTTATCTACTTCCGGATCACGGGAATCCATAAGTCCATCTACCGAATATTTGAGCAGTTTGAACCCCTCGTACATTATATAAAAGGCCAGTGAAATAGCGACCAAAGAATCCAGGATAAGAAAATCTGTAAACTTAATAATGAGCAGCGTGGCCACCGCCCCGGCGCTGGTCCATACATCGGTAAGGGTGTGCTTGGCATTACTAACAACAATCATATTTTCTTCGCGCCGACCGACTTTTAGCAAATAACTGCCTAAGGCAAGATTCACAATCCCCGCACCGCCAATGAGGTAAACGCCGATCATCAACTCGCGCAAATTATATCCATACAGGTAGTTTTCGACAGATTGATAAATAATAGTAATTCCTGCAAGGGTGATAACAGCACCTTCAATTCCCACAGACAAGAACTCGACGCGTTCGTGTCCATAAAGATGTTTTTCATCCGCAGGTTTGGTGCTCAACAGTAATCCGTAATACACAAAAGCAACGGCAAGAACATGGATCACTGATTCTGCGGCATCGGACAATGCGGTATTCGAACCGGTGATACCAAAGCCTGTCACTTTAAGCGACAGGGAAAGAACCGATACCAGTAGGCTAATGCGTAAGGCTGTTTTTGCGGGTGATATTTTCACTAACGATTTTAAAAAGTGTAGGTTAAAACGGAGCTAAAAGATTACGCAAAGAATACCTGAAAGCAAGTGTATTTGTTCTTATTTTTACGCTCGTTTTATGACAAGTAATTAATGAAAGACAGCGAAGTGAAAGATATCCCTCCCAAGCATCAGAACGTATTTAAAGAAATATCAGAGGCCGGAAAAACGGTTGACCAAGAGGTATATGTCGTTGGAGGCTATGTGCGCGATTTCTATCTCAATCGTACCAAAGATGCCGATAAACTGGATATAGATTTTGTGACGGTGGGATCGGGTATTGACCTGGCTCAAGAAATTGCCGATCGCCTGAATGCCGATAACCTTTCGGTATATAAGCAGTTTGGAACCGCGCACATCAGGCACGATGATATGGATCTGGAATTTGTGGGAGCACGCAAGGAAAGTTACCGAAGTGATTCCCGCAAGCCTATCGTAGAGGACGGTACGCTGGAGGACGATCAGCTGCGCCGCGATTTTACGATCAACGCGCTTTCCTGGTCGCTCAATGAGGAAAACTATGGGCAGCTTGTAGATCCCTTTGGCGGCATACAGGATCTAAAAAAGAAGCTTATTCGCACGCCGGTTGATCCACTCAAAACCTTTGAGGATGATCCCCTGCGGATGATGCGTGCTATCCGTTTTGCCACACAGCTACAGTTTGATATCGAAGAACAAACCTACCGCGGCATCGAAGAAATGGCCGAGCGCATCGAAATTATCTCCAAAGAGCGTATTATAGAGGAGCTAAACAAAATTGTGCTGGCCGAAAAGCCCTCTATTGGATTCAACCATCTATTTAAAACGGGCCTGCTGGAACATTTCTTTCCCGAGATGGTAAAGCTGCACGGCGTTGAGGAGGTACGAGGTGTTCGTCATAAAGACAACTTCTGGCATACGCTCAAAGTACTCGACAATGTGGCTGAAATGGGTGGAGATTTGTGGCTTCGATGGGCGGCAATTATGCACGATATTGCTAAACCGGCTACTCAGAAATTTGTGGAGGGTACGGGCTGGACATTTCACGGTCACGATGCTCTGGGTGCCAAATGGGTTAAACCTATTTTTCGGCGATTGGGGCTGCCGCTCGATGAGCGGATGAGGTACGTTCGCAAGTTGGTACGCCTGCATTTGCGTCCCATTGCTCTTGTTTCTGATGATGTAACCGACAGTGCCGTGCGTCGCCTTATTTACGAAGCCGGCGACGATATTGACGATCTGATGACTCTTTGCCGTGCTGATATCACCAGTAAAAATGATTACAAAGTAAAGCAGTACAACCGCAACTTTGATTATGTAGAAAAGAAAATCGAAGAGGTTGAAAAGAAAGATCGTATTCGCAATTGGACGAATCCAATCAGCGGGGATGAAATTATGGAAGCCTTAGACTTAAAACCCGGTCCCGTTATCGGGGATATCAAAGATGCGATCAAAGAAGCTATTTTGGATGGCGAAATTCCAAACGAGCGCGATGCCGCTTATAATTATATGATTGAAATTAAAGACCAGTTTTTAGAAGAGGAATAAGCTAAATAACGGTTTATACTTTGCGGATTTTAGGTGGTAGATCCGAAAAGTTTGTGCAGGAAATAAAAAATGGTTTAAAAACTCTAATGATATATTAATTAAAACGCGTTTTTCGGTTGAAATGTAGTCTTTTGTGTCAACCACCCCTGCCCCCTCCTTTATGTACAGACTTGGGACATCCTTTACAGGTGTTCGGAAACATGGTTTACACTTCTAAGTTCAACAATTTTGGGTACTCTTTGGCTAAAAAGGAGGTCAAGTGCCCTGGAAAAACCAGCAAACGACCATGGAATTACGAGCCGAATTTGTACAATTAGCAGATCAACCAACCGCAAATATGAGCCAGTTGTGTCGCCGCTTTGGCATTAGCCGCCCAACGGGATATAAATGGTTACGACGATGGCGCCAAGAAGGGAAACCCGGACTGGCCGATCGGTGTCGGCGGCCCCACCACTCTCTGAATAAAACACCGGAGCATATCGAAGCGGTCATTATCCAGGCGCGCAGGCGGTTCCCCGGCTGGGGCGGACGTAAGCTGCGCCGCTGGATTCGCAACAAAATCGATGATGGCACCTTCGGCCTTTCGGTCGAGCAGCTGCCTGCCCCGTCGACGATTACTCGTATTCTCGACCGCCATAACCTATTGGGGAATCCATCTGAGACAAGGCGCAATAAAACGTATAAGCGGTTCGAGCGGGATCGTCCGAACCAACTCTGGCAGCTCGACTTTAAGGGGGAGTTTCCGCTGATGGGCGGCCAACTATGTTATCCGCTGACGCTGGTCGATGATCATTCCCGGTTCTGTGTTTTGCTGCAGGCTTGCCAGAACCAGCGGCGGGAAACCGTACAACAACTGTTAGAGACCGCCTTCCGCCGGTATGGACTCCCAAAAGCGATTCTTCTCGATAATGGTCCGCCATGGGGAGCCGGGATAGGGTGGAGAGCTGATGGTCCGTACTATACTGGTCTGACCGCCTGGCTAATGCTATCGGGGATTAAGGTCATTTATGCACGGCCGGGTCAACCGCAAACAAAAGGAAAAAACGAACGATTTAATGGGACCCTGCAGGCAGAGGTGTTGGAGTGGCGACAATTTTCTGGCTGGCCTGAGCTCAACCAGAGCTTTACCCGTTGGCGGCGAATATACAATACCGAACGTCCGCATGAGGCGTTGGACATGGAAGTGCCAGCTCGCCATTTCCAGCCAAGTCCGATGGACTTTCCCACCAAGCTACCGGAGGTTAGCTATGGTCCCGACGACCAGCAACGAAAGGTAGATATAGACGGAAGAATAAGCTTCCAAGGAGACGAATATCGCGTGGGCAAGGCCTTTGGTGGTTATCCTGTGGCCCTTCGGCCGAATGGTCAGCCCGAGAAGTGGAACGTATATTTTTGTCATCAACACATTCGAACCATACATTTAACGGACTAAATGTGTAAACTATCTCCCAAAACAGGTGTTAACCATGTCTCCGGTCTTTACACTTTAAAAGGAGGGGGAAAAGTGGCAACTAGGAGTTTCTCCCCTTATGAAGGGGAGATTAAGAGGGGTTGTTTAAGTACATGGATTATATCTCAACCGTACAATACGCTACTTTAAATTATTGTTATTTAATAATGATAGTATACCCTTAGCATCAAAACCCCGAGGGTCTAAAATTATCATAAGTTATTATTGGATTTTCTGAGTTTTGCAAAGACCTCAGGGTTTAACGCAAATAAAATTATGTTATATGGCTAACGACGTCTGGATTGCCGATTCGTATGCGAAAATCAATTTAGGATTGCACGTTCTGGAACGCCTGCCCACCGGTTATCACGCCATAGAAACAGGAATGTGTTTTCTAGAATGGCGCGATCATTTTGAGGTAAAAAAGGCTCCGGAAATGAAGCTGGAGATGGATGATGAGCATATCCCTACTGATGAAAGCAACCTCATAAACAAAGCTATAGAAACGCTTGATAGATACATCGGCCTGCAGCATAATTATTTAATTCGCGTTGACAAACGAATTCCTGCAGGGGCCGGACTTGGCGGCGGCAGCAGTAATGCAGCACTTACGCTGCGGATGCTTAACAAAATTGAGGAACTGGGACTTACTGACGATGAACTCATTGACTTGAGCCGCGATCTCGGAGCCGATGTCCCTTTCTTTATCAAAGGGAAACCTGGCATTGCCAAGGGCATTGGTCATGAAATTGAACAGCTGGACTTACAACCTAATTTCTGGATTGTTACCTGCTTTCCCAATGAGCAGAGCAGTACGGCCGAAGCGTATCAAAACTGTGTGCCCGATCCTGAGCCAGAATTCGATCTTAAGAAGATACTTACCGAAGAAGATATTGACGAATGGCAATTCATCCTCAATAATGATCTGGAGAAATCAGTGTTTCCGCGCATTAATGTATCCGGGAATATGAAAGATCAGATGTATGAATTTGGGGCTACCTATGCTTCGATGACGGGAAGCGGCTCAGCAGTGTACGGCATTTTTGAGCAGGATTTTGTGGCAACCAATGCTTATAAGGGATTATTAGAACTGGACTTCCCAACGAATTTAACGCGTCCCGGCTTTAAACCTGATTACGGGATTTACCGAAAAGCATGAAATAAATTGTAAATATTAAGAGATATACAACAAGATGCCTGGCATTTCAACAGTGTCGGGTATCTTAATAATATGGCCGACAAGAAAAAGGAAGTCTTTTTCATCATATTTTCTCTTTGGTTATTGGTCTTTGCCGCCAGCAGCCAAATTATGATTATTGCGCCTATCCTCCCGCGCATCAGTGAGCAACTGGCTGTTTCAGAAGCGCTGCTCGGCACCCTTGTTACCGCTTATGCTGTAATGGTTGGCATCTGTGCTTTGATTACAGGACCCATTTCTGACAAGATTGGTCGGCGCAAAATATTACTTATAGGCACGGGACTTATGACATTCTCCCTGTTCCTTCATGGCTTTGTCTTCAATTTTACGAGTTTCTTGTTTGTACGGGGATTGGCGGGCGCTGCCGGCGGAATTCTCAGTGGCGCATCGGTTTCTTATGTGGGAGATTATTTCCCCTACGAGCGACGCGGGTGGGCGAATGGATGGATCATGAGTGGCATCGCCATGGGACAAATTTTGGGAATACCTATAGGTACCATTTTAGCAGAATATTTTGGTTTTCGAGCCCCATTTCTTGCTTTTGCCATTCTCATGTTGCTAGCCCTACTGTTAATTTGGCTTACCGTCCCACAACCGGATATCAAACTCCAGAAAGCAAAAATTACAGTAGTCGGATCCATCCGAAAATACCTGATTATGCTTCGCAAGCCCGAAATTATTGCTTCAGCCGTTAGTTATTTTCTGATGTTTTTAAGCCTGTCGGTGTATGTGATTTACCTGCCCACCTGGTTAGAAACTACTTTCAATGTATCCGGAAATGAAATAGCTTCACTCTTTTTGGTGGGTGGGATCGCAAATGTCGTAACCGGACCACAGGCAGGAAAACTTTCAGATCTGTGGGGACGAAAAAGCATTATCATTATCTCTTGCATTGGGTTAGCTCTGGTTATGGGGCTGACCATTCCCCTTGTTCAATCGTTCTGGGTAGCCTATGTGCTATTTTTTGTGATTATGATTCTGGTGGCCATGCGAATAAGTCCGTTCCAGGCACTTACCACGGAGTTGGTTTCGGGGCGCAAGAGGGGTACGCTAATGAGTCTACTCGTAGCTATTGGTCAGGTCGGATATGGGATAGGCGGCACCATTGCCGGACCTGCTTATGTATCACAGGGATATATTAGCAATACACTGATTGGAGCTGCTATGATCTTGGGAATGGCCTTGATCGTTTGGAAATATCTTCCCGAACCTGAGCTAAAACATTCCAATTAATTTACTTCATTTTCCGTTTTTAATTCTTGTATTTTCCTCATTACTTATCTCGTCACTAATTTAGCAACCTAATTGTCTTTTCAGATGTCAACTGATACAACTCTTAATCCCCGAACCGGAATGGACGTCGATTCTTTTCGGGAAGATATCAAGCAGCACCTTCATTATACCCTAGCAAAAAATAAATATTCCTCCACCGACTGGGATCACTATCGCAGTGTAGTATTGGCCGTAATGGATCGGCTGCATGACCGTTGGATCAATACCCAGCAGCGCTATTATCAGAACGAGTCGAAGCGAGTTTACTACTTGTCGATGGAGTATTTGATTGGCCGGTTGATGGATAACATGTTGATCAATCTGGGAATGCAGGATGTTGCCGCCGAAGCTATTGAAGAACTCGGCTTCGATTATGATAAAGTTCGCGAAGCAGAAGTAGATGCCGGGCTTGGAAATGGCGGGCTTGGACGTCTGGCTGCCTGTTTCCTGGATTCGATGGCTACGCTTGGCGTGCCGGCACTGGGATACGGCATCCGGTATGACTACGGAATTTTTGATCAGGATATCGAAGATGGTTGGCAGATCGAGAAACCCGATATGTGGCTGCAATACGGCTATCCGTGGAGCGTCGTGCGTCCCAAGAAAAAATTCAAGGTGCAGTTTTATGGGGATACCACAGCCAGCGAAGACGGCAATGGACGCCTGCATTACGAATGGGTGAATACTCATAATGTAACAGCGCTGGCTTATGATACGCCTATTCCCGGCTTCCAGAATGATGTAGTCAACAATCTGCGCCTCTGGAAAGCAACTTCTGATGAAGGCTTCGATCTCAAAAGCTTCAATCAGGGGGATTATATCGAGGCGGTGCGCAGTAACCTGCTTGAGGAAAATATTTCGCGCGTACTCTATCCCAATGATAAAGTGTTTAAGGGACAAGAATTGCGGCTCAAGCAGGAGTACTTCCTGGTTTCTGCCTCGCTGCAGGACGCGATGAATCGCTTTAAAAAGCAGTTCGATGACTTCCGAAAAATTCCGGATCAAATGGCCATTCAGTGCAATGATACACATCCCAATTTAGCAGTCCCCGAACTAATGCGCATGCTAATGGATTTGGAAGGATTGAAGTGGGAACCGGCCTGGGATATCGTCTCGAAGACCATTAACTATACCAATCACACCCTGATGCCGGAAGCACTCGAAAAATGGCCGCTTTCGCTGATGTCGAACTTACTGCCGCGCCATGTACAGATAATCCGGGAGATCGACCGGCGATTTCTCAACTCAATTGATGTATCCGGCGATGATCGCGACAAAAAGAATCGGATGCGGGTGATCAGCAACGAGATGGACGCCCGCGTACGGATGGGGAATCTGGGCATCATTGGCGCAAAAAAAGTAAATGGAGTATCAGAGCTGCACAGTGATTTGATGAAAAAAACCATTTTTAAAGATTTTGCCAATCACTTCCCTGAAAAGTTTACTAATGTGACGAATGGCATTACGCCCCGTCGCTGGCTCCGACAATGTAATCGCGAGCTGGCCGATTTAATTTCTGAACGAATTGGAGATGAATGGGTTACACATCTTGATCAGCTGCAAGAGGTTGAGCAGTTTGCCGAAGATGAGGATTTCCAATCAGCATTCAAGGAAATTAAGCTCCGCAACAAACAAAAGCTGGCTAATTATATTAAGGATACGATGGGCGTGACGGTTAATCCTGAGTCCATTTTTGACATCCAGATCAAGCGTATCCACGAGTATAAGCGTCAGCTGATGGCATTAATGCATGCCATTACGCTGTATAACCGCATTAAAGATGATCCTAATGCAGATATCGAGCCGCGCACGCTGCTCTTTGCAGGGAAAGCTGCTCCCGGCTATACGATGGCGAAATTGCACATCAAGTTAATTAATAGCGTAGCCGAAGTTATTAACAACGACCCGGAAGTAGCCCCCAAATTAAAGGTCTTGTTCTTGCCAGATTATAGTGTTACACTAGCTGAAAAGATGATACCGGCTGCAAACTTATCCGAGCAGATTTCCACAGCGGGTATGGAGGCATCTGGAACCGGGAATATGAAATTTGCCCTGAATGGCGCTTTAACCATCGGCACGCTGGACGGAGCGAATATTGAGATCCGTGAGCAGGTGGGCAAAGAAAATATCTTTATCTTTGGGCATACCGTTGATGAAATTGAAGAAGTCCGAGCTCAGGGATATAATCCACAGGAAATTTATGAGTCGGATGAGGAACTCAAACAAGTAATCGACCAGATCCACAAAGGATATTTCAGTCCCGATAATCCCGATCTGTTTCATCCAATAACGAATGCGTTACTTAATCAGGGTGACTACTTTATGGTGTTGGCTGACTACCGTAAGTACGTAGAGAAACAGGAAGAGGTCGAAGCTAATTACCGCGATCAGTTTGACTGGAATCGCAAAGCAATTATCAACGTGGCCAATATGGGACACTTTTCATCCGATCGCTCTATTAAAGATTACTGTGAGCGTATTTGGGATGTAGAAGTCAATCAATAAAAACCATCTTACTCTAACTTTTATTAAGTGCCGGGGAATGTAGCCTTGCTCGGCACTTGATGTATTAAGCTTGAAAAGAAACAATTTTTAACTATTTTATTTGTATGCTCAACTAAATTAGGAGTTATGGCTAATAGACTAACAGAAAACAACATCTTTTTTCTTACCTCAGCATTTGCTCGAAAGCTGGGTAACCAAGCTGATCAAATATTTGAAACCGTAGGTTTATCCTCTTCTCACGCCCTACTTCTACATTTAGTTAATAAAAATCCCGAAGTTCAACCAAGCCAATTGGCAAAAATGCTTCATTTAAAACCATCTACAATAACCCGGTTGGTTCAAAAGCTTGATCGTCGCGGATTAGTTAAAAAACAATCAGCAGGGCGTGCCAAAAAAATTGTATGTACAAGTGATGGACAAAATACTGCTGAGGAAGTACAGAAAAAGTGGGAGAAGCTAATCCAACTAAAAAGAGAGGAGTTGGGGGAACGCTATGTTGAAGTGTTATCAGAGATGATTTCGAATGCTCTGGATACCATGGAAGAGAAATCAGAATAAAAACTAACTAAGTCAGAAATCAAGAATAATATTGCCTCGTTTTTCTATCATAACTCTTCTAAAAGTCTACAGACGAGACAGAAAAAATATCAAAAAAGATTGGCCTGTTCGCTGTCTTCCTTGGGGGCACGTTCAATCTTGGGATTGGTAATTTCGCCCTGCTCAACCTTAAGCATATCGGATTTGAACTTTTTCCCGTAAATTTGCTTAGCGATACCTTGAAGTGCCTTTTCTCCACGGGGAGTAATAAGCAGACGATCATGGTCGTCCAGCGATAAGAAGCCAAACTCCTTTAAATCATTAACAATCATATAGGCAAGCTTACTTACCGCACCGCAATTTTGCTCCACATAATTTCGACGTGGTGCTTCTTCATTCGCAGCATAAACGAGACCAAGAACATTCATTTCAACCTCGGTAAGTGGAAAGCCCTCCGATCCCCGGCTTAGCATATCATCCCAAGCCTCTTGGCTGTAATAACGGCCAAACCACCATTTCCCTTCCTTGATAAGCTTATTGGTTACCGTACAGGCAAAATATTCTCCGGGTTTAGCTTTCTTGGGGATGCCCCGCTCTCGATACATCGAAACCAACGTTGCCAAATCCAGTTCATGAAGATTCGGCGGATAGCTGAAATATGTATCAGATTGTTTTTCCATGACGCCTCAAGTTAGAAAACTGGAACCTTATTGTCATGTTAAATTTACACGATTTTTAATCGCGTATCCTGAACTTGTTTCAGAATCTTCCTTTAACAGATGCTGAAATAAATTCAGCATGACACATCAGTCTTACAAGATGATAATCTGTACAAGAAACAATCTTCTCACTTATCCTTTTCCTTTTTCAGTAATAAGCTGCACCGCAATATCCATATTCACATCTTCAGGATCAAAATCGTCAGGAAGGCTAATATTGGTTTTACCATACTTGATGTAGGGTCCGTATCGCCCAGTCATTACCCGGACTTTTTTCCCGTTGTCAGGATGATCGCCCAGCTCTTTGATTACATTGCTTTTGCCTGATTTCTTATTCTTTTTCTGCTCTAAAAGCTCAAGAGCTCGATCCAGCTCAACATCAAGCACATGATCACTTTTGCGAAGTGATGCAAAGGTACCGTCATGCACCACAAAAGGACCATAACGTCCTACCCCGGCACGAACAACCTTGCCGGTTTCGGGATGCTCACCCAGCGGGCGCGGCAATTCTAACAATCGCAACGCCATATCCACATCTACATTTTCAGGCTTCATGTCTTTGAGAAGCGAAGCGCGCTCCGGTTTCTTATTATCTTCAGTACGTTCCCCAACTTGCACATAGGGACCGTATCGCCCATTGAGAACATAAATCGGCTCACCCGTTTCGGGATGATTACCGATAGACTTTGGTCCCTCTTCTTCTGCTTTAATCAACTCTTCCAACTTTTCTCCCGTAATATCACTCGGCTTCCAGCTTTCCGGAATGGACGTCGTCAATTCTTCTCCGTTCACTTGTTTTTTAATGTATGGTCCATACCGTCCCACGAAAATTTGAATATCATCGAGATCCTGTATAGGCAGGTCAAGCTGACGAGCTTCTTTGGGATCAATTTTATCTTCCTGTTCCTCTACTTTGGCCTTTAATCCTTTTTCACCTTTGTAGTACGTTTGCAGATACTCTTTGGTATCTAACTTTCCTCTGGCAATTTCATCCAGCTTCGCTTCCATCTCTGATGTAAAATCACTGTCTACCACATCGTGCAGATTTTCTTCGAGCAATTCCGTAACCGCAAAGGCCGTAAATGTAGGTACCAGCGTCTTACCATCGGCCTCACAATATCCCCGATTCTGGATGGTGCTGATAATAGATGCATAGGTACTCGGACGACCGACACCCCGCTTTTCAAGCTCTTTAACAAGCGTTGCTTCCGTAAATCGCGCCGGCGGTTTAGTCTCGTGGGATATGGGCTCGATCCCTTCTTCGATCACTTCTTCCCCTTCACTCAGTTCGGGCAAAAATTTCTCCTGATTTTCGAGTGCCGCATCGGGATCGTCACTGCCTTCCACATATGCTCTGAAGAAACCGGGAAATACAATCGTTTTTCCACTGCTTTTAAACTCGGCAACTTTGCCGTTGGCTTCCGCTTTAATCGTTACATTCGTAAATTCGAGCTCGGCCTGCTCCATCTGGGTAGCAATCGTTCGCTTCCAAATCAGATCATACAAACGAAACTGATCACCGCTTAATCCTGCCTCTTCCGGCTTCCTGAAATAACTGCCCGCCGGACGAATGGCTTCATGCGCTTCCTGGGCATTGGATCCGCCTCCGTAATTCCGTGGTCGGTCAAACAAATACTCTTCGCCGTACTCATCTTTTACCGCATTTCGGGCCGCATTGATTGCTTGTCCAGACAGACGAGCAGAATCAGTACGCATGTAGGTAATGTATCCATTTTCATACAGCTTCTGTGCAACGCCCATCGTACGCTTGGCCGAAAAGTTCAGCTTTCGGTTGGCCTCCTGCTGCAGGGTAGAGGTAATAAAAGCGGCCGAAGGATTTCGCTTCTGGCGATTTTTCTTGACTTCAGTCACTTCCCATTTCGACTTGTCAAGATCATCACGTAATTCACCGGCCGTCTTATCATCCAGTAAGACAACTTTCTTTGGCTTTTTGAGCTTCCCGGTATTTTCATCAAAATCCTTACCCGAAGCCAGTCGCTTGCCATCAAGATGAGTAAGATCAGCTTCAAATATATTACTGTCATCCTGTTTGTGAAGCTGTGCTTTTAAATCCCAGTAGCGTGCCGAGCGGAACTTCATACGTTCTCGCTCACGCTCAACCAAAAATCGGACGGCTACGGACTGCACACGTCCCGCCGAAAGGCCGGGAGCAATTTTCTTCCAGAGTAGTGGCGAAATAGTATATCCCGCAAGCCGGTCAATAATTCTGCGGGCCTCCTGAGCATTTACCAGATCCATATCGATATCACGGAAATGATTAAGGGATTCTTTAATCGCCTCCTCAGTAATCTCACGAAACACCATGCGCTTGACCGGTACATCAGGTTTTAGGAGCTGCGTCAAGTGCCACGAAATAGCTTCCCCCTCACGATCTTCATCTGTTGCCAGAATAAGCTCATCAGAATTCTTAAGCTCTTTTTTAAGGCGGTTAACGACTTTCTTTTTACCATAGGGAATGACATATAACGGCTCAAAATCCTTATCGGTATTTACGCCCAGGTTGGCCCATTCTTCGCCCTTGAACTTCTTGGGCACTTCCTTGGCATTTGCTGGAAGATCACGGATATGCCCCATCGACGAATCTATGGTATAATCTTTGGGCAGATACTTCTTGAGTGTTTTAATTTTTGTGGGTGACTCTACAATTACAAGAGACTTCATATACCTCGTTTTCTACAAATTCTTGATCACATCCTTTAACTCGGAGGCATGATCTTTAGTATTAATTTTTTCAATAATGGCCTTAACCGTGCCATCGGTATCGATCACATAAGCAGAACGTGTTGACGCCTCAAACTTATTGCCAAACATATTTTTCTCCATGATTGAATCAGTTGCTTTGGCAAATTTATAATCACGATCAGAAGCTAGCACGTAGTTGATACCCAACTTCTCGGCATAGTTTTTATGTGATCCGCAGCTGTCTTTGCTGATCGCTATGAGATTATATCCCTGCTCGTCAAACCAATCGGCATGCTCGGCCAGACTTTTATTCTGTTTGTCACATCCCGATGTATTATTACGCATATACACCGAAACAATTGTCGGGCGATCCAAAAGATCATCAAACGATACAGTTTTTTCTTCACCGTCTTCGACAATATCCAGCGAAAAATCAGTATCTATTTTTGTGCCGGTTTGAATCATATTTTTAGCTAATCAAGTTTTGGGAGATAATAAGTTGAACTGTATAACTACAATTGTGCTCGATTTCGTTCTACCTGTCAGCAGTTTGGGATCTTATATAATAAAGTGATCAGCTCCATACTGCAATAAATCTTTTTGATTGCGGAAGGTATTGCTATTAATTGAAGATTAGATGAAGGCAGACAAAGCAAGAAGTGAGAAGCAAAAGAATTCCTTTTTACTTTTCACTTCTCGCTTCTTGCTCGTTCTTCAACAAAAACCGCGCTACAGCCGCTACCATAATGCTATGATGGATGGTCCCATCGGCAACAAAGTCCAAGAATTTATCTACAGCCAGTCGATGCACATTAATGCGTTCGTGCTCGTCTCCTCTAGGTTTTTCGGATGTTATCATCTCACAGTCTTCAGCCAGGTACAAATGCGTATAATTGGTCATAATTGCAGGATTCGAACTCACTTTTCCCAAACTGCTCCAATTTGCTGAACTATATCCGGTTTCTTCGATAAGTTCCCTTTTGATAGATTCCAAAGGTTGTTCTCCGGGATCAACCATACCGCCTGGGATTTCCAACGTAGGCTGCTCAATCCCATATCGATACTGTTCAACCAATACAACTTCCTGGTTTTTTGTTATCGGTATAACATTTACCCAATCCGGAGCCTTTAACACGTAGAAATCACCCTCATTTTTTTCATCTTTTGCTTCCAATTTCATTTTTCTATGCAAAAGATTGAAAATTGGGGTAGGATATTCCTTATTTTCACGGATAACCGACCACGGTTCAATAGTAAATTGAAATGATTTTTCACTCATAAGGCGAACAGGTTAGGATTTATGTCAGATCGATTTGAATTTGAAACAGAAGAAGTAAACTCCCAAAAAGAACTCCACGAGCGCATGGTTGAAGCATGCAATACGATGGAGAGAATCTATGAAAACGGTGAATATCCTAAAGTACTGGTAAAACGTTCGTGGTCAAAACATAATCCCATTATTACGGGTGAAATGGCTAAACCCGGAGCATACCGATGGTACTTGCTGCGCGAGCTTAAAAAGCTAGGCGAAAAGGGAGCGGTTATAAAAATCATACCCTCACGTGAACGCCTGCCGCTTAACGATCCCGACCTGCTCGATAACACCGATGAGGACGACTGGGATATTACACAAAAAAAGCTATTCCTGTTTAGTCCCGAACGGATAGAAATTTCCCTTAATCGACTTGAGCATTATACCGGCACCGATCCGGAAGATTTTCAACGCTATATTCTATTTACCAACTACGACATGCACGTTGATGTTTTTCAAGAGATGTTCCCTGATTGTGTGACACCTGCCCGGGAAGGTGTTCAAATGCCTGCCTATCATCACAAACAGGAAAACAATAAAGGCGTCACACTCATCAATATTGGCGTGGGACCTTCAAATGCTAAAACTATTACCGATCACGTTGCCGTTCTTCGACCCGACGCCATGATTATGGTAGGCCATTGTGGAGGGCTGCGCAACCACCAGGATATCGGCGACTTTGTGCTTGCTACCGGTTTCATGCGCAATGATGGGGTGCTGGATAATATCCTGCCGCTCAACATTCCTATTACTCCCAACTACTTGATGAATGTCTTTCTAAAGGAAGTGCTGGATAAATATAATCGCAACCATCGCATGGGCACTATCTTTACTACGGCCAACCGAAACTGGGAATTCATCAAGCGTCGAACAGTCGAAAAAATACATATGAGTCGCAGTATTGCTGTTGATATGGAATCGGCCACAGTCGCCACCAACGGCTATCGCTATCGCATCCCCAATGCCACCATGCTCTGTGTCAGCGATAAGCCCCTACACGGCAAACCCAAGCTTAGCGATGATGCCCAGGAGTTTTACGAAGACTCTAAGCAACTGCACGTTGAAATGGCTGTCGAAGTACTCAATATGTGTAAAAATACCTATCCCGAGGGATTGCCCAACGCCAGTATCCGCGCCATGAACGAACCGCTGATGGGTGGACCCGACGACGATTAGTTCCCAAACGACAGAGGATAAACAGCTAAAGTCGAACCATTAGGTGTGAGGGTGAGACGTAGTTTATGTAAGTGATGTGTATTTCGTAATGCGTAATATGTAACGAGTGATACATAATTAAAAACTGTTGCCTATTACTCATTACGCATCACTCATTATTCGCCACTTATTGCTTCTAGCTCTTCACCTCGAATTCCTACCCACTTTAAACTTTACCAGACCCACACCCTGCTTATATTTACCATTAAACAACAATTATTTATTGTTTATCAATAAAATTTTATTGCAATTCAATAATTATTATTTTTACTTATTGGTGAACATCAAGAAATAACCGATACGTATGGCTTGGAAATGGTTTAAAAACGATGGGAGTATTGCTGGTTTTCTTTACTTCTTTGCTCTGCTTGCATGGGGTATTTACTTCATTTCAATTTTAGGCGGGTCGCTATTATTTGTAGCTGATATTTTTATTGGTGATCTACATTTCCTTGAATTACCTGCTCGAATTCATATCTATGACTTTACAGAAATCATCGCCAACAGTGACACAGTTAACATTTTTAACAGTTCCATTATGGAAACGAATGCAAGCTTAGAAGATATCGAGCCTGAAAACAAATGGAGCTATTATCTGGCTTCTGTTATGACGATCGGTCTTGATGGAATTATCCTTTACTGACTTACCCTACTCGGACGCATACTACGAAGCTTGCGACGCGAGGAGCCATGGAATAAACAAAACTCAAAATACCTTAAGACTATTGGTTATTTAATGTTGCTTGCCGTTCCTTATAAGTACGGTATTGGGTGGCTTTCGTATCTGATGATCGACCAAATCCAACTTCCAGAAAGCATATCGCTACTTTGGCCACCGATTGCGTGGGAGCTAGGACTTGCCGGGCTGGCAGTTTTACTAGTGGCCTACATTTTTGAGGAAGGTACACGCCTGTACGAAGAACAAAAACTTACGGTGTAGTATTATGAATAGATTTGGCAAAAAATCGACCGCATACATTTGCTATCTGATCGTGAACGTGTGGTGGTATCTATCCTGTGTTTTAGGATTTATCTTCCCCGCTACGCTAATCTATGAATACTTCCACAGCTCCCACCCGGATTCTATAATGGGGATAACCCTGCCCCTGGAACCATCACTGGTAACGCTAAACGAAGAAGCCAACTACGAGTTTATCGAGATTGATTCGGTTACCGGAACATTAGATTTTGATTTCATCTTACACAGCAATCCCTTTACCTATTTAATCTGGAGCAGTTTTATCTGCATTGCACTCGGCCTTTTTATTTATGGATTATATCAGCTGCGCATCCTACTAAAACAAACCGTGGATGGATCTATATTTACAGCTGCAAATATCCGCCGAATCAAAACTATCGCCATCCTTCTGATTATTGTTGAACCTCTACAGTGGCTTGTCCGATATTTTATTCGCAACTCACTGGCTGACAAAGCACACTTGCTGGCATCACAACAGGCAGATATCAGCATTAACATACCCATGGTGGGCGAAGATTGGATGTTCATTATCATGGGATTGCTGGTCTTTACCCTGGCCGCCGTATTCGAAAAAGGCAACGAAATGTATCAAGAACTAAAACTGACGGTGTAACGATATGTACACAAAAAAATACCGGATAATCACCCTCGGCTTACTATCTGTTTTTACTCTTTGGATGGCATACAGTGGATTTAAGCAATATCAAACCATAAACACCTTGTTGGATACGCAGATATTAACCCCCCCCTCAATCGATGATAAAAGTCTAGAAATCGGGGATCTCAGAATCACAAAAGCAAGTGTCCAAGATTTTGACCAGCCGGACCGGCGAAAGTACGGCAGAACATTTGTTTCGGTAACCAACCTGGATCACCAAACGCCTTCGCCACAGCTGGATAATACTCTGCTCAACCTGTCGCAAAGACAGCAAAATCGCACTATTTACGGCCTGTGGGGATATCCGTCATTTTTAGTATCGCCGGATGACCTTTCATTCTGGCGATCCCAACTTTACCTACAGATCTTGTTTTATTTTGGTGGACTAGCCATCATTGGCATCTTCTTCATATTATTTTATGAGCTCAATTATCGAAAAGACAACAAGCTGTTTGTCCCGGCCATCAAAAATGTGATTTTGGGGCTTTCAATATTATTCAGCGGCGGTGCCATCTTAAAATGGGGCTTAGATTTTCGGCTGTATAACTTTCTTAATGACCAATTTTACTTCGGGGAACCATTACCCCCTATTGACAATAATATGATATTTCTCGGTGGCACATTGCTTTTTACCGCTATCATCTTACAGCGCGCCGTCGAGCTTCAGAAAGAACAAGACCTCACGATTTAGTATTATGGCCATCAAGGTAAACTTGGATCTCATGCTGGTTAAGCGCGACATGACGCTTACTGAACTATCTGAGGAGGTAGGGGTCACGATCTCGAACCTCTCGATCCTAAAAACAGGCAAGGCCAAAGCCGTACGCTTTTCGACGCTAAATGCTATTTGTGAAGCATTAGATTGCCAACCGGGTGATATTCTGGAATATGAGTCAAATAATAACAATACTGATTAACCCAAAGTGCCAGCAATATCTTTCATACTAAGTGAATTAATAACATATGATTTTACAAGCTGAAAACATTTCCAAAACCTTTAAAAAGTCAGGTAGCAATTCTTTTCATCTGAATATCGATCATCTTGAAATTAAAGAGGGTAGTTTTACCGCTATATTAGGCCCAAATGGATCGGGGAAATCAACTTTTTTAAAAATAATCCTGGACCTTCTTTTTGCTGATTCCGGAAACATTTCGCTGATGGGCAACAATCATGAAGATAAACAAGCAAGGGCAAAGGTGAGCTATCTTCCCGAAAATTATTCCTTTCCCGAGTATTTTACGGTAAAACAAATGCTTCATGCTTTCGCTGATCTCAAAGAATCGACGCCGGGACAGATAGATCGTAAAATAAACGAATTGGCCAACGCTTTTAATGTAAATTATCTGAACAAAAGGATTAAGAATCTCTCCAAAGGCATGAGGCAAACATCAGCGCTTATGCACACCTTTTTGGCTGATGATCAATTTTATATCCTCGATGAGCCCTTCAACGGACTCGATGCCGTACAAAAAAAAGCCATCATGGATTACATCTTCAGGCTGCAACAAGAACGCAATATTTCCATCCTGATCACCACACACATTCTCTCAGACATCGACAAAACCTGCGATACCCTCTACCTTATCAACGATGGACGTATTATCAATTCGGCCAGCAAAAAAGAGATTCAAAAGCAATTTGGCTCCGTTGAAGACTACTACCTCAATCATTTTGAAACCAAAGATCCCGCCATATCATGATTCGTTATACCCTACGAACCCTTCTCAAAAATAAAACGCTATGGGCGTGGCCCGGCATTTTTATGCTCTTTGTTGTAGCCATTACTGTATGGGGCGGTGTCTCCGCAGATCCCTCCAGTTACTCATATGCAATAAATTTGGGTGGGTTACCCTTGCCAACAGGGATAGTGATAAACCAACTGGTTTCTATTACAATCCTCATCTCAATTATTGGTATCCCCACACATTTTTCAGAAAATATAAAACCGGAGCGAGCATCTCTGCTCCTATCCAAACCCCTATCGCGAAGTGAATTATTCTTCTCAGATTTTATGGGTGTATTCACCTTTTGTTTTGCTTACACCGTCATTAGTGTACTACTTTTAGCTGTGCTAACCACAGTACACGGAGTGCTTTTTCCATTGCATCATGCTATTGCTATCATCGTATTTCTTCCCCTAATATTATTAACCTACTATATAACAATCGTCCTATTCCTGATACTCACCAACTCTTATCTAGGAGCAGTTATACTGGGATATTTTTTAACGGATTTTTCTGCTCTATTCTTAAATGCTGATCAGTTTCTACAGATGTTTGGTTTAACGGATACCTGGTTTGAAACACTCTTACAAATACTGGCCTATCTTATACCCAGCTCCGAAGCTTTTCAACAAATTATGAGTCAAATTTTTGACAGCGGATTTTCAGGTGTTGATATCAGTTTACTGGGCTTTGCTTTTGTCAGCTGTGTACCTTTGGCGTTGCTGGCTTTTTACCAATTCCGAAAGAAACAGTTTTAGTATCAGCTGCGGATTAAATACTGAAATTTCACAAAAAACTGGCGGTCGGTCTCTTTAAAACCGGTATATCTATTGGGACCGGCCTGATCAAAGTGATTCAGGTAATCAGTCATCCCAATATAAAATTTAGTAAATGGGTTGGCTTTATAATAAACAAGAGGATAGATCTGCAGCTGCTCATTAAAAGAATTGTACTGGGTAATGAGTCGTGCAAAGAACTTTTTTGAAAAATTGTAATTGCCCTTTAACCGGTAGATATCACCGCTAAAATATTTTTCCTCTCCATTTGCGGCCGAAAGTTTCGAGTAGTTATAACTAAGCGACATTTCCAAACGAGAAGTAGGTTTTACGGTGGCATCCACAGAAAAATTGTACCCTTCTCCCAACGTTGGGTTCTCCTGTCGGTTGATGTATTTTCCAAAATCCACATGCCCGCTTAGTGATAATTCGTTTAACGGATTTGTACTCACATCAATCATGAGGCGATTCATCTGGGTGAAAAGTCGACCACGAAATCGTTCATCATTTAATGGTAAGAAGCTAAGTGACAAGTTCGTTTGTCCGCCAAAGTTATTACTCCACCTGGTAAAAATATACCGCTCCTGAAACTGCCCCCCAAAATCGTATCGCCAGCCAGTGTTTATACTTATATTTCCTCTGGACAACCATTCCCACTCGGGATAATAGGAGAGACTTTGTGAGGCATCGAATTTCCGTTGGTCAACCTGATTAATGAATCCGTTCTGTGTTTGAAAGGTAGGCGAATAGGAAGTGTAACCGAATGAAAAGTCATAGTACTTGGCCTGACGTGAAAACCGAGTAGTCAACAAGGTACCTCCAAACTGTTCTCCATTAAATGCTGCATCATATGAGCTCTGCCCAAGAATCCTTGGCTCATCAAAAAGTTCTGGCTCATCTAATTCCTTTGTATTAGCATAGGCCGCCTGGCCGCTAAAATAATAGTTGTCGGTCAACAAAATATTCCAGTCGATACTACCCACATAATTATGTCCATCTTGTTGATTGCGAGTTGTAACCAATCCGCCAATATATGACTCGGATCCAAAATTATATGTCCCGCGAACCACATTATTATAGGCTTCAACATCCGATTGAACCAGTGAGCTGCCGTATCGCCCCGGAATGATAAAAGGAGCTTCCCGATCGTAAGCGGTTAAAAATGCAATGCTGAAATCTTCTGCCTGATGAGTTACTTTTCCGGCAGCCAGCGGACGGTTAATCATCCGGGAATAAAACAGATTTTCTCTTGTGTTAAACAAATCGCTGCCTTTCATAAAGAAGGGACGTTTTTCGGAATAATACAGTGCAAAGGTTTCATTAGCAGATATTTGAGCCTGATCGGTTTCCACCTGGCTAAAGTCGGGATTTATAACAGCATTAAGAGAAGTCGTCGAGGTGGGCTCATACATCACACTCCCGCCAATACGTCCATTAATACGCCCATGATCCAATCCAGAATTAGGATTCCCGGCATTATTAATGGTGCTACTTTGATAACTCATTCCGTACGGCAACAATTCTACTGTATTTGTATTTTCAATATCTTTTAACCCAACAAGACGTCCATTTTGGCAAAGCATACAGGAATTATCTAATCGTACATTGGTCCATGTAAACATATAACGACTATTGCGCGGATAATTTCTGATAAACTGAATTGACCATTTATGGATATCTCGATCTGGGAAATTCAAGCTTTTAAATGGAATTTTCAGCGTTACTTGATATCCTTTATCGGTAATCTTCCCATCTGAATACCATAGCATATCAAAGTTCATATCCTCACTGTTACCCGTACGCATTCCATCCATTTGTATACCTAACGGATTTACGAAAAGTTCATAAGCCTGCTGGTTGTTATTAAAGGGATCCAGGAACACTCCCACGAAATCGTCTCCAAAACTGTTATCACGATCAGATATATTTGCCCGAATATCTTCAGGGGACGGATCACTGCTGATAAAACCTACATAGATGTTTTTCTTACTGTAAAGCATCTTCACCTCAGTTTCGACAAAGGCCCGTACATCATCATTTGGCTGTATCTGATGTTTGATATAAGCCGATTCTGCCTGTTGCCATGCCGGATGCGACAAATCAGCTGAAATATCAAAATCCTCTTCTATCGCGTAGGGCGATATCTGTTCGAGCGTATCTGTTACCTGCTGAGCTTTCGAGATATTAAATACGACTGTGAAAAATATAATTGTCGCAAAAAATATTTTCCCAATGGATGTATGCAACATTTAAGAACTATATTCTTAGAATTTATATGCCAGCTTAATATTCTTGTATTCTCTTACGAATTATTCACAAAATGTTACAACGAAAATCTTATAGAAAAAGTAGAAATAATAGTCTAAACATTTTAAAGGTTGTTAAAAATAATGCGCAATTATGTTTTCTACATCAACATTTTTGTAAGGATCCATGTTAATAATGCTCTTACTAATAAACCCAAATCAAGAGTACATACATATGTCTGATCAAGAGCAGTTTGAAGCCAATGATTTTTTAAAGCGTACCGTCAAAGAGATGAATCCCGATGAACAGCCGCGCGAAAAGCTTACTAATTATGGCAGAGAAAGCCTTTCGGATGCAGAACTATTAGCGATTCTTTTACGCACCGGCAGTCCAAAAATGAATGTGATCCAGATGTCACAAGCCCTGCTCGATCATTTTGACGGGTTGCGTTATCTCGCACGAAAGGGATGGCAGGACTTGAAAGTCATACCCGGCATGGGAAAAGTAAAATCTCTGACGCTGGAAGCAGTATTCGAGCTATCGCGACGAATTCAGATGGCCAGCTTAGGCGAACAAGTGCAAATTACTTCGCCCGAAGATGCCGTTGCCTATTTTGGTCCCAAGTTGCGCGACCTTACCAAAGAGGTATTTATGGTGGCCTTTCTCAATAATGCTAAAATCGTAATGGGATATAAGAAAGTAAGCTCTGGCGGTTCTACGGCTACCATTGTTGATCCGGCGGAAGTAATGCGTCAAGCCGTAATGAATGAGGCCAATAGTATTTTGCTACTGCATAATCATCCCAGCGGTAACAACAACGAATCGAAGGCAGATATCCAGCTTACAAAACGGATTTCAAAATCAGGCAAATTGCTCGGCATTCCGGTAGATGATCATATCATCATCGCCGGCGACGGGTATACCAGTTTCCGCGCCAAAGGACTTGTTGGATTAATAGAATTTGGAATTACGGAATTAAAACAGATATCCACTGAAAATTATTATGCTATGTAAGAAATTGACCGGACAGATTATTGAATCTCATTATAAGGTTTATAACAAGCTATGATATGGATTGCCCTGCAGAATAGTTCATATTAAATCGATCTCCAGGTTGAACTTGACAAACAGCCGAATTAGAATGTGTTACGTCACTATCCCATAGCAGATTCATTATAAGCGGCACATCGATTGGTGCCAATATTGAGGAAGCTATTAGAGCACAAAGTCGAAGAGATTTTAAAGCAAAACTATCTATATCATATAAAGAAGCTCGTGAAACACATTATTGGCTACGGTTACTCTCGAAGCTACAAATATTAAGGTCAGTCTTTTATTAAATTTCGGCTAACGGCTTCAATTGAAAAATGTGACGAGTTACACAAATAATAATTGGCTCGAGTATCAGCAAAACCTGTGTAACATCCGCGGTCTATTCCTAATTCTCAATTCCTAATTCAACTGCTTATATTTACAGCCAATTAAAATTCTGCTAACAGTTATTTCATGAAGGATTACCTGCGTTCTATTATCAACAATTCGCTGCAACAGTTTGATCTCAGCGAAGACGACATCCCCGAAATTCAGATCGAAAAACCCAATCAGCCCGAGCATGGCGATGCGGCCTCTAACATAGCAATGAACCTGGCCAGCGTGCTCAAGATGAATCCGCGCAAGATTGCCGAGCAAATTGTAGAGGGACTTAAATACGATAATCAAAAAATCCAATCTGTAGAAATTGCCGGTCCCGGCTTCATCAATTTTCGATATGCCGAGAACTACCTTTTTGATGAACTGGCCGTTATTCTTAGCAAGGGCTCAACTTTTGGAAAGTCTGATTCCTTAAAAGGTAAGCGCATTCTTATAGAATTTGTGAGTGCCAATCCCACAGGACCGCTTACTGTTGGTCATGGTCGTAATGCCGTATTGGGAGATACCGTTGCCAATCTACTGGAATGGATCGGCGCCGAAGTAGATCGTGAATATTACTTTAACAACGCCGGCCGACAAATGCGCAAGCTTGGTGAAAGCGTCCGGGCACGTTATCTACAGCTGTTAGATAAAAAAGCCGAGTTACCGGAGGATGGTTATGAGGGCGAATACATTAAAGACATTGCCCAAAAACTTATTGATGAACATGGCGATAATCTCATTGAGACAAAAGAAGTTGATCCTTTTAAGGATAAAGCCGAGCAACTCATCTTCGATGATATTCAAGCTACGCTACAGCGTATGAATATTGAAATGGATTCGTTCTTTAACGAAAAAGAAGTTTATGAAGATGGCTCTATTAAACAAACAGTAGAAAAGCTTCGCGAGAAAGATTTAGCCTATGACAAAGATGGAGCCACTTGGTTTCGCACAACGGAGTTTGGCAAAGATCAGGATACTGTACTTATCAAAAGTACCGGCGAACCGACCTACCGCCTGCCCGACATTGCCTATCATGCCAATAAGCTCGATCGCGGCTATGATCAATGCATTGACGTATTTGGCGCCGATCACATTGATACTTATCCCGATGTTCTTTCCGGTATTCAGGCACTGGGCTACGATCGCAGCAAAGTAGATGTTATTGTTTACCAGTTTGTAACGCTTGTCAAAGACGGAAAGCCCTTCAAAATGAGTACCCGTAAAGCCAATTTTATTACTCTTGATGAGCTGATGGATGAAGTGGGTGCTGATGTTACGCGCTTCTTCTTTGAGATGCGCGATCCGAATACACATCTCGAGTTTGATGTTGGCCAAGCTAAAGAAGCGGGTGAAAAAAATCCCGTTTTCTACCTGCAGTATGCACATGCCCGTATACACAGCATCTTGCGAAAAGTAGAGCAAGAATACACCTTTAATATTAAAAATAAACCCAAATTGGAGCTACTTACTCATGAGTCAGAAACAGCGCTCATCAAAAGCCTGCTTCGGTTTCCCGAGATGATTCAAAGTGCTGCTGACAGTCGTGAGCCACATCGGCTCATCAATTACCTTGAAGACCTGGCTTCGGCTTTTACCTCCTTCTACCACGACTGCCGCATTCTGGGCGAAGAGAAAGAACTTGTCCAGGCTCGCTCGGCACTGGCCAAAGCAACAGCCCAAGTGCTGGCCAATGGTTTGGGAATTCTTGGCATTAGCGCACCGGAACAAATGTGATTTCAAGATACAAAATCTCGGGATGCAGGATTCTTGATGCAAGTTTCAGGATGCAAGATGCAGGTTACAGAGAATTCAATGAGATAAGATTGGTAACCTTATAGGCACCTACCCTCATCTCTAAATACCTTCTTAGTTTTACTTCTCTCATCCAAGATAGTTTCCCACGGATAAATCTGTGGTCTAAATGGTTCTATAAAACTCACTTAAGTGAGCTTCCTGGGTTTGCAAGTTAGACTGATGATTTATCTTCCAGAGTTAAGGAATAATTAAATGATCCAGAGGCAGCGCCATCGGGGTATCTTAACAAGACTCTAAAATTCCGACCCAAAAGGGCGGGAAATTATACTACCTACTTATTAAAATATGCCAATTACAGTAGGGACTTTAATACAAGACCCGAAAACGGATGGTGCCCTCCACATTTTTTAGCTCATCAATTATTTTTTTGTTGTAGTCAGTATCAATATCGGTAATAACATAACCCACCGTATTATTCGTTTGGAGGTACTGCCCATCAATATTGATGTCGTACCGAGCCAGAATATTGTTAATGGTGGCCATAATATTCGGCTTGTTGGCATGAATGTGCAGAAACCGGTGGGAGTCCTCAAAGCCAGGCAGCTTCAAATTAGGTAGATTTACACTGCCCGAGGTATTACCGGTATTAATGAAATCCATAATTTTATGGGGCACAAAATTTCCGATATGCTCCTGGGCCTCCATCGTGCTGCCACCAATATGCGGAGTAAGAATAGTGTTGCGTGCCCCGGCCATCACATCTTCAAAAGGTTCGTCATTGGTTTTAGGCTCTTCGGGATATACGTCGATGCCGGCGCCTAAAATACGTTTGGAATCGATGGCCTCGCGCAGGGCTTGGGTATCCACTACCTTGCCTCGGGCCAAGTTTAGAAAAATAGCCTCATCGTGCAGCCAGCTCAGTTCTTCTTCGCCAATGATTCCCTTGTTAGACGGACGTCCATCCACATGTACGCTCACAATATCAACAGTTTTAAACAGCTCTTCCATAGAAGCGGTACGGGTGGCATTGCCAAGGGGCATCTTGTCTTCCAGATCGTAATAATACACGTCCAGCCCCATAGCTTCGCCCAATACACTCAGCTGGCTACCAATGTTGCCGTATCCCAAAATACCCAGCTTTTTACCACGGAGTTCATGGCTATATTTAGCCGACTTTTGCCATTGACCTTGATGCATAGCCATTATTTTATCGGGTAAATTGCGAATAAGAAGTACCATTTCGGCAATAGCCAGCTCTACTACACTCCGTGTGTTGCTATATGGCGCATTAAAAACAGCAACACCGTTCTTAGATGCAGCATCTAAATCAATCTGGTTAGTGCCAATACAAAAGGCTCCAATACACAGCAGGTTTGGGGCGCTGTCAATAACCGATTTCGTCATATCTGTTTTCGAGCGAATGCCAATAATTTGGGTGCGCTCCAGGGCCTCGTGCAACTCCTCTTCCGACATTGACGAGGTCTGATATGTCACATTGTAGCCCTCCTCTTCGAATAGCTTTACAGCATCTTTATGGACGCCTTCGAGTAGTAAAACATTAATCTTATGCTTAGGATACGATAATTCTTTTGTCATGGTTTTATCTTCTTAACACTACTGTCTTTTAAAAAGTTAATATAATTAGATAACATATCTTAGCTAGAAAGAGGGAATGTAACTAAATTAATTCGAGGCCAAAAAAATTTAGATGCAACGCTTTTTGTTTTTACAGAAAACCATTTTAGCAGCCCCGCAATTTTAACTTTACTCAGGCAGGAAGCAGCTTTGTAAAGCAAACAATACCTTTTGTAAACTGTTCAGCAATCGAAAACCCGGCACGATCAAACATTTGATTACTTTCATCCACCGTCCAAAATGATAAACCACCCAAACCGGCAGAATCCTGTAATAGGCGAATATACCACGTCGGTGATTTCACTAAATGCATCATAAAAAAAGTACCATCCTTTTTAATTACGCGCCGAGCCTCATACAATACTTTTATCGGATCGGTAAGCTCATTAAGTGTCCCACCCATCATCAGCCCGTCAAACGTTGCTCCAAAGAAGGGAAGGTATCGTGCATCAGCTCGAAGCAAATAGAGATCTACATGTTCGGTCTCCCCCTTTAAGCGTGCTTCCTCAAGCATTTGTCGAGAAAAATCGAGGGCTACCACATCACATTGGGGCTGCTCCTTTTTAACCAACCGACCGTAAAGTGCCGTTGAGCAACCAATATCCATATATAGTTTATTGGCTTGAGGATTAAGCCAGTCGATAAGAAGCTCTTGCTCTTTTTGAATGGGGAACTCTTCTCCAGTTAAGATAGAAAGCGATCGTTTTCGCCAGATATCTTCATAAACAGCAGCGGTTAACTTCCAATGATTTGAGCTTTGTGCCCAGGTCATTTCTGATGACTCATCCCCCAATAAATCGATTACATTTCCGTCAATTTCATATTCATCCCCTTTATTCGAACAAATAGTTCCATTAAAGTTTTTCTGCAGATCAGCAACTTCTGAAGGGATTGTTATGGACGCGCGCTCATATTTGGGAGACCGGATTTCAAGAGACATAGTGGATTATAACCGTTAATATTCAAGATATGATACTTGCGTATTCAATCTTACTCAAAGTAATACGCAAACAATTAGATAGGTGTTACAATTCTTGTTGACTCTCTTTTTGAAGAATCAATGAAATTTGAGCTCCCTTTTGAACACTCAACATTTCTTCGGCATTTCCTTTATTGATCCCAACTTCAAGCATCCCAGAACTACCTATATAGGCCACCGGCTCACCTTCGGTAACTTCACCAAAGGTTTTTTCAATCTCATCAAGAATAGTATTTCCCACATAGATGCGTACGTTTTTATCCCCAATAACTTCTTCCAACAGTTCTTCTGAAATATTAGTTATCAGATTGCCGAATTTATCTATATGAATAACCATACCCTCTAATCCGTCCTTGTCGGCAATGGGCACGGTCCAACGATAGCTAACCAAATCCTCAGCCGGATCTCCAAGCTCTTCTAACGCTACGCCCTGACTTAAGTGAGCAGCAACAGGAGCAAATATATCACGACCGTGAAAGGTATTTGAAGGATCGTCTCTCCAATACTCTTCGTTTGTCAACCGAACAGCTTTATAATCAACATCCGTGGCAAGAAGGGAAAAAATACCATTGTCGGGACCAACAAAATATTGGTCCGCCATTTTCAGGGCAATCGCATCACGGTCTGTTCCCACCCCCGGATCAACAACAACGGTATGTACCGTTCCCTTTGGAAAAAGCATAGCCGAATTTTTCAGGATCCAAGAGCCGGCCATAATATCCTGCGAGGGGATCTCATGGGATATGTCAACCAACCGAACATCTGGTGCGATATTCAGCATGGCAGCTTTCATGGCACCCACATAGTAATCCTGCAGACCGAAATCTGTGGTAAGAGTAATCACATTACGCATAGGTATTAAGCATCACCGGCATAACAAGCATCAGAATGCGCTCGTTTTCTTCCTCTTCTGATGGTTTTACAATTCCAGCCCTGTTGGGAGTAGAAAATTCAAAATAGACCTCCTCATCATCAACATTTCCTAATACATCAGCCAGATATTTAGCATTAAAGCCAATCTCCATTTCTTCGTCGCTGTATTCGCAGGCAATCGTTTCTTTTGCCTCGCTGCTCATATCAATATCCTCAGCCCTAATAGTTAGCTGATCGGAATTGAGCTGCAAGCGAATTTGTCGTGTTGTTGAACTCGAGAAAATAGCCACACGCTTCACCGTAGCCAGCATCTGCTCTTTGTTGATAATCAGCGTCTTTTCATTGTCTTTGGGAATAACCGACTCGTAATTAGGATATTGCTCGTTTATAAGCCGTGTAATTACAATTGTATTTCCACTTTTAAATCGGGCGTGATCTTCAGTAATGGTAAGCGCACACTCTTCATCGTGCAGCGCCTTCTTCACCAAGTTTAACGCCTTTTCGGGTACAATAAAATCAACCTCTTTATCGCTGGTGAGATCTTCTTTGATATACTTTACCAAACGGTGTCCATCGGTAGCTACAAACTTGCTTTCTTCCGGTCCGATATCAAAATAAACGCCCATCATAGCGGGACGCAGATCATCATTGGAAACAGCAAAAAGCGTTTTATCAATCGCTGTAGTAATTACTCCCTTATCGGTTTCAAGGGTATGTCCCTCGTCAAGGTTGGGAACCTCGGGAAACTCATCGGGATCCTCACCCACAAGCTTATAGGTTCCCTTGTCCGTTCGAAACTTAATATTGAATTTTTCATCTACCTGAAAAGAAACGGGAATATCCGGCAACTGTCTCAGGGTTTCTATCAAACGATGAGCAGGAATTGCCACCGCACCACCTTCGTCAATATCGGCATTCATCGATTCAAGGATAGAAATTTCGAGATCCGTAGCGGTAAGGCGCAGCTTATCTCCATCGCTTTCAAACAAAATAGTTTCAAGAATAGGAAGTGTCGCCTTATTCGGCACCGCCCCTGATACAGCGGATAATGCTTTTACCAGTTCACTGCTTGATACGTTGAATTTCATAAATAATTATTTTTAGGCTAAGCGTTCGACAGACCTCAATTATTAGTCTGAATAATAAGTACCATATACTAATAAATACTTGCTCTCTTAGCAACCATTTAACCCATGCTTTCTACTACTAATTTTATGACGCTTTACCCCTATCAATTCTACTAGACAGGATATACACATCCTCCAAAAATGGATGGAATTTTCCTTATATTTTGTCTCGTAAAAATTTGAGTTAAGTGATTCCGTATAACGTGCAGATACTTTTATTGGGACCTACTGCCGTAGGCAAAACCGCTCTCTCAATTGAGCTGGCCCAAGCACTCGATGCCGAAATTATATCTACCGATTCCAGGCAATGTTATAAATACATGAATATCGGCACTGCTACCCCTACCGAAAAAGAGCAATCGGGTATACCGCACTACAATTTATCTATCATCGATCCCGCCACTAAAGACAGTGTCGTCCATTTTTATGAGCGGGCTATGGAGTGGAAAAACGACATACAGTCGCGTGGCAAAAACGTATTATATGTTGGCGGAAGTACTTTGCACGTGCAATGTGTTATCCAACCGCTGGATGATGTCCCCGAGTCTAACGAAAAAAACATTGCTAAACTTGAGAAACAGATCGAAAACGAGGGCATCAAAAAGCTATATCAAAAACTACAAGAGGTTGATCCCGATTACGCACAAAATATGGACGGGATGAATACCCAGCGTATTGTTCGCGCTCTCGATGTATGGATGCAAACCGGCCACCCGTTTAGCTCTTTTCATTCTGATAACGATACGATATCTGTTCCCGAAGACATGATGGTTTTTGGATTACATCGCGATCGCCAAAAACTATACGACCGAATAAACCACAGGGTAGATCAGATGTTTGAACAAGGATTTCTGGACGAAGTTCGCACAATTCTTGATATGGGATATACGTTGGAAGATCCGGGCTTAAACACGGTTGGATATAAAGAAGCGATTGCTTATTTGAATGATGAAATATCCCGAGAACAGATGATTAATGACATGAAAACCCAAACCCGACGCTATGCCAAGCGGCAGCTTTCGTGGTTTCGGCGTTGGGATTTTATTAACTGGATCGACCTGGATCAAAAAAACAAATCTGAGGCTCGTAATTTTATCCAGTCGCAGTTAGCAGCTAAGGCAAATAAAGATTAACTTTACCCTCATTGAAACCGCATAATTTTACACAAGCATGTATAAGGCTACCGTAAACGTTACACTTCGTAAATCAATTCTTGACCCGCAAGGCAAAGCAGCGCATAATGCGCTAAAAAATCTTGGCCTAAATGAGGTTAACCAAGTTCGTATTGGCAAACTAATTGAGCTCGATATTGATGCTGATAACAAAGAAGAGGCACACAAAGTTGCCGAAACAGCGTGTTCGAAATTACTTGCCAACGAGGTTATGGAAGACTTTGAAATCGAGATTCACGAAAACTAATTAGCTATAGCTATGAACCATCTGCCTTTTAGCTCATTAGGATCTGATTCGGGTGCCCAGGAAGAGGAAGCTCCCGATATCGATGTTGACGTTCTCGAAAAGGAAGAAGAGGACGAGGAGGAAAAGTCTCCCTGGAGAGTAATCCTCTATGACGATGACATTCATACATTTGACGAAGTTATCGGCCAGCTCATTAAAGCCCTCGGATGCACCCAGGATCACGCCGAAGAGTTAACATACAAAGTACATAACGAGGGTAAGGCCGAAGTCTACGAAGGCAGCTTTGAAGATTGTTTTGAAGTCAACGGCGTGCTCAAAGAAATTCAACTTGTCACCGAAATAAAAGGATAAACTGTGTCTGCTACATTTGGCGTAATTGTATTTCCCGGCTCTAACTGCGATCACGATGCGTACCATGCCATGGCTCATGTCATGAACGCTGAAACGAAATTCCTATGGCATAAAGATACCGATCTTTCGGATATCGATTTTTTGTTGATACCCGGCGGATTTTCGTACGGAGATTATCTCCGCTCTGGTGCCATTGCCCGTTTTTCACCTATCATGCAATCAGTTATTGAATTTGCTGAAAAGGGCGGCCCCGTACTGGGTATCTGCAACGGATTTCAGATCCTGCTGGAGGCCGGACTCCTGCCCGGAGCGATGCTACACAATAAGGATTTACGTTTCGTTTGCAAGCAAACACATCTGCGCTGCGAAACATCTGATACGCTCTTCACCCGAAATATTGAGGAGGGTAGCGTTCTGCAGATTCCCGTAGCTCACGGCGAGGGAAATTACTTTACGGATAAAGATCAATTAAAAAAGCTTCAGGATAACGATCAGATTGTCTTTCGCTATTGTGATTCCCAAGGTAATGTTACCGACGAAGCCAACTTTAACGGATCTGTCGATAACATCGCCGGAATTTGTAATACCCGGCGTAATATTCTTGGAATGATGCCTCATCCCGAACGTGCCGTAGAACAACTTATTGGGTCTGATGACGGTAAGCGTATTTTTGAATCTGTTCTGAATGAACTCGCTGTTGCATAAACCGGCAACAATTATTTTATGTCCAAACAATCATCCAACAAAACGCTTTACAGCCGTGGGCTTACCAAAAGTTATAAAAAGCGTACGGTTGTTTCGGATGTATCCATCGATGTAACACAGGGAGAAATTGTTGGGCTTCTTGGGCCAAACGGAGCGGGAAAAACAACAACCTTTTACATGTTTGTCGGATTAGTAACCCCCGATAGCGGTGAAATTTTTCTGGATGACAAGAACCTCACGGGCATGCCGATGTATAAACGAGCTCGTCTTGGGGTTGGCTATCTCTCTCAAGAGGCGAGCGTATTCCGCAACTTAACCGTCCGGGAGAATCTCGAATCCATTCTCCAATTCTTTGACTTTACTAACCAGGAAATTAATGAACGTGTTGAACAGCTAATAGAAGAATTTGGATTGGAACGCGTGGTAGACAGCAAAGGATACAGCCTGTCGGGCGGAGAGCGGCGCCGAACCGAGATCGCCCGGGCCCTTGTCACTGATCCGAAATTTATCCTCTTAGACGAGCCTTTTGCCGGCGTTGATCCCATTGCCGTTGAAGATATTCAAGAAATTGTAGCTGAACTTAAATACCGTAATATCGGTATTTTTATTACTGATCATAACGTACACGAAACCCTTGCAATTACTGATCGAGCTTACCTATTGTTTGAAGGCAACATTCTAAAGGAAGGAACAGCTGATGAACTGGCTGAAGATGAAGAAGCTAAACGGCTCTATCTCGGGAATCAGTTTAAGCTGGATCGCTACGGGCGACAACAAGAAGAGTGACACGACTTAATTTTAAATCCCAAAAATTACGAACTTAATAGAATGGATGAGATTACTGTTCAATCACTAAAAGAAAAAATTGATGATGATCAGAATAACTTTCTCCTTTTGGATGTTCGTGAACCTTTCGAGCAATATCAGTCTAAGATTGATATTGAAAACTCTGTATTAATACCTGTCGGTGAACTAAAAGACAGAATTGATGAGCTTGAAGATCACAAAGATAATGAGATCATCTGTCTTTGCCGCAGCGGTGGACGAAGTGCCCAGGCATGCGAGTTTCTGCAAGAGAAAGGTTTTGAGAATGTAAAGAATCTTAAAGGCGGTATTAACAAATGGGCACGGGAAATTGATAACAGCCTACCCGTTTATTAAACCATTGCCGCAATCTGATTGAGCAGCTCCTCGTTGCTATCGGTATTTCCTAGTACTTTTAGCAGACTCTGCATCGATTCTTTCGGTGATTTCTTGAGCAGATAACGGCGTACCATATTCCGCTCTTCCATAGAATCCTCAATGAACTTGTCTTCATTTCGAGTTCCCGATGCGCTAATATTTATAGCGGGATAAATACGATCGTTTGCAAGCTCACGGTCAAGCACAACCTCCATATTACCAGTTCCTTTAAACTCCTCAAAAATAAGATCGTCCATTCGGGAATTGGTCTCAATAAGACAGGTGGCAATTATTGTTAACGATCCGCCCCCCTCAATTTTCCGGGCCGAACCGAATATCTTCTTAGGAATTTCAAGTGCACGTATATCCAATCCACCCGAAAGAGTACGTCCACTGCTTTCCTGAATATTATTATAGGCTCGACCTAACCGCGTTAGAGAATCAATAAGCAAGACCGCATCATCCCCCATTTCAGCCTTGCGTTTAACATACCCAAGAGCCAATTCGGTAATTCTTATATGACTGTCGGTCGGTTTATCATTTGAAGAGGCGAAAACTTCTGCATCTGTTGATCTGAGGAAATCGGTAACCTCTTCGGGGCGCTCATCCACCAATAATATACCGGTACTAATATCCGGATGATTTTTAGTTAGTGATTCAGCAATTTTTTTCAAAAGCACTGTTTTACCGGTTCGTGGCGGCGCTACAAGCAAACCACGCTGTCCTTTACCAATAGGAGCAATTAAATCCATCACTCTCATCTCAATATCATCGGGATCAACACCCAGCTCAATATGCTCATTAGGCATAATGGGAGTCTGCAACTCAAAACGGGTAGCCCGCTGCCACTCCATAGGGTCACGTCCATTTATCTTCTCAATGGAATAAATATGGCGATGTCCTCTTTCATCCTCTTCGTACTCACCTTCAATTTCCAGCCCGGGGCGGAGGTTATGTTTTTTTACCTCATTGGGTCTTAGAAATGGGTCACTCGGTTCATAGCTGAATTCATGGTCTTTTTCCCGAGCAAATCCGTAATTCTTTTCATTAATTTCGACTACGCCTTTATATCGACCGGCTACTTCCACATTTTTATTATCATTAAATCGAGGCACAAAAACATTCTTATTTTTGTTGCGACCGCGATTTTTATTATTTCGTGAACGTCCCATTACATCCAATAGTTTACTTATTACCTACGTATCTGTTTTTATAAAAATCCAAGCTATTAACACAGAGGGCAGGAATGTGATTGTGATTTAAGAATTGAGAGGTGAAAAAAGCAGTACAGCTCAATAGGCTGTACTGCCAAATCGAATAGATAAAGATAATAATCTTTACCGTTATTTAAAACTTATCGAACCGTTGTTGTTTCATTGATCCAGCCATAGCACTTCATCAAGGAAGAATCAATTTTGAAGCTTTCGCCTTCCTCCAAAGGTGGTTTCCAGAAAAATTTCTCTGACTTTGTAGGAATTACCGGTTTATAAGCCTGATACTTTCGATCCACTTCATTAGCCGCATTAGGATCGACTTGCTCAGCTTTATCCAAATAGTCTAATACTAACCAGTAAACAGCTTTATCTTCGGGCGTAAGCTTTCGATCACTCGAGCATTGACTTACCGCTCGAGCATAAATATCAGCAATCTGGATATAAGGATCGCCCCAGTTATTGCTATAATCAATGGCCTGACGAGCAAAACTGCGCGCACTTTGCAATTGATCTTGGTTTAGATATGCATCAGAGATATTTAAGGCTATATCAGCCTTTTCTTTGTCAGTTGATGCCTTATCCATCGCTTCCTTAAAATACTTGATGGACGTATTGTAATTGGCATTATTTTTAGAAGCTTCAGCTACAGCCATTGTATTTTCGAAATTGGGATTTAAATCATACAGCTTTTGACTTACTTCTCGTGCTTTTGCAGCCATATCCTGGTTTTGATATACCTCCCGCAACTTCGTTAACACTTCTTCATCCTTGGGATTGTTTTTCAATTCACTTTCTAAAAAAGCAATTTGCTCCTCCGGTGAATCGAATAGGTCTTCTCTTATATCACTAAAAGAATTCAACAATTTCTCAGAAGCATGCGGCTCTGCTTTTTTCATCACAGCTAAAGCTGCATCTTTTTTACCGGCAGAAGAAAACTCATTAAGTATTCTTTGTATGTAATATCCTTTCGCTCTTTTGGTCAGCTCCTCCGGTTTCAGCTGAAAAGCCTTATAATAATCTTCTGCGGCACGCATCGGAGCATTCTCAACGAGATCAGAATGAGTTTGAAGCATTCGGCCTCTTTTTATATACCAGTCATATTTTGCATCTGTATCGTCTGAGAATTTTTCAAATGCCCGGTCAAAAATTAAAAGAGCCGTATCAACATACGCTTCCTTAAGAGTAGGATCTTGTTTTTTCTTAGCTACTTCACTATAAGCGGTAGTAAGTCGATCGATTTGCCGCTTAAGCTCAAATCGAGAATACCCTTCAATGGTTTCTGGCATGGCTTGCCACATCCAGCGGCCGAACTTAATAGCCTCTTCAAAAGAGTCATTCTTATAATTCTCATAAAAAATTGAATAAGCTTGTATCTCACTCATTCCACTCGGTGGCTGAACAGGAGATTGTTCGGACTGCGCCAACGACCAGCTACTACCTAAAAAGATAAAAGCAGTTATTAATATTAACTTTTTCATAATGCTGACATTTTACTGTATGGTTCAAGTTGTAAACTAATACTAAAGCAATTTATTGTTATTGAAGCTTTGGACGGAAAAACATTACTTCAGCTAAATTAAGTGTCAATCGTACTCCCCAAATATTTTCTTGCACCAAATTTGAAGTTTGAGTGCCTCTTATTCCATATTCAACACTTAAATCAATGGAGGAGTTAGATCGTGGCGATCGGATACCAATTCCAAATGCAAACTTTAGTGTATTAATTCGTTGCCCATCAATATCCAGATGGCCTGTATCATAAGAAGCTCCCGCCCGATACTTAAAATTAGATAAAAAATTCGTTGATCCTGTAACATAAGGAAAATACTGTACTCCCAAACCCATTTTATAGCGGTCTACAAACATCTGATTTTCAGAGGGTTTGAAGTCATTTTCATATCCCGACCAGCCCTCATAAAGCCCTTCAAGACCTATCATCCACATATTACTGGGGCTGTAGCTTACTCCGCCACTAACTTTCGTTGGTAGTTTAATAGGACCGTCGGCATTTTGCAAATTCTTAGTCAAGGTTACGGCTCCATTATCTATAATACCCGTTTGTTTTCGCTCTGCATTAAGCTCAACAGGAAGATTAATAGTCGCTCCAATCCCCAGCTGGTCATCCTCTCGTAAGAGATTAGGTAATCGGATAAACGTTCCTACACGATGTCCAAAACTGTGTCCGCTCGTTTCAATATTGAAGTTTACATTACGATAAGGAGATTGTGGAAAACGGGCCACATAAGAATCATCCATTGAAAGAAAATACAGAGATGCGGCATAACCAACAGAGATGTTGGAATTAATTCTCCAGCCAAGACCCAACTCAGCCCTATTTAATCCACCACTGCCGCGGTTTTCAAGATTAAAATCAATTGTTTCTCCCTGAAAATTATCTCCAATTGTTAGTGTTTTCTGCTCGAAGGTGCGGAATTTTGCCTCTGTTACCGGAGTAAAAGAACCTGAAACTCCCAATTCTCCTCGAATGATGGGGAGTTGAAGTTGAAACTGACCAACCGAAAAATTTGAGTTCGTAACACTTCCTGTTCCATCGCTGGCACTATAGGAATCTATCCCAATCTCTCCTACGCCAAGGCCGTATACGGTATTTCCCCAATGGGCGGGATTGGCAATAGTACCTACAAAAGTCTCATTAAAAGAAACTCCCAGCAGTCCCATCGACTGTGCTGCCGAATTACTTGTAGATAATGGATAACCAATACCTATTTGGGAATAAACGGATCCACTTGTAGCCTTAGCATCACCTGATTGGGCAAATGCTACAGAAGTTCCAAAAACCAGTAGTAATACTATAAGAGCTAACTTTTTCAACGCTAATTCTTAATATTTTTTAAAGAGGTAATTATAATTTTAGGCTTCAGTCCGTCAGGAACCTGATCATCATCTGTCATTATAAGAGTAGATTTTATAACACCGTCATTTGGAAGAGTTATAAAAAACTCTCGATCTTCCGGAAATCCATTTCTTATAATATTTTCGACCAGTCTTGTGACATCAAATCGAAACGTGCCGTTTTCAGCAGAATAGCTGCCTTGCAATCGCGTCGGATTATTTAATGGGGCACCGGGATCAATATTTTCGGGTAGTCCCTCGGGATTAGCCAAGTGTAAATATGCTACCTGTTCTTTTGCCCTTTGCGTAGTTGAAGGCTCTCCAACCAAACTTTGTTCCAATGCAGGAGTATTTTCATACAGTACCAATTCTGCTCGAGACAAGCCCGGGGGCTGAATATCTAATTCTTCAATCCCCAGGGATTTAAAATTAAGTACGCTTTCATACGTACTGTGCAACGGAATTGATATCTGTGGGATAGAGGAATTAGTACCCCTGTCTAAATAATATCCCCATCTATTTAACGGTACATCAAAAGTATCTGCCTCGGGATGCTGTATAAAAAAACGAGTTGAATCTCGGTAAAGCGGGATAATCTTTGCACTGTTTTGAGGAACTAGCGCCAACCCGTGAGCATCATACACATATGCAGAATCTACCGCCCCGGTAGTATCTTGTTTGGAGGAATCTGCATACATGCGATATTCATCCACCCACTGCGGTGCAATATCAGACAGATTAATCATCAGGGAATCTTCAGTTCCAACCGAAAACTCACCAAGTTTTTGTCCTAAGGATAGCTCATTATCAACCTTTAACACACGATCGCGCCAGAACTGATTAATTTGATATAAATCAAATTGTTGAGTACCGGCGGTATCTCCCGAAACCTGTTCGCTATTATACATGATCCGCAACAGCACTTCCCCTTCTTCCTTCAAAGTATCAGATGAAGCTGGCAGGTTGGGTTTTAAATAACCCGTAACGTCCATACTGCCAAATAGGGGATCATCAAAGCTACCGGCCGAAAAAAGATCCAGTTCACCGGAATACGATGTAGCATCTACAGAGGTTAAACCATTTATAATCAAGGTATCTTGCACTACTTCTGATGTGGGATCCGTAAGATCACCGCCAACAGAACCCGGATTTTCACAGGCACTGAGCCCTACCAAGACACCTAAAATTAATACTAAGTAAAATGACCTTGCTTGTTGAAAGGAAATTTGTATAAAATTTTGCAACGAGATACTGCTCTAAATTTATGATTCTTCCGTTTCTTCTTCAGTTCCGGCAATCTCATCGTAGTAGTTGGCAAACTTATCTGAAACATCTTCAGGCGATCCCTGAATTTTTCTTGCCTCAACACCCAGCTCTTCAAAAAGATCGTCTAATTCATCTGTTATATGATTGCCGGTAACAATATGATCGCTGTATTTTAAACCGAGGGTGCGTAAGTCAACGTTGTCCCCCTCAATAAGATTGTCTTTATCCACAGAATCGGGCAACCCGACCAGATCTAACAACTTTTTATTGAATATTCCGTTGTTTTCGGGATGATGGATGTTGTAAATCACTTTGGTATCCTTAAACAGATCCAGATCATTATATTTCTCTTTGGCAAGCAATGGAATTAACCCTGCTGCCCAATCGTGACAATGTATAATATCAGGCTCCCAACCCAATTTTGCTACCGTTTCCAAAACACCTTTACTGTAGAACACAATCCGTTCGTCGTTATCATCGTAGTGTTCATCTGTTTCCGGATTCATAAACATTGCCTTTCGCTCAAAGTAGGTATCATTGTCCAGGAAATATACCTGTAGCTTTGCATTGGGTATGCTTGCCACCTTGATACGCATATTTTCTATTTTTTCACCCACTTCGATCTCAATACCAGACAGACGAATTACCTCATGTAATCTATTTCTTCGATCATTAATCGTTCCATATTTAGGTAACAAAATACGAATTTCGTACCCCTTGTCTTGCAAGGATGCCGGTAAAAACCGGAGCAAATCAGCCGTATGTGTCATTCTGGCAAAAGGAGATATTTCAGCGGCAGCATATAATACTTTCATAGATAAATACTAATGAATTCGTTGTTTATTTATTGTTTATTCGTCGGACTCTTTTTTTTCCTGATCCGCATAGAGCTGACTCATCTCTTCGTCATCAAGTGAATAAAAATCAAAAAGCGTATCGCCTCGCAGTCCCAGACGCAGGGTTTCGACAGGAATTACTTCTGAAGGCTGTATATTGCCAAGATTTACATTACTTCCAAACTTACGAATAAACCAAACCTGTTGTTCTTTCTGAGGAGCCTCAAAAATCAGATTCTCTACAGGTACAGAATCTGCGATTTCATCAATAAGTCCGGATCGCACTTCACCATTGGGACGAAACACGCCCACTGTGCCACTCTCCCGAGCCTCACAGATAATTTTCCATGCGCCGGCTTCGAGCTCGCGCTCAATCATCTTAACCCATTTGTATGGCGGTATTATGTCATTGGGATTTTTACTCCCAATTTCCGACAAAATGGTAAAGTGTTTACTCATCTTCTGAATAATCTCCACCTTTCGCTTATCGGAAAGCCATATTGTGCCATTTGAGACCTCGGCATGCTCGATGTTGAAGCGATCTAACAACTCCATATAGGCATCAAGCTGATCACGCAGTACGTAAGCCTCAAAAAGTGTTCCTCCAAAATAAACCGGAATATCTGCATTGGAATATACAGCCAGCTTCTCTTCCAGATTCTGTGTTACGTAGCTGGTTCCCCAGCCGAGCTTTACGATGTCAATGTAATTGGAACAAGATTTGCAAAAATCTTCAACTTGTCGAACACTTAGACCCTTGTCTAAAACAAGCGTCATTCCTTTTTCTCGAGGTTTTTCGGTACGCTTTGGGAGGTGATTGAGCTTAAAAGCCATTGGATATTATAAATTTGACAAATTAAACGGACAAATATACTAAAATGGAGCCTGTTAATAAAATCTTTTAACAGCTTTATTCATATGAACCTGTCTGTAACAGCTACAGTATATGACATAAAGAAACGTGTTACGCAAGTTCACGTTCTGGCTTTAATACCAACGCCGAATAAGGTTCCATCCAAACGTGCTGTTCTTCTCCCAGGCCATAGTGGCCACCCTTATCTTTTCCCCCGTAATATTCCGATTCACTATTAAAAACGATTCGATATTGCTCTCCCTTGAAGGGACCAACCGAATAATCGGATATCTGTCGATCAGAAAAATTTAATATAAACAAAAGGTGATTGGCCGGATTCTTCGCTTTTCTCAAAAATGAAAATACCGAAGGCTGCTCTTTTCCCAAGGCTATCCACTCAAAACCATTGGGATCTTTATCCAGCTGGTGTAGCGATTCCTCCTGTTTGTACAATAAGTTTAAATCATCTACCAGCTTTTTAATCCCCTGGTGTCGCTTGTGATCCAGCAAGTGCCAATGGAGCGATCGATCCTCGGCCCACTCACTTGTCTCGGCAAATTCACCACCCATAAACATTAATTTTTTACCGGGATGCCCAAAAAAGTATGTAAACAACAAGCGCAGATTGGAAAACTGCTCACTTTCATTGCCTGTACTTTTCCAGACAAGGGGTTTTTTAAGATGTACAACCTCATCATGCGAAAAGGGCAGGGTGAAGTTTTCCGAATAGTTATACATCATCGGAAAGGTGATCTTGTTGGGATCGCTCTCACGTTCTGCCGGGCTCTTTTGAATGTATTCCAGCGTATCATTCATCCATCCCATATTCCACTTGTAATCAAAACCCAGCCCATCGTTATGGACCGGCGTGGTAACCCCGGGCCAGGAGGTGGATTCTTCAGCAAACGTAAGTATGCCCGGAAACTCACGATGAATCATGGTATTAAAATCTTTCAAAAACCGTATAGCCTCTAAATGTTCATTGCCGCCGTGTTTGTTGGGCGTCCATTCACCGGGCCCCTTAGAATAATCCAGATACAACATAGAAGCTACTGCATCTACACGCAGTCCATCTATATGATACTTATTGCACCAATAGTGTGCGTTAGATAATAAAAAGTTTCGCACGCCCTCTTTGCCGTAATCAAAAATATAGGTGCCCCAATCTTTCTGCTCTCTTTTTTTGGGATCCTCGTATTCATACAAGGGCGTACTATCAAACATTTGTAATCCCTGCTCATCCTTTGGGAAATGACCGGGAACCCAGTCCATTATCACACCAATACCGTTTTTATGACATTCATTTACGAAGTACATAAAATCTTTGGGATCACCCAGGCGACTCGTAGGAGCAAAATAACCCGTAATTTGGTATCCCCAGGATGGATCATAGGGATGTTCGGCAATCGGCATTAACTCGATGTGGGTAAACCCGCAATCCTTTACATAAGGAACCAGATCGTGCGCTAACTCCCGATAGCTCAAATATTCATCATTATTTTCCCCTTTTCTTTTCCATGATGCTAAATGTACTTCATATATTGATATAGGACGCTGAAATGATTGCCGCTGCTCCCGATTTTCCATCCAGTCTCTATCGTCCCATTTATAATCCAACAAATCGTACACCAGCGAAGCTGTTTTAGGGCGTACTTCCATAGCATAAGCATAAGGGTCTGATTTTAAAAAAGGAGGTGCGTCCCCTGCCGTTTTCAATTCATACTTGTATAAAGCCCAATGTTCAAGATTGGGGATAAAGGTTGTCCAAATACCCGTATCTTCATCCTTCTCCATAGGATGTTGTCTGCCATCCCAATTATTAAACTCTCCAACTACACTCACACTATAGGCATTCGGCGCCCAAACAGCGAAGTACACCCCTTCATCAGTAAAATGGGACCCCATAAAATTATAAGCTCCATGCTGATGACCCTCCTGCCAATACTGCTTATCTTTATTTGTTAAAATAGTGTTCAAAATTTTGAAATTAGGGTATTATCAAATTTCGAGTGATATAGTTAATGCAAAATAGACCAAATAACAACACCGGAATTTTTCCACACACGTAAATGGGCAAGCTATTCAAAAGTAAGCCAAGACTGGCCAAAACGCAGAAAGAAGAATAAAAGTTATAGCTTTCGTTTTAAAACAAAATTCAAAATTAACCCTACTCTTCTACCTTTCGTTTCCACTTGCTATATCTATCACGTTGGGTCGTAACCTTCTTGAGATAGTTTCTAGCCTCAGCATATTCCAGGTTTTCGCGCAGATGTTTGTAATTTTCTTCCGGTGACATGCTGTTAATTTTTGAAAACGCCTTCGATAAGTTCGTGTCGCCCGTATAGGCTACAGATACATTTCCGGCTCCCGTATTATATGCACAAATAATCAAATACTCCCGGGTTAGCTCATCCTCGGCACGATCAAAATAATTGGACTCCATAATATCGATAAAAGTCGTTCCCATCTGAATATTATTATCCGGTTGGAACAAAAATTCTTTAGTAGGAATACCATCTTTGTTAAAAATTCTCCGATAGGCATCACGTCCACCTGTGGTTGGTACCAACTGCATTAGCCCATACGCATTGGCATGTGAGGCGGCAGTAGGATTAAAATGAGACTCAACATGAATGATTGCGAATACAAGAGCCGGATCAATATCATGTTGGCTTGAGAACTTATAAATAAAATTCTCAACCTTTTCTGCTCTTTTTTGCATATGATCGTCCGCAAGCTGAAAATCTACATACACGACATAACGAGTCTCACCATCCTTACCTTTCACTTCTCTTGTTTTTGTGCTTTTTTCTGCGACCTCTTTGGCGTATTCATCCACAGGTTGTTCTTCAGGTTTATTCAGCTGGTCTGCTAAAACCGGCTCTTCTGTAATCTCTTTATTAGGTACATTCTCTGTTTCAAAGCCCTCTCTGGTTCCCTTGTAATTCATGGCCTCAGAAACCTTTTGGGGCATTCCCTTTTTAATCTTTTCAGCTTCTTCTTTACTCTCCGCAATTACCTCAACCTGACCAATTCCTTTTTCAAAATCCGTTGATATACGCAGATTACCGTTTTCTTTATATTCTACCCATTGCTTGTTGGAACGCTCTTTAAAGTCACCCCATTTTTGCAGCATCTTCCTTTTAAATGCTTTGTATTCCTTTTCAAATGCATCTCTATATTTTTCATAATCATCTTCAGAACTTGCTACACCATTCTCAATATTTTGCAAATATTTTTGATACCCCTCCTGGTACTGCTTTTTATAGTCTTCAAAGTTATCCTGTGCCCAAACAGATGAATTACTAATGCAGCATACTATTAATAAAATTCCAGTAAGATACCTTCCTAAGCAGGATATCCCTTTTTGCCTAAACATAATATTAATCCTCCCTGACATTGAAATTAATACAGCTAATACGGCTGGCAGTGTTATTTGCTCTATTGTCCTCTCTTCCAAAAAAAGAAATATCTCAACCCGGTTATCCCGGGTCGAGATATTTTAAGTCTCAATGGTTATTACTCTAACAAACTATTGCTCAGATGGCATATTACCATTTTTCATTTCCTCAATAGCCTTTTTCATTTCTTCAAAGCCCTTTTCTGCCTTGAATTTCGTATAAAGCTCTTCATCTTTAGATAGTGTATTTTCAAGTGCCTGGTTCAAAGCATTCGCTGCTTCTCCAACGGGTAATCGCACAAGCATAAGCACTTCATGCTTAGTATTATTATCTCGCTGATAAAACTTACTTCTATCAACATCTACACCGCGCAATGTTTGTTGTCCCACTGATTTAGATACATCAGTAAATACTTCACTGTAATTGCTGTTTGCTCCTGATGTTGTCTCTTCAGCAAAGTTTTTCTGCATGGCACTTATTTCAGACTCAATCTTAAGGGTAAGTGCTGCTCTTCCATTTTGCAACGCCTGCTTTCTCGCCATACTTCTTCGAGAAGAAGTTCCTTCTCCAATAGCATAGATATATTCGCTGTCGCTGGTGGGCGGATTAGTGTACCAGTTTGGCAAATCACTTCCTGAATTATCTGCTGCTGGCTCCGAACTGCTACAACCCATAACTAAAAATCCAGCTACTAAAAAAGTAAGTAGTATGCGTATTTTCATAATAATCCCCATTTATATTATTAGATGATGTAATTAAAATAGTCCATATTGATGAACTTTTGTTAAAATCCTATTCCATTAATTGGAATGACAGTTTAAAAAAAATTATCAGCAAATCACATTTATTTGATAGGTAACACGGCTAATTCTATTTACTCTACAGATAGCAACTCCCTGTTTATAAATCCTGCAAACTCTGAGGACAACTTCTTCTGTACTGCCTGAACTGCTCTTTGGCGCGCATACTTTTCATTCATACTTCCTTCTCGTCCCTCGGCCATATAAGTACTAAACCATTGTCCATTTTCCTTGTTTTGAGCCTCAATTTGTAAGGCCCACTGGATAAATTCATACTTGGGCCGATTCAAATCGACCGGTTCCATCATAAGATTAATAGTCATTTCAATCACCGGATCACCACTATTATTGGCCACCTCAAATCCCTCATTTTGCAGTTTTCTGGTAATATCGGACTGTACTTCCCTAGGCACCTCTCCATCTGTTATTAACTTTACAGTACAGGCTTTTTTGGCCTCTTTATACTCTTGCATAATTTCTGGCAACGCCACATTTCCCCGTCCTCCCTGTCCGGATAGAATAGCCCGCTGATTAATTAACATTTCATTAACTCGGGCCGTTGCTAATGCTTGTTTTAAATAAATTAAACGATCTAATTTACTATCAGTCTGTGCAGCATTTTTGCGAAGAGAATTAATTTTATTTTGATTATCCTCTATTTCGCTGCTATATAACTGTGCTGTTTCTAAACGATCCATTGCAGCAAGAGCGTAAAACGTGCCATCTGCAGCCTGATACATTTCTTTAACTTCTACATTCCTCATCTGTTGGTCCGAGTTTACCTCTGACTGAGTAATCAAATTGGTGTTTTCTCGGGTTGAAACTTCCTCCTCAGAATCTGTGATTTCTTGGAATTCATTAACGTAGGTCTCATTGACCTCAACCTCTGACACAAATATTTGAGCCAAGTTAGATTGAGCCTGGATCCGGGCACCCTCTCTTGTGGGCGAAGAACCTACCGCCATCAAAAATTGGTTCTCACTATATTGATCTGAAGGGTTATTAATCCAGACCGGTAATCTCTGACTTTGTGCTTCTACTGTTGCCGAACAACCATAGGTAAATACAAGCAATACGAGACCTGTTAGCAAAAATAAGCGATGGCTTATACTATTATTAGCTTTCATAAAACAGATGAAAATCCACTTTTTTAGTTAGAGTAAATTGAAGTTATCGGTTCTAATCGTTCCTGTTCACTGATTTTTATATTTCGTGTCTCAGAATATAGTAACTCCCCAGCTGGCGAATAATAGTGGAAGGTAACATCATGTTCTCCCGAAGGAAGCTTAACTACATTTGTATACACCTTGCCGGGCATTGTTTGCCAACCCCGGAGGTCGGCCTGCTCTGTAGCTTCACGGGCCCTGCCGCCCAGAAAACTTGCGACATCACCTGCTATAGACCCATACTCATCTTCAATGGCATCCGTAACTCCTTCTTGAGCCACAGATTTTAAAATCCCCCTGATCGTTGCCCGCGCAATAATAATGGGCTGTTTAATTTTAAATGTTTCCCGAGCCACCTTATCCATCTCTTCAATAATCTTTAACTCAGTACTCATGGTATCATTTATTACTACTTCAATAATACCCACATTTGTGGGTCGCATTTTTAGTTTGGGAATAGCAATTTTTACACCTTTTCCATCAAGATTAAAATCAGTATTAATACTAAAATCTACCTTGTCTGGAGCATTACCGCAAAAAGCCATTAACATTGTATTATACCGGTCGGGATGCTGCACTTTAGTAAACGTAGAATCAAACTTCAGCTTTGAGTCCGGTATTGCCTGATGATTATTTATGGCCTTCTTCAATTTATTCATTTCGATCCGCGCGTCATCTTCTTCACCAGCTTTGGCATAAAGGGCACCTGCCAAGTAATGGCTTAAGGGACTATCATGAATACTGGAAGTGCCGGCCTCCCATTCTATATCCTTCTCCGTTGTATCAGACTCAGCCAAGGCACTTGCGTAATCGCTATATTTTTGCTCTGCTTCCGAAAGTTTTTGGGCAATGCGCCGAGCTTCAACAAGGGCACTCTCAAAGTTATCCATTTTTAAATATCCCAAACTCTTAAATCCATTGAGATACACATCTTCGTAGACTTCTCCATTATAGTTCAGCTGGGTATCGTTACTTATAAATGCACCAATCCCCGTTTTTATACTTTTTGTAAATAACTGATCTATATATTCTTCGGCATTGGTAAAAGACTCAATGCTCTGTTCATAATCCCCCTTGAAATAATTAATTGTCCCTTTTTCCAAGGCATAAAGTACACGATCTTTAGCTTCATAGATCTGATTTTCTTTTAGGCTATCGGCAATATAATCAGCCCTTTCAAAATCACCTGACTGAAAGGAGACACGCATCTGTTTTTGACCATTCATTAATTTTTGCGAACCGCATGCCGATACAAGCCCTGCAAAAACCACGAGCAGTAATCCTCCCGTTACCTTTCTACCAAACATGAAACTGATCCTCATGTACTTAATTAACCTTTTATCCCGATTAGGCTAATATTGCATTCCTAACCTGTCGTGGCTTTAAAAACTCGGTATATTTTTTCTCTCTTTTGAATCACATACTACAACAGATCTCAAAACTTTCTAAGATTAATAAATAACCTAACTGTACTTACCATTTCACTTTATTCCGCTCAATCATCTTCTTTATCTTTTTATTGCCAATCCATGCCTTTCGATTAGATTCTACATTTATCAATTCAAGATTGACAGTATAAAACTTGGCGGCCCGTGTCCCATCTAAATTCTTATCTACATTAGCTTCGATGCCACCAATCAACATATAATCGGCACCAAGTTCTTGCGCAAGAGAAGCTGCAGACTCATAAGAAGCATGTTGCTGTTGGTCATCACGCTCAGCCCTAATCTGCGCTCGCTGGTCAGGATCTGCAACAATCTCCACCTTTTGACTGTTAACGATGGCTCGCTCTATTTCTTTGATAAAAATGTCCGTTCGGATATGCTCTGTCGTATTATTCCTGATATCTCCGACAATTAGAACCGGTGATTCTTCATTTTGTAACCACGCAGCCGAAAGAATATCAGAAGTCATATCTTCAGCCACCATACGGGCATCAGTGTCATTCCAATTTCCCGATAAATCTGACTGGGAAGCCGGATCTACTCTTTGAACACTTTGTGATGGACCGCATCCCCAAAAAAGAAATGCTGCAATTACCGTAGTTAGTATAAATCTTATAAAGGTCATAGGTTGACTCTCTTATATTTACTTATGAGATTTGTCCCCGTTTTATTTTTCGCCATCTAAGAACATGCTATTTTTCAAATGAGATTTCAAATATTAATCTTATTTTTTGCAAAATTCCACCTACTACTTTTTACAATAAACTTTATTTTCTTGTGCGAAATAATTAAATATCTAAATTATTTAACAAGAATAGGCCTTTTAAGCTGCAACTTAAATGTTTGTAACTCTGATAGTTAGAGGTTACCATTTATCAAAATAAATCATTTAATCTGGGGATTAAATTATGATTCAAGGAACTATTAAAAATACTTTCCATTGCATTTTAGCTGCCTTTCTTATGATTTTGAGCATCTCTTTTAATAGTGCACAAGCCCAGGATTTTGAAGAGTGGAAAGAAAACTACCTTCAAGAGTTCCAAGAGTTTCAAAATGAGTATGACAAAGAGTTTTATGAGATGCTTCAAAAAGGCTGGGAAGACTTTAAGTCGGAGCACAGCCCTGAGTTCTATAAAAAACCAAAACCCAGGCAACTTCCTGTTGTAGACGAACCCGACTCCCCGGATCCCAAACCCAAAAAACCACAGGATGAAACCGATCCAAAAACAGACGATCAACAATCTCCAGAAACGGATCGGCCTCAAAAAATAAATAAAAGAACTACTTCTGAATCTCAGAAAGAGAACCCGACAAAAACCGAAAAAGATCAGAAGATTGAGGTTAAATCGGAATCTTTCAATCCCTCAAAAGGTATCACAGCCGACTTTAATCCAACCATCAAAAAAGCAAAACTTAACTCAAAGCAGCTTAAATACTTTGGAATTCCGATCAACTATAAATATTACGCCGCCTACGAAAAGCAATTAGAAAAACCGGTTAACCGCAAAGCCATTGCAGAATTCTGGAAACACCTAAGTACAAAAGACTATCCTTCTTTCCTGGAACAAATTCAGCAAGTTCGGACGCGCCTGTCGCTAAATGACTTTGGATATGCCCAATTGCTACACAACATAGGGACTCAAATTTATGGCCAAAAGACCAATGAGGCTACCTTATTTACATGGTTTATGCTAACACAATCTGGTTTCGGCACCAAGGTAGCCTATAAAAACCAGAAGGTTTACCTACTGGTTAAAGCTACCCCGCACGTTTTCCGAAAATCGTTAACCCTGGATGGTTCAAAATATTATGACATTCAATTAAGTGATGATTCTTCATCCCTTCCGGAAAGATTTTATACGTATAAAGGTCATCATGCTCATAAGGAGGGAAAGCCTATCAATTTACTTTTTGAGAGATTTCCCATATTGCAGCCAAAACAGGAACAACGAAATCTAAAATTCACCTTCCGGGATTCCACTTATTCGATCAGCGTACCGGTAGATCTCCAAACCGTTAACTACTTTAGGAATTATCCTCAGGCTGATTTAGAGCTCTATTTTGGAAGTCAGATAGAAAATAATGACACTCATTCACAGCTAACCGAATCCCTAAAACCCCTCTTGGAGAGCAAATCTACCCTGGAGCAGGTAAACTTGTTACTCCGTTTTACCCAGCGGTCTTTTGAGTATCAAACTGATAGGGAGCAATTTAATACTGAGAAAAAGATGTTCCCCGTTGAGACTCTTTACTATCCGGCCTCTGACTGTGATGACCGAGCAATTATGCTTGGATACTTGCTTGATCAGCTTACAGATCTCGATTATATCGTAGTTCGATATCCCGGCCATTTAACCCTTGCTGTTCAGTTTCCTGATGAAGAGCCAAGCGGCGAGCGTATTAACGATCCCATCACATATAATGGAAAGCGCTACTATGTTTCCGATCCCACATACTTTGGGGCCGATGCCGGGATGATTATGCCGGATTATCGCAACATGCAACCTTCTGAAATATTTGATCTGTAGAACAACAACTTATTTTTCAAATTCCACAAAAGCCTCCTCAATATTTTCAGGCTTTTGGGTATACAGGCTAACGAGCCACGTAGCCAAAAAACTTAAGAGAAAAGCGGGAATCAGCTCATACAGATTATCTTTTAATATGGGGATATAATACCAAACTATGGTCACTGCCGTTCCGGTAATTAATCCGGCAAAAACACCTTTGCGGGTCGTTCCCTTCCAATAAAGAGCAAGTATTGATGTAGGGCCAACTGCTGCCCCCAATCCTGCCCATGCAAACAGTACCAGCCAAAACACCAGCTCCTGAGCAACCAAACTAAAGACCAGCGCTATGGCTACAAGTACTACTACAATAATTCGACTATAAAGTACCAACTTCCGCTGGGTAATCTCCTGACCTTTTTTAATAATCTTGTCATATAAATCACGAACCACCGATGATGCCGCCACCAGAAGCTGTGAATCTGCCGTAGACATAATAGCCGCAAATATTGATGCGACTACGACCCCGAAAATTATGGGATGCAAGTGCTCTTGCGCCAGGGCGGGATAGAGATTTTCGGTATCACCGGCCGGCAGCAGTTCCACCTCCGGAAAATAAGCCCTGCCTGCCAGACCAATAAATATGGCACCCCATCCCATCAAGACATTCCATATTGTACCCAACCACAGCCGACCATCGCAACTGCTTGGGATCGTCAATAGACATGTAACGAGAAAGAATGTGCGGATTGCCCGGTGATCCAAGCCCAATACCCAGAAATCCAAGGAATCCGCCAAAACCAATAGCCAATGGATCCACAAATCCAGCTTCCATGCTATTTAACTGCGATAAAACCTCGGGCAAACCACCTGCATCCCAGATAGCAATAAAGGGAAGCACCACCAATGCAAAAATCATAAAAATAGCTTGAAACATATCGGTAAGGCTGACAGCCAAAAATCCACCCAACACCGTATATCCCATAATAATAATAGCGGTGAGAATAATGCCGTTGGTTTGCGTAAGTCCAAAACTGGAGGCAAAAGCTTTGCCGCCCGCCACAAATTGAGCCGAAACATAACTGACCATAAAAATCAGAAATACAACAACCAATGCGATGCGCAGATAGCCATTTTTATCGTTGAATCGCTCAGCAAAAAAATCAGGTACGGTTATACAGTTATAGGTCTCCGAAAAATTACGGAGTCTCCGGGCGTAATACAGAAAAAGAAAAAGCTCGACAATAACATACCCCATCACAGCCCATACGGCCGAAGCACCCTGCGCATAGGCCATACCGGTTACGCCTACAAGAAGCCAGGCACTACGTCCCGATACCACTGCTGACAGAGCCACCACAAACCGATTTATCTGGCGTCCCCCAATAAAAAACTCGCTGATGCCTTCTGACGAAAAGCGGGAAGAATATATTCCTATTCCAACCAGCAGCAAGAGATATCCAATAAATGCTCCAACGGCATATTCATCGACCGCGATCGAAATAGCCTGTGTTTCATCCATTGTCACGGAATTTTACACGATAAGAAAGGGCCACTGCCAACCCAATGATTAGCAGTGGCACAACAAACATTATCAGATAAAATGAGGTCATAACTAACGACAGTTACAATCGCTGAGTCAATTATTAATCATGGGAAAATACCCATCTGATTGTAAATAATACCTACCTTGTTAATTGCATTTAGAAAGGCTGCCGTTCTTAAATCGATATCATGCTTTTTACGCAGCTCGTTAATCTCCTGATAAGCCACAACCATGGTTTCCTCAAGACCCGAATCTACAAGCTCATATTCACCTGAACCGCTAGCGAGTTTTTCAAGCTCCTGTTCTGAAAAAGTGCGGTCAGAAATGTTTTCAATGACTCCCAGGATTTTGCGATAGCTGGTAGCTTCCGCCCTTTTTTCCATCCTTCCAAAACGGACGTGAGAAAGATTCTTCAGCCACTCGAAATAAGAAACTGTAACACCGCCGGCGTTGAGATAGTTGTCAGGGATAAGGAGGGCACCTCGTTTTTTCAGATATTCGTGCGCTTCGGTCGTTGTTGGTCCGTTGGCGGCCTCGGCAATAATCTTAGCCTGTATGCTTTTCATATTTTCGCTGTTGATCTGGTTCTCGAGAGCGGCCGGAACCAGGATGTCGCACTCCGCTTCCAGAACGGCTCCGCGGTCTTCTAACTCCTCGGTATTTTCAAAACCGACAATAGATCCGGTGTCTTTCCGGAATTCCATTAGCTTTTCCAGATCGATTCCGTCTTTGTCGTAAATCGATCCTTCGTACTCTGCAACTCCAATCATTTTAGCACCACCTTCAATGAGGTATTTAGCTGCATGATAACCAACATTACCCAGTCCCTGAACCACGAAAGTTTTGCCTTCAAGGCCCGGCTCAAGATCCAGGTCTTTCATATCCTCCTTGTCATTACAGGCTTCCCGTACCCCAAAATAGACCCCGCGTCCGGTTGCTTCGGTACGCCCGCGAATACCGCCCATTGGGATAGGCTTGCCGGTAACACAGGCTTCGCTGTTCAGTTCCGAATTCAACTGGCGATAGGTATCGAGGATCCATCCCATTTCCCGGGCCCCGGTTCCATAGTCAGGAGCCGGAACATCCAGTCCCGGGCCTATAAAATCCTTCTTCATCAACTCAAAAGTGTAGCGGCGGGTAATGCGCTGCAGTTCAGCTTTTGAATACTTGTTTTTATCTATCTTAATACCCCCCTTAGCGCCTCCAAAGGGAACATCAACAACAGCACATTTATAGGTCATAAGTGCCGCCAGCGCCATTGTCTCATCTTCATTAACTGTCATACTAAAGCGGATTCCGCCTTTAGTCGGTACCTTGTGATGGCTATGCTCCACCCGCCAGCCATCAAGCACTTCAATATCACCGTTATCTTTTTTCAGTGGGAAACTGAAACGGTATATGCTATTGCAATTTTTAATTTGATTCAGCAAGCCCATATCAAAATTCGAATACTGGGCTGCTTTGTCAAAAGCCTTATTTACCTGGGCAAAAAATTGATAGTCTGACATAAAATAGGTTTTTAACTAATGTAATATTTCAAAATTCTTAGCAACTCATTAGATCGACAATCGCAATATTATTACAGAGTGTCAACATTTATTATCCCTGCTTGAACATTGCTGTATGAATTTTTTTCCACTGATCAGGTTTCCCATCCGTATGCATTAAAACAACCTTTTTTACGGTAAACTGGACATAAAATTCTCGGCCGATATTATTGAGAATTTTCTCTTTTTGCTTCTGGGTCAAATCTCCATAGAGCAAGCTTAGGTGCGGCATATATTCATTTTCGTACTCTTCGGGACAATCAAATAATCGGCACGCATTGTTATGCAGATAGGTGAGCCCTTCATTCTGCTCTACATGGATAAACAGTGATTGATAAAAAGTATTCAGATAACCGGCTTTGGTAAGTTTTAAATCAAATGGAGCCACCGATGAAGCCAGTGTATCAGTTAGTGCTACGAGTTCGGTTTTTGATGCCGTCAATCCCCCAAGGAGCGTTACGTGGGGAGAAAACATCGGCGTATCATATTTCTTACTGAGCTCTTTAATACGCTCTTGTAATTTATAGGCCGTATCACCTGTGGGTTCCAACCATAGCGAATATGTTGCAGATTGTTCCATAACTATGACTTATTATCCCTCTTAAACATTTAACTTTTACCTGCTACTTAAATATACAGTAAACGAACCCTTTTAAAACAGTGCTAACTAATGTAGTATTACTTATTTATTTAACGGCAGATAAACATGCAAGTGATCAGCGGTACCTACATGGCGAATCGTTGACAATCCAAGAAGCTTAAAAGAATACTCAAACATCCAATTCTTCAACCTTGGCCTTCCCCTCGTTCGCAAATCAACAGCGTGGACATACCCGCTGGCTTGCACATAATGAAGGGATTGTTCATTCTCAGAGAGCCCCATTCGCTGATAGTCTTCGGGGCGGCGTTGTATATCTGTTACAACCACATCGCTATCTGCAAGCGTTACCGTTGTTAACGCCACTCGCATTATGGGATGCAGCGATCGATAGTAGCTACGTATTTCTTCCGTCTTAGTGTTCAGGCTCGAATAATACAGCATCCCATAAAAAGTATATGCTGCCACCAACACCAAAACCCCGCGGAAGATATACTTCAGGGCTTTCTTGCCCATACCAAACTTATAGACAAGAATTGCCCCGTAAAGCAACAACAATAATACCGTAGCTATACATCCGATCAAGAGTGCCAGCCATCCATTAACTTGATAGCCGTCGTACACGAATACCGAAGTTCTGACAAGCAGAAAAAAGGGCAGGGATAAAGCTATGATACCCAACACAACTTTCAGCAACACCTTCTTCCATGAAAATGAAGTATCGCGTGGCTGATTTCTTTCGAGCGATTGCAACTGCTGATCGAACTGATCATTCAACTCTTTGAGCTGATTAAAAGACAGGCTCTGTTCTGTATCCATAGATGCTGTGATATAACTGAAGGTCACCTATTTGCACGACCGACTAAAACAGAAGTTACATCACCCCAAAATAAAAAAGGGTCCTGGCCGAAACCAGAACCCCAGTACAACTCATCACAATCCCTGTTGCTAATTAAATAATTTTTGGATAAGAATCCAATCTAACTCAAAAAATAATAATCTTAAGCAAGCCTTCTTTAATTAGTATATCAACAAATTTAAGCGTGTTCTTCATCAGATTGTAAATAAAAAACATTCATAATAAAAAGCACCGCTAAACTCCCTAAAAAACCAAATACCAAGCTTCCCGGCATATTTATCATTACGGCTACGGTGCCCACGACAACAGCTCCAATAACACCGGCAATAAGATTAGGGATAAGCTCAACGCCTTGCTTCCAAATACTTACCTTGGTAAGTGCTCCGGCTACCAACCCAACCGAAATCAGCCAGAATATCATCGTCCCATTTAATTCTTCCATTCCGTCATATATTTTATTTTAAAATGATTCGCTCAAAAAATATACTTTTTTAACCGATTTTGGAACCGAATTTTTACTATACATTTATCCTGATACCGTATATTACTTAGCATACACTCATTTGTTGTTCAATGGCTGAATCAGATATCCGCAAAATTATCCATATCGACATGGATGCCTTTTATGCATCTGTTGAACAACGCGATTTTCCAGAATATCGCGGTAAACCCGTAATCGTAGGAGGATCTCCCGAAGGACGAGGGGTCGTTGCTGCCGCCAGTTATGAAGTTCGCAAATATGGCGTTCATTCCGCTATGCCTGCAGCCAAAGCCGTTCGTTTATGTCCGCACGCTATTTTTGTTAAGCCCCGCTTTGAGGTGTATCGTAAAGTATCGGAACAGATCAGGGAAATATTCTTCGAATTTACCGATCTCGTTGAGCCGCTCTCACTGGACGAAGCCTATCTTGATGTCACCGAAAATCATATCAACCTGCCGTCTGCCACGCTGATCGCAAAAAAAATTCGGCAGCGCATCAAAGATAAAACCCGGCTTACCGCATCAGCCGGCGTAGCACATAATAAGTTCTTAGCCAAAGTGGCTTCCGACTTGGATAAGCCCGACGGACTTTCGGTGATTCTACCCGAAGATGCCCAGGACTTTTATAGAGAAGCTCGAAATTGGCGAATTCTATGGGATAGGAGAGGCTACCGAATCCAAAATGAAATCGTTGGGCATTTACACCGGCAAGGATTTAAAGGAATGGTCCGAAATTGATCTGGTTAATGAATTCGGAAAAACCGGCCGATATTACTACCGCATTGTTCGGGGCGTTGACAACCGGCAGGTAAAGACTCACCGTATCCGCAAATCCATAGGAAAAGAACGTACCTTTTCTGAGGATGTGGATGATCTGGGGTGGATCAATAACTTTTTGCGTGAATTATCCGAGAAAATATCTAAAAGCATGAAAGACAAAAATGCTGCCGGAAAAACGGTAACACTCAAGGTGCGTTACGAGGATTTTGAGACCATTACCCGCAGCACCTCTTTCAGTCATTATATTAATGATGCCGAAGATATCGCCAATACCGCCATTTCGCTACTCGAAGAAACCAAAGTAGGAGAACGTAAAGTGCGCCTGCTCGGTATCACGCTTTCGAATTTAAACCTTAATGAAAAAGGCCATTTCAAGCAGTTGGAAATTCCATTCGAAGAATAGCCGCAGATCACCACAGATTGCAACAGATTTTTTACAATCCTTTCATATAAATCCGTTATCATCCGTAAAAATCTGTGGCCTTAACAAAACTGATCTATGAGTTACACTCTTTCCGATTTTGATTACGATCTGCCGGATGATTTTATCGCACAAAAGCCGGCTGAACCGCGCGACCATTCGCGCCTGCTTGTCTACAATCGTGCTACCGGTAGCATAACCGATGACCGGTTTTATAATATTTTAGATTATTTGCCCCGCGAAACTACCCTTGTTGTTAACAACAGCAAAGTGGAAAAATGTCGGCTCCTTTTTGACGAGGGCAAAAAAGAGGTCTTTATTCTCGATACAGCCAATAATACTACCGTACAGGCGATGGTTCGTCCCGGTAAAAAATTCAAAAAAGGAAAAACAGTAGAGCTGACCGAAACTATTTCTGCTGAAGTATTGGATATTGATGATGAAGGCTTACGGACATTGCAAATGAGCCCTTCGCTCGATCATTCGGTGTATGAGCAGTATAAACATACCCCTTTTCCGCCCTATATAGAACAAAACGAATCACTGTCAGAAAAGTACCAAACGGTTTATGCGGATGATTTAGGAAGCAAAGCCGCCCCTACCGCGGGACTTCATTTTACGGATGAGCTTCTTGCTAACATTCAGGAGGCAGGCATTGATCAGGCTGAGGTAACCCTGCATGTAGGACTCGGAACCTTTGCACCAGTTAAAGCCGACAGCATTGAAGACCACACAATGCATTCGGAATGGTTTAAAATCACCGAAGATACGGCGGAACAGTTAAATAGCGCCGAACATATTACAGCAGTGGGAACAACCAGCGTTCGGGTGTTGGAATCGGCGCTTGAAGAGTTCAATGAATTTACTTCTACCAAGATGAATACAGATATCTTTATTCGGCCCGGCTTTGAATTCAAGGGAACCGATGCGCTTATCACTAATTTCCACCTGCCGAAAAGCACCTTGCTGATGTTGGTAGCCGCTTTTACCGGTTACAAAGAGATGAAAAAAATATATCAGCATGCCATCGACGAGGAGTATCGCTTCTACTCCTTTGGCGACGCCATGCTGATACTATAAAAAAGCTTTGAGATTAGTATTTTATTAACTCATCGGATGGCAAAGTCAGCCATCCGATGATGAGATACTAATTACGCTTCAGGATTATCTTGCTGCTGTTGTTGCATCTCTTTCATCTTCTGCTTCATTTGTTGCTGCGCATTTTGAGCCTCATCACCGTCAACCATTTTAACCTGGTTCTTGAGTGATGTTGAAAGTTCCTCTACATCATCTTCGGAGAGCACCTGATCAAGATCTTCAATACCCACTTTTTGTAACAGATTGTATATCATGCGGTTGTGCAACATCTGCTGGGCGGCAGAGCTCAATTGCATCAGTTGTTCTTGTGGAACTTGCGCGCCGGAAAGCTTAATCTTGTTCATTACCGGTTCAAGCAGGGTTTCAATCTTTTTGGACATCTGCTTTTCCAGCTCTTTGGCATCAACATTTTCTTTACTTGTTATTTCATTCCCGTCAGCATCGACTAACTTCATAATAATTAAATACTTTGTTTTAGAGTTTCTTCATTTATATAACAGGTGATGAGAGGATATCGTTTATCTTCCAGAACTCAAAAAAAGGATCATGGATTTGATTTATTCCTCAAATACCAATCCTTCGGGACTTGCACCCAGTTCTTTAAGATATTTGATCATCGCATCATTAAAGGCCGGAGGACCACACACATAAAAAGGTTGATCAAAATCATCAATCTGATCGGCCAGAAATTCTTTATCAATAAATCCATCCAGATTTATATACTCATCGGTAGGCTCGTCCGTAATCACATTGATAACCTGTTCTCCCAGCATCTCTTCAAATTCATCTTTCAGGATGATATCATCTTCCGTCTTATTCGAAAAGATCAACGTGTTTGAACCTATTTGATTCTTCGCATACAAGTCACGCAAAATTGCAATAAAGGGCGTTACTCCTGCACCTCCTGCCAGAAAAACGCCTTCTCCTTTATACTCAATCGTTCCCCAGGCATCGTCAATAATAAATTGGTCTCCTTCTTTGAGCTGACCAATTTGTTCAGTTACACCATTATGGTCCGGGTAACTCTTAATAACAAACTCCAGGTGGTCATCATCCTGCAGATTTGTAAACGTAAACGGTCGCTTCTTGTCACGCCAACCCTCTTTGTCGATAGCTATTTCCGTAGCCTGTCCCGGAGTAAAAGAATAGCCCTTGGGCTTTTCGAAAGTGTATGCCCTTACATCATGGGTGATGTCTTTAATATTTAAAATTTCAACGTTATGACTCATGGTTCTTATTTTCTTCTGATTAATATTCACTAAAGAAATGCTTTTTTAGCATTAACCATTCAAAAATCCTTGGAATTATTGGATTAGCTGTATTGTTATTTAGTTCAACATTAAACTATAATGCAAAGAATAATCTTACGATATGCAATCTACAGAAGAACAACCCGTAAAATTAGCAGATACAGAATATCCTATTCACGAACTTCTTCAGAAAAGATGGAGTCCTCGAGCTTTTTCAGAAAAGTTAATTGATACCGAACTTTTAAATCAACTTTTTGAAGCCGCGCGATGGGCTCCTTCATCCTACAACGAACAGCCATGGCGTTTTATCGTAGCCCGAAAAGACGATAAGGAGGCATATAAACAACTCGCTTCCGTAATGAATGAGTTCAATCAAAGTTGGGCTACGGATGCCCCGGTGCTGGTATTAGCCCTCACCAAGACAACCTTTGATCTGGATGGCCGAGAAAATCCTCACGCCGGGCATGATTTGGGACAGGCTATTGCTCACCTGACTTTCGAAGCCACTAAAAACAATTTATATGTGCATCAGATGGCCGGCATATTACCCGAAAAGGCTCGTGAACTCTACGATATATCCGGCGACTATAAACCGATGACCATGTTTGCGATCGGATATAGAGGACAACCCGAATCACTGAATGACAAAATGCGAAAGCAGGAAACTTCGCCCCGCATTCGCAAAGATTTGGACGAGATCGTCTTTGACGGGGAATGGAAAAACAACTAAGAAAATAATATCGCTCCAATTATTAACTCTGACAGGACTTTAAACCCTGTCAGAGTTTTTATTTTACTTTAAGTTTTCATTCAAAAAACGAACTGTTTTTTGCCAGGCGTCCTTGGCGGCTTTTTCAACATATCGCGTGCCGGATGGATTTGCGAACGCATGTCCCGCTCCTTCATAAATATGGATAGAATTCACAACCCCTGCTTCGTTGAGCGCAGACTCAAATTCCTTAACTTTCTCTGGAGGAATTCCTCCATCTTCTTCCCCAAATATTCCCAGTACGGGCATCTCTAATGTTTTAAGTTTTGCCGTGTCAGTTACCAGTCGACCATAATAAATAACCGTAGCGTCAATTTTTTGGGGATGGGCCAATGCTGTTTGCAGCGACCATGCACCTCCAAAACACCAACCGATTACTCCTATGTTGTCTACCCCTTGTTTTGTATTAAGGTAGGCATACGCCTGAGTCAAGTTATCCAGGGCTTCTTCATCATCAACAGAGCGGGCATAGGTTCCTGCACTATCGGGTGATTCTGCCACTTTACCCTTGTACAAATCTACTGCCAGCGCTGTATATCCTTCACCAGCCAGCTTATCCGTCATCATCCGAATATTGTCATTCAATCCCCACCACTCGTGTATCACAATAATTCCGGGGTCATTCGTTTTCCCTTCCGGCTTTGCTAAATATCCTGTTATCTCTTTTCCGTTCACGGTAGCATATTGCACTTCTTCTCCCGACACCTCCGATGATTGCTTTATATCCTGAGCGGCATTTTCAACAGGGGTATCTCCTTCGTGCTCCCGGTCCATTCGATCAATAAAATCCTTCTCCGGACTACCGCTGCATGCTGCCAAAAGCAACATCAATCCCATTACAAAAATCCCACGTCTAACCTGATGCATAATCTCCTCATTTTTATTGCGGTTATATTCTTTTAATTAAAATATGAGCCGAAAAGTTGCATGGTTTCGTATTTACTATCTTTCACCGGGCAATCTATTATCTAAAAAGAGCATTAAAGACCCGAATTTGAGGATAAGCCCTATGATCGGTAAAATGATTTAAATTTGATGGAAATTGCATAGGGACACTAAGAGCTATCAGCATATCAAGAGCAAAAAAATAACTAATTAAACATTGGGGTATATATGGGTTTTGATTTTAAAAAAGCCAACCAGTCATTCGATTCACTTCCATATACTAAACGACTTAAATCGGTAGGTGAGCTTGCAAAGAGTACACTCACCATTGTTGGCAAAGACAAAGACATTATTACACCATGGATTCGCATGACCATTTATCATGCAATTATGGTCACCTTCTTTTTTAGCGGATTCTTTTTATGGCAATACAACCATCCGGGCTATGGATTGCTCTCTTTCTTTTTAGCCTTTCTTCTTTTTTTATACAAACATTTTTATGACAACAAACAAGAAATGCGCATGAGCTGGATTGTCTATGAGACCGTCATCGGTAATGATCCCTCATATAAAGGAGCCGTCACTGCCAGCAAAGAATTAAAGTGGCACATAAGAAAAATTGCCGGGATCGACATCCTGATGAGTTTTGTCAATAAAAGCAAATATACGGGTGGAGGGATCGTGAAAATGCTAATCCGACTTTTTATTGCCGGTCTTGAAGAGGTCTGGGACCTGGCTAATCATTATCTCTTACCTTCTGTTGCTGTCGACAAGATGGATATTTCATCGGCCGTTGAAGAAATGAAAAAGCTTAAAGACCGCGTACCCGAATCCCTCGTTGGTATTTTCGGAATAGACTTTCTGGGCAGGGTGGTCCGCCATGTTACTGTTCCAGCCTACATTATCCTATTTATTATCTCGGGGACACTAGGGTATTTTGGAAGTGAGGTATTTCCTGCGACAACCATTGATTTTAACGGTGATGATGTAGCCTTTACCTTTGTTCCCATTATTTTTGCATTCTGGATTGGCAAGCTGTTTAGCAATTTTTTTGAACGTACCGTTACGGCTATTAAGGTCATCTACTTTACGGTATTCTATACCAAAATCACCCATCCCGAACGTATCCGCGATGATATGCAAGAAGACTTAGTTGACTATCTTAATCTTGATCCCGTAGAAGAAGTTGATAATTTGGAAGAACAAGACGTCGAATAAGAATAGATATTCCCTTTCCTGTCTCAAATAAAAACTGGCGCAAGCTTTTACACTTGCGCCAGTCAATTAGCAGATAAATCGCAAAAACTATTGATACTTATTCATTGGCAGGAGAAACACGAACGATACCATTATCAGTCTCCGTGGCAATATAAATATTGCCATCCGGACCTTGACGGACGTCACGGACACGCCCGATATCTTCAAAAACCTTCTCTTCACCAACAACTTCTCCGTTTTCTAAATCAACATGCATTACATAGCCGAACTTTAAAGATCCTACTAACAAATCTCCCTGCCATTCGGGAAATTTGTCACTGGTCACAAACGTCATTCCTGAAGGAGCAATAGACGGATCCCAATACCACTCGGGTTGTTCCATACCCGCTTTGGCAGTATCTTCTGTAAGCGTAGTTCCATCATAATTGATTCCGAAGCTTATTTCCGGCCATCCATAATTATTTCCCGCTTCGATAATATTGATTTCATCTCCACCGCGTGGACCGTGCTCATGCTCCCAAAGCTGTCCGGTTTCCGGATGCAGATCCATGCCCTGTGGATTGCGTATCCCATAGGCAAAAATGGCATCTAATCCATCTTTACCCACAAAAGGATTGTCTTGCGGAATACTCCCATCATCATTCAGGCGATAAATTTTTCCGGCATCACGGGTAATATCCTGTGGATTGACGTCACGAGCCCCACGATCTCCAATACCAAAAAATACATGTCCGTTATTATCAAACACAATCCGACTGCCAAAATGAACTCCTCGATCAGTATTGGGTTCGGCCTTATAGAGAACTTCTTTATTTACAAGTTCAGTACGATCATCATTTAGCTTTGCTCGCATCAATGCGGTATTCGCTCCCTCACCCCCTTCAGGACTAGAATACGTCAGATAGATCCACCCATTTTCCTCATAATCGGGATGCGCTTGTACATCAAGCAAACCACCTTGTCCCTGTGCCCATACTTCCGGTACACCAGTGATGGGTTTTTCAGCTAAGCTTCCATTACTGTACAACCATAAATCGCCACTCCGGGCCGTAATTAACATATCTCCATCAGGCAACCAATCCATTCCCCATGGTACATCAATCTCATTGGTAATGGTTTCCATGGTAAGTTCCGGATTTTCAACTTCCTGTCCCTGGTCGGTTTCTGCCTCCGGTTCATTTTCGGTGGTAGCATTGCATGCGGTTAAAAATATTACAGCTACAAATATTGACAGGTATTTATGCATTTTGATACTCATAATAATAACTGTTATTCCCTTTATGATTATATAATATTGAATAAATAATTAACACTATTCGTTCGATAATTGCCAATGATGCACGTAAAAAGTTATGAATGGCACGTCCACAATAATTTAATAAATACTCCTTCCAACAAGTAGCCGATTACATTCTTATGTGAAGCTAACCATTCGTAATAGAAACGACTCCTTAAAGGTCATCATTTAAGGTTGTAATTTGTTAAGCAAAGCGGGATATTTAGAACTCTTTTTGAACGACCTGCGCCCGTAGCTCAACTGGATAGAGCGTCTGACTTCGG
>NZ_JAXHLU010000010.1:0-101730 GCF_034521915.1 Fodinibius sp.
TAAACGTAAGATATCGTCTCAGAAATACATCTAAATCAATCACCTAACATTCTATTCCGATTTTTTGAAAACTATTATGGAACTTAATCAACTTTATGACTGGTTCATGAGCCTTGGAGAACCCTATGGAGTAAATCCTATCATTTTTGGCTCTATTTATGTTGGAGCTATTCCTTTCTTTTGGGTCGCCATGTGGTGGCTGGTAAAAAATATTCGCAATAATCGCTCTGTTGCCGGACCTGTTTTAATGGCATGCTGTTGCGCGGTCTCTTCTTATGTATATCTAATTTTCGTAGGTGAGAACGTTCCCTATTGGGTTTATGGATTAATTGTCGCCATCATTGTGTATGCTATCTATTCTACCTTACAATCAGTGAAAAAGAAAAAAAGCGAGATCAAGGAAGAGCAAACGCCTGCATGATAGTACTGTAATTACGAATGTAATGCGGCAATCTTTCCTCAACAACGACTGTCATCGCGAGCGAAATGGAATGGAGCGCGGCGATCTACATAAAACAATTTGCTCATGCTTAAGGAATAACTTTAGATACTACACACACCTGCACCAACAAATGGCTTCGGTGTACAGGCGAACCTATTCCGGGAGATTACTACGGTCAATCAGGCCTCCCTCGTACTGACAGTGCTTTTTAAAAACAACAAAGTCTTCCATCATTCATTTTCTGCCCACCTTAGTTCGTGGTGATCAAATCCATCCCGAATAGAAGGTTTCACAATCTCAAAATAGGGCGACACATCAAAATCACGAGGGGCAAACAAGCTGTGGTGACGTATATGCAAAATTTCTTTCTGTGACTGAATAAGCGCTTTGCTACTCGACCCATCAACATCAATATTGGGAAGGATTGGATATTGAATCGACTGAAAAGCCTGCGCAATTAGGGAAGAGCAAATAGCCTTTGTGGGATCGCCGCTGCCCAATGCCAACAGCCGACGCCGATATTTTTGAGGAACCGGCGGCGTTTGGATAAGGTAACGCGCCAGATCAAAAATATTCTTTAGATCATATTTATAGCCAATTCTCTCTTTCATAAAATTAACCACTTGTTTTATCTCTTCGGAAGAAAGTCCTACAGGACGACAAATTCTGGTGTGATTTTCACAATAGTTGCCCAAGGGAACTGTTCGAACTCCTTCTTTAAGATCTGCTTCTATAAGAACGTGCTGCTTGTTGGGTTCTTCATCTATCAAATTATCTTTTCCAATAAAAATAGCAGCATGCGACCAAGTAGATTGAGTAAGATATTTAATGGCCATGCTAATACGGCTACTACCATCAATTAACAATATATCTCCCGGCTTTAGGGTCTTTTCCAGTACTTCTCGAGAACAGGTGGCAACCGACTCCTGTTCCTCATCAGTCTGAGTAAGATAACGTGCTAACCGATAGCCTAAACCACTTAGTGCAGGAATCATCAGGACTTTATTTTAAATAATTTCTATCATAATCATTTCATAAATCACAAATAACGATCCACCCAAGCAGCCGTTACTGAACCGACATAGTGGGCATCCTCTTCGTTAGTCAAAAGATGGTCGGCATCATCCAGCGAGATAAAACTTTTGGGATGTTTAGCCAACTTATAAATATGGGCGGCATTATCAATTCCCACGGTCTTATCTACCGGTGAATGAAAGATAAGCAGTGCCTTGTCAAGGTTTTTAATGATCTTGTTCATTGCTTGCTCTTTCAGATCATCCAGAAATTGTTTTTTAATAGTAAAAACACGTCCGGCCAGCTTCACACGGGCTTCTCCCTTTTTCTCAATCTCATCTTTCTTGTCTACAAGAAGATGAGCAACATGTTTAGGATTACAGGGCGCACCAATAGTTGCTACTGCTTCCACAGACGCAATTCGATGCGCTGCCTGAAGCACCGCGGCGCCACCCAGTGAATGACCAATTAACATTCGCGGGGTCGACCATTCCTGATCCATATACTCTGCCGCCGCTTGAAGATCATCAATATTGGACGAAAAATTGGTGTCAGCAAAATCACCTTCACTTTCACCCAAGCCGGTAAAATCAAATCGAAGGACCCCCATCCCGTGCTCTGTCAAAGTACGGCTAATGCGTCCAACCGCACGCAGATTTTTACTACAGGTAAAACAGTGAGCAAATAATGCCGCTCCTTTTGTTACTCCCTGATCCGGTTCATCAATTCGCGCTGATAATTTTACCCCTTGACTTCCTAAAAATTCGACCTTATTACTTTCCATAAATATTTTTTGATATTAGTTATTAGTATAAATTTCTGTCTCCGGCCAAAAAACCAGCCAGGCAAACGCAAAGTAATCACCAAAGGTGACAGTCTCCAATTGTTGTCCTTCGTGTTCACCTTTTACTGCTTTGCCAGTTACACTCCAAACTGATCCCGTTTGCTTATCTACAATATTGCCATTTTCAACTACAAACGTGAGTTCCGTGCCATCAAGTACTCGTTTAAATACTCCTGTCGAACCCGACTCCTTGGATTCAGCTATCCGCGCCGCATCCATAGCCGAAGTAGCTCCACCGGTATGGATAACTACCAATGGCGTCTCTCCAAGTTTATCATTGATAACTTGTTTTTTCTTAGTAACAGAATATGGATAGGCTTTTTGATGCTCATCCAGCTTTACTCCAATGACTTTTTCCATGGGTGGCAAGCGATCGTCATCATTGCCCGCACCAAATAGGGGCGAATTATTAATATCGTCATATCCTGTATATGGATTCCGGCCGTAATTACGATCATAACCCGTATTTTTGGAAAGCACGAGTCCATCAGGATAGCTCTTTCTAAATTGTTCAAACGAAATAATCTGGCTGGAAATCTGCTCCAACGTTGTCCCCACATAATCACCCACAATAGCTTTGCCGGTAAACTGCTGCCAAAGCGTTTCGGTTTTGCGATCAAACATTACCAGATCGGAATGGCGCAAAAATCCGGATACCCCGAATTCGAGCGTTTCTCCATTAACAGTACGCTCAAAAACGAGCGCTGAGTAACAAAGCGGACAAAAGGTTACCAGTAAGGGATCCCCTTGAATCTCATCATTCACAATTTCGTGCCAGATCATAATCTGCAGCGGATAAGCCCGTGCTTCTCCCTCATGTTCTACGGAAAGTACGGGCTCCTTGGCAGCTATCCATGACGAAGCCTCATTAAGAGACACAAATTTGGGATCGTCAATCGAGGGAATCCCATCTTTGGGCGGTCCGCCACGTTTTAGTTCGCTTAGCTCAATAGTTGATTTATCAGTATTAGTATCCCAACCCCGAAGCTGCTGGGCATTCACTTTTTTTGCTAATCCTATAACAATCAATAGAATTATTACATAACTTAGCTTATATGGCTTGAATGAAAGCATAGCTCTTGTTATTTACTTGGCTAATTAAAAACTAAAACTTTTACATGCTCAACTGGTTTAAGAGACGTCGTAAGAAGAATTCTTCTTACGAGACAAACGAAGAATGGATCGAGGCGCTCAAGCCTCCCGTTGATGAGCAAGCTGTGAAAAAGCTTCGCGCCCAATTAATACGTGGGCTTAAACCAGCGCTGCATAAATATGTTGATCGCGAACTCGACCAGTTTGTTGAGGATGTAGCTCAAGATGCGCTGCTAAAAGTTCTGGATAACATCGACTCATTCCGCGGAGAAAGCAAACTCCTTACCTGGGCTATGAAAATTGCCGTGCGCGAGGGGCTCACCGAACTTCGTCTAAAACGTTATGATGATATTTCTATTGAGGATCTAAAACCCGATGACGAAAGCCGAGAGGTTTTTTCGCTATCCGTAGCCAGTGATGATACCAGCCCTGAACGTTCGCTGCACGAATCGCAGCTTGTCGATAAGGTTTTACAAATTATTAACGAAGAGCTAACTCAAAAACAGAAAACCGCAATCAATGCGCTTATGATTCAAGGATTGCCAATGCCCGTTGTTGTTAAACAACTGGATACTAATCGCAATGCGCTCTACAAATTAGTTCACGATGCGCGGGTAAAAATCAAGAACAAGCTCGAGGTAGAGGGTATCGACCCTGACGAAATGTTAAATAAACTGTAAGATCTGTAAAGCTTAGATCATCAGTACTTATGATATATAAAAGTACTTAATACCTTAACATGGAATTAACACCTAAAATATTAAAGAATTTAATTAAGTCGGCACAGATGGCGACCGCTCATGAGATCGGTTGTGATGAGTGCTTTGACGAGCTTCATAAATTTGCTGAAATGGAATTGGCTGGAAAATCTCCCGCCGAAGCCAAACCGTTGGTTCAGGATCATCTGAATAAATGCGGAAGCTGCCGGGAAGAATATGAAGCCCTGCTTGAAGGCCTTCGTGCTCTACAAAATGGTCACTAATTGTAAAAATGTTAAAACGGTATAAAAATTCCCATACCCTTATTAATGGGAATTTTTTCTTCCAAGCCACCTACTGCTTAAGTATCCCAATACCCAGCCATAAACAAGGTGTACCAATAACGTAATAGTGATATATAAAAGTGCACTATCTAAATAGAGGGGATGATCGGTTGGTAAATTATTAGCATATCCAAAGCCGAAAAATCCCCACCCAATAAGCGGACTATACACAAACATCATGAAAAGCCACAGCACAATGGCCAGCACTTCCGCTTTGAGAATAGATAGATCGTCCTCAAACGTATAAACCAACACAAAAGCCCAAAACGTGCCGTAACAAAAATGGAGCAGCAGTGCGTAACCCGATTCTACCACTCCCAAATTATACAAAAAAGCTTGCGAGGGAGGCACGTTAAAAGGGGCCAATCCCGTCACATTTATCCCTATATAGATAAACAAAAACATTACTAAGCTGGCCAAAAATCCTGAAAGGGCAATATTAAATGTTCGTTTAATTGTACACGTCATAGCAAAAAATTACTTATTCAAATAAGGCGTTACTTGATCCGGAGGCATCCGACTTTTCAAAAGTTAATGTTATATTCAATCCTCCATTATCTTCTACCGATAGTTCTCCGTCAATTTGTTGTATTAAAGCTGCAATAATAGCAGAACCAGTGCTCTCGGAATTTTCAAAGTCGTCATCTGCCGATATTCCTTTACCATCATCCTTAATTTGAATATGCACTTTTTTATCAACCTGATGCATTCCAATTTTAATAGTCCCAGATTGTCTTCCATCGAAACCATGTTCAATGGCATTGGCCATAATTTCGTTAATAATCAGTCCCACGGGAACTGCCTGATTTATATTTAATTGCACTTGGCCCAAATTGGACTCCAGCGTAATATTTTTATCCTTAGTGATATAGGTACTACAAATATGATTGGTCAATTCTTTCATGTACGCTGCCAAATCAACTTCGGAAAATGAATTTGACTGATATAGCTTTTCATGAATCATCGCCATTGATTTGATACGATCGCGACTCTCCTTCAATGCCTTGTCGGCATTTCCGTTACTCATGCTTTCCAGCTCCAGCATCCCCGAAATAACCGCCATGTTATTTTTTACCCGGTGATGAATCTCCATCAGCATCACTTCTTTTTCGTAGAGTGCCTCCTCCCACCGACCAATGCTTTTATTTGCTCGAACCGAAAATACTACGCCAATTAGCACTAATAAAATGCCCAGAATTACACTTATCCAAAGTCCAAACTGTTTTACTACTCCAGAGGCATCCCCAACCGAAGCCATAAGTTCACGATTTTGATCGTTCCATTTGTCATTTAGGCTATTATATTTTTCAAGCTTTGCCTGAGTCAGGCTATCACTGGAATCTTTTTTCTCGAGCTTCTTAAACCAGTTAACGATCAACTCATGCTGACGATGTTCTATTTCTTTCAGCTTTTCCCAATTGTGACGTAATTCTTGTATTGGCCTTGATGAATTAAAATAACGGAAGACAGTTATTAAACCGCTTATCTCGCTGGGATATATTTCGTCAGTATCAAAAGTCCGAAATACCGTTTCTACATCAGGATCCTCGGAAAAAAGCTCATCGATTGTATTTCTCAATGAATCTTTCTGAGCTTTTACTTGCAGGTAAGCCTCGAAGTGTTTCTTGTCACTTTTCCGGCTTAACCGTTCTACATGCATTCCAGCCTGGTAATGGTAGTGATTCCATTGAGAGAGCAGGGCCGAATAATCGCCTGAGGCAGCAATCATGTTAATTGAAAAGTTGGTGAGTACCGTCAACCCACTAGCGGCAAAAATAAATATTCCTACCACAATAATGAGCTTACGGCTCAAATAGAATCTATTCCCTTCTTTTAACTTATCTTCATCCATCACTACATCCCAAGTTAATGCTCACGTACAAAGACGAATTCATAAATTCAATTCTTACCGATTTATTTAATATCAAAGAATTATAATGAAGAACTGTATATACATTATTTTATAGTAAGATATGCACCCCTCGATACATCTATAAGTTGGATTGAGAAATGGATCCCCAAAAATAACTTTCGCATAAAAAGAAGAGCTGAAATCATGCATAATATTACAAAGAAAATATGGTCTGCCTTGGCTGTTTTTCTCGTTTCGGCAACCGTTGTGGCAGCCCAAACCTGTAGTTGTGCCGGAGCCCCCTTAATTAGCTCGCAAAGTATTAGTACTACATCACAGGGCAATCTATTATTGGGCATAACATATGGACATAAAGAAATTTCGGAACTGTACCAGGCAGATAATAAACTCAAAAATACAACTGTTGAGCGCAGTACACAGTCAACGCTTATTGAATTAAACTATGGCATTACCAACCGACTCACTATTTCTGGAACGGCAACCTATGTACGAAAACGACGATTGGGTTTACAAAGCAATGACGAACTTATAACAACTGGAATTGGCGATGGAGTTGTATTATTAAAATATGTTCTACATCAAAATACAATTAAAGAGCAGTATCAGCTGGCCGTTGGAGCCGGAGCCAAAATACCTTTTGGAAAAACCTCACTGACCAATGATGGAATCGGGCTTAACTTAGATATGCAGCCGGGTACCGGGGCATGGGATGGTGTTGCTTGGTCATATTTTTCCAAAACTTTCGCGCCGGTCACGACAATAAATTTATTTCTTTTTAGCACGTATCGAGCTACGGGCAGTGCAGAGCGGTTTGGCGAAAATGATAACTACGAATTCGGCAATGAACTACTGATAAATATTGGTGCCACGAATAATATTACTTCTGACCTATCCTATATTGGCACTATAAGTTATCGATCTACCAGTTCAGACCTACGAAACGAAAACAAGCTGCCCAACACAGGTGGCAAATGGATTAATTTAGAACCTGCACTAAAGTATCAACTTACTGACGGGTTATCGATTAAAGCATCTGGTGAAATACCCATCTATCAATATCTCAACGGGTTACAACCAACAACCAGTTATACCGCATCGATCTCACTCTTTTACAACTTTGGAAAGAAAGTAATCTTTTAATAAAAGGATACCACCACTATGAATTTCTTCAGACTATGGAGCGTTATACTTTTTGCGTTAACTTTTGTGGGTTGTACTTCGGTTACAAGTAACACCGAGTCTTCCTCATCTGATAACCCATCTGAGGAGTCAGAATGGCTGCTTCCAGAAGATGAAGTCATTAATGGTGGAGTATCAAAAGATGGCATTCCTTCAATTGATGATCCCAAATTTAAGCCTACCACCGAGATCAATTACGTTCAGGATGATCGGCTCATTATTGGTGTTCGTATTGGAAATACCATCAAAGGATATCCCCATCAGGTTTTAGATGCCCACGAAATAGTAAATGATCAAATTGGTGACCAACCTTTTTGTCTCACTTATTGCCCTTTGACAGGCAGTGGAATTGCCTGGGATCGAACTATTGATGGAGAAGCAGTTGAATTTGGGGTATCCGGACTATTATTCCGAAACAACCTGATACCCTATGATCGTAAAACCAACACCTAATTATTCACAAATGCTCATGAAAGGAGTTAAGGGAACGAGATCTGGAGAAAATTTAGAAACGTTTCAGGTTTTTGAAACCAGCTGGTCTACTTGGAAGAAGATGTTCCCCAATGCCAAAGTGCTTTCCACAGATACCGGATTCGGCAATAGTAGATACCAAGGCTATGTGTATGGGGAAGATTATCTGAACGAAAACTCACCTCCACTATTTCCTATCAATGTTGATGAAAAAGCTCTTGGAGGAAGGGGATATAAAGAACGTGTCTTTGGTATCATTGACTCAAATAGGGATAACAGTATATTAGATACCCAAAATTTTGTTATTGATAACTTTGGATCCGGCATAAATTTAACAAAAACGAGTACTCGAAATACCGACTATATTGTTGTGGGAAGTACTTCGTTAAACTTCGTCGTAGCCTTCAAAAGTGAGTTATCCGATGGCACGGAGTTAAACTTTCAACCTGTCCAAGGTGCACTTCCTATTATTCTAACAGATAATGAGGGTAACCGATGGGACGTCTTTGGATACGCTGTAGATGGTCCTCGACAAGGAGACCGGTTAACTCCTGCTACAGCATATCACAAGTTACTGGTTTGCCTTGGGAGAATTTTTTCTATGGGGTTGGTATCCTAGATAGCTTTAAAAGGAATTTACCATTTGTAAAACACAATATAAGGATAATGGCATTTATAGATATTATTGAACCCGAGGAGGCCACGGGCAATCTCAAGGAGATCTACGAAGAGCTTAAGCAGAAGACGGGGCAAATTGGCTACAGATTCATAAAATCCAGAGCCTGAATCCGGAGACGATAACTGCACACATGGACCTGTATATGTCCATCATGTTCAGCAAGTCACCCTTAAGTCGAGCGCAGCGCGAGATGATGGCGGTGGTTGTTTCGGTTGCCAACGATTGTGAATATTGTCAACAGCACCACGGACAGGCACTTAATCACTACTGGAAAGATCGAAATCGTATAAAACAGCTTCGGCAATAACTACAACAAGCTGGACCTCAACAATGTTGACAAGCGGCTTTGTCAGCTCGCGCGGGAATTAACGCTTAATCCCAGTAGCATAAATAAAGAGCAGTATATTCAGCCGCTTAAAAATACGGGACTGTCTGATCGAGCTATACTGGATGCGGTACTGGTCATCAGCTATTTTAATTTTGTAAATCGTATCGTTACGGGGTTGGGAGTAGAAACCAATGAAGAAGAAGTGCAGGGTTATAAATACTAAATCAAAATGGGTTTAATAATGTAGATCAATCTCCCTAAATCCCTCTTCTCCAAGAGGGACCATAAAGCAGTATTTACTAAAAAAGTTCCTCCTTAGAAAAGGAGGACAGGAGGATTGATTATAAGGTATGATTTTATTTTCGCAGTAGTGCTAATTGTAGATTAAAATATGATATGCAGAAAGTAATTATAATAACGATCACATTTATGTTGGGTATAATTGTTATTCCTGCTAATGGCCAAGATGGGATGGAAGTTATTCAAAGCCAGCATTCCGTGGAAGAAACTACAGATCGACTTAAAAATATTCTTAAAGAAAACGGTATTACCATCTTTCAAAAAGTAAATCATAAGGAGGGAGCGGCTGCAGTAAATATGGATTTATCTCCTACAACCGTTCTCATATTTGGTAATCCCAAGCTGGGCACACCGCTTATGCAGTGCGCGCAAACAACTGCTATTGATCTGCCGCAGAAAGCACTTGTTTGGGAAGACTCGGAAGGGATTACACATATTGGATATAATTCTCCCGAATATCTTAAAAAGCGACACAATATTGAAGGCTGTGATCAGGAATTGAATAAAATTAGCAAGGCACTCGACAAATTTACTCGAGCAGCAGCGGGCAGTAATTAATAACTGCTGACAGATACGTATTACACGTGAACTCTTAAATTTATCAAAACTAAAATATTATGGCATTAAGTAAAAAACAGGAAGAGATGTGTGATGAAAGTCAATGGGATTTTTCAAACTTGAATGCACTATTCTTAAACTGTACACTTAAGCGAAATCCCAAGGAATCGCATACTGAAACACTGATTGAGGTATCCCAATCCATTTTTGAAAAGAATGATGTATCTACCGAGATCATTCGTCCTGTAGATTACAACATTGCTCCGGGCGTATATCCGGATATGACCGAACACGGCTTCGAGGAAGACGACTGGCCTGAGATTCAACAGAAAGTAATGGATGCTAACATTTTGATCATTGGCTCTCCCATCTGGCTGGGCGAAAAATCATCGGTTGCCACCAAAGTAATTGAGCGGCTTTATGGCTATTCGGGCAATCTCAATGAAGAGGGACAGTACGCCTATTATGGACGCGTGGGCGGTTGCCTGATTACCGGTAACGAAGACGGCATCAAACACTGCTCGATGAGTATTTTATATGGACTTCAGCATCTTGGATATGTAATTCCTCCCCAAGCCGACGCCGGCTGGATTGGCGAAGCGGGGCCGGGACTCAGTTACGGCGATGAAGGCGAAGATGGCCCCGTTGGGTTTGATAATGAGTTTACTCAGCGCAACACCACCTTTATGACGTGGAATCTTATGCACATGGCCCTAATGCTTGACCAGGCTGGCGGTATTCCCGCACATGGCAACCAGCGATCAGAATGGGAGGCTGGCTGCCGATTTGATCATCCCAATCCTGAGCATCGATAACCTAATCCATTTATTCAATAATTATCAGAAGGTAGATTTTCTATGGATGAACAAATTACAATGACCTCTCCCCAAATGTTGAAAGAGGTTATTGAAGGATTAGAAAAAGATCAAAAAGAACTGCCGAGCAAATACTTTTACGATCAGCGTGGTTCTCGACTTTTTGAAGAAATAACTCAGCTGGATGAGTATTACCCTACGCGGACTGAAATATCCATCATGCGGAATAATATGCCCGATATTATACGAACGCTTGGCAATGATATCGTATTGGCTGAGCTTGGTAGCGGCAGCAGCAAAAAAACGCGCCTGCTGCTGGATCATTTGCCGTGCATTAGTTCTTATGTCCCCATAGAAATATCTGAGCAGTACCTGACAAACGTTGTTCAAAAGCTCAATCAGGAATACCCGGATTTACAAATAGATCCGGTCTGCACTGATTATACGACACCTTTTCAACTGCCTGCCATCTCAAAACCCTATAGCAACATCGTTTTCTTCTATCCGGGGTCGACTATTGGTAATTTTCATCCGCCTCAGGCCAAAGCGTTTTTAAGTAACCTTTCCACACTGTTGGATTCCGGCGACGGAATGCTTGTCGGCATTGACCTAAAAAAGGATATCAGCAAATTGGAAGCTGCTTATAATGATAGTCAGGGAGTAACGGCATCATTCAACAAAAATATACTCCAACACATCAACCAAAAGCTGAATGCTAATTTTAATCTTGATCATTTCCGTCACAAAGCATTTTACAATAATGACGAAGGACGCATAGAAATGCATCTGGTTTCAACTAGGAATCAAACAGTAATCATTGAAGGTCAAGAGTTTCATTTTGGACGGAACGAATCCATCCACACCGAAAACTCCTATAAATATAGCATAGCAGAATTTAACAACCTGGTGAACGAATGGTTTTCGATGGAAAAGGTATGGACCGATGCCAACGACTATTTTTCAATTCAATACCTGCAGAAAAAGTGATTTCCATTAATTTTTAACAGCGTCTGTTGGCTACGCAATTAATTAGCTGATAAAACTACCCATGAATACACTTTCTACCCAAAAACTTATTTCCAAGATTAAAAAAACCAATGCTATCTTAATCGATGCTCGCCCCATTGCAGCTTACAATGGATGGAAACTCGAAGGTGAAGAACGCGGTGAACATCTTCCGGTAGTAAAAGGTATTCCCTTGCAGTAGACCCAGTATATGGACTGAATCGAGGTGTTGGAAGAGAAAAACATCAGAATATTAAACGGCGATATCACCCTGACAAAATATATTGCTTTTTACTGCAAACCCGTATGGTGGGGCAGTGAAACTTTTATGAATGCCTGGTATATGAGATGACCCAACGTTTCGGTCTATGATGGAGGATGATATGAATGGTGCAAAGATCCGGAAAATTCCATTGAAACAGGAACTCCGGAAGAAACCGTTTTAATCAACAACAGTTAAGTTGCTTCATAGTTTTTTATTGAAAGATTTTTAATTAGAAGCTGACCGCTATTATCCGGAAAACCTTTGCTGCAATCCTTTAACTCCCAGATTATACAATCCTTCCAGAGCTTCTTTCATATCATCTTCCATACCATCTGCTGCATCAAATGTTGATGACCAGCTAAATTTCGATCTCCCATCCTCTAACTCATCAACTTGCATGGTGCCCGTATAATTTTGAATAGGCATTGGCGAATCCAAAATTGAATACTTTAGCACTCGTTTAGCCTTATCCAAACTTTCCAGCTTCTCCTTTACTTTTCCGCCATCCTGTAGCGTCAACGTTCTTACGGCTCCAACACCGTTTCCTTCGATAGTACAATCTGATACCCCTTCAACAATTTGATTTAATTCACCAAAATTGCTCGCTAATTCCCAAACCTTTTCGACTGGGGCATTTATGGTACCGCTCACTTTTACTTTTTGCATAATTTTATTCGGTTAATTGAACATTCTATCTGTAATATTGATGTACTAAAACAACAAAATCTTTCCAAAATAGCTTAAACCTATAAGAGCAAAAAAATTGGTAAGATTTGGTCTCTTTCTGCCTTCCTAATAGTAGAGATGAAGTAAAAAATATGGCCGCGGGGTCATCGCCTTATGCATGCATTTTTATATTGGAGATATATTTTATGTGGACTATTAGGGACGCTTTTTTTCTTATCTGCAACAGAGGCAAAGAGTCAAAATCCTATACCTGATTCGAGCGAAAAAAAGACCGCAACCACAAACCCCCATTGGGAGCCTTATTCATCAGAAAGGAATGCCGGGGAACACCTCCTCGCACTCCCCTCTTACTTGCTACATTGGACAACCCGGCCTGTTGGATGGGGGATCAAATGGGCAGAGAAAAAGCTTCCCCAGTTACTACAGGGAGAGCGGGCACCTTATGGAGTATATCCATTTTTTGAGCTGGGAGGAAATGTTAGAGTGGCCTATGGTCTACTGTTATATCATAATAAATTTTTAAAGTACAACCATCGGATACGTTTAGAGGCTCTCTTTGGATCCAAAGAATACAACGACTTTGATTTTAAATATTCAATTCCAGCATTTATCTCCCAGGCAAACCAGTTGGAGATCAATACCAGCTATTCCAACGATCCCGTCAAGTCACTGTATGGAGGTAACAATTCAGCACTCGCAGATGAGCAACTATATGCCACTGAAGAAGTTGAGGGAACCATCGAATTTCAGCACACAATTAGCTCTACAACAGCACTTTCAGTTTCAAGTCGCTACAGAAATTTTGATATCACCGATACTCAAACCATCATAGACGATCCATTACCAATAATTTCCGAGCAGCTTAAGGGGACAACTTCACTACTTTCATTAGGCAGCTCACTGCATTTTAATTTCGTCAAAGGATTGCCCCGAACCGTTCGCGGATCTCGTTATACTATAGGTCTCAACTGGAACCATTCCCTAAACAACAATCAATTCCATTACCTGCATTATAATCTGGGATGGGAACAGTTTTTACCAATACCATTCCTCCCAAATTCGAGACGACTCGGATTAAAAACAAATCTTAAAAAAGCCGCTCCGTTAGGTAATAAAGAGATTCCCTTTTTCACTTATCCCAATCTCGGAAGTTCCTATGATTTACGTGGATTTTCCTCCGGCCGTTTTCGCGATGACGGATCGCTACTTGTAACCCTGGAATACCGCTACCCCATGTGGAGTTTTGCGGACATCGTCTTTTTTGTGGACGAAGGACAAGTTTTTAGTCAATACTCTGATATCGGAATTAACGATTTTCACACGAGTTATGGATTTGGTTTTCATCTGATCTCCACCAAGGGATTTGCCTTCCGCTCTGAATTTGCATTCAGCAAAGAATCATCTCGCGTAATTCTCAATATTAATCCTAATTTTTAATTACCGGTAGTGACTTCAGCCATCAGAAATATCGGGAAATGGTTCCTTATACCACTTGTATTGATTGCTGCAAGCATCTCCATTTCAAGCTGTAGCAGTACCAAGCCTTACACATTGGATCGTATTAAAACATTTGATCCGGATACCTCGGAAATTGACCAACCGCCTGAAAACGCCTCCTACCAGTACTGGGATCGCATTGACAACACGATTTTTCATCAACTGGAAAAACCGCTAGATCTAAACAGAGTAATTCGAGCTACCGGTCAGGCTATTGGAGCAGCCGATGCCAAACAAGCTGATAATATAAATCACCTTGATGAACCTCCAGAATCGAGTTGGTATAACTACCGGCATTACTATAATCACATGTCCACCAAAGAGTTGGCACAAGGTCCCAATACCGTCGCACCGGATACTTCGGGTACCTGGAATATTTTCTCAGCAAAGCTGGAGGGGGCAAATCCCGGATTTTTCATTGAGGATGGGCAAGGCAATCGATTCCTGATCAAATTTGATGGCCCGAACTATCCCGAACTTACAACTTCGGCCGAAGTTATAAGCAGCAAAATATTCTACGCTGCGGGTTACAACGTGCCAGAAGCTACCATCACCTACTTTGATCCCAATCAAGTAACTATTAAAGAAGGAGTTACCGTAATGGAGGCTGGCGAAGAACGACCTATGACCATGGAAGATTATCGGGCTATTGTTGGAGACAAACCCAGAAATAAAGATGGACATATTCGCGCCGTAGCCAGTAAATTCGTGAACGGTACGCCCGTAGGGCAATGGGCCTTTGAAGGAACACGTGCTGATGATCCAAATGACCGGGTTAAACATGAGCATCGTAGAGAACTCAGGGGAATGCGTATTCTCAGCTCTTGGGTCAATGATACCGACCGTCGCGATGCCAACACCATGGCTGTCTATACAGATAAAAACTATATCAAACATTACGTACAGGATTTCGGAAACACCCTCGGAGCCAATGGCACAAGCATCCACGAACCTATTTATGGGCAGGCCTATCTCATTGATCCGCGTTACATGGGATTAAACGCTATTTCGCTGGGACTTAAATCCAACTCTTGGGAAACTGTTGATGCACAAAAACATATTCCCCATCCTTCGGTTGGATATTTTCGGGCTGATATTTTTAAGCCCGGACGCTGGGTATCAGCTCATCCGCTGCCTGCATACGAAAATATGACGCTGCGCGATGCCTTCTGGGGCGCCAAACAGGTGATGAGTTTTAGCGACGAAGATATCCAAGCAATCGTTGAAACCGGAAAGCTTAGCAATCCAGAAGCCGAAAAGTATTTAACTGAAGTATTAATCAACCGCAGAAATAAAATTGGACGCTATTGGTTTAGCCGCATTAATCCAATTGACAAATTCCATGTGGAAAAAAATAAAGAAAAAGTTTTACTTTCATTTGAAGATTTGGGTATTCATAGTCATTTATATGATGCCAGCCAAACCCACTATGAGTATAAAGTTTCAGTTGTTGATGGGAAATCCCTCTTGCAAAATCAGAAGACACAAAAACCTAACATCTCAGTTAATACTTCACTTATTCCCAAATCTAATTCAATAAAGCAACCTACAGTGCTGAAGTATAAAATTGTTACGCGCCGTACATCTGATATTTCTGAAAAGAGCACTTGGGTATATGTTGCCCTCGAGACTTCGAATACAAGGGTCATAGGCATTAAACGGGAAGAATAAACAAAAACAGTTATGGCTAAGAAAAGTATTATCGAAAGCATTCGTAAGAACTTCTTTGATATCAAAAAGAAAGAGTGGCCCAACGTCATCATGATGTCCCTCTTTTTCTTTATGGTGATCGCTACCTTTTGGGTCTTGAAACCATTAAAAAGGGGACTATTAGTCAACTTTTACCAAGAACATCCTCTCCAATTATTGGGCACAAGTTTTGCCGGCGCCGAAGTTGAACAGCTGGCTAAAGTTGTCAACATGCTTGTAGTCTATGTCATCGTCGTTGTATTTACCTTACTCTCCCGAAAACTTCAACGCCAGCATTTAAACCTGACACTCAACCTGTTTTTTGCAGGACTCTTTATACTTTTTGCCAGCCTGATGAATAATCCCGGTCCTGCCACAAGCTGGTCGTTTTACGTACTTGGAGATATGTTTAATTCCGCGATGGTTACTTTTTTCTGGGCGTATTCAAACGATATTTTTACCTCCGATCAGGCTAAACGAACATATGGCATCGTTGGCTTGGGAGGTATTATCGGAGGCATTGTCGGTTCAACAGTGGTAGTAGGCTATGTGAACCAGCTAGGGCGGCCTACACTCCTTTACCTATGCCTAATTCCCCTAGCTGTTATGATTGCTATCGGATACTACGTTAACAGTAGAACAAAGGATACTGAGCGACCAAGTCAGGACCCGTGTGCTGAGGGTAAGCGCTGCAGTGCTATTTTTGAAGGAGCAGATATTGTATTCAAATCCAAATATCTAATATCCATCGTAGGTATTATCGCTCTCTACGAAATGGTATCAAATATTGTAGATTTTCAACTTTCGGCGACCATCGCCTCCAGTATTAGCGGTGACCTGGATAAGGATGCATACTTTGGCTTCGTGGGACAAATTACCAGTATTATCTCCCTTGCTGTACAGCTATTTCTAACCAGTTTTGTTATGAAGCGGTACGGGGTTGGCATTGCGCTCCTGTTTTTACCCATCGCAATCACGCTCGGATCGGTAGGCTTCCTGGTAATCCCGAGCCTGCTGTTTGTAACCATCATGTCTGCCAGCGACAACAGCCTGAATTATTCCATCAACCAATCAGCCAAGGAAGCACTCTATACCCCGACCGAACAGGATGTTAAGTACAAGGCCAAGGCATTTATCGACATGTTTGTACAGCGATTTGCCAAAGTGCTGGCCGTCGTACTCAACCTTGCGGTTGCAGCTTGGGTGGGCCTGGAACATGTGCGATGGCTTTCCATTGCCTGCCTGATTATTCTGGTATTTTGGATATTAGCAGTACGATATGCCGGACGTAAGTTTGAAGAAAAAGCAGACGTCGAAGAAGTCCCGGTATAATAAGATTAACCTTAACTATTTGGACATAAAGCCCTGAATTCAGCTTGAAGAAACTGATCTCCATATTTTATGATATCCGAAAGGATGAGTGGCAACGAGTATTTTTGATGTTCGGGCTGCACTTTATCCTAATGGTGATTCTTTACTTTCTTAAGCCCGCCCGCGACAGCCTTTTTCTAACTGAAAACGGTCCTAATGAGCTGCCCTATGTCTATATTCTGCTGGCTGTTATCTCAATACCTGTAACACAGTTTCTTACTAGTATCATGGGCCGGTATTCGGTACGATCAGTACTAATATGGACCCTCGGATTTCTCGCAGGTAACCTGCTTCTACTGCGTTGGATGTTTCGCTTTCAACTGGATTGGATATTCATGGCATTTTATGTGTGGGTAGGCATTTTCGGGATATTGGTAATATCTCTATTCTGGTTGCTGGGAAATGCGGTTTTTAAACCCGCACAGTCTAAACGCATTTTTTCCTTCTTAACTTTGGGAGCCATCTTAGGAGCCATAGCTGGCAGTGAGGCTTCCAGCCTAACCGTTTCATGGCTGGGATTAGCCACAGAAAACCTGCTTTTTGTCTGCATTGCTCTGCTTATTGTTGGAATGGGAATTACTTATTTCATTCCGACAAATTCCCAATCCGAAAAAAACGGTAGTCCCAGCAGCAAGAAACAAAAAACATCTTCTATAAAGGCGGCACTAAAAATACTAAAATCCCGTTACCAGTTAACGGTGGCTGTAATTATTGGGCTAACAATGATTACTACCACCTTTACCGATTACCAGTTTAAAACCATAGCGTTTGATGTTTATCCCGAAAAGGCTAATCTAACCGCGTTCATGGGTACCTTTTATGCAGGGGTAAGCCTGGCTTCTCTGGCCATACAGGTATTGCTGTCAACACAGATCATTAAAAAGCTTGGGCTTTCCGGGGCTGTACTTTCCCGTCCCGCCGGAATGATGGTTGGCGCCATTTTAATGGCAATAGAACCGGTGTTGGCCTCGGTCGTTATCCTTAACGGTTTTGACGGTGCTACCCGCTATTCGATTGATAAAACCGGACGCGAGTTGCTTTTTCTCCCTCTCCCACAGCATACCAAAGAGCAAACCAAAATCTTTATCGACATTTTTGTAGATCGCTTTTCTCGGGGATTAGGAGGCTTAATGCTGCTGGGATTAATTATGGTCCTCGGCTGGTCGGTATATCTGCTAACTTATGTGGTTATCGCTTTATTAGTGATATGGATTATTCTGGGAATACGGGCAAAAAGAGGATACGTGCAAAAGTTTCGCGATTCGGTACAAAAACAACTCATCAGTACCGGAAGTATAGCGTTAGATCTTAATGAATCGACCATCTATTCCATCATCCAAGAATCACTACATAGCAAGAGCGATTCCCAGATTTTGCATACGCTCTTCTTGCTAAAAGACAGTAATATCGAAAAAATTTCGGATGATCTTAGACAACTGTTAAATCATGAGAACAGAGAAATAAAACTGCAGGCTTTAAAACTGCTACAAGATGTAGAGAGTCTAAATCTAACTGAGGAAATAAAAGGATTATTAGAAGATAAGGATCCTGAAATACGGTTAGAGACTATCTATTACCTTTGCAAACACTCCCACGAAGATCCTACCAGTGTGATTAAGTCTTATTTGGCACACGATGATTATAAATTAAAATCAGCGGCCCTTGGATGTGCCAGCAAGCACAGAGGATCAGCAACAGACTTAGTAGAACCAGAATTTTTTGATCAGCTTTTAGATCAAGAAGGTAAAGATGCTGTAGTCATAAAAGCCCAAATCGCGGATGCGCTGGGATACATTAATAATGATACCATCGTACAAAAATATTTATCCAAATTACTGGATGATGAACATCCTATCGTGGTGCGAAAAGCCATTTCCAGTATGGGGCGTCAAAAAAATGATCGTTTTATCCCATTATTAATTGATAAATTGAAAGATTCTGAATTTAAGGTCGAGGTTAGAAAAACACTTGCCTCATATGGCACCGCTCATCTAATCCTCTATAAAGATCGCTTTTTTGACAGCAATCTGGATAAGGACATTCGTAAGAATATTCCGGGAATTTTCTCCTACCTCTCTGAGCAAGCGGCGGTCAATCAATTGTTTGATATGATTTCCATTGATGATCCCAACCTGCGTTATCATGTCATCAAGGCCCTCAATAAACTACGTCGCAAATCTTCTGGGCTCGAAATGGACATACCCAAGGTACGCAAAACTATCAAAAACGAAGCTAAACACTACTTCGAAATGCTTGCTGTAAAGCAGATTCAGCCTTCGAATCGTCCAAATGCAATTCTTATAAAAGCTCTCGAGGAAAAATTAGATCAGAATACAGAACGTATATTCAGGCTATTAGGACTTATTTATAATCCCAAAGATATGTATGGTACTTACTTGTCCCTGCAAAGTATATCGTCGGACAAACGATCTGCTGCGGTCGAATTTTTAGATAATATATTATCAGAAACAGATCGCAAATACCTGTTTCCAATTGTTGATACTCGAGAACAGTCAGAAAAAATGGTCGCCGGTCGACAACTTTTTGATATTCCTCAAATGCAATACGATGAGGGCTTACTTCAATTAATTAACGGCGAAGATCAGTGGCTACATATCTGTGCTATCTATAGCGTATCGCCCCAGTGCCCTGCTAATCTACAATCAAAAGTGAAAGAAGCAGCTCAGTCATCAAATGAACTAATAAAGGAAACTGCTGAACTGGTAATTAAACGAAATAAGAAAAACGTCTAATTAGATCACTATGGAAACAACTATTGAACGGGTAATTTTCTTACAGGGAATTGAACTATTTGAAGATATATCTTCCGAGCAGTTAGCCCATCTGGCCGGTATTACCAAAAGTTTTTCGGCTGATGCTGGTCAATCCCTATTTAAAGAGGGAGATCGATCTCAATCCATGTTCATTTTAATTAATGGCAATGTTCATCTACTTCGCGATGGAGAACTAAGAAAAGAGCTTACTGAATCTGTGGCAATAGGGGTGTGGGGATTTTTTGATGGTGAAGAACGATTGATGTCAGCTACCTGTAAAGAAGAATCTCACTTCTTGGTTATTGATCGAATAGACTTTTACGACCTACTCGAAGACCGAGTTCAATTAAGCCAAGGACTGCTTAAATATTTCGTGAAACGAATTCGAAAACTAACTGAACTATCGGACGCTGTAGTATAATTTATTAACTCATAACGTGTTTAGCGGTTAGATCAGATGCTAAAAACTAACAAATATCTGCCGTGTCATCCCGGACTCCGATCCGGGATCTCGTAAGGACTATATCGTTGATCTGGCAAGAGTCTTAATCAACGTTTCTTGTCCATGCAAGATCCTGAAACCCCGCTAAAGTCGGGACACGGCAAGTTCAGGATGACACATAGGCTACTTTTTAACCGCTAAACCCGTTAACTCATATTAATGGTCTAAATAATTAGATAAGAAATTCAAAACAGAATAAACCCCGTAACAATGAACAAGCAAAGATGGACAACATACTTTCTCCTGTTTTTTGGGAGCTTCATTCTGCTATCGTGCGGAACTTCAAATCCATATTATGCCAACCCGTACAGTGATCCCGTTCCTGAAGATTCCCTCGACAAGAAAGAAATAGATTATAGTATCTATTTAATTGGGGATGCCGGGTTACCAAACCTTGACGGTAAAGACAAAACATTGGCCACGCTGGCGAATCATCTGCAACAATCTGATTCCCGCAGCACAACAGTATTTCTGGGAGATAATATCTACCAAAATGGTATGCCGGCAGACACCACCGGAGAGAAAAGAAAAATAGCCGAACAAAAAATTACCAAATCTCTCCAAACCCTTATCGATTACCCCGGTAAAGCATTTTTTCTATCCGGAAATCACGACTGGAAAGTTAGCAAAGAGAGAGTTCTTGCCCAGGAAACATTCATCGAACAGTACCCGAATATTGAGGCTGAATATATCCCCAGCAACGGCTGCCCGGGACCTGTCTCTATCAACCTTTCTGAGGATTGGCTGTTGATAGCGATCGACTCCGAATGGTGGATTAACCAAAGTTTAAAACCCAATATTTCTGAAGAAGGATGCAAACAACAATCCCGTGAAGAGGTCATTAATGTTACCAAAGAGATCGTTAACGATAATTCTCACCGAAACTTGTTAGTGACCTTCCATCATCCATTATACAGCAGTGGGTCGCATGGGGGATACTTCCCGTGGAACGATCACCTTTTCCCGCTTACAAATCTCAAAAAATGGCTCTATCTTCCGCTCCCAATTATAGGATCAACCTATCCCATATACCGCAAGCTTGGTCTTTCCAGGCAGGATATCAGAAATGATCATTACCAACAGTTTAAGCAACAAATATTGGAGGCCACTGAAAATGCAGAAAACCTCTTTTTTGCCAATGGACATGAACACAGTTTAGAGTTTTTTGAAAAAGAAAATCATTTTGCAATTGTAAGTGGTTCCGCCAGTAAGACTTCTTATGCTCGTCGAGGACAGGGTTCAGAATTCACGTATACGCAACACGGCTTTGCCAGGCTAACTTCGTACAAAGACGGTTCCATTTACGTAGAGTTTTGGGTGCCGGAAGAAGGAAAACAAAAAGGTAAGCTCATATATCAAAGGGAGTTAACCCAAGCTGGTTCATCAGATACATCAACTGACTCAGCCGACAATGTAAATGTAAGAGAAAACGTATCACAGAAAAAGGTAAGGGTTGCTGCCGGACCTCGTTATGAGGCCGGAAAACTGAAGCGATTTATCTGGGGCGATCACTATCGCGACGCCTGGACGACACCGATCGAAGTGCCAACTATTGACCTCAATACCAAGCACGGCGGACTGGAAGTGCTAAACGTAGGAGGAGGGCAGCAATCGATATCCATTACCGTTCAAGACACTGCCGGTCAGAAATATATCATGCGATCGGTCCAAAAAGATCCGTCTAAAGCGTTACCGAAAGAGTTAAGACAAACGTTTGCCAATGATATTCTGCAAGATCAAATTTCGGCTTCTCATCCCTATGGTGACTTGATTATCCCACCTATGGCAGAGGCTGCCGGTATCTATCATACTTCCTCCGAATTAGTATTCGTAACAGAAGAATCCGGACTTGAATTTACCGATGATTCAGATGGTGCTCTTGTCTTTTTTGAGGAGTTTGCAAACGAAACCTGGTTTAACCAAACATATTCCAAGCAGGTAGAAGATGTAATTGATACAGATCAATTATGGCAAAAGCTGCGAAACGACAACCACAACCGGATCAACGAAAAACAACTTTTAAAAACCCGACTCTTTGATATGTTTTTAGGTGACTGGGATCGCCATGACGGACAATGGTTTTGGGCCGAGCACAAAGACTCAGACAATTCTGTTTTTCAGCCCATTCCCATAGACCGCGACAACGCCTTTTTTAAAAGTGATGGCCTGATTCCCGGAATTACAAACCGCAAGTGGGCACTTCGCAAATTTCAGCACTTTGACGAAGGTATCAGGGATATTGCCGGTATCAATTTAAATGCCAAAGATTTTGACCGGTGGTTTCTTACTGAACTTTCAAAGGAGGAGTGGTTAAATATAGCCCGTAATTTACAAGAGTCTCTGACCAATGACATCATTAAAAATGCTGTACAGCAATGGCCTGACCCCATTTACGAATCTGAATGGACAGACACTGTAATTAACAAACTACAAGCACGCAAAGATAAGCTTACAAAATTTGCAGAGCGTTATTATGAAATCTTATCCGATGAAGTAAATGTATTCGGAAGCGATAAAGATGAATTATTTTTAGTTGATCGAAAAGAGAATGGCCAAACAGAGATTTCGGTTTTTAATTTAAATAACGAAGGAGAAAAAGAATCACAAATTTATAGCCGATTATTCCTTCCCGGAGAAACCGAAGAGATACGGCTTTACGGCTTCGGCGGGGATGACCGATTTGAGATTAGTGGTAAAAACAGCAAAGAAATAACGGTCCGTATTATAGGCGGAGAGGGTGTTGACAATATCGATGATAAATCGCAAGGTGATGGCGGCAAGAAACTAACCAAAGTTTATGATACAAAATCCGGCAGTGTAATCAATAATAATGGACAAATCGAAAATAAGACCTCAGAAGATCCAAGGATAAATAACTTTGAAAAAGAGTCATACCAATACGACTACCTTGGTCCGCTAATCACCGGTGGCTATAATACTGATGATGGCATATTTCTTGGTGGCGGTGTCCGTATAGAAACCCACGGATTCAGGAAGGAACCCTTTGCCACCATGCACCAAATTAAAGCCAAACACTCATTACTCACTTCTGCATTTAGTTTTGACTATAAAAGTATTTATACGGATGCTGTAGGCTTATACGACTTCAATGTTGACTTAAATGTTCGTGCCCCAAACTTTAAGTCAAACTACTTTGGTCTGGGAAATGAAACCCAGCAACAAAACGATTCAAAAACGTTTTACAGATTCCGATTTGACCAAGTGCTCTTTTCTACAAGACTCAAAAAAGATATTTCTAATGTAACCAGCTTTCAAGTTGGCCCAGGCTACAAGTTTTATGAAGCTTCCTCCTACCCGGGGCGTTTTATTTCTTCACCCGCGGCCGGACTTGAGGCTTCTGACTTCAAGGGGCATCATTACCTGTCTCTTAATTCAGCTTTTAATATCAACGCCACCGACAATAAGGTGTTTCCACGATACGGAATTAAAGTCAACGCTGAAGCAGATTTAAATATTGGTTTAAACGATAGAAGCGAAACATTTGGCAAACTGAAATCCGAGGCAAGCCTTTACTACACCCTTGATAACTTTCCTACTACTTTTGCTGTCCGCGCGGGAGCTTCAACCAATATCGGCAATTACAAATTTTTTCATGCCAACACTTTGGGCGGAAATTCCCTATTAGGTGATCCAGGTAACCTCAGGGGCTTTCTCCGCGACCGGTTTGCTGGTCGAACTAGCTTCTTTCAGAACGCTGAGTTTCGCACCCGTCTTTTTAATTTCCAATCCTATCTATTTCCGGCTGATGTCGGAATACTGGGATTCTTTGATAATGGCAGGGTTTGGATTAACGGTGAAACATCCAACGACTGGCACCAAGGCTATGGCGGTGGGATATGGATCAATCCATTTAAAAAAGTAGTAATTACCACTACGTACGGGGTTTCAAACGAAGACCGCCTTTTTTCCATAAATCTGGGCTTCGCCTTCTAATGAACTACAACCATTGGCACCCCACTTTTAAAAAATAGATATAACAGTATTCACAAAGCATAAAAACAAGATAATTTTTAAAATATTGGCTACCTCAGACTTTTAGAATTTAATGGAAGAAGAAAACTTCTTAACCAAGACTAATTGAATCTTTCATAAAACCAATTCAAAGACTCACCAAATAAATATCGGGCAAATTCGCATAACCTTACCCAGATCAAAATGGCACGTTTTAAAATCCCTGTTTTTTATTTTCTATGCTTTACAGTAATTGGTTTTGCATCTTTCGGTTGTTCGAGCACCACTTTTTATCAGCAGAACACCACCGAACAAACACCCCAAGGAGAACCGATTTACTCCGTATATCTAATCGGTGACACAGGTGCACCAAGTATCGAACCACAAGAACCAATATTAGGAGTCCTTGAAGCACAGTTAAAACGCTCCGGAGAACAAAGCGCAGTTATCTTTCTGGGCGATAATGTGTATCCCGACGGACTGCCCCCAAAACAAAGTCCATCCCGAGCACAAGCTGAGAAACGATTACTTACCCAATTAAAGATAATTGATGACTATCCCGGACAAGTTGTATTTATACCCGGCAATCACGACTGGGCTTCATCAGAAAAGAATGGCCTCAAACAACTCCGTCGCCAAGAAAAATACATTGAGTCATACCTGAACCGAGGTAACACTTTTTTGCCTGACAGCGGTAATTCTGGCCCCGTTTTATTAAATCTGGCAACGGCTAATACTCATCCAGATATAAATTTTGATATTCAGCTTGTGGCCATTGATACGCAGTGGTGGTTGCATAAGCACGAAAAGCCGTTATGGAAGAACGTTGACAGCGCTAACCAGCAGAAAGAAAAAATACTAACTAAACTCGAAGAAATGATTACTGCTGATCTCGACGCTGAAACCCTCGTTGCTGCGCATCATCCACTCTTTTCCTTCGGCAGACATGGAGGCAAATTTCCCAATTCCACGCATTTCCTTCCACCTGTGTTCGGTTCCTTATATGTAGCTTATCGTAATATTTGGGGATATCCCCAGGATATTGCCAGCTATAGCAATTTAAAAGAGGGAATGCTACATAGTTTTAAAGATAAACCCGGACTAATTTATGCTTCCGGACATGAGCACAGTCTGCAATTTATCCCATACCTAAATGGTAGCCGTCAACAATATCACTTAGTCAGCGGATCTGCGACAAAACCTTCTTTCGTTAAAAAAGGGTCTGGCGACAGCTTCACCTATCGCGGAAAAGGATTTATAACCAGTACACTATTATAAGGATCGGTCAAAGAAAGTTGAGTTTTGGAATGAAGAGGGAACCATGGTACATGATCGGATTATCGAACCCAAGGTTAAGCCGCAATCAACCGATTAAAACTAAGAATTTAACCCTTCCTTTTTTTGCAGCTGTCAAAAAAAGAGGGAATAAGTAATCAAACTTATTCCCTTACTATTAACCTGACAGAGAGCAATAATTACATAGTGGCAGAATCAACAGCATTCTTTATAGCATTTCCCTTAAAGGCATAGAGCAGCGATACGGCAATAATCAGTACCTGGAACTCCATTCCACGTCCTCCGTTATTACCCATATTGATGGAATTCCAGCCAAATTGGGCATGAACCATCACGATGGCTCCAATCATAATCACTGTAAAAATCAATCCACCAACACGCGTAGCCCAATCGGGGCCAAATCCACCCCACAGCATCAGCAAAGCACCTCCAATTTCAGCAATTCCAAGTATGAATACCATAGCAAAAGGCATCCCCATCATTGCAGAAACATCTCCCGTCATAGCTACTTTTGGAAAGCCGTGATAAATAAAAGTAGCAGCCAGTGACAATCTTGGTAACCAATGTGCTATTCCCGATAATTTATTTAATTGATCCATATGTAATCCCTTTAGTTTAATTATTGTGAGTTATACCTATAGATGGATCAGCCATTAATAATCTTACTTTGAAAAGAACCCCTTACCATACACGTCTCACCAATCTCACAAAGCTTTGTGATTTTAATGAATCATGAAATCCAATCGACGACTTCTTCTATGTAGACCGGACAACCTATCCGACTGCCGGGCTGGCAGCCTACAAGGTGGACTAAACTTTTATTAGCACTGATTAAAATTAACTTGCCACCCTTTTTATAACAATGCCGACTGATAATAGATAACATACGCTCCCGCTAAAATTAACAATCCCCCGGTGATGCGCTCCATGTGAGGAAGAATCTTTCGCAAGTATTTCATCAGCCAATTTTTGGCAAAAGTGGACAGCAGAATAGCCGCAATCATCATCCCACTGATACCCACAAAATAAGCCCCGATATACGAGGCGCCCAGCCAGGCCGAAGATGCTGTCATCGCCTGCGTTGCTACAATCAGGAAAAGCGGGAATAAGCAGCCCAGCGCACCTATGGCATAAGCGATCCCAAAAACAAAAGCCTCAACCGCTTCTGTTTTATGGGTGGGATTATTCATGTTGATGGAAAAGGAGATATCCATACCCCAAACCATGGCAATACCCATTATGATCAACACCACGCCCATACCAATGGTAATCCACATCATGTAATCTTTAAGTACCTGGGCAGCTACAATAATAAGAATCCCAGCCACAGCATAAACGGCTAAAATGCCCAGAATACTTAACATAGCAAGCTTTAATCCCCGGTATAACTGCTTAGCAGTAGAGGGATTTTGTTGGGAATCGCGGGATATAAAGGCTACAATATATCCCGGCAAAAGAGCCACCGCACAGGGAGCCAGAAAAGCAAGCACTCCCTGAACGAAAGAAAAATAGACGAATTCCATTTTTATTAGTTTAGCAACCCATCAAACAACTCGCGGTATTCCTCTTCGCTGAGTGCTGTTTTATTCTTCTGGAATGCAATAGTGCCATCTGTATTTACACCCACCGTTGTTGCCTGTGACTGTACGCCGAAATCTCTCATAACCTCAGGATATCCCTTTGTAATAGGGAATGTAAAATTCTCTTCGTCTGCAAGCTTACGCATGGTTTCTTCATCATCAGTGGGATCAATTCCAATAGCTACCAAGTTGAGCCGGTCTTTGTACTCGGGATATAATTTAGAAAGAACGGGCCAGTTTTTTGCGCAAATGGGACACCATGAAGCCGTAAAGTATACGACCAAAGGCTTATCCTCATCAAGTGACTGTTGCAAACTTACCGTATCGCCCTCGATTGTGGTTACTTCAAAGTTAGGCGCTTTTGGTTGTTCTGTTTCATTTTGTGATGACATCTGCTGCTCTGCTGAGCCTGACTCTTCAGATGAGCATGCACCGATAATCAGTAATAAACTGACTAAAACTGCTAATAGATTGATTTTCGTATTCATGTTATTTCCCTTTAAATTTTATTATTCTTGCTGAATTAAATTCAACTGTTATTACCATGTAGTAAACTTAAACAGATCGCAAGAGAACGTATATTCTTACTGCTTCTCTTCTCAGTTTACATTTAATTACATTGATCGATGCTCTTCTGCCCGTTTTCGGATGGCATCAAATTGATCCTTTATCTGCTCATCAACTTTTAGAGGCTCATTCATATTTTTTGTAACCATTGCCCTTTGCTTTTCGCCCCCTAAAATTACTTCGATTTCTTTATTGATGAGTCCATCTACAGTTGCTTTCGCTACCTCTTTAGGACTATCCATATCATCAACTTTTGCTGTCTCCATCATCGCGGTGTCTGTAGCAGTCGGATATATGGTCATTACGTGAATGGGATAATCGGAAAGTTCTCTACGCATTGCTTCTGAGAAATGTTTAACAGCAGCTTTGGTAGCTGCATACACGCTGTAAAACGGCATGCCGATATAGCCCAAACCTGATGAAATATTGATCAATGCTCCTTCTGAAGTTTCTTTAAGCAGGGACAACATGTGTTTTGTCAACAGGATTAATCCCGTAACGTTAATGTTCACTTGATCAATAATATCTTCATCGCTGATTTCCTCCAAAAGACCGGCGCTAACCACCCCGGCATTATTGATCAGCATATCGAGAGTTCCCCATTCCTCTTTAACTTTTTGTACGGCCGATTTTATATGATCTAATTGCGAGATATCGCCCTGAATTTTCAGGAATTCTACGGAAGGGAAATCCTCTTCCAGCGCATCCAACTTTTCGGCCGTTCTGCCCATCACGGCAATTTCTTCCACACCATGGTTTGACAATTCCTCAATGAGTGCCTTACCAATTCCGGCACTCCCGCCGGTAATAAACACTTTTTTATCTGTAAGATTCATCCTAAAACTTGTTTTTATTCATTTTAACAGACCCCTAAATGAGCATCGCAAGCTTACTTCACAAATTCAAATAACGTTTCAATTGCCGCAATCATAAAGAGCACCCCTTTATCCAGCTCTAGTGAATCTCCGTTATATAGATTACTTACTGGTAGTACCGCTCCGCACCAACCATCCTTGCACAACCAGTACCCTCCTGATGGAAGATTAGGAAGTTCAGAGGAATTAAAAACAGCTTTTTTATTCCAATAACTTACATATAAATAATGTTCGTTAATCATGTCATTGGCAATAGCCAACCCTACCTTAATTTTGGTATCGGAGTGCTTGTGTCCATTTAAAAATACATTGATGGCACTACACGTATCAAGATCGTACGGCCAGGTACAAACTTTATCGTAAAGTCTATTCGGCCTCGAAAACAGCAATGCTGCTTTGATAATAAGAATTCCGGCCGTTCGCAGTTTTGAAAATTTTTCGAGTGCCGCCTTGTTATTCACAGAATATTTAGTTGCCATCTTAATATCATACGGCAAAGAGTATGCGAGATCATAGGACAACGAATCAGTAGAAATTCCACGTTCTAAAAGGTGTTTTTGAAGCCATCCCCATACCGTTTCGTCTGAAATACCCGAACCGCTAAGTTTACTTAAATTATTTAATTTGTCATCCATTAGCAGCCAGCTAAAATCACCCGGGCAAAATCCCAGCCGTAACGGATATTCAGAGAATGTCTGCCCATAAAAAAATTCTTCTTTTTTATTCCATGCCATAGTTGTGTGGCTGTCATTTTCACAGGTGGCGACAAAGGCTTCTGCCACTTGGGCAATCCATTGAACAGCTCGATGTATTTCCTTAGTTGCCTGATTTATCTTCACTCCTTCTTCGAGGAATGGCACCGTTGATTTGATAGCAAGAGTGCTCTGAATCATGTTATCAAGTTATTATTTGTTAATTTCTATTGTTGGTCCTTATCCAGACATTCACTAAAGTGTTTCTGCCGGATTGAAACAGCCTGAACTGAATATATAATCAGCAGTATAAGCGAGATAAACAGGAAAGCTACTCCCACAAGCAAAATTAAAAGACCCCAACTATGTTGAGCATCCAGGCCAAAACTCTGTGTCACCGAAACCAGTCCACTTAGAACCATGAGTGCCGTAGTCAGATATAATCCCGTAAGGCTGTAAGTTAACAACCGTAACTGTGCAAGCTTTTTATGAAGAATCTGCTCATACGTGGATGCCTCCTGAAGCAGTACCTCCATCTCCTTATTCAGCGATATTGCAAGTCTTGAGGTACTCAAAATAAGCAGGCCAATACCCGGGAGTATTGTTATAGGTAAATACCATTTTTCCATATCGGTTTCGTTTCATGTTTATTAGCTTACCCTGATTATTTGATTGGATAACATGACAAAATCTTACATGAATTGTTCATCATTCCAACTTTTAGAGGCCAATAGCACTTTCGTTATATCTCTAATTATGAGATGACTTATTTTTGCTAAAACAAGAAAATTTTCTGGTGCAGGATAGAAATAAAACGCTATCAATAAGGTTTAAATAAAACGCTATCAATAAGGTTTTCGTCACCAAACATAAAGCTATATCACATATCCAATAATCTCTTTGCTTCTCACTAATAATGTATCTAAATATAAACGCTATCAATCAGGTTTCCGTCACCAAACATAAAGCTATATCACATATCCGATATATCTCTTTACTCTCACTAATCATATAAAACGCTATCAATCAGGTTTTCGTCACCAAACATAAAGCTATATCACATATCCAATAATCTCTTTATTCTTATTCACTAATAATGTATCTATCAAAAGTTTTTTGTCTACTCAATAAGGTTTTCGTCACCAAACAGTAAAGCTAACCGTTTACATACTCACATGCAAATGGATCAAACAGGTAGTACTTCGGCAATCTGTAGTCTATTATAATTTACATAGCATATAATTGGACAAGGCTCGAATCGGATTTCTTCCTCAATTTTCCAAGAAATCTCATCAATCCCATAAAATATGAGTCGAAAATACATTATTACCACGCAAAATCGGGAATCACGTAAGACATACCGATGTTATTGCATCTAACTTTATTGGAAATACTAACTCAAATTATTTTGTCGTATGAATAAAGTAGCTATTGTTGTCTTGGCCGGCACAGAATCTCACGAATCATTAGGGCGCATTGTCAACGCGCTGGAGCTTGCCAAAGAATTACAAGATCATGATGATGAAGTTCAGATTGTCTTTGACGGTGCTGGTACCGAGTGGATTCCAGAATTAGAAGATGAAGATCATAATGCTCATCCGCTATACGCAGCAGTTAAAGATAATATTCACGGCGCATGCAAATTCTGCGCAAAAGCTTTTGGAGTTATAAATGAAATCCAAAATACAGACGTAGATCTCTTGGATGAATACGATCAACATCCGAGCCTGCGCAACTTTATTGCGGACGATTATCAAGTTATCACGTTTTAATTACAGCTCTCTTTTCAACGGTCCCCTAAGATTCCCGTTCTCACTTTTTTGAAAGCGGGAATCTTTTTTTATTGGGCTTATCAACTAATAATATCCAGGGGATCAGCAATGATTTTATCATTATTACTATGGACCACGGTAGCTGTTATCGCTACGGGCATTTTATGGAAGGGGAGCGACTGGCTTGAACACTCCAGTGAGGGGCTTTCCACCTATTACGAGCTGCCTGATATCGTACAGGGGGCCTTGGTTGTAGCAATCGGCTCCAGCTTTCCCGAGCTGGCTACCGTTGTGATTTCTACTATTTTACACGGAGAGTTTGACCTCGGAGTAGCGGCCATCGTCGGATCTGCCATTTTCAACATTCTTGTAATTCCAGCCGTAGCGGGACTCGTTACCAAAGATCCATTAGAGTCAAATCGAGATCTCGTTTATAAAGAGGCGCAATTCTACATTATATCAGTAGCCGTACTTATTATTACCTTTTCTTTTGCAGCCATTTTCAATCCCATCGAAGCTACAAACGGCAATGGAATTATTTTAGGCGAAATGGATCGCCTGCTGGCCCTGCTTCCATTACTTTTATATGGGTTCTATATCTTCATACAATACCAAGATACCATGGATTATGTCCCCGAACGAGATTCAAGCGCCATCAATCCCCTAAAAGAATGGGGACTATTAATAGCTAGTCTGATTGTTATTTTGATAGGCGTTGAACTACTGGTTCGATCTGCTATTGAATTTGGCAATATCCTGGGCACTCCATCTTTTCTGTGGGGTATATCAGTGGTTGCAGCAGGCACCAGCATCCCCGATGCCTTTGTAAGTATTAAAAAAGCTCAAAAAGGTGATCCCGTCACTTCGCTTGCCAACGTGTTGGGGAGCAATATTTTCGACTTGCTCGTGTGTATTCCCGTTGGGGTACTCATAGCGGGAGCTACGGTCATAAACTTTACTGTTGCTGCTCCTCTTATGGGTGCTCTCACCCTGGGCACGCTCCTTTTATTTAGCTTCATGCGAACCGATATGATATTGGGCAGATGGGAATCGATGGGTCTTATTTTCTGCTACCTGCTATTTCTACTCTGGATGGGACTCGAAAACTTTGGTGTTATCGATTCTATTCCTTCGTTGCCGTCTTAACTCAACAAAAATTGCTTACTCCAAATTATAGTTGATAAGCAGCGTTCCAGAAGTACTTCCACTTACAGTATGGAAAGTTTCATTCCTCATATCAACTTCAAACGTTCCCGACTCATCGGTCAGTACCAAATTACCTTCAATTTTAGAGTCATTTATAATCTCCCATTCCAGCTTTAAGTCCTCACCGCTGTCAACCTGATACTGTAATGTCCATGTTACCTGCTGGTTGATATTACTTCGGAAATCTCTGTAGAGATCCAGATCACCAATTTCAAAATAAGCATGAAGAGCCCCTGCGGGCGGGGATGGAGGCGCATCCTGATCCACTCCATTATCAAAGCCATCACTGCCCCGGCTTGACTGTCCAAACCTGAGATCCACCGTATCCCCGGTACTAACGGCAAACATCTGCACCGTATATACCGATCGCAGATCATCAAAATTAGCCGTTATCTCCGTATCTTCAGTAATCGTAAAACTTATTGGGTTTTCTTCGGAGCTAACGGCTCCGCTCCACTCACTAAAAGCAAATCCATCATTCGCCGTAGCCTCAACCGTTACCTCGGTATTTTCTTCATAGGTCCCACTGGCAGGATCCACCGATCCACCATCCGACGGACTTTTTAACACCGACAAGTTATACTCAACAGGTTCCGGTTCATTATCTCCCCCATTGTTATCACCACCATCGTCAGGTCCTGTTCCTCCACCGGAACCACAGCTCCAAATTGCGAGAGAAACTATTAACAATAGACATAGTTTCTTATATAATTTTATTTTCGGCTTCTCTATGTTATTTAACATCATCTTTTAATATATAAATATTGTTGGGCGGTCACATCGTCTAATACTTTGGCTTTTTTCAAGAAAACATTTTAATCTTTAAATCAAAATTGATCATATTTATTATTTTTTTACCAAGTAATTAATCTATAAAGTCGCAGGAACGTGATTCTTGGTATTACTACTGATTTTTAATGCGTTAACATTTACACAACACGCTATTCAAATATTATGAACTGCTAAATCCAATTTCTTATCAAAAAAAACGCAATGTAACCTTTTAACCTGTTTTCTGTAAAGAAATTGGGACTATCTGTTATTTATTAATAGACGAATAATGCATTTGTATCGCAAATTGTTTTAATTGATGGTACAACTTCATAAAAAAGCAGGGGGCTGACATGAAGAAACTACTCTTATCTTTTGTACTGTGTTTAGTCTTTTTTGCATCTGCATTTGGACAAGCACAGGAGGATCTTTACAAAAAAATTGACTACTTACAAGTTGACCAGACTCAACTCGCTCGGTTCTTGAAGGTGGCTAACAAAGATCTTGTGTCGGGATTTACATCTCTTCTTGACAATGAGAACATAAAAGGCTGGTACCTTTACAAGGTAAAATATCCGGGAGGTAAAAAAAGTACCTACAACTTTGTAAGTGTCACTACTACTTCTTCAATTAATGAGTTGGGCAATCATTTTTCCGACAGTAGTACACCCGGTTTTGTGCCTTCTACAATAACCAAAGTTGGTGCAGAACAACTTTCTAAACTTGCCACTCTTGTTAAGTCGGAAATATGGATGATTGAAAATAGCGTTTATGCTGATACGGGCTCGGCTCCAAGTCGATACATGTCGATGGATTACATGAAGGTAGCCCAAGGCAAAAACCCTGACTATCTGATGCTGGAAGATGAAATTGCCAGACCCATTCACCAGGAACGGATCGAACAAAATCGAATGGCGGGTTGGGAAGTATATTCACTTATTCTGCCATCTGGAATAAATTACGGATATGATTTTGCTACCGGCAATCATTTTAAAGAGTTAGAACATTTTGAATTCGGTTTTAATGAGGAGATTATCCGCCAAACCATGGGAGAAAACAGCAATGTGGCTGAGCTTTTTGAAACGATCTATAATACCAGAGATCTTGTTAAAGTCGAACTATGGGAGCTTGTTAATCATGTACAATAATTATTAAAGATATCGACCGCACCCTCTATAGGTTTTACCATTTACAGTTATCATAACTGTTTGGGGAAAGTCAAAACCGCTCATACTATCGGTACAGGGAGTATCTGCAATTACCAGCTTAAGCTTTTGATCTGCATCTTTTGACCGATAGACTGTTCGTTTTCCCTGAGTATCCGCCTCGGGTGTAGGGGTCTTAACTGTCAGAGTATCATTACCATAATTTCCCACGTATTTAAGCTGGCCTTCTTTTTTTAGCTCTAAAAACCAGCCGGGTTCCTGTCCCAAAGCTCTAAAGTCGACACCCCGAAGTTTCGCTGCTGCCCACGAACGTTCTTCGGGAACAGACTGGCAAGTCATAAATGAGCCTTGTGGTTTTTGAAGGATAGCTTCGCTGCCCTTACTCCAGTACATGTATGATTTACCTTCATATCGAGCACCTGACCCGGCCTTTACAGGCAATACTTTAAGCGTTGTATCAGACAAGAAAAGCCAGGTACTGTCTTTAGTGACGTGGGCAGTAAATTGCAGGGTATCACTACAGTTATATACAAAAACCTGATCTGTTTGTATGGAGTCAAAATTCGGTATTGAGATATGGGTGTTATTTTGCGCTTTCTTTGTCTGCTGTTCACAGGCCAATGCCAATACAGCAAGACTTAAAAGCAATACCAAGTATATATGATTCTGGAAAGAGAACAATTTCATTTCAATCTACATAAATATAAAAGGGAGAGCACCTCAAGATACTCTCCCTCTTTCTAAATTTCTGTTTAGTACTTTTTCCTAACTTTTATCAACGGAGTATTTACCTGGACCAAGCAAGAAGATGACAATGAATGCAACCAAGTATAATACCGGCAGTTCCATATCACCAAACCAATCACCACCGGGCAGATGTACAAAGAACACGGCCACTGCCATATTTATGGTTAATATTAGTGAAGCCAAGCGAGTCCAAAATCCGGCTATAATTAAAAGTGAGCAAATTCCCTCAGCAAAAGCAGCCAAGATTAATGATGCCGTTGGCCCGATACCTATGGGATCCAAGAATTGAAATTCTCCTCCGAAGACACTCATCAATTTTCCCCAACCGTGTCCATATAGCATAAAAAAGGCGACCAAAATTCGGAAAATAGCGGCCGATGTTCCGGCATCTACAAATTCACCCAATTTGGAAGAACGTAATCGATCTAGCATAATACCCCTATTTTTTATTAAGAATTACTTTTTCATTAAAAGACTTAATATTGAATTATACTAATTAATTAAATCCTTTTGCATAATTAATTACAGAGAAAGGATTGACGTTCCCCAGTACTTGTTTTCAGATACAGTTATTTACGATTTCTGAGCACACTTCACACATCGTGCCGTCCAGGGCATAAATTTTAAGCGTCCCAATGGTATATCATCACCACATTTAACGCAGATACCATACTTGCCTTCATCAAGCTTTTTTTGTGCTCGTTCTAACTTTTGAAGCCTGCTTTTTTGTTCGCGTAACGCCTTATCGTTAATGGTCTTATTATTAATCGCATCCATCCGCGACAACCGTCCATAGGCGTTATCGGGCTTCACAGGTTTTGTAAGCTCTTTAAGCTGTTCGATCTCCTGCTTTGTCTCTTCAATTTTCTCGTCCAATATTTTTTGCATCTCCCGGGCTTCCTGATCAGTCATAATAAATTTCTTCCTGATTAATATTAAAGGCAGCGTAAGCCATTAACGTGGCAATACCAATTGTTATAATAGCCACAAATATGATTGATTCCATGGCTATTCCATTATCGATAGCCCATCCCATAAGAATAGGACATAATGCTGTGCTTAACACCATGAGGGACGAAAATAACGATCGGACGGTTCCGATGATATCTCTTCCATATAATTCTGCCCATAATGCCGATTTAACATTACTTCCCATCCCCATAGTAACACCCACAAGCAACATATATGCAAAAGCCGACCAGCTTCCCGGATGGAAATAGGCAAATAACAATCCCATTCCAAAAGGAACAACATAGTAGGGAATAACCGTTTTAGCACTAAAATAATCTATGACCGGCCCGATAGATATGGTACTTACCACTCTGCTGGCAGCAAATCCCACAAAAGCAGTGGCAATAAGTGTAGCAGACCATCCCAATTGTTCTGCGATAGAAACCTGGTACAAAAACAAACCTGTTGCCCAAAAGGGAGGGAGCAATACCGCAGGCGTTATTAACCAGATTCGATAATCTCGTGCCAGCATTTTGTACACATCCCAGCTGCTGTCATTTGTTTGAGTATCTTCCTCAGTTTCTTCAACATCTTCATAATCGCGGTTATTCAAGGTATAACGAACAAGCGGTATAAAAAGCAGTGCAATTACTAAAACAATAAGACCCCAGGTCATGCGCCAGCTAAAAATACCCAGTAGCCCCGCAATAGCTACTGGCAATATTCCTTCCCCGATAGGGTATCCTAAACTGGAAATACTCAGCGCTTTCCCCCGCTGATGTACAAAATAACGCGCCATTGCGGTCTGCGCAGTATGACTGCTAAGCCCTTGTCCCGACAACCTGAGCAGTACCAATCCCACAAATAATAATGCCACATGCCACGACAAGGCCACCGTTATACTTGCTACCAGCAGCCCGGCTGCCACCATCTGGCTGTAGGTTCGAAGAGGTAAATCATCTATCCACTTGCCCAGGTAAGGCAATAACCCTGCACTTACGAGCGTAGCTACTGAATAAAGACTGCCAAAAGTGGCGTTATTAAGAGAAAAGTCTTTCAAAAAATAGGGGACAAACAGGGAGATTAGAAATGTTTGTCCAAAGCTGGACATAAATGTAAAAGAGAGCCCAAACGATAAAATGCGTTTTTCTCTGAGGGCAAAACTGAGATAGTTCACTAATACCAATTACTTGTTGTGTGAAATGAAACCCCAAAAATACGGTTAATTCCTCAGAACTTAAACTTATTAGTATCCATCTTCACTTGCTTGACCTTCGTCGAATCTCTTATAAATTACAAAGTCATATTCTTACGTTTCGTCATTAACTCAATGATATTATATGTACGAAAACAAGGAGCCTTATAACTGTAACCCGCCCGGCACGCATCTTGAACAAGTTGCTCATCCCGGCGGTAGTGACCGTACTATCGAAAAAGCCATCATCATGGAGCACCGCTTTGCTTTCTTTTTCTGGATGAAATGGCGAAACCTTCTCAGTGATAACGAGCTTCTTAAGCAGTCCGCACCAACGCTTGTTACCATCGACTGGCATCGTGATCTGGCTCCGGTCCCTGACGATCAAAAAAAAGCGCTGGAACAATTGAACCAAAGCAATCTCTCTGATGTGGCCAACTACGTTTGGGCCCAATTTGACCAGACGAATGACGGACATATTTTATGCGCCTCATGGCTCAATCTTATTGGAGATGTGATACTGCTTCAAAATACAACAAGCTATCAAGAGAGCACCGTTAAAGACAGGAATGGAAATGATCATGGCATTTTTGAATTCCGTGATTTTAATCGCTTCCAGGAATTTATGGTCGATCGGAACGACCAGAATATCTTTTTCGATATCGACCTGGATTATTTTATCCACGGTAAAGGCAAACGGCAATACTCCGACGATTTTCATCGCTATTCTGATGAGGAAATCAAGCAAGTTATTGATATCTCAAAACCCGTATTCCAACAGATCCTTCCTAATATCAATGGTATCACAATTGCCCTGGAACCGGGCTACTGCGGTGGAATTGTAAATTCTTGCCAAATTATGGATCAGTTTCACTCCCAGCTTTTTACCGAAAATAACGAGTGGAAGCATTTATAAGAATCTGGCACGTTGCTTAACAATTTTCCATTCCGGTGACAGTATGGTTGCATCCATTTTTTTCGATTGCATTACCATGGATCAACGTATCCTCAAAGAAATCAAACGAATTTATCATAGCACCAAAAAAGAGATTGTTTTTCGTCCCGTATTCGAGCGTAAGCTTGCAAACATATATCCAACGTCTGGCTCCAGAAAACTCCGCTACGAATTTCGAACGATTTATCGAAAATATCGCGATGAGCAATATTCCCTGAAGGACTATCTGAAGTATATGACTGTCTTTACCGAGATTGCCACGGAAGGTAATCACTAAAAAGTGGAAATCGATCCCCAGTCGTTAAAGCCACATCACCACTGATACAATAATGCCGCCCCAACCAAATACTTTTTGTATGTTTACAACGCCTGTAAAAAATAAATCAACATAATTATTGTGGCAGACAGCGCTGACTTTTACGCAAATCTACCTGTTATTGAGGACTTTTTTAACGCCTCAAATCAAGAAAATTTTCACCCTCTCCCCGATAACTGGTATGTAGCTGTAACAGATATTGTAAACTCCACCGATGCCATTCAAAATAACCGTTATAAAGAAGTAAATATCTTGGGCGCATCGCCCATTGTGGGTATCTTTAATATAGCTGACCGCAATACAATCCCATTTACCTTTGGCGGAGACGGCGCATCATTTTGTTTTCCTCCCCACCTGATTGATGATGCCCGACGTGTTTTAGGAGGATGCAAAACCATTGGCAAAACAGAATATAATCTTGATTTACGTGCAGCTATTATCCCCCTCTCATATATTCGCGAGCAAGGGTATGATATACAGGTTGCCCGATACCGTGCTTCCGAGTTCTATATTCAATCTATTTTTTCGGGCGGGGGCTTAAGTTTTGCTGAAAGGATACTGAAAAACCTTAACTCGGATACGTTCCGAGTACCGGCCTTAGAAAATGCACAGACGGTTGACTTTAGCGGACTGGAATGCCGCTGGCAAAAGGTAGAGCAGCCTCAAAATGAGGTCATCACCATGATGATTAAAGCCAATCCCAACATTGATCATCCTCAAAAAATTTACGAACAAGTATTCCAAAAAATACGCACCACTTTTGGTTTTGATGAGAAAACAAATCCCATAAATATACCCGAACTATCCATGACGTTATCTTTCTCTAAACTTATGGGGGAGGCCCGATTTCGAACACACGGGCAGGGCTGGCTAAAACGCATTGGGTACATCCTGAAAGTACAGCTGCAAACCATTATCGGTAAAGTGTTAATGGCTCTGGATTACGAAACTACAGCCACTAATTGGTCACTTTATAAATCGGATCTGGCCCAGAATTCCGACTATCGAAAGTTTGACGATATGCTGCGCCTCGTAATCAGCGGCAGCGAATCAGAGCGAAAGGAATTTGTTAATTTTCTTGAAGAACAATTCAGAAATGAAAAGTTGGCTTTCGGCATCCACCTATCCAAAGCCGCCATGATTACCTGTATGGTATTTCAATATCACCGCGACCATATCCACTTTGTAGATGGCAGCGGCGGGGGATATGTTTCGGCTGCCGAAGGATTGAAAAAACGCTTAAAAAAACTCTAAGAAAAATCTGACGACTAATAAGAAACTGGGGACTACACTTCACTCCTCCTTTTTCTAACCCCTCTGTATCTCCCCTTGCTAAGGGGAGAATATTTTAGCATATCCAAACACTTCGGGATTTAATATTGCTTTGCAATTTAATTTATACCCTGGAAAAATACTGAGCGTTAAATAATATATTTTGCAACAAACTAACAACTCCCCTCCTTTAAAAGGAGGGGAAAAGGGGTGGTTACTAAAATCTATTGGTGAGAGTACTTTTTAACATATATTGGAGGTACAACTCCTTCAATTAAATGCTTCCTCATTCTATGACACAAATCTTAACCAATATTAGAGACTTAAGTGACGATTTTACATACCAACTTTGCCAAAAGTATAGTTTAGATATTGGTGATTTGCCATTTTTGCAAAACTGAGCTAAGCCGATCATCATTGGCACGGCATTTGTTAAATTTATAATGTGATTGAGTGATGGACGTCCATCACACTCATGAGTAATTAGAACTGCTAAATGAAAACAAAAATTTAGGAGGTATTTGCTATGCTGATGAGACAAAATAAATTTCCAACATTGTTCAACGATCAAGGACGAAATCGAAACACAAATACGCTTCGATTCTCTGATATACTCGACGAAATGATGGAAGATGCATTCTCGTGGAACAAAGGTACATTTGTACCTGAACTCAACGTTTATGAAACGGATAAAGAGTTCGAAATAACCGTTGCTCTACCGGGAATGAGTAAAGATGATATTAACATCGGATTTGAAAATAACACTATTACCATAAGCGGTGAGCGCAAGCTGACAGAAGAAGATGGCACCAAGTATCATCGCATTGAGAGCCGTTTTGGAAAGTTTGAGCGCTCGCTGCCACTGCCTAATGTGATTGATGAGGAAAACATTAGCGCCACATACGACAACGGCGTGTTAACGATTACGGTACCAAAACTAAAAGAAAAAGCCGGTAAAAAGATTGAAGTGAGCTAACAAAAACCGGCACATCTTACAAATAGACAAAAAGCCGCGGTTTCCCGCGGCTTTTTTATTTCATTTCCTTGATTCGGCTTTCAATCAAGATGTTTCCTCTTTGGATTCATCCTCCTTTCTCTTCTTTAATTGATCAAGCACAATAGGAATTATAAAGAATAGCGATGCAATAGCACTGATAATAATAGTTGTTAAATCTATATCCATTTTTCAAAAACTGTTTTAAATGTACCGTTGCGATATACCGATTACGTTACTCTTATAAATTTCGGTTATATCTATTTATGACTGAAAGGCTACCAAATATCTTAACCCTGATAGCCTATCATACATTAAACAGCTATAGAAATGAGTGAAAAGGGAAAATATATTTTAAAAGGATTGGAGTCCGATCTACTTTATAATAAATCTGCAGAAAAACACAGGCCCTATTATCTGCTACTGAAGCAATAACTTTATGAACTTCCGACTTTCCCAGCTCTTCGCCAGAAAGAAACGGCCCCGGAATATTAGTTATACTTATTCCGCTTTCTACAGGAAAATAGACATTAAATAGATTCGGCTGTGCTAAGGGATTCGTAGCCTGGCCACTTTCTTTTTCTACAGGCAAGAAAACTGCAGATCTTTTCTCCATCAGGGGCTGCCCCTGCACCAATGAATGGCCAATCAGCACAATGGCCATAATGGCTACCAATATGTTGCGCTTTTTCTGCATCAATGAAAACATACAAATAACATCATCCGGATGCAGTATTTATATCTGGGGATAAACAACTATTCATCAATCGCGGTTCTTTATTGCTGTTCGATGTATTGTGGCGGCACATAGTTCGTCAGCCAGATACTCTCCTCGCTTTCGGATTGATAAAAGTCATAACCCTCGCGACTCATTCGCCTTGCAAACACCAAAAGAATTTCCGGCTCACCATGCCGTCCTCCTACATTGCGCGCTTCATCAACCGTGGTAGATAAGTGCACAAAATTACGACTGCGAGCCTCAATGCCATCAGCCAAAATAGACGCTACATTATCATGAGCCGTTCCGTGATAAAGTTTTTGGGGCGGAGTTTCCGGTTTTAACTGCAAATCCACGTTAATGGAATGACCATAACCTGCCCTTATGTACTTCCCATCACTGCTAACAATAAACCGCTGCTTAGAACTGTTTTGCATAATCTGACGAATAATATCACGGTCTATATTCTTTCCATGATTTTGAGCCTTTTCAATTAGCTCAGAGACCTTCGCCCAGCCGCTGTCATCCAGTTCAAGGCCAATGTCCTCGGGGTGGTGACGCAGCACATAGCTCAAAAATTTACTGAGTGCTGTTACATCCATATGCTAATCTGTATTAAATATTTCGCAAATCCAGTATGTTGCTTTCATTTTAAACTATTAATAGATATATAACCTTTCTCTTTATTAGCACTAACACAAATATATGAACGGTTATGGAGCAAGAGGAAAAAGAATTTTCACTTCGGGCAAAATCAAAATGGGGCATGTTCTTTTTGTTTTCCCTGGTAGGCGGGCCCATGCTATATGCCGCATATCTCAATTATAATGTGGGAGAAACGCTTTTTGCTGTCCTAATGGTGATTCTATTTCTGCTTTGGGCTGTGGTTATTGTAATTGCAGTAGGTTATAAAATTAAATTAACAGATACTTCTCTTCACCGGCAGGGTTTAATTTCACCAAGTATTATAGATTTTAAAGATATAAAAGCGATTAACTTTGGATCTACATGGTCCAACTTTTATGTGGAATCGGATGATAAAAAAATCTTTTTTGGAAAGGATTTTAATAATTATGAAACCATCTTACAGGGCATCGTTGACGAAGTGCGTGAAGTCAAAGATCTTGAAGAAGTAGAGCTTCTGGGCGATCCCGAAAATATTGAGGAATACGTTGGCAATTAGCCGCCAGGGGCTTCCATCAATATAGTCCTACCGAAAATCCCACCTTGGGAAATAACGTTTCCATAGTAATATCATAGTTTAAACTCCCGGTAAAATGAACAAAGACCCCACTTTCCCCATATTCCGATGGAGGAGCCACCAATGCCACTGCCCGGAGGCCTACTGATCTCGTATAAAAGTCATCGGACGGAAAACAAAAACAGTCCACATTCTCGATTCCTAAGTATTGGTATTCTCTTTGATAAGTTGCACCTATACTTACTCCTGTGGCAGGGCCCTTTTTTATTCTTTTTTGAAGTATAACCTGGCCGGCCTCAAAGCGTGGCAACGTCATAACTCCACTTACATACCAATGCTTATATATGCGAAGCGTAACATCAGCCCCCAAACTACTACCTACTGCAATTGAAGCAGCAATGCGATCAATCTTATCAGACATAAATATAAAATTTGTCGTAATCGCAGGAAGTGATTGGTGATTGTATTCTGTATCAGCACCTCCCATCCCCTCCTTTTTGGCATAGTTTATTACCGCGCTTTCAGAATAAATGTTGTTAGTAACTCCTGCCAAACTATGACTATACCGTGCCCTGTACGTCTCTCCGTTATATGCTTTTTTCTCTTGGAACATGAGCATCTCACTCATGGGACTGTGAACCGCACATCCAGAAAAGAAGATAACTGAAAGGAAAATAATTACGATTGCACCCGTTCTGCATGGAATCATTTTTTAGTACCTATGTTTCAGGATTATCCCAAAAGCCTGATGATTTAAAAGTCTATTATTTAGTTATGAGATTGGCAAATAAAAATCCCCTCCTGCACAAACAGAAGGGGATATAAAGATTCGTTATGTTAATCAGGCTTAGTTTTCAACGGTCGTTTTTTCTACTTCAATTTCCACGTCAGGGCGTTCTTGCTGCTGTCCCTTCAAGTATTGATTAAACCAACGCATCATACGCAGGTTATAGTCGTAACGCGCCGTTGCGTTGCGGTTGCCATGTCCTTCTCCGGGATACAGTACCAGACGAACAGGAGTGTCGGTTCGCGTTTTAATATGGCGATACAGCTCATAAGACTGGCCCGGATTAACGCGCGTATCTTCTTTGCCGTGCATAATCAACAGGGGCGTATCTGCCTGTCCGGCGTAATAAATAGGGCTCCGCTCCAGGTATTTTTGATAATCCTCCCAAATACGCTCGCGGGTATGTACCAAATAGAGCTCTTCGGGAATATCGCTGGTTCCCCATTTAGAAATATTATCGCTGATGCCCACAAACATAACTCCTGCTGCAAAACGATCGGTATACTTCGTAGCCATCCATGCGGTAGCATATCCACCATAAGAACCACCGGTGACACCTACTTTGTTTTCATCTACCAATCCTTCTTCTACCAAGTCATCAACGCCGGCAACAATATCATCAAACTCTGCCCCGGCCAAATCGCCCTGACTGCTCTTGGCAAATGCTTCTCCACGGCCGGTACTGCCTCTATAATTAGGATAAAAAACGAAATAGCCCTGCGCGGCACCAACTTGACCGGCATCAGAATAGCTTGTTACCCAGCCATGGTTATAATGCGCTTCGGGTCCGCCGTGTACGGTGGTAATCAGTGGATATTGCTTACCCTCTTCATAATCAACAGGATACACCAAGATGCCCTGCAGTTCCGTACCATCATCCGCCGTCCAGGTGACTACTTTTTGCTCACCCAGCTTTTTCTTATCCAGCCAGGCGTTACTTTTCGTCACTCGTTTAACATTGTTATTAGCCAATTGATACAACTCCTGCGGATGTGATGCAGAACTTGCTGAAAAAACAGTAGCTCCACTCGAAGCACGGGCAAAAGAGGAAAGATTTGTATCACCTTTACCTATAATCGTGTTCATATTTGATCCGTCAGCGTTAATACTGCCGTATGTTGACCATACGCCCTCACTACTCAGATAATGAAGTTTATTATTACCAGTCCATTTGAACTGCTCAAACATGCCTTTGTATTGAGGCTTTAGCTGGGTAGGCTTACCGCCATCAGCCGAAACAATAAATAATCGTCCGGCTATAGTATCATGAATATCAGCTCCTGCGATCATCGCCAGTTTACTTCCGTCCGGGCTCCAGCCAATTTGTCCGAGTTTTCCATGGTGATCAACTTCGGCCAAAACTTTTTTGCCCATGTGATCAACCACTTTTACCTGCTGCTTCATGTAATAATCATCTACGAGGGGAGAAGGGGCAACACCTATAGCAATCTTTTCTCCGTTTGGACTCCATCGCATCTGGTAAATAGATCCTTCAACCTGAACCTGATGCGGACCGTGACCGGGCATGTTCAACATTTGCCACATAACCGCGTCGCTGCTTCAGATTTTCTTCATACACTTCGGGATGATAGGGCAGCGACGATCGTTCAAAAGTGATCGTATCTTGGGCCATAAATGCGATGTGACTCCCATCAGAAGCCCATTCATACTCTCCAATAGCAGTCTCGAAGGAATATATTTTCTGGGCTTCTCCGCCATTCATAGAAATTTCGTACAAACTCGTAGTTTCATCCGATGAACGTTTTGCCAAAAACGTAATGGAATTATGATTAGGACGAAAAGCGATATCACTGACGCTCATCGTCGTCACATAAGGAATGGAATTACCGCTGGCCAAGTCCGCAAGATACAGGTGATAACTTGCCGGTTTATTTTCCTTTTCGGGATCTGCTTGCTTCTGTAAGGTATAGATTGCTTTTTCTCCGGATGGAGCAATCGCAATCTCATTTACCTGCTGCATCTTGGCAACATCTTTTGGGGTTAATCCCTGATCTGATTGTGCCGCCAATGGCTGCACAGCAACAAAGCAGATCATTAAAACAAATAGCATCGATTTTTGTAGTGATGATGGTATCATACTTATTCTCCGATTTTTTGTTTGATTATTTTGAAAAAGTCATTAGTTCGTTGATTCACTTTACCTCAACATAGAAATTGTAGCTCATTGTTTCTTCAACAAATCATTTTTAAAATTATTCTATTCTACAGTGTCACCTTCGATATCAAAAGCTAACGAAAAACGGCTCCCAAAATCACCCGAATCAACTTTCAGCTGTCCATCCAGCTGAGTAGTTAATGTATTAATAATCGTCATTCCCAGCGACGGCTGCTGCTCAATACTAAAATCTTCCGGCAATCCAATACCGTTATCCTCAACACTTAATTTTACTTGCCCCTCCTCTTCTCTAACTGAAATATTTATTTCCCCTTCATCACTATTTTTAAATGCATGCTTGTAACAATTTGTGATCATCTCGTTCAGTAACAATCCACAGGGAATAGCCTGCCCTACCGTTAACCGAATCGATTCCATATCCGTATTCACACGGATATCTTTTTTAAAATCGGTCATTGATTCTTCGATCATATTAAGCAGATCGTTTATGTATTTATCAATGGCAATTTCCGAAAATGTTTCCGAGCTGTAAAGCTTTTCATGCACCATCGCAATCGACTGAATGCGCGACTGACTTTCCTTAAGCTTTGCCAACAGGTTTTCATCTTCGGTATTAAATACCTGCATCTGCAGCAAGCCGGAGATAATTGCTAAATTGTTTTTTACCCGGTGATGAACCTCCGACAACAACGTTTCTTTTTCTTTCAGCGATTTCCGTATCGTTTGCTCATATTTTTTATGATCGGTAATGTCACGCACATAGGCTATTAGCCGTTTTTGTCCGCCCATTTCATAAAATGCCGTATGAATTTCAGTTGGGAATTTCATGCCGTCTTTCTTTTGATAGATTCGCTCCCAGGCTTCATCCCCCGTTGTAGTTATATCAGCAAATGTCTCGGGCTGTTTACTGTGAAATTCTTCGGGAGTCAAATCCAGAACATGCATGCCGATCAACTCTTCCCGGGAATAACCAAAAAGCTCACATGCTCGCTTGTTGCATCGCAGAATAGTTCCATCAACGTGGATTTCAAAGATAGCATCAAAAGCCATTTCAGTAAAAGTGCGATGTCGTTTTTCACTTTCCGCGAGTTTCTTCTCAGCTATTTTACGCTTCGTAATATCCCGGTTAATTCCCACCCAAAATTCATACTCCGCGTCATCTGTAGGAAAGGGGGCCATATCCAGCTCAACCCAGTAAGGAGTGCCATCCTTCTTATAATTGATAAACTCCTCCCGCAACGATTCTCGTTTTTTAATTTTTTGATTGATTCGGCTCAACGCCTCTTCCGACGTTTGGGGACCGTGCAAAAAGGTAGGCGTTTTATTAATAATCTCTTCCGATTGATATCCGGTAAACTGCTCAAAAGATTTATTAACAAAAACTATACGTGAATTCAGCGGATCATCTTTCGGAGCCCGGGTAATTACCACCATGTCATTCAAGTTATCCAGCGCCAATTGCTGTAACTTTTCCCGCTCTTCCAGATTCAAGTACTGTATTTCTTTGGATTTATTTGCTTTAACAAACACCCCTACCAATTCTTCCTTTTCTGCATTGGCAACCCGTTCAAATTCATCGCGCAGCCAAAGATAATGTCCGGACTTATGCTTAAACCGATATTCAATTATCTGGGGATGACCTGGATCAATATTTTCTAAGATTGAGATCACTGATTGTCGATCCTCCGGATGTATTCGACTTAACCAGCTAAAATCCTCAGCTTTGATTTCTGCTCGGGAGTATCCCAAAAGGCGGCTAACATTTGGACTGATATCTATATAGGAATATTGATCACCACTCTCTCGATGGTAATATACAATTGAACTTTTTTCCAGCAGCTTTTCAGGTCGAAATTTGACCTCACCACTGTCATTCTCTTTGTGTTTCATTAAAGCCCGGAGGTCTATTTACTTTGATTAGCCAATGTTTTTAAAATATAAAAACTATTGTAGAAAAGCGGGGGATCATTATGTTCCTTAATCCCTTTTGGTTATTACTTTTGATGATCCCCAAAATATCAATACCATATATCTCCTGAACAATATCTTCCGAATTCATCTATTATGTCAAATATCAAGATAAATATGTGGTCCGGCCCTCGTAATATTTCCACGGCCATTATGTACTCCTTTGCACAGCGCAGCGACACCCAGGTGGTAGATGAGCCCTTCTATGCCCACTACCTGCTGCAGAGCGGTGCCGAGCATCCCGGACGTGCAAAAGTGCTCGAAAGCCAGCCCAAAGATCCTTCTATTGTAATGCAAAATCTGATGGCAACCGGCACGAACTCTGAAGTCCTGTTTGTCAAAAATATGGCTCATCACATGATAGAAATGAATGACATCCTGGAACAACTTTTCGAAGAGTTTACCCCCATATTTTTGATTCGTGATCCCGCAGATATGCTACTTTCTCTTGATAAATCACTGCCTGATCCCTCACTGCTTGATACCGGATATCAGCAACTGCTCGATCTTTTTGAAAAAGCCGAAAACAAGAACCTTCCCCTTATCGTCCTCGATTCAAAGGAAGTGTTGGAGGATCCTGAATTTGTTTTATCAGTATTGTGTGAACAGCTGGGAATTCCATTTGAGAAATCAATGCTTTCATGGCAACCGGGCCCCATTCCCGAGGATGGCATATGGGCGGAATATTGGTATGACAATGTACACCAGTCTACGGGATTTAAGCCCTACAAACCTAAAAACGAGCAACTTCCCGATCGCCTGAATCCGCTTTATGAGCACTGCAAGTCGATTTATGATAGATTGCTTGCACATGCAATTAAAAAGTAATGTTAACTAATAATTAGTCAGTTTTGAATTATGGATACACATCCCACAATCCCAGATCCTCGCAATAAAGACATTAAAGTTTGGATTGACGGTGAGCTCTATGATCGTCAGGAGGCTAAGATTTCAGTCTTCGACAGTCTGGTACAAGGTGGTGATGGCGTCTGGGAAGGACTGCGCGTTTACGATGGTAAAATATTTGCGCTCGACGAACACCTCGAGCGATTGCAAAATTCGGCTCATGCCATGGCTTTCGATAGCATACCGTCAAATAATGAAATCAAAGAAGCGCTCTTTGCCACGCTCAAAGCCAACGGCATGCGCGATGAAACACATATCCGGCTGACGCTGTCGCGCGGCAAGAAAGTAACTTCCTATATGGACCCCCAGGTTAACCAGTACGGACCAACACTTATTGTCCTGGCAGAATGGAAGCCGCCTATTCACGAGGATAAAGAAGGGCTTCAACTGGTTACTTCTTCGATACGACGAAATTCCCCGCAGTGCATCGACTCCAAAATCCATCACAACAACCTGATTAACAATATTCTGGCTAAAATTGAAGCAAATGTCGCAAATGCCGATGGTGCTGTTATGATGGATATTGAAGGCTACGTATCAGAAGTAAATGCAACAAATATCTTTTTTGTCAACAACGGGAAAGTACTTACGCCTTTTGCAGATAGTTGCCTGCCGGGTATTACACGTAAAATCGTAATCGACCTCTGTAAAGAAAATGACATTCCAGTGGCAGAAAAACGTATTAGTATGGCTGAGATGTACTCCGCCGACGAGTGCTTTACCACCGGTACCATGGGCGAATTGGTTCCCGCAGTAGAAATAGATCAACGCCTAATCGGTGACGGTACAAAGGGACCCATAACCGATCAGCTGCAAAAGCTACACCGCCAGCGAGCTCAAAAAACCGGCGAACCCCTTCCTTTTTAACAACAAAATATCTGCATCATAATATTGGCACGATCACCCAACATATCATTTAACAGTGTTACCTTTGGCTTTGAAAACGAACAGATTGTAACGGATTTCTCATTTGTGGCAAGGCCCGGCCAACATACCCTATTAAAGGGAGAATCCGGATCGGGGAAAAGCACTCTTCTCAAACTACTTTTGGGATTTCACAAACCACGGGATGGCACTATTTCCATCAATCGCGAAAACTACGACGCCCAGAAAATACGGAAACAGACAGCCTGGCTTCCACAAGATTTAAATTTGGGATCCGGTACGGTTGCTGAGGTCATGGACAAACCATTTGAATTTTCGGCCAACCAATCCACCAAAAACACTCAACAAAATCGGATTAAAACTTTAAAAGCGTTAGGGTTGGCCCCGGATATCCTCGGTAAACAATTTCGTGATCTTTCCACGGGGCAGCGTCAACGCGTTGGACTAGCAATCTGCCACCTGCTTGACAAGCCGCTCCTTTTGCTGGATGAGCCGACTTCGGCACTGGATAAAGCATCCAAACAAAAAGCTGCAGAATTGCTGCTTAAGAGCGATCGTACCATTATTTCAACTTCACACGATCCATTCTGGGTCGCTAAAGCCGAAAATATAATAGAACTCTCGTAATGGAAATTATTGACCTTACATGGGTACAGCTGGGAATTGGCTTTATTATCATGCTGGTACCAGCCTATATTTTGTGGAAGTATCGAACCGGGCTAAATAAAAAGCTCTTAACCGCCTCTGTTCGGATGGTCCTGCAATTGCTTTTTGTAGGATATTATTTGCAGTACCTTTTTGAATATGACAATCCCTGGATTAATGCTGCATGGATTTTTGTAATGGTAGCCGTTGCCGACTTTGCCACTATCGACCGCAGTGATCTAAAGCGCAAATGGTCGGTAATATTACCGATTTTCGGAGCTACCTTTTTTGGCATCATTATTATAGATCTCTTTTTTCTGGAAGTGGTAATACAGCTCCCAAAACTACTGGCGGCACAATATACCATTCCCATAACAGGAATGGTGCTGGGCAACTGCCTCAGAAGTAACGTGATCGGGATTAATGCCTTTTACTACAGCTTAAATGAACATCAGGAGCGCTACCAGTTTTACCTTTCTTGTGGGGCAACACGGTCCGAGGCAGTACATTCATTTTTTAGTGAAGCGCTCCAAAAATCAGCTAACCCTACCCTTGCTTCTATGGCTACTATAGGCCTCGTTTCTCTGCCGGGCATGATGACTGGTCAAATATTAAGCGGAAGCTCTCCCCTTATTGCCATTAAATATCAAATTATGATTATGGTTGCCATCTTTTCGGGCACCATACTTTCGGTCTATTTAGGGATTCTTTTTACCAACAAATTTGTTTTTAATGATACGGATATGCTGGACGAAACGATCTTGAAAAATTAATGCGTCTTATCACAGGCTATTATCGTTCTGTAACATAATTTTTAAATCAAGCCCCGAGTTTTATAGGTTGATTTATGTAATCCCAAAAGACCAAAAAGATTATGAAGTTTTCAAAACCACTTATCATACTGCTTGCTGCGGGACTATTTGCCACGGTGTTGGGCTGCTCCACCACCAGCATTACAAATAAGAAGAAATCCCAAAAGACCAACCCTGAAAACAACTGGACCCTTAAAAATCACCTTCAGAGAACTAGCAAAGCAAGAATTACTGGAAGCCCGGGTAGTGAGCGCGTTATCATTCGTGGTGTGAGTAGTACCAACAGTCCTACAAGTCAACCATTGTTTGTTATTGATGGACAAAAAGCCGGCCATAGTTTTGCCCGTGTTAATGAAATGCTATATCCCGGCGAAATAAATTATATCGAAGTACTCCCACCTTCGCAGTCTGCCCGATACGGTATGGAGGGACACTTCGGAGTCATCCGTATTTTCACCAAGAACCAGTAAAAATATCGATAAGTCCTTATTTTTTATTTACTTAATTAATAATAAATGTCTATACTGCTAAGTACCTAATATTATTAATCAAATCCCACCATAATGAAACGATTAAACTTAGGTATATCAATAGGATTATGTGTGCTATTACTTGGCTCATTAGGATGTGCTACCACCAGTCAACATTCACAAGCTATAGAATCCCAAAATTATACCAGCTATTGGACCCTCGAGGATTTTCTGCGCCGCGCCAACGGTGTACAGTTAAATGGCTCTGGTGACAATATCCAAGTTATAATAAGAGGACATAAATCAATCAATAATCCAATGTCACAGCCATTATTTGTTGTTGATGGCCAAAAAGCAGGACGAAACTATTCCCGTGTTTCGAGTATGTTTTCTCCTGGTGATATAAACTCCGTTAAAGTACTACCGCCCGGTTCTTCCGCACAATACGGCATGCAAGGGCAATACGGAGTAATTGAAATTGAGTCCACATATTCAGGGAATCAGAATTCTTGATGTCAAAACAACTTATCGCTTTATAAAAGTTTTCATTAAGCTAATTACGGGATGTAGATTAAGAACTCTTCTGAAGTACACGTCCTACACTCAAAAATGATATCCCTTGTTGCTGTGATGTACTAATATTTACCGCCTCAATAACCGGTGGATAAATAGGCTCTTGCGAATGCCAGCGTACCAGAAAATTAGCTCCAACCCCTCCGCGCAAATCAGCCTCTTCAATCACATATGAGGTTGAAGCCAACGGTCGTATTTTTTCCGTCGAATCCACATACTGTTGAATGAACTTTCCTTTCGTATCATAATACGATAAAGATCGGCTTCATTTTACAAACAAGCATAACCATTACATTTCAAATTACGATTCTACAAGATAGAAAAAGTAATACCATTCCAACCTTCAGTTTTGCTTCAAAATCATTTGTTATGTTTGAACTGCTATGAAATTACTCATCATCGAAGACAACGAAGATTTACTGCAGAACATCCAAACGTATCTGAAGCGCGAAGGATATATCTGTGAAACCGCTCAATCATATTCCGAGGCTTTTGACAAGGTAATGTCGTACACCTACGATGTGATACTTATTGACATTATGATTCCGGGCGGTTCGGGCCTACAGGTTTTACGGGAGTTGAAATCCGTGAATCCGGAAACAGGAACGATCATCATATCGGCTAAAAATGCTCTGGATGACAAAGTGGAAGGACTGGAACTGGGCGCCGATGATTACATCACCAAACCCTTTCAATTGCCCGAGCTCCACGCACGTATTAAAGCTGTAAATCGAAGGCAGCAGCGCGACGGCAAGGAAATTATTGATGGTCTCAATTATCAAGCTTCCATGCGCTATCGTGGACCCAGCGAAACTACTCAGGGCCGACGCGAAGGCATGACAATGATTGATACTGGTGTTTCTAAAGACTTGATGGATGGAAAGGCCAAGATTTCACTCAATATTCGCGACCTATTGAATTCACAGAACTTTAGTTATACTGCTAATACCGACGGTAATCCCAATACCGATTTTTATACCCAGCGTGAGTTTAGCTGGTCATCACGATCTGCAACCATCAGCTTTCAATACTTTTTCGGAGAACGCAACAAAGAACAGAGAAGAAGAGATCAAGGTCCCAACGGAGACGGTCCTCCAGAAATGGAGATGTAATAAACAGACTAAAAATTCACAAAGAGCTCTTAAGTAATTATCTTAGCATAAACAAAAACAAATGACCTTATGAGCTCTGTTATTGCATCCTATAAACTTGGCGACATCGCTGTTGAAATTAGCGAAACAGATCATCCCAATAAATTAAAAGTGGATTGTAACGACGGTAACTTTCACTCCGAATTTACCGTCCGCAAATACGAATACGAAAATTATAAGCGTCATATGAACCAGCGCATAAAAAACGCTTATGATGAACAATATAAAAGTGAAGAAGAGTAGCCGATAATTATTTTTAGCAATAATCATAAATGCCCGGCACTTTTAAAGTGCCGGGCATTTTATTTCGGAAAACTATTTATCTAATCAAACAAATATTCTCCGGTACGCTGCATGTGCATCAGCCGCTCTACGCGATCCTCAGTTTCGGGATGCGTAGAAAACAGTCTCATAAAATTTCCGCCGCTAAAGGGATTCACCGGAAACATATGCGAAGTTGAACGCATCGCTGTATCTGATACATTCATTGGAATTTGCTCGGCCGCCTTTTCAATCCGCTGCAAGGCCGATGCAAGCTGGCCCGGCTGACCGCATATTTCTGCTCCTGTTCGATCAGCTTCATATTCTCGGGTTCTGCTTATTGCAGCCTGTAGCATGGTTGCAGCAATTGGAGCCGTAATCAACACAATAAGGGCCACCAAAGGATTTGATCCACGATCGCTTCCCCCTATAGGAATGAAATAAGCAAACTGTGCCAGCATTGTAAGTGCACTCACTACCGTGGTAACAATTGTCTGCGTTAGAATATCACGGTTTTGGATATGGGCAAGTTCGTGAGCTATTACCGCCCGAAGTTCATTTTCATTAAGCGCCTGCATGATACCTTTCGTTACTGCCACAGCTGCATTTTCGGGATTGCGTCCCGTTGCAAAAGCATTTGGTTGGTTTTGTGGGATAATATACACCGCCGGCATCGGAAGCTCAGCCTTTCGGGATAACTCTTCTATCATTCCATATAACTGGGGATGCGAGCTTCGATCTACCTGCTGGGCATCGTACATTCGCAATACCATCTTGTCGGACTTCCAGTAGCTGAAAAAGTTCATCGCCATGGCAACCACAAAAGCAATAATTAAACCGGTAGATCCCCCCAATACCTGTCCCACCAGCATAAACAACACGGCAGCCAGCGTCATCAGAAATACCGTTCGTAAACTATTTCTATTCATATCAATCGTTAAAAATTTTTCGGTTAATTTTTTCTGCTTATTAAACGTAAAAAGTACCGCTTTGTTTTAGTTTCATAAACAAATTTAACGCACAAAGATGTTCGCTAAACGTAGGTCGGGATGCCATCCCGACTTACATCATGGAATGGCAACCCCCTCTCAGATTGTTATATGGTGCTGTATTTGTGCGAACAAATATGGAACCAAATCTTAAGAGGTGATCACTATGCCACTTACGATGAAACGTATATCAGCAACAGAACTTCACGATCGCATGACGAGCGAAAATCGTCCTGTGTTGATCAATGCGTTATCGGAAGAAGCCTTCACGAGCAAGCGCATTCCGGGCTCCATCAACATTACGGAGCATAACCTCGAATGCGCATCAAATGTAATACCTGACAAAGATCAGGATATCGTAGTCTACTGCGCAAATGCGGATTGTGATGCCTCCCCCAAACTTGCTGAAAAGCTCACAGAGATGGGCTACAACAACGTTTGGGACTTTGAAGAAGGCTTAGCCGGATGGCGCAGCGAAGGCTATCCCCTCACAGGCACCGATGTAAGCTAACATATATCACTTTCTTATTTTGGGAAGCTGCGGCAATTCAGTTTGCCGCAGCTTTTTTATTTTGACCTGAATCAGAAATATAAATGGTTTTCAATCGGGCATAAGAATTGTGTTCTGTTAGTCAAAGGATGCAGTTTGTAGATTTTGTACCGGTGAGGCTTCCATTATTATGCACTAACAGTCAAAGGACTATTAAAATCTACGCATCCTGCCGACCAAAGCGTTTACACAATTCTAAGTACGGCCTACGTAGCTAAGCTACTTCGGCGTAGTAGGCCCTTGATCTTTTCATCTCTTCCAGTGGTTTTTCTGGTCCCGTGTGTCCCGAACTTTTCGGGGTTTACTATTGGTGGTTGGATCAAGCCCCCGAATTCTCGGGGCGCAGCAAAAGGGATACCCAATCGTATTTTGGGTCGTTTAAAAAAAGGAGTCATTAAGACTCTTAGTTCGGAATTTACATCGAATTCACGTTATTTTATCATCCAATTTGCCAATTAAAACTACGCTACCACTCATTGCAATACATGCAAAAAGAAATCAAAGATCTCGAACAGCAGGCCCGCCAGCTGGAAACCACCACCGAAGAGCGGAATCATTTATTTGACAAAGCCCGTCAATACGGAGAACGTTTTCTTAATTCCCTTTCCGAAAAGCCGGCTTATGTAGATGAGCAATCCATGGGCAAGGGCGTATATGATCTGCCATTTGATGAAAAACCCAAAGACTTTGATAAACTGTTGGATCTCCTTCATTCAGAAGTAGATACACCCGGACTCAATCCCGCCTCGGGCAAGCACGCCGGTTATATTCCCGGCGGCGGAATCTATCCCTCGGCCATCGCCGATTACCTGGCGGCCGTAACTAATCGCTATACGGGTGTTTTCTTTTCATCACCGGGGGCCGTTCGCATCGAAAATATGTGCATCCGCTGGATGAATGATCTGGTTGGCTATCCCGAAGGAGCTGCAGGTAACCTCACCTCGGGCGGATCCATTGCCAACTTAATAGCACTGGTCGTTGCTCGAGATAATTCCGGAATTAAAGCTAAAGATTTTAATCGCGCCGTTATTTACACAACCCGGCAAGTTCACCATTGCGTAGTCAAAGCTATTAAGTTTTCCGGACTGCAAGAGGCTACGCTTCGTACCATTCCAATGGACGATCGTTTCTGCATGAAGGCAGATGCGCTGGAAAAGCAAATTAAAGCCGACAAGAAGGAGGGACTCATTCCCCTGACGATTTTTGCTTCGGCGGGCACTACCGATCTCGGGGCTGTCGACCCGCTCGATGAAATTGGTGCTATCGCTGAGCGGCACGACCTTTGGTTCCACGTGGATGCGGCCTACGGCGGCTTTTTCCTGCTCACCGATCACGGCAAAGAGGTCATGAAGGGCATCGAAAAATCAGATTCGGCCACTATCGATCCTCACAAGGGATTGTTTTTACCCTACGGATCTGGAGCGTTGCTTGTGAAAGACGGGGAGAAGCTATACGATTCGCAGCACATGTCGGCCAATTATTTGCAAGATACTTACAAGGCGACACAAGAAGCATCACCCGCCGATCTTTCCCCGGAGCTCTCCAAGCATTTTCGCGGACTGCGGATGTGGCTGCCCCTCCAGCTTTTTGGCATACAGCCCTTCCGCGCTGCACTGGAAGAGAAACTGTTACTCACGCGCTACTTTTATGATGAGATTCAAGAAATCGATGGCATCGAAGTTGGTCCTGAGCCTGAACTTTCGGTTGCCTTTTTTCGGTACGTTCCCGAATCAGGAAGTGCTAATACATTCAACAAAAAGCTGGTCAATGAAATCCACCGCGACGGACGCGTGTTTCTCTCCTCAACGCACATTGATGGAACTGTATACCTGCGGCTGGCAGTACTTAACTTTCGGACGCATTTGGAAGATGTGGATTTGATACTGTCAGTCCTCAAGGAGAAAATTCAACAGCTAACATAAATAGCCTCGTATTCTTAAAGATTAAGCCTCTGCCTGTTGCAGACGCCATAAACATTAAGCAATTCTTTTCAATATGACGGAGCTACTCGTACACGCTAACCGAGGTGCTTCCCTATGCAGGGAGATATGCTCAACAAGAGTTAATTTGCCGGCTCAAAGAAAGACCCTTGGGGTATTTCTGTTAACTTCAGTTGTTCCAATAAGTCGCTGTATCGCGAATCTTCCTTTATTTCATCCCACAAAGGATCAGAAAATATAAAATATATTTCTCCAACTTTATCTTCGGCCGCTCGTTGCAGGTGAAAGAAGACCTCATCGTACTTTTCCATTCCCAAATAGGCCATGGCAATATCAAGTGAGGATGCCATATATGAGTCATCTGCATCACCGATTTGCAACGCATCTATAAAATGATCTGCCGCATCATCCAGGCCAAGCCGGGCGGATGTGTAAACCAGATGGGGGATATTTTTTTGCTCCCGGGATACTAAATTTTGTAATACTTCAAATTCTTTGTGCGCCTTTTTTAACTTTTGCATAGCAACGAGGGTCCAGCCCTTCCCTTCCAGTGCTGCCAGAAATGACGAATCCAACTCCAGCGTATAATTATACTGCTCCAGCGCATTCGAAAACTTATTTAAATTGTAATAGGCTCTGCCCAGTTCGGCATTATAAAGAAGATTGGTAGGCTCCAGCTCTAGCGTCCGCTCCATCCAGGAAAGAGCAGTTTCATTTTCACCGATCATATTCAAAAAACGAAAATAATTATAGCATACTTCCGGATTGCTTGGATCGATTTCATATGCCCTGTTCAGCAAGAATTTTGCCTTTTCATAATCTTGCCTCAATAATAGTTCTATCATTCCGCTTAGAGCTACTGCTGTTGCAAATTGATCATCTAAAGTTAAAACGGCATCAATGTTTTCTTCGGCCTTTTTATAAGCACGGCGGGGTTGCATCTGGCCGTAAATACCCAAAAACATGTAGCATTGGGCCAATCCAATGCTCGATTTTAGATGCGAAGAATCTTTCTCAATTGCCTGATTAAAACACTTCATTGCTTTTCGAACCGAGGTGAGCGAATGCTTTTGCAACTCAAAACGACCTTCCAAATAGCGTTCGTAAGCTCCCTTTTTATTACGGGATTTTTTTGCCTTTGGCTTGGGTCTTGACTCCTCACCTTCAAACCCTTTTTGAACTTTCTCTAATATCTCTTGAGAAATACCATCCTGTATTTCAAAAATATCCTTCAAATGGCGTTCATACGTTTCTGACCATAAATGAAACCCACCCCCGGTTTCAATAAGCTGTGCCGTAACACGAATCTTATCTTGATTTTTCCGTACGCTTCCCTCAAGGATGTGACTTACCATTAGGTCTTCGCCAATAGTTCGTATATCTATATTTTGCCCCTTATACGCAAATGCCGAAGTTCGGGAGGTTACATCGATGCCCTTCATCTTGGTTAACCCGTTAATAATTTCCTCGGTAAGCCCGTCACCAAAATACTCAAAGCCCCTCTCACTACTCATATTTACAAATGGCAACACAGCCAATCGGTTTTTAACCCTACCGCTTTTGGCTTTTACGTCACGAACCGTTGGTACGTTAATTCCGTCATTCGTAACGGCAAAAATCGAAAGGGGATATTTAACATTCTTCAGTTCAAAGGTGCCAAGCTCCTTTGTTTTTATATCACGATGATTGCTAATTTCATTCTGAACCTTCTCAGAAATCAATATGCCTCCGGAAATTCCGAGAGGTTCCAATCGAGAGGCAATATTTACGGCATCGCCATATACATCTTCATCATTGTAAGCGATATCACCCACATGTATCCCAATACGAAGCGGCAAATACGGATTGGCTATGTCGTTCTGAATTTTAATGCCACACATAACAGCATTATAAGCACTGTTAAAAATAGTAAGTGCTCCGTCGCCGTAGTAGTGAAGTATTTTGCCATCAAATGCTGTAGCTCTCTCGTTCAGCACCTGGCGATGCCGTTCCTTTTGTCTATTAGCATTATCTTCGTCTTCCTGCATCATAGCTGTATAACCGACAATGTCGGTAAACATAACAGCTGCAAGCAAACGCGTTGTTTGTGCTCCCATGATAGCCGTATTAAATTGCATTCTGAGGTATCAGGCCGAGCCTTACCCTACAGGGCATTTTGAAATATAAAAATACATAAACCTATGTATAAATGTCGGTTAGAGTGTATTAATTTTTTGATGGGCAGAACAGCATCTTAGGCCGTCAGCCAGTTTAGAATTGTATCCAAAATTACTCCCTTCCTTTTCTGTGAAAATCCTTTTTCTGATGCAGCATTCTCGATACCAAATAACGACTCGTGTATCGGACCCGCAACAACAGGATAGTAACAAAGCGAAAAAATATTCATAAGTAAATCCTGTACGCTGACAGAAGCTATTTCATAATTTGCCGCAGCGCCGCTTAGCTCTTCTTCAAATGTTGTAACCTGCAGTGATACCTGATCCTCAAAAATAGGCTGCAGCCAGTCTGGCTTTCTACTGATTTCCGTAATCACAAACGCCAAAACCCTCGGACTTTCATCTGCTTTTTCCAAACTGTTTTCGATCAACAACTCTATTTTTTTAAATAAGGGTACATCTTTCGAAAGAACATCATTCAGATCCTCAAAAATCACCTGCACCGATTGTTTATATACATGCTCGAAAAGTTCTTTTTTAGTATTAAAATAATAGTGTATCATCGCCTTGGTTACTCCAATATGATCGGCAATATTATGGAGACGTGTTCCCTCAAACCCATGCGTTAAAAACTCATTCCGAGCTGCCTCAATAATTTCTTGGCGGGTATTTTTAGACTGCTTACTCATAGAACTAAATAGTTAGTTAGGATGGTTACCTGAACCTAACTGTTACTTTTGTGAAGAGCAAGCATATTAATCGGAAGGTTAGCCTCATCAAATGTCAAAACGGAAATATACCGCCTGTCTCAACAAATATTTTTAGGCAAACCAAAATTCGTTTGAATATGGGTTACTTATTTTTGAACATAGTTATAAATTGTTTTCCGATGTTGTTTCCAATTTCCTTTTTGATACCTTTACAGTATGAAACAGCTAATCATTATCACATTACTTACTTTCTTCACGGGCGGTACTTCAGTTCAGCCTGATACAACCGTAACCGATTCTGTTCAACAATCAAACTCCCAACCGGTAGTAACAATGATTTCTGTAGAGGGAGCCATTTCTCCTACTACAACCAACTACATCAACAGGGGAATAAAGACCGCCAGCGAACAGGGTTCCGAAGCCCTTATTATTCAGCTGGATACTCCCGGCGGGCTGTTGGAATCCACAAAAAATATCGTGCAGTCCTTCCTTCAATCCGATGATTTACCCATTATCGTATATGTTGCCCCCGAAGGAGCTCGTGCGGCCAGCGCCGGAACGTTTATCACGATGGCCGCCCATATTGCAGCAATGGCTCCCACTACTACCATAGGAGCCGCATCTCCCGTACAGATGGGAGGCGGACAATCCGACTCTGTAATGCAGAAAAAGATTTTTAATTACTCCGAGAGTTTTATTGAGAGCATCGCCAACAGGCGCGACCGCAATGCGGAATGGGCACGGTCAGCGGTTCGAGATGGAGAGTCGATTACCGCTGAAGAAGCACTCGAGTTAAATGTGATCGACCTAATCGCCTCTGATACGGAGGAACTTTTACAAAAAATTGATGGACGCACATTCAATGGCGATACGCTGATTACAAATAACGCAACCATTAAAGAAGTGCCAACGAATTTTGCCGAACAATTCCTCGGTTTTATCATGCGACCCGAGGTGATGCTTATTTTAACGATGATTGCCATCTATGGAATTATTGGTGAGGTAACAAATCCGGGGGCCATCGTGCCCGGTGTAGCCGGTGTTATTGCCTTGGTGTTGGTACTTTATGCCTCTGCAGCCATGCCAATCAATATTGCAGGTTTTGCGCTAATTGGTCTAGCCATCATTTTATTTGTCGCTGAAGCTTTTACCCCCACCTTTGGATTACTCATTGCAGGGGGGTCCGTATCTTTCTTCCTCGGAGCACTTATGCTTTTCCAAGATTTACCCGAATCGATGGAGCTTTCATGGGCCTGGCTTGTTCCCGGCCACCATATTAACGGCGCTCTTTTTTGTCTGGATTGTAACCGAAGGAATTCGAGCTCAATTCACGGACAGCAAAACCGGTATTAGCTCAATGATCGGCAAACAGGCCGAAGTTGTTGACAAGATTGACAACAGTCACGGAAAGGTTTTTGTGAACGGTGAATACTGGGATGCCATTAGCGACGGAAGTACTATTGAAGAAGGTGAATTTTGCGAAATTACCGAGATTGAAGGACTTAAAATGAAAGTAAGGCCACTATCAGAAACATCAGATACAAATAACGTATAGCAAATTTTAACAGCCATTACTAATCCCTAAAAAAGAAGCTTATGGAAAGTTCGAACCAATTTTTTGATTTAATAACGTGGATCATCACTATTGCTGTGTTAACAGCAATACTGCTGCCTCAGATTTTTAAGATCCTTCGGGAATATGAACGTGCTGTTGTGTTTCGACTCGGTAAATTTCATAAGACCAAGGGACCGGGACTTATCATGCTGATTCCCTTTATCGATAAAATTGAGCGCGTTGACCTGCGAGTGTTAACAATCAACGTAGATCGACAGGAGGTTATCACCAAAGATAACGTAACGGTACACGTTGATGCTATTACCTTTTTCCGCGTTATCGACGCCGAAGCGGCAACCATACAGGTAGAGAAATATATCCACGCCACATCGATGTTAGCCCAAACAACCTTGCGCAGTATTGTAGGACAGGTGGAACTCGACGAGCTGCTGGCCGAGCGCGATAAAGTAAATAAAAACATCCAGGAAATTATTGACCGACAGACCGATCCATGGGGTATCAAGGTGGTTTCTGTAGAAGTACGCGATGTAGTACTTCCCGAGAATATGAAGCGTGCTATGGCACGTCAGGCTGAAACCGAGCGAGATCGTCGTGCGAAAGTAATTAACGCTGAAGGTGAATTCCAGGCCGCTGAACGATTAGTCGAAGCAGCCACCATGATGAGAGAAGCCCCAATAGCACTACAACTTCGTTTCCTGCAAACGATGAGCGACATCAGCGAAGAAAATACCACCTTTGCTTTCTTACCGTTACCTATGGAAATGCTCGAGGTATTCAAAAATATGTCGGGCGTAGATGTGCCACCGCAAATTAGCGATGACTCAAATGAATCAGATAATGAAGAATCATAGTTAATACATTGAATAGTAAATGAGGTTTTATTTGAGGTAATTAACTGGCGCAGGCCCTCAGGCATGCGCCAGTTTTTTGTATTACGAATGATCTATTAGCCTCTGATGTTATTTCTACATAACAAAAAACTTAGTTCCCGTGACCTTATGAGATTTTTATCAGTTCTATTAATCATTTTCTTCCTTCCCATTATAAGCTGTCAGGCGCAGCAAGAAAATAACCGCACTACTAATCCTGAGGTAGCTAAAAGCAGTTCGGAGATCAAACCTCATAATCCCTATTATTCCCGCACTGATACGGCAAAACTAAACCTCCCTGATTCGGTTTGGAAAAAAGTTCTCAAACCCAAAGTCTATCACATTGCCCGTGAAAAAGGAACCGAGCGAGAATATTCGGGCAAGTATTGGGATTACGAAGGCAAAGGTACTTATCATTGCGCAGTTTGTGGCAACAAACTTTTTGAATCGGAAGCAAAATATATGAGTCACTGCGGCTGGCCCAGCTTTTTTGAACCGGTTGGACTAAACAGCGTTAAATTTAAACCGGACAATTCATTTGGCATGCAGCGCACGGAAGTGCTTTGCGGACGCTGTAACTCGCATCTCGGTCATATCTTTAACGACGGGCCCCCTCCAACCGGCAAGCGCTACTGCATGAACTCAATTGTGTTGGATTTTGTACCGAACGACAGTACACAAACAAATTGAATTTTTAGTTTCCAATTACGCGATTGAGTAATCGGTCCCACATTTCAGCTCGCATATCAAAACTGGGCTCATATTGCTTGAAACCCGTAACCTTGGTCGAATCGCCATTAAATTCCAGTCTGTAATTCCAAACATAGGGCGCTGACTGTTCGGTAAGCCATAAGTCTGATCGACCAAATCGCAGGTCGTGAACAATGAGGCCTTCGGGCTTTTTCTCTGCAGCATAGTATCCACGAGAAAACCAAATAAGTCGCTCCACAGGAAGCTGATTTCGATACGGCTGCAACAGCTCCCCATTTTGAGGAACTGACTGGAAATCGATTTTATCATCTTCATCAAAAATAGAATACAATCCGGCATAAAGCGTGTCATTGGCCTCAGCATAACCCGTCCACAGAAGAATATTCAAAGGAGATGGGGTTGTCATATATCGCTCGGGGCTAATCTGCTGCCGATTAAAATTGTACTCAAACACATTATTTATATGAAATTTAACCCCAAAACCCAGCAACAGGTACAGGGAACTTATCCCAATACCCAACCAGTTTGCCCATCTGCGATGTTGTGATTGCCTGTTTAAAAATAGGGCGATCCCAATCCCGGCTAACAATGGCAGAGTATAAAAGGGATCAATAATAAAAATGGAATTAAAGCTGAGAGAGTAGTTACTAAATGGCTGAAAAACCTGGGTGCCGTAGCTCGTGCAGACATCAATAAAAATATGGGTGAGAAAAACCCAAAAAACCAGCCACGACCAGTCTCTCCATGTGGCATCATTCTTTTGATAACGCTGCAACAGCCATCCAAATAAAGGGGCAGCCACAACACAGAAAAATAGCGAATGCGTGATGCCGCGATGAATAGCCAAGGCCTGTACTTCTGATACAAAAGGTGAAGCGAGAACATCGAGGTCGGGCAGTACGCCAAATGCCGCACCCCACAAAGCGGCCTTATTGCCGATCTTCTTTCCCAGCAGAGCTTCCCCAACCGCTGCACCAAGCGTAATTTGTGTAATCGTATCCATGAAAACTTACATCTAATTCATTGGCGAAAAAAATTCTGCCTCGATCAACTCAAAACAATTATAATTGTAAATGGGAATAGAGAAAACCGGTTAGATTATATTCAATATCACACACGAATGATAACATCTCATTTCTAATTGGCCGAAAACCAGTACGTAAACTTGATTGCAAATAGATTATCCCCGGTTTCACCGAGCGCATTCACAAGATCTCCCAGTTCTACAAATCGATTTTCTTGTGTCCTCGCAAAACGATTTTGCTGCCATACCAGAAAGAAGGTACTTCCAGGCCGCCATTGATAACGTAATACAATACTACTTCTGAATGATTTAACAAGAAAATCATTATCAGGAACCGTAAACTGGGAAGAACCGTCACTAACTAAAAAATCATCGTTCGAATTCTTACCTAGCACATCATAATGATCTAATTGATACGACCTTGGACTTGGCAATTCTCCCGGCTTATAATAATTACCACTGGCCACAAAGGGTTCAGCATACATTTCGATAGTTAAATCCGGCGTAAAAGCATAATTGAGTCTCGTCTGCAGTGATAGTGTCGTGCGGTCGATGTTAGAGAATATATATCGCTTGCCGAATGTTTCACTTCTACCTCCGGATAAAGTAGTTATGTACTGACGGGTGCTGGTCTCTCGAGAAAACCGAGGAGAAAGCTGAAGCTCCCATTTTCCACCCGTGCGAACTTCAACTGATGGACGCATGCCCAATTCCCAACCACCAAATTCATCACTATCATAACTTATAAAAGCCTGACCAAATACATTGGCACTTCTATTTGTAAATATACCTGTTCTAAGACCATAGCTTGTCGGTGACCCCATTAACGGTCCACCTCTTGTCAGACGATCATCAAATGTTCTGGGACTATATTCAATATTCAGAAAGTTAAACCAGAAGTTTTTCCATTGAATACGCGTGCTCAATTCAATTTCCCTTTCCCGGAGAGTACCTCCATAGTTCCAGTTGCTACTTCCGCTAAGCTCAAAGCGGTAGGACTGATACCATGAGCTCGGTGTGTTTTCCCTGTATGTTATCTCTGCTCCGGTGGTAATTTCATCAGTAGTAAATAAAATACCGACATCATTTAGATCAAATCCCGGTGATTTAGTACTTGTCTCAATTTCCCAGAGCCAATGCTCTCCGCTATTCTTTGAAAATTCCAGTTTCCCCCGATATCCGGAAAGAGAAGTCTTAGTTGAATCTATATCAAGATGAGAAGCATCAGGCCGCTGAAGATAACGTGCGCTGGAACGCTGAGTTCTCATAATTGCTTCTGGTTCGCCCGAAATATAACTGAATCCCGCATCGCCAGAGAGCACATATTTACCCTCTTGGAACCGAATATTCCAGTCACTTCCTCCCGTTAGCGCCGAGCGATTAAGCATCTTTGCTAATTCCGTGCCTTCTTCAAGATTACGACTTACACCAGTTAATACTACACCCGCGGTCGATGCATTTTCTCCAATTTCTTGCTGTAGCCTCACCACACCATATCCCGTGAGTGGTTCAACCTTTACTTCATTAAAGGTATCAGTATCCACATTATATACTTCTGCATCTTCTCGCGCCGTTACAGCTGCTATTCCTCCCACGGATAATCCAGAAGGAAATCTACCAGATAGTTTAGAGGCACCCAATATGGATGTATTATCTGTCTGATCCACAAAATCAATATCATCGCCAGACGGACGCAATGAGGGAGCTGCCCCAATTCTGCGGGAATAAAAATATCTATCAGACCGGCCACCCCCACCTAACACGCTAAATAGCTGCTGGTTCTCGGTAAAAAATGGACGTTTTTCCTCAAAGAATGTTTCAAATGCTGAAAGGTTTACTTGAGCCGGATCAGCTTCAACCTGTCCAAAGTCGGGATTAATGGTACCATCCAGCTTCAAGTTTGATCCCAACCCAATTTTAAAGTCTCCACCTATTCTCCCTTCCATATTATACTTATCGTTAAAGGGATCCTGCGGATTCGGATTACCATCCAAAAACATATTTCCAGCAAGATAGGGAATCAATTCAATTTGCTGAACGTTGGGGATCTCACTTATGCCTTTCAAATAACCAAAGCGAGAGGCCCATCCGGTTTCATCTTGAGGAATCATAACCCAATATACATCCTCATTTTTATGCGGTAAAAACCTGTTAATATTTAATCCCCAAACCTGATTTTTTTTCTCGCTGTATCGTAACTGGGAAAATGGTACTCGCATTTCAGCAGTCCATCCTAGGGAATCAATATGACTTTTAGCTGTCCAGACGGGATCAAACGAATAATCTCTGCTCCGAAAATTCATTTCATCTTCAGGCTGAGTATAATCGGCTCTGACACTTGAGGCTGTAATAACAAAACTTCGAGCAGTACGCCGATCAAGATAGGCATCCAGAGAAACAACCAATCGCTCGGCATTACCCGTATTATCTCGGCGACTAAGCTGGGCCTGAATCTTTTTAGGCTTGGGGCTATACATTCGAGCGCCTATATAAAGCGCTTTATCATCATAGGCAAAAGCTACTTTAGTCTGTTCGGTAGCCTCTGCCCCTTCATTAGGTTCCCGCTGAATAAAGTCGGTAGCATAAGAGGTCTTTTCCCAAATATCCTCAGTTAGCTTTCCGTCTATGTTTATTTGGCTACCCTTGATTTGTTGAGCTGATATAGTTCGTCTTTCCTCAGTTTGAGCATGAGCATAAAGACTGATACTCAGTAAGAATATTAAGTTTATCAGAAAATAATTTTGGGGACATCTATTTAGGTTGAGTAAAAATGAAATCAAAAGATTGTTAAATAATTATTGTCAATTAATATTTTCTTTTTCAAAAGACTATAGTTCTAAAATACTTTTTTACCGGCTTTTCGTTTCACATATCCGTTATAACGGTGTAAAAACAGTTTTTAAAATGTAAAAACCTGATAATAACAAAATGAATACACCACAAGCTGGGGTAATAAATTTAATAACTGCATTACTTATTTAATGATTTATTATCAACCGGATATAACTTAACTACTGTGTTCAAATGAAATATCTTCCTACTTATTTAACAAAAAAAGACCCGCAATTATAGATTGCGGGTCTTTTCTACCAATATGTTGTGGTTTAACTTTAAATCTCGTCTGTCACTTCAGCTTCCGTTTGGCCGGCAATAAACCAAGCTCCACCTGCCAATGCTAAATCTTTAAGCAGGCTGGGCATACTGGATTGCATTTCACCACCAACTACAGCCGGCAGATGTATAGCTAACACAAAAACAAGCAACATTACACCCAGCAATATTGCTGCTAATCGTGCCTTCTTTCCAATAATCAGAGACACACAGGCAGCCAGCATAGCCAATCCCGTTAAGTACACCCAGAATACTCCTCCCGGAAGGGGTACCATTCCCGCCATTTGTCCTGCATTTACAAAGTGCAGAATTCCAAACACTCCAAATGGCAACGCATATAAATAACGACCTATCTTAGAAAACATAATAATGTATCCTTTTAATTAAGGTTGAAGTATACAAACTTATAAAAATATAGTTTAATGTTAAGGTTTTTAGTTTTGAAGCCTGCAATAATGAATAATAAAGAGATATTTTCAACCTTATGCACATCTGCAAGCATACCCATCATAACCTAATGCAATAATGCAATAGATTGATATTCTGCTTTTAGGACTCCTCTTTAATCCAAAAAAATATTTCTTATTTTAGCCCTTCATATCATTTAAACAGATATTTCACAAATCAATTAAAATAAAATTGAACTAAAATACTCTTTTGGAACAGAACTTGCAGGTACTATACATGAACAAACAACTATAAATCTTCACAATCATTAATTAACCAGAGGTTCTATTATGAAGACGTTACAACACATAACCAAGTCGTTAAGCTTGGTATTACTTTTAATCTTCGGGGCTGTCGGAATTGCTTCTGCTCAATTCGATCGGGATATGCAATATTATACCAATCCTGATCAAACGGGGCTAAACCAATTTGAGGCACCCTTTGAAACAGACGTCGAATTTGACGGACTAAATGTCCGGCTTGGCGGCGCCAATACGCTACAATTCCAGGGTATTTCCCATGACAATGATGCGGGATCCCTTCCGGAATTAGAAAGCAATTTTAACTTGGCTACTTCTAACTTAGATTTTGACGTAGCCCTTGCAAATGGCCTGCGCATGCACTTGCGAACATATCTATCCTCCCAGCACCATGAAGACGCTTGGGTAAAGGGTGGATATATACAGGTTGATCGTCTTGACTTCATCAGCGAAGGATTTGCTTCCGGCCTGATGGAAAATCTACGATTCAAGGTAGGACACATGGAATTAAACTATGGTGATGCTCACTTCCGACGAACGGATAACGCTGCTGCTATCCATAATCCATTCGTAGGCAACTACATTATGGACTCCTTTACAACGGAGGTTTCCGGTGAGGTTTATATCCACAGCAATGGCCTCTTTGGTATGCTAGGCTTAAGCAATGGAAAGCTAAACCAAAGCACTATGAAGTCAAATTCCAGTGTCACATTTTACACCAAGCTGGGTATTGACAAGCAAGTAAACGAAAATCTTCGTTACCGCTTAACAGGTTCATATTTAACCAGTGGTGAATCTGTATATCAATATCTATACCATGGAGACCGTGCTGGATCTCGCTACTACAACGTCATGGATGACGGTTTCACGAGCGGACGTTTCGCCCCCGGATTCACGGTATCCTCATTTGCTCCGAATGGACCGATTGCCGGTGAAATGTCTGCAATCATGATCAACCCCTTCATTAAGTTTGGTGGACTGGAATTCTTCGGACTGTTCGAAACCACTTCCGGTCAGCTGGCTACTGAATCCAGCGATCGTTCTTACAACCAATACGGTGCTGAACTGCTCTACAGATTCGGAGCCGAAGAGGATGTATATCTTGGAACCCGCTACAACCTTGTAGACGGATCTGATACCAATCAGGAAATTTCCCGATTCAACATAGGCGGCGGTTGGTTCTTAACCAAGAACGTTCTCGCTAAACTTGAGTATGTAACACAATCATACAGCGGTGACGGCTATGCCGGAACCAAGTATGAAGGTGGCGAATTTAACGGCGTAATGCTCGAAGCCGTAATTAGCTTCTAACAAGTATTTAACCATAGGAGCCTAGACTTATCCTTAAGTCTTAAGTTCCGATCCCCTGATGCGGTGTTGCCAGTGAAACGGCAACACCGTTTTTTATTTGTATTCGTTTGTGAAATAGCTATGTAACGTTCTTCAAACGATCATTAACAAAATAGTTGCCTATTGAGCCATTAATATTTACCTGCGGATAAAAGCAAGTACCAAAGAATCACCCGCGGATAAATCCGTGGGCTAAAATAGCCCTATTAAAGCTCACTTTAGTGAGCTTTCTGGGTTTGAACAATAGCCTGATGATTCATCTTCAGGCGTTGGGTTGGAAAGCTTTAAAAAGTACTTTCGGACCCGTTGATTTTATAAGAGGCCTTTCAAAACCCTACTTTCATCACCCCTTGTCCCGCCCATGCGGGAAATATAATGCAGCCTGCCTGCGCGGAGCCTTTCAGTATATGGCAATCGTGTTGAAAAATCTTCGGTCACTTACGCTTCATCGCACAGCCTACACCTGCGTGCCGAAGCACTTTAATGCATAGGTACGTAGCCAAGCTACTTTAGCGTAGTAGGGTTCGACATAACTACAGGGAAAAAATATGAACAGTTATCATACCTAAGTTAATTCGACTCAACTTACTTTCGTTATTGACGGATGGGAGAGAGGTGATAGTTGATCTTGTCGATCAGCTCTTTAAAATCAAGGGGCTTAATAACAAAGTCATGCGCTCCGTCGATAAGCGCCTTTTGAGTTACCTCAATCTCAACATACGAGCTCATCACAATTATCTTAACCGCTGGATATCTTGCCTGTAGAAAAGAGAATAATCCATTACGGTCGAGTAGCTGGCTGTCTACGATGATCAAATCAATAGTTTTGGTTGTCAATACCTTTTGAGCTTTTGATGCGTTACATGATGTATAACACCGAAAGCCCTCTTCGCTCAGGATAAGCTGCAAAGAGTCACGCACTACTTCTTGTTGATCAACAATAAGAATTGAATGAGGCTTCATGAAAAGCAAAGTGGTTGACATTACTACGTTATTCATTATTAGTAATGCAATTACAAGACCACTTTTGCTATCAACGGCAAATTGATTAATTATAGCCTTTAAATCATTTAAAGACGGGTTATTATATTTCAAAATAGCAGCCTGTCATAACAGTTTGCAATGCTGCAAGAAGGTTAATAAGGTACTTTGCATTACTGCAAGTATATGTGTTTTAAACACATGCATGAATTCTTTCTATATTGTTTTGAGCATAATAAAAGTGGGTATAGTAAGATCTAAGTACTCTTTTTTAGTAAAAGATAGCATAAATAAAAGTTTGGAACGATCGTTGCAGTATTAATTACTGACAATTTACAATAACCCATTAATCACAGTTAAAAGGGGCAACTATGAAATCTTTATTTACCAGTTTTTTAATCTTTTTATTCGCTATATCAGGCAATGTGCTGGCACAGTCTGATTCTTATGAAATACTTGAGAAAAGCACAATACAAGTTGAGGGAACTTCTACCCTACACGACTGGACATCCGACGTGGAAGAGTTTAGTTCGTACATTAAATTTAATACAGCTGCATTAGAAGGGGATACCTTAAGCAATCCAGTGAAATCACTTTCACTCACCATTCCGGTTAAAAGTATCGAGAGCGGGAAAGGAGGCATGAACCGAAGAACCTACGATGCACTTAAGTCTGATGATTTCCCCAACATAATGTTCCAAATGAGTTCTGCCGAGCTGATTAACGCCGACTCTGCTATGACATCTATAGAGCTTAATGTGGAAGGAAATCTGACTATTGCCGGAACAAGCAAAAAGATTTCGCTACCCGTTACTGGTACCAAGCAAGATGACGGTTCGTTTAAATTTACCGGCGAATATGAAATCAACATGAAAGATTACAATGTAGATCCACCATCAGCCATGCTCGGAACTATTAAAGCTGGAGAAGTGGTTACAATACCTTTTGAAATCTATGTAGCTAAATCCCAATAAAGACACATTAATGCGTCCCGCTACATCTTTAATGTCCTCCTCTATATTGGAACTTGTTAGATGGCAGTCTATGCTGCTGCTAACTCCTTTAATAATTCTTACTAATATATCCCCAAGCGGGGCGCAATCTTATCTTTTGGATAACGTCATCATTGAAGAAGGAGGAAAAGTTTGGATCGAAGGCGAAGCCGGCATGATAAGCTACCAATGCAATGCCGAAAACCTATCAGGAGTGGGTAAAGTCAACAATACTAATAGCTCCCTGGACAATATTACCCAAGACGACGAGCAAATTGAGATTTCAGTTTCCTTACCGGTCGAGTCCCTTAGTTGTGGCAAACGTGCTATGGACAAGGACATGTATGAGGCACTTAAGTCGAATAGTTATCCCAACATCAGTTACAAGCTTTTAAGTGCCCAACTGGCCGAGAATAATAGTGATACCACAGGATGGATGAACATTCATACCAGAGGTATTATGGAAATTGCAGGCGTGCAGGATACCACTTCTTTTATGGTGCAGGGAAAATTATTGAGTGAGAACAGGTTTCAGGTCAAAGGATCCAAGCACATCCATATGGATACTTACAATATTGAACGTCCCACAGCTATGCTGGGGCTTATCAAAGCCAGTAAAGATCTGAGCGTTCACTTTGATGTGATTGTGCAGCTTGAAGATACAACACAGACAAAATAGTTAATCAAGTGTTTTGTAAAGCCCTCTAATCATCAACGCCCAGCCGCTCCATTTTACGGTACAGGGTAGAGGGATCGATACCCAGCAGGCGTGCGGCCTCAGATTTATTCCCGTCCGTCCGTTTTAACACGCTTTGTATGTGATGTTTCTCAAAGACCTGAATGGCCTCATCCAACTTATCGCTATCCATTTGAAAGTCTTCACTATCTGATGATTCTTTAAATGAAGCCGGAAGGTCTTCAAGCGTTAGAAAATCACCATCACTTAACAGCACAGCCCGCTCAATTACATTTTCAAGCTCGCGTACCTGACCTTTCCACTGATAGGCCATCATGGCACCCATGGCCTCACTGGTAATCCCTTTGAGGTTGCGTTTAAGTTCTTTATTGTATTTCTGTAAAAAATGATGGGCCAGTAGCGGTATATCTTCACGCCGCTGCTCCAATAGTGGAAGAGAAATTTCAACCACATTTAACCGGTAGTACAAGTCGTCCCTGAAATTGCCCTCTTCAACCTCTTTCTGGATATCTTTATTCGTCGCTGCAATAATCCGGGTATCAAACGATACCATCTGATTGGAACCCACCGGCTTTACCTCTCGCTCCTGGATAACGCGCAGTAAATTTACTTGAAGATTTAGCGGAATCTCGGCTACCTCATCCAAAAAGACCGTGCCGCCATGTGCTGCTACAAATACACCGTCCTTATCAGCATTTGCTCCAGTAAAGGACCCTTTTTTATGACCAAATAGCTCTGACTCTACCAGATTTTCGGGAATCGCGCCGCAATTAATAGCTAAAAAAGGTTTGTTAGATCGGTCGCTATTGGAATGTATAGCCCGCGCAACCAACTCCTTCCCTGTACCGCTTTGCCCGGTAATCAACACGTTGCTTGTTGCTTGGCTAACGCGCTCCACCATTTTATACACTTTTTTCATGGCAGAACTCTCACCAATTATATGGTTAAAGTTATACTCCTTATCGATCTGCTCCCGCAAATATTTATTTTCCTGCGCCAGACTCTTCTGTTCCAGTAAGTTTTTTATCCGGATGAGCACTTCATCAAATTCCAGCGGCTTTAGAATATAATCTGCAGCCCCTTTGCGGAGTGCCTGAATAGCAGTTTCAATGGTACCATGAGCCGTAATAATAATGGTCAACGTATCCGAAGAATGCTTTAAGGCGTATTCGAGTACTTCAATACCGTTGGCTTTCGGCATTTTTAAGTCGGTGACAATTATATCATAGCTCGCCTTATCTATTGCATCAATAGCCTCACTGCCGTCTTTTACCGCTGTACAGTTATATCCTTCATCCTCCAGCACTATGGTCAGTGATTCCCTGATGCTGTCTTCATCGTCTGCAATTAAAATCGATCCGTTCATATATTAACTTTTAGTCGGTAGATTGATAATAAATGTTGTTCCTTCCCCGTAGTCCGATTCCACTTGAATCGAGCCGCCAATTTTGTTGATAATACCGTGACTGACCGAAAGCCCCAAACCGGTTCCACTTCCTACTTCCTTCGTTGTAAAAAATGGTTCAAAAATACGAGATTTATGTTTTTCTTTAATTCCTTTTCCAATATCCGATACCGTGAGTTTTGCCATTCCATCCTGTTCCTCGGTTACGATTGTCACCTTGGGATTTTCTTCGTCCTTCATGGCATCAACGGCATTCAACAAAAGATTTACTAATACTTGATGAATTTGATCAGGCACACAGGAAACCTGTGGCAATCCGGGGAAAAGATTCATCTCAAAATCCACATCGCGACAGCGGGCATCGTGTTTAAGTAACCCTACTGCCGACTCGATAATTTCATTAATCTGCACATTTTCGGCCTGCATACTCGAAGGACGCGAAAAGTCAACCAGGTCGCGTACAATTTTATTGATGCGCTGGATATGGTCACGCACTTTTTTTAGTTGATCTTGAATAAAATCATCATCCGTCTTTCGCTGGCAAACCTGGACAAGTGAAGAGATTGCCGTCAGCGGATTACCGACCTCGTGAGCCACGCCGGCAGCCATATGTCCCACCGTGGCAAGCCGCTCAGATTGCTGGATCTGTTCTTCTTTCATCTTTATATCCGTCAAGTCGCGTAAAATCTGGGAGCGCCCCACAATTTCATCGTCTTTATTGAGAATAAAAGATTCCGTCAAATTAACCAGCTTCTTTTCACCCGTTTTTGTTAGTCGTTCTGTCTCATAATTGGTGACATTCCCTTTGTACTTCATCCCAAATTCAATGCACTCCAGCTCCTGCATCTCAATAAGTTCATCGGGGATTATTTCGGTTATCTCTTTTCCAAGGATCTCTTCACGCTGCCAACCGAGCATATCCTCTGCTCCTCTATTCCAGGAGGTTATGGTATTATCCAGATCAATAGAAATAATGGCATCGGCCGAATGCTCAATGATATCACTGTAACGCATTTTCGTGGCTTCGAGCTGATCCTCGTAATACTCGCGGTAATTGTACACAGTCCATGCGGCCCAAACCATCAAAAAGAGAGAAACAATAACGCCTCGGCTAAAGTAGAGCCACTGCATGGTATCTTGAGACGTATTCTTAAATAAGGTTTGGTCAATAATTTCAAACGCACCAAATACAATCCCTATAATAATAAGAGAGGTAAAAAGCAGATATCCCATCCGCGCTTCGCGCAAAAAACGAATAATCTCTTTCATACCACACTCACTTTTATCTTTCTCATGGTCAATAAAACAATTAATTACCAGCTACCCAGTAAACGTCGAATGAGCACTATCTGACCAATATGATATGCATTGTGATCAACTATAAGAACGGCCTCTCGGAACAATGTCTGCCCGTCGCCATAGGAAAAGGGCTGTTGTACATTATTTTGGGAATCCCGTATCATCGCGCGCATCTCTTCAATGCCGTCTTGAACCGCCTGCACAGATGACTCAAACTGTTCTCTATTATCAGGCTTCGACTTTTCCGGCCAGTAATCATCGGGCCAGTCGAGCGCTTCATAGTCGGGATTTTTGCAAAACTCCAAGATGTCATTCTGTGCAATTCGAATATGCTCGATGAGCTCCCAGATCGTGTGGGGAACATCCTCAACACGAATACCCGCTTGCTTAAAGGTTAATCCCTGCACCGCTTGATTAAAATCAACATGCGCATTTTTGCCCTCAAGCTGCTCAAGTAATAATGTTTGTACTGTTTTATCTGATCCCATAATCTTATGCTCTGATCAAAATTCTTCAGACCTTTAATGTAATAACCGCAGATCAAAAGTCCTCATTCCGAAAATAGAAGACGCAGAAAATTGAAGAATGGAAATAGGAAAATAGTGCTGAGAATGGAGTTAAAATAATAAGAGCCCCGCATTTGCAGAGCTCTTTTTCAATCAACTGTTTACAATATAATGGAATTACCCCATACGGAACAAGTATTTCTGATATTTATAGATTAATATATAACTAATATATAATTAACAGTAAATAAACTTTATCCATTATATAATTGTTATTAGCTTTCATAGGGAATCAATGCTCATGTAATTCTAAACAATTAATATTTTTTGTGCTCTATGCCTAAACAAATCGGCAACCTTACACTTTATTCTGTTGATGACCTGCATGAACAGCTGGGACTCAGTAAAATGACGATCCGGGCCTATCTGAGGGAGGGGAAAATACGCGCCCGCAAACTGGGTGTTAAATGGTATGTAACCGAAGAGGCTTTACGGGAATATTTTAATGAATCCTCCGGGTGGATCCAGTCCCCAGAAAAAGAAACCCAAGAATTACCGTTATGTTGTTAAGGGGATTAACGATTTAGTCAGTGAGCAGGAAGAATGTGAAACGATCGACGAGACTATAGAATGTATTGAAGAGCAGGCTATCATAAGTCTGTTTCAAGTGGCCATTCTTGACAGGGAAACCGATGAAGTCGTGGAACTCATCAAAGCGCGCGATTTCCTGGATCGTCACAAATAATTTTCGTTGATCACTCAATCCCCTCAATGGGTATTTATCAAAAAGAGACTTATGTTAAGCTTCTCAGTAAAAAACTATTTTAAACTGACTACCTGCTATGCTTAAAAAAGACGATACTAAACTCGAAATTTTTGGATTCGGAGACGATGACAGCGAAGAAGATACCTTTTACTGTTTAGTAAATACTACCAAAAGCCCGGATGGGATAAACCTGGAAAAGCTTTCCAACGCCGATCCCCGAAAGTTTGACGAAGTACTCAACGAAATGGGCTGCATCTTGCTGTTGCGCGGCGATGAAGTAGAGGAGCTAATCAACCGCGGCGATATAACGGATACGAACTTACATAAATCGCTGTACGAACTGGCTGTTGAAGAGGACATTATCAGTTAATCCGAATTATCCCGGAGGTGGTATAATGTATAGGGAACTTTGCAAAATCCCATCATGTCATGATATCCCGATAAGATTTCGGAATCAGTATCTGTAATTATCGTCCTTTAAAGAGATTCTTATTTTAGACCCTGAACCAAATTCAAGGTGACACAGCATTTTGCAAAGCTCCCTATAACAGAAACGATTCAAAAAAATTTTAAGCTTTAAATCCCCAACGCCTAAAGATAAATCATCAGGCTATTGTGCCCCCGAAGCTCACTTAAGTGAGCTTTTATAAAAAAACTTTAGCCCACGGATTCATCCGTGGGTAACTATCTGAGATAGAGCCATCGGGGTATCTTAGCAGGAATCGAAGGTATACAAAATAGCTTTATTCGTGAATAACCAACCGCTTCGTCGCTGAACGCCTACTAGGCCGAAGCACTTGGCTGCGAAGGCCGTGCTATGAAACGTCGGCGACCTTTACTCCTTCCCAGAGGGAAAAATGACTTTTTTGCGAAACTCCATCGCTCATCTATTCCGACCATTAGGACTCAGGTACCTAGACCATTTATCCATTGAAAACTGCTAACTTTCCACTGAAAACGGCCCCTCTTGCTGCCACCAGTGCCAGGCACGCAGAATAGCAACCATTGTTTTTCCATCTGATATTTCGCCATTATGCACCATCTCTACAGCTGTTTGAAAGGGCAATCGCTCTTTAATTAAAAACTCATCGTCATCAACCTGCTGCTCAAATGAGGTGATATCCCAGGCGGTATAAAGATGAATGATTTCATCGGAATAGCCGATACCCGGATAATAATGTCCGATATATTGAAATTGCTGACACGTCAACCCCGCTTCTTCCTGCAGTTCGCGCCGAGCCGTGGGGCCGGCTTCTTCATCGGGGTCAATTTTACCGGCGGGCACTTCGTAAAAAATCTGCGCCATCGGATATCGAAACTGCTTAACCATCATCACGTCTCCATTTTCAAAAATGGGCACGACCGCCGAGGCTCCGGGATGCTTAATCCATTCCCGAGTTGAAGTAGTTCCGTCAGGCAGCTCCACTTCATCAAAATAAACATGAAGCAGGCGTCCGCTAAATACTTTTTGAGAATTAAGTCTACGTTCAACAAGTTTATCAGAATCGTACATAGAATTTTTTTTATGTATCTTTTAACTGTTCAATCAAGACGGTATAGGCGCGAATTATAACAAACAATTAGGTTTCCATTGTCAGAAACATTTAACATAGATCACAAACAGATAGACGTTAAACAGGACCTGTTTACATGGTCAAACCTGATTTCACTGTCTCGCATTTTAATTGTTGTACCCGTTGTTTACCTGCACTACACCAATGGCCAGCAAATTACCTGGCTCATTACTGCACTTGTAATATACGGTATTGTATCTGATTATTTGGATGGTTTTGTTGCCCGAATGACCAACCAAGTTTCGGAATGGGGTAAAATTCTCGATCCTGTTGCCGACAAATTTTGTGCTTTTTTCTTGTTTCTTTATGCCACCTACATCGATATTATTCCGCTCTGGTTTTTCCTGCTCGAAGTCGGTCGCGATGCCGTCATTGTAATCGGATCAGCATATATCCAGCACCTGCGCGGCAAAGTAGCCATGGCTGTTATGTCGGGCAAAATAAGCGTTAATGTATTGGGGCTATACTGGATGGCCGCCTTTTTCTTTCCACTGGAAATAGAGGTACATTTTATGCTTATGGGTGCTTCGGTAGCCCTTATGTTTTACTCCTTCTTTGATTATCTTTATCGTTTCAATCTTATTCGCAAAGGAGTGGAATTTAACTGAATTTATTATTGATTTTGATGTCATTTCGAATAGAGTTCTGTCGCATCTAACAGACAGAACGAAATGCTGAAATCTGATCTGGGCAAAAAAGATTTCTCGACTTCATCCGCAGCAAGCGGATTTCGTTCGAAATGACAATCTACTTTAAATTTATAAGAATAATTATGGGTTTTTTAGAAAAAATTGGTCTCAAGAAAAAGGAGAAAGTCGAAAAGGGGGTTGAAAAAAGCCGCTCCGGCATCATGAAAAAGATCGGCAAGGCCATTGCCGGCAAAGATACCGTAGATGCCGCCGTACTCGATGAACTGGAGGAGATCTTAATCACCTCTGACGTAGGTGTTTCTACCACCCTCGAAATTATCGATCGCATTGAAGCTCGCGTTGCTCAAGACAAATATCTCAACAGTGATGAGCTGCAGCGTATCCTGCGAGAAGAAATTATTGGACTTCTCAAAGATCATTCGCCCGATAAACCCGCTGCATTTGATGCTGAATTTCCCGAAAAGCCTCACATTGTAATGGTAGTAGGCGTTAATGGAGTTGGCAAAACGACCTCCATCGGCAAGCTGGCCCATCTTTATAAAAAGGCGGGCAAAAATGTAATGCTGGGCGCCGCCGATACATTTCGGGCAGCAGCCGTTGACCAGCTTAAAATATGGAGCGAACGCGCCGGAGTCCCCATCATTGAACAGGGACAAAATGCCGATCCCGCGGCCGTTGCTTATGACACCGTGGAATCGGCCAAGGCTAAAGACGCCGATATTGCGTTAGTGGATACCGCCGGACGTCTGCACAACAAAAAGTCACTAATGAACGAGCTGGCAAAAATTAAACGAGTAATGGGTAAAGTGGTCGAAGGGGCACCCCATGAGGTACTGCTGGTCCTAGACGCATCCACAGGACAAAATGCGATGCAACAAGCCAAAGCTTTTACCGATTTTGTAGACATTACCGGCCTTGTGCTCACCAAGCTGGATGGCACCGCAAAAGGTGGAATCGTTATTGGCATATCAAACGAACTGGATGTGCCCGTGAAGTATATTGGCGTGGGCGAAGAGATCGAAGACCTACAAGTATTTGATCGGGAGCTGTTTGTCAATTCCATGTTTAAGGACTAAAAGCTTCCTTTGCAAAAAATCGCGTATTCGTATCACTGTATAATTTCTTGATTTTTATTTTTCAACTTTTAGTGATACCCTTTGTCTGAAAGATCTTTTTTAGCCAATTCTTTTAGAATAGCTGGTATAAAACGGCAATGACTGCTTATCGCGGCATTTTTTTATCTCTTATTCTACTGCTAACTCCTTTGTTGGGATGGGGCCAAGAACGTATGAAGCATAGTCCTGCCGGTGAACCCCTCTTGCAAAAGGGAGATTCTTTGCAACATGCAGCCCGCTATGACTCTTCTACCCATTATTATCATCAGGCAGCTGATTTTTTTGAGGAGCATTCCGACATAAAGGGACAACGCGACGCGTTTTTCCAGATCAGCCTAAATAAGGCCGACCAAGACGATCTTATGGCCGCTGCAACATTTCTTGAAGAAGCCTGGGGGTTATCTGCTAAAAACTTTCCCGACGATAATATTTTCAAGCTCCGCTATTATCATCAAAAGGGAGTTTTAGCAGAGGCCAAAGCCGAGTATCAAACCGCACTTGATTGGTATCAAAAAGGGCTGGCACTCGCAGATTCGGTCGAGGATGGCACATTATTTAGAGTCCGAATGAATACCGGTATTGGAGAAGTATATTCATCAGAGGGAAACTACAAGCAGGCTATTACCCAATTTTCAGATGCCCAAAATACCTATCACCGCAGTGGACTTGAGGATCAAGCGTTGTTAAGCCGAATTTATAACGGGCGCGGTACGGCCCATCAAAAAATGGGACAAAATAAACAAGCACTTAAATTTTTTCGACTTGCTCTTGAGATAGATAAGGATCGACTTCCGGATCCCCATCCCGAACTGTCCATTCTATATAACAATATGTCACTGGTGTACTATTATCAAAGTGATTACCAGCGGGCACTTGAATACATGATGAATGCAACCAATGTGTTGGCCTCTTTTCATGGAAAAAACCACCGTCTGGTTGCGGCCGGATACAACAACATTGGAGTCGTCTATTCCCAAATGGGGGAGATGGAGCAGGCCGCCAAATACCTTGAGAAATCATTGGAAATAAAAGAAAAAGTACTTGGATCTAACCATCCTGAAGTCGCTGTCGGATACCAGAATCTGGGTGCCACATACTCAGATATCGAACAGTATGATAAAGCCATAACCTACTATCAAAAGTCAAAAAATATCTACCAAAAGCGTTTCCCCGATGGTCATCCTGAGCTGGCCAATGTTTATGCCAATCTGGGTCAGGCTTATGAAAAGAAAGAAGCTTATAACAAAGCGCTCGATTTTTACTTTCAAGACCTCGATATCAATCGTCGGATGCTTTCGCCCAATCATCCCTTTATTGGAGACACCTACTCTAAAATCGGCAAAACGTATGCCGGAATGGGAAATTATCAACAAGCACTTAATTATTACCGTCAGGCGATGAAAGTGCTTCTAACTAATTACAGATCAGAAACTCCATTCCAAGAACTCTCACTCGAAAATGTTGTTTATCCCGAACTGCTGCTTAACACTCTGCGATTTAAAGGGGAAGCGCTCTACGAGGCAGGCAATCAAAATGGAAACCCAAAACAACTCGAACAATCCCTGCAAACCTACCTGCAGGCCGTGGGTTTTATCGATGAACTTCAACGATCGCTGGACCGCGACAGATCAAAATTTTTACTTCGGGAGCGCACGGTTGATATCTACCGGAAGGGATTCAAGACTGCTCATACTCTCCTTCAACAAACTGGGGATACAGACTATAAGCATCACCTATTCCATTTTGCTCAGAAGAGCCGAAACCAGATTCTGCTGGAGCAAATACAGAAGCTTGATAATCAAAAATTTGCGCAGATTCCCGACTCACTTATTGAGCGAGAAAACAAATTGCGCGCATCCATTACAGATTTCCAACAACAGCTTTCGGGGTTTACAGTTCGGGGAATGGCCGGTGATTCCCTGACAAGGATATCTCTGCAGGATTCTCTTTTTCATGCTCAGAAATCATTACAAAATCACATTCAAAAGCTGGAAAGTAGCTACCCCAAATATTATGGACTGAAATTTAAACCACCTGTTGCCAAAATTTCAGAAATACAGCAAAACCATTTAACTCCCTCTCAAACGTTAGTCTCGTATTTCTTTGGGCAGGAATCTCTGTATGCGCTTGTAATCAGCAGGGAATCTTTTGAAATACAGGAGATCAACGCCGACTCACTGCTGGATAAAACCATTTCCAATTTTCGAAATACAATCCTCGAAACCACTTCGGTGGATACCTTTGCAAATCAAAGTCATAGGCTATATCAACAACTTATTGATCCTATAACAGATTATATTACAGGCCAAAACCTACTCATCATCCCCTCGGGTCCGTTACACTATTTGCCTTTTGAAACGTTACTTACCCAGCCGATATCAGATACTAAAAAGAAACGATTCCATAAGCTGCCATACCTGATCAATAAGTATAATATAAGTTATGCGCCTTCGGTGGGGTACCTGGAACTTCGTGCCCATCAGAAAATATCTCCCAAAAAGAAAACACTTGCAGCTTTCGCACCTGACTTTAAAAATATTACAGCTTCCCAACGCCGGGAAGTTTACCCCGGGAGTAGTCGTCCTATTTCTCCGCTTCTTTTTAACAAAATAGAATCACAATATTTGGAAAAGCTGTTTAACAGACCCGATGGATTCTTTTCTTTTCTCAAATCAAAAAAAGATGAGGCTGACTTATTTGTCGACGAAGAAGCCACCGAATCAACATTCAAACAGGCGTCTCTTAATCAGTATCGGTATATTCACTTAGCTACCCATGCCTTTCTGCAGGAGGAACAGCCCGAACAGTCCGGAATACTCTTTTCACCGGCCGACGAGCAGGAAGATGGTATGCTCTATGTCTCAGAGATTTATAACCTACAGCTACAGTCTGACCTTGTTACGCTTAGCGCCTGTAACACCGGCATGGGTAAACTTAAAAAAGGAGAGGGTGTCATAGGTTTAAGTCGCGCCTTCCTATATGCAGGAGCCCGAAACTTGCTGGTATCTCTTTGGAGGGTAAGCGACAGATCTACAGCACAATTAATGCGTAACTTTTACGCCCGGCATCATGATGGTGTTGCCATGCCCAAAGCATTACAAAAAGCCAAGCAAATGATGATCAATCAAGCTGAATATGCCCATCCTAAATACTGGGCACCGTTTGTTTTTATCGGTCAATAAAAAAGCCACGCCTCCGAAAAGACATGGCTAAAAAATAATTCCCTGGTTTACTTATATGACATTACTTGTATCTTCATCGTCATCATCTGTTGTATCATCTGCCGGATCGGGAATGGCCAATGAAAATTGGTAAAGTTCTGGATCAAACATAATAATCTCCTGATTATATTTTGGTTAATTGTGAATACCCCTCCTTATCGAAGAAGCACTTAAATATTTTATAATTCCCACTCAACCCCAAACTTTTTATCTTTTCATAGATTCTGTGTATATATTCATGGACTTAACTTTAGAAGTAAAACCATTGTGTTTTACACTGATTATTAGGGTATGAAACGGCTTCTCATTTGCCTTACATTTTTTATTTGCCTCCCTCTATCAGGTATGGGGCAAAGCATACAGCTTGCTGACTCTCTCTTCAAACAGGGTAAGGAATATGACAACAAAGGAAAAATGGCGGAGTCAGAATTCTATTATCGTGAAGCCTATAACTTATACCGGCAATTCCAGGATACGGCTTCTTGGCTGAAAGCCGGAAAAGAATATGCCAGCGCTATGGTCTATCGGTCTAAAAACGAGCAGGCTATGGAACTGTATAAGAAACTCTTAGAAGTTGACCATCCCGCCAATGACACATACAATCGAGGCGACCTTTACACTAGTATGGGGTGGTCGTCTAACAGAATGGGAAAGACAAATCAGGCCCAAAAATATTATGCCAAAGCTCTGCCACTAGCTCAAGAATCGGACGACAGCCTTTTAATCGGGACGGTCTATAATAATTTGGCAAGTGTCCACTCTCGCAGGGGTAACCATTCCAATGCCCTCAAAAACTATCAACAAGCCCTTAACTATTATACAAACAAACGATTCAGAGCCATTGCCTTATCCAATATCGGGGGCGTTTATGCTGAGCTCTCTCTCTATGACAAGGCCTTGGAATATTACCATAGAAGCCTGAATATACGCCAGGAAATTGATAGCGTGCATCTGCTTGCTAATATCTATAACCGTATTGGAGCGGCACAAAGAAACCTTGCCAATTACGACCAGGCATTGGTTTCTTACAAACAAGCGTTAGATAATAGCCGTCAGGCTTCCACCCCTCAACTTACTGCAACCATCCTTAATAACCTCGGAGTGCTTTATAAAAAGCTGAGTGAATACGATAAAGCCATCGATTATTACGAGCAGAGCCTGACGATGAAGAAGGAGATTTCCGGACCACTGGATATTGCTACAACGACCAATAACATAGGTCAACTTTATTGGGAAAAGGGTAACAAGAAAGTAGCTGCAGATTACTATCGCAAGGCGCTCAAGCTTCGGGAACAGGTTGGCAATCCTTATGATATAGCTACTTCTTTATCCACTATGCTCCGCTTAACTGTTGATCAAGAAGATTATAAGCAGGCTACTACCTTTGCCAGCCGACTGAAAGCCATGGGCGATTCCACCGACAGCTATGACATGCTGGAAAAGGCTACAACCTATTTAGGCAGAATTGATCGTGCCAAAGGTCGGGATCAAGAAGCACTGAACCATTTTAAAAAAGCATACAGCTACAGTCAATATTTACCAGGCAGAAGGCAGCTTACCCCGCTCAAAGACCTCAGCCAACAATATCACCAAGTAGGTTCAGACAGCTCTATTATCTACGGACAAAAAGCTATTAATATCATTGAAGAAAACCGGGCAAATGCCGGAGCCCTTTCTGATTTTAAATCGGGCTATTTTGTCAAGCATTCCGATTTTTATACCGAGGTGGCCTCGTGGGTATTAATCTATACTTCGGATGTTGCCCGGGCTTATAAACTGGTTGAACAGGCCAAGGCAAGAGCACTCATCGATGAGTTGGCAAAGGCCTACCAAAATATTGATGAGCAGCTACCCGAAAAAGTTCGCCTCGAACGCAATCAGAAAAGAAAACAGATTGAACAGCTTTACAGTCAGCTCGAAAGCGCCATTAATACTCAAAAACGAGAAGAGCTCCGAAAAAAAATTCGGGACGCCCAACTTGCATATGCCTCCTACGAAAATGAGTTGCGGAATAAACATCCCCAGCTAAAATCTCTGCAATCTCCAAAACCGATAAGTCTTAGACAAGCCCAAAACAGCGTTGACGAGCAAACCGTTATCTTGGAATATGCTCTGGCCGGCAACAAGCTATTGGCTTTTTTAATTAGTCAAAGTAAAGTGCGAATTGAAACGCTGTCACGACCCGGCAATAGTGAGGAACTTGCTACACAGCTCACTACTATGGTAACTGATTTTAAGGATGCTATTCTTTCAAACGCTCCGCGTACGCGGTTGCGATCCGAATCTGCGGCACTTTATGAATTCCTTTTAAAGCCCTTTGAGAATGATCTTGACAACTATTCAAACCTGACCATTGTTCCAGATGGTGCGCTTGCCTACCTGCCGTTTGAGGCTATTTCGCAGGGCGACCAGTATCTAATAGAAAATTATAACATCAAATATATACCTTCTCTTACCAGCCTTACACTTTTAAAAGATCCGGAATCACTAAACCGGAAAGATTTACTTGCCGTTGCAGGCTCCAATTTTATAGGTAATAATGAACGTACTTTGCAACGAAGTAATCTGAGCAACCTGCCGTCTACACTTATCGAAGTTGATTCCATTGCCACACATTTCCAGAACGCATCTATTCTAAAAAATGAACAGGTATCAGAAGAGGAACTGAAAAATTTATTGCGACAAAATAACTACCAATACGTCCACCTGGCTACACATGGCATTATTGATGAAAATCAGCCCAATCGCAGCGGTTTGGCACTTTCAACCAAAAGCAAAATTTCGGCCTCATCCACCGAGGATGGCATGCTGCGGAGCTCCGAAATTTTCGGGATGAATATTAACTCGGATATGGTCGTACTCAGTGCCTGTAACACGGGACTTGGCAAAATGGTTGACGGAGAGGGCATGCTGGGCATGCAACGATCTTTTTTCTATGCCGGCACCTCAACGGTTGTGGTAAGCCTGTGGAATGTGTACGACCGATCAACAGCATCATTTATGAACGAATTTTACAAATCACTTCTTCAACAAGACACAAGCAGAGGGTGGATTGATAGTGCCCTTCGCTGGATTGGGTGGGACCAATCTATCCCTTTTGGAGGCAAGGCTAAAGCCATGCGCGAAGCCAAACTCAAAATGATTAAACATCCCCTGTTTAATCATCCGGTTTACTGGGCGCCTTTTATTGTAGTAGGCCGGTAAAGATGTTAAGGTTAGATAATAATTTGGATAAGGAAAATTATAACCCCGATTAACAGATTACCAGGACAAGCTGTCTAATCCAAAATATTTTTTCCGACACCCTAAAATCCTTTCGCATCTTGACTCAAACTCCCTAATTATCACTCTTCGTAATCTCAATAAACTGCTGATTGTCAACAGCAGGGGCATGGTCGGCATTGGCAATCATAACGGTCGTGGCATACATCGTACGCAGAATGCTTGTCATTTTTTCAAAACGGATTTTATGTACTTCATCTGATGGACGGTGATAATCTTCATGGATACCCGAAAAGAAAAAGGCAAAGGGTACTTTTTTACGGCCAAAATGCCAGTGATCACTTCGCCGATAAAACTGTTGGGGATCGTTCAAATCGTTGTACCTTTTATTCAGCTTTATTTGTCCCGATTCCTGATTGGCAACTTTAATAAGGCTATCCAGATCCGAAGAAATCAGTTCCGCGCCAATGATATAGGCATACTTTTCAATGCCTTTGCTTTTGTGGGTCGAATCTACACGGCCAATCATGTCGGTATTCAAATTTGCCACCGTTTTTTCCATTGAAAACACAGGGTGGTCGGAATAATACCGTGAACCAAGCAGTCCTTTTTCCTCGGCAGAGACATTCAAAAATAAAATAGAGCGCTTGGTTTTTATCCCGTTCCTTTCAGCTTCAGCAAATGCTTTGGCAATATTCAAAAGCCCTATTGTTCCGCTTCCGTCATCGTCTGCGCCGTTGTAAATACGATCACCGGTAGAATCCGGCTCTCCGATACCTACATGATCGTAGTGGGAAGTCAGTACCACCACTTCATCTTTTAATTCCGGATCGGCTCCTTCATAAAAGGCCAAAACATTTTGGGAACTAATGGTTTCTGTGGAGGAATAAGGAATTTGTGTCAATTCATAGCTCAGCTCTTTGGGCTGAAACTCGGTAATATTTTCGACCAGCTTCTGACGATACCCTGTTATTTCTTCTACAGAATTCAATCCCAATAACTTTGCAGCTAATGCTGGGTTTATCACATTATATCCACCGCTAAATCCGCTTGAAGAACTCCCACTTTTGTCCCGATAAGCCAACCTCATACGTCCGACTTCTCCAAAGCTGCCCTGCATTTTTTGTGCTATTACATCAAATTCTCGAGGTTCCTTAGCCGGTATAATCAAAATTCCCTCCGCTCCCTGACGCATTATCATCTGAAATCGTGCCCGAGCATCTATCTTGGGATTAATAAGCGTATCCCCATCTACAACGTTTGGGGTATTTTGAAATACCATGACCCACTTATCTTTTAGATCAACACCATCCAAATGGGCAACATCGTGTTCCTTATCATTGACACCAAAGCCCGCAAATACAACTTGTCCTTTTAGAGTATCAGTACCACCAAAAAGTTGTGCGAAATTTGCCGTTTGGTCGCTGCTGGCTACCGATCGATCAACCTGTACTTTTGTAGAATCATTCTTCTTATACAATTTAAAAACAATGCTGTCACTTTTTGATGCATTGAGGTTAAAGCTCTGAAAATAACTGCCGTTATCACCAACCGGGGCTAATCCCAGCTGCTCATACTCTTCGGCAAGAAAATTTGCGGCCTTCTTTTCGGCAGGCGTACCCGTTTCGCGTCCTCTCATAGAATCATGTGCAAAAGCCATCAGATGGGACTTTAAATAATCCGTCGATATTTCTTTTTGGAAACCCAATAATTGCTCAGTGTCGGTAATAGGTTCCGAAGATTGATTCTGGCTCGACGGCTCAGATCCCGCACAGCTTGCGGTAAATATTAATAGTCCAATAAGAACAGATTGCAAGTGCAATTTCATAAGTAACGCTATTTTCTTTATTAATTCTGATTAGTTTCAGGTGTGCCAATAATTTCATCAACCGGCTTTAAATCCAGATAAAACTCCGTTGGATCATCATCTTCTATATACAAGTTGATCTGACGCTCTTTGAGCATCTCCAAAATCGCCAAAAAAGTGACGACGATCTTTGTCAGGTTTTGAAGTTCATCACACATCGCCCTAAAAGAAGTGCGTCCATTTTGCTGCAGGCGATCCAACACATACTCACTCTGCTCTTCAATGGTAAATTCTATCTTTTCGACATGGTGCACGCTTTCCTGTTTTTTGATATCGGCCAATACCTTCTTAAAAGCCGCCATCAAATCAAACATGGTTACATCCTTCAGGGCTTCGCCGCTGGCCTGCTTATCCACTTGGTCGACCTCAGTATATCCGCGAAAATATGATTTCTGTGCTTCTTCAGCCACATCTTCCATCTTCCCGGCCATCTCCTTGTAACGCTTATATTCGAGCAGGCGCTGTACCAGTTCGTACCGGGGATCGTGCTCATCGAGCTCTTCATCGGATTCTTCCTGGGGAAGCATCATCTTGGCCTTAATCGACATTAGCATGCTGGCCATCAAAATAAACTCGCTGGCGACATCTAAATCCAGCTCTTCCATTAAATTAATATACTCCAGGAACTGATTGGTTATATAAGAGATGGGAATATCGTAGATATCAAGCTCATCGCGTTTTATAAAAAAGAGAAGAAGATCGAGTGGACCTTCAAAATTTTTAAGTTGAACTCGATACATTAACCACCGTTCGGATTTGGGCTTTCCAAGTAATTTTAATGGGATAAAAAGAAATTATTCATAGCTTTTCTACTCAAAGTTAATGTAACTGTTGTTTATTGCCTAACTTTTTATAGTTTTTATAACAACATTGGCTTTTTGAATAATAGACTATGGACTACGCGAATTTAGTTTCAGCCGTACAAGAGAACAACACGCAAGAGGCAAACAAAATCATAGAGGCGCTCCGCCCAAGGTTAATAGCATTTCTTCGCATTCACATGAACGCAAATCGGTCTGATGCCGAGGATTGTGCACAGGATTCTCTTCTTACTTCGCTTGAGGTAATCAAGGAAGATCGAGTAAATAACCCTGATCAGGTGGTTTCATATATTCTGTCGATATGCAGAAATAACTACCTGAAAATGCAGAAGAAAAAACGCCCTGAGGCAACGGATGAAATCCCCGATGAATCACCAACAGGCCCCTACACAGTTGCAATCACTGCTGGATGAAGAACAGGAACGCCTGCTTGAGTATTGCTTAAGTCAGCTTAAAGAGAAATACCAGGAATTTATGCAGTATTGGTTTGATCATCCCGACTCACATGCTAAAAAAGTAGCAAAACACTTTGATATTAGCGTTAACAACGTTTGGACGCGGAAACATCGGCTTATTCAAAAGCTTAACGACTGCTACCAAGAAAAAAGTAAATTATAATGTAAGGATTGGGTTTCTCAAGGGTCTTACATACAGACCTTGAGATATTAAGATGGTTTAACACTATTTAAAGCACATAATTTAAAATTTGAGAATGAACAAAATGTCAAGAGACATAGAACTGGAAAAGCAAATTGATGCCTATGTTAAGGGCAAACTGTCAGAGGAGGAAGCCCAAGAACTCTGGGAAAAACTTCTCCAGCATCCCGACTATATTGAGCTTTTAAAGACTGAGTTGGGTGTAAAGTCTATTCTTGAAAAACGTTCTTCCAACAATAACTCCACCTCTGCCGAAGAAAGCAGTATTATTTACTCTATTCAGAATTCCTGGAAATGGATGGCGGCCGCTGCTGCAGTTGCACTGTTAGTTGTTTCAATCAACTTCTTTCAACTAGATACAAACAAATCATTACAGAGCGAAGTACCCGGCCAATTTAATCTGGCAGAGAATCTTTCCTCTGCGGAAGTATTTCGCAGCCAAAAAACAGCAACACTCCCAGCAGATTCACTGCTCAACCGGGGATTCGAAGCCGCACTTTCCGGTGATATATCAAAAGCTATTGCTGCCTACGATAAAATTATAAACAAATATGGCGACGAATCTGCCGCTACAAAGGCGTATCTAAATAAAGGTATTATACAGTACAATAGCGGGAAATTCGGTGAATCAATCGAATCATTTAAGGCCGTTATAAAAAGAGATACTAAAAGAGATGTCTTAGAAGAAAAAGCGTATTGGTATATGGGAAATGCCTTTATCAATATTGAGCAACTGGAAAAAGCACGGGAAGCTATTCATAAAGTTTATTCCATGGATGGCATTTATCGTAAACCCTCTTTCAGGCTGCTTAAAAAACTGGATTATAAATTGGGGAATGTTGATTTCGATAACTTTGAAGAGCAGATTAAGGAAGGCAAATAAGCTTTCGAAACTTTGCAAATAATGAGTTAATTTACTTGCCGTAAAAGTTGGTTAACTCATTCCACATTTATTTTGCAAAACCCACTGTTAGACGCTTCTGATAATGACCAAGAGTTTGAACGCACGCTGCGGCCAACTCGCATCAGCGAGTTTATCGGCCAAAAGAAAGTTATTCAAAATCTTTCGGTTTTTATTGAGGCTGCCCAAAAACGTGATGAGGCTTTAGATCACGTTATTCTTTCGGGACCTCCCGGCTTGGGGAAAACGACATTAGCCCATATTATTGCCAATGAGATGGGCGTTCAAATTAAACCGACCACGGGACCTGTTCTTGAAAAGCCAGGTGACCTTGCCGGCATGCTCACCAATCTCGAAGAGGGCGATGTCCTTTTCATTGATGAAATTCATCGACTTAATCCGGTTGTAGAGGAATACCTGTATTCAGCCATGGAAGACTACCAGCTGGATATTGTAATCGATTCGGGTCCCAATGCCCGCAGTATCCAAATCGAACTCAACCGCTTTACACTAGTGGGCGCAACCACGCGAAAAGGACTGCTTACCGCACCGCTGCGTGCTCGCTTTGGTATCGACATGCGGCTCGACTACTACGATGTTGAACTCCTGCAGCGCATTGCACTCCGCACGGCCAGCATTTTGAATATGGGTATCACTGAAACAGGAGCACACGAAATTGCGCGCCGTAGTCGGGGCACACCTCGAATTGTCAATAAACTGTTACGGCGTACGCGTGACTTTGCCCAAGTAAAAGATATGGATACTATTAACGATGAAATTGCCGATACAGCTCTAAATGCTCTTGATGTTGACGAGAATGGGCTGGATGAAATGGATATCCGTATTTTAAAAGCAATTATCGAAAATTACGAAGGAGGTCCCGTGGGATTGGGAACGCTGGGTGTTGCTGTAGGAGAAGACAAAGGTACTATCGAAGAAGTTTATGAACCATACCTAATTAAGGAAGGGTTTCTGCAAAGAACACCAAAGGGACGAATCGCAACCCGCCAGGCTTTTGAGTATTTAGGAGTAAATCCCGATAAAAAAGAAGGGGATTTATTTAATTAGATACATCAAAAAATAAGTAATTAATTTCCATGATATTTGATTATCAAATTTCATTATTCCCTGTTAATCACGTAACAGAATAGAAACAACAACTCCCGATCTCTTATTAAAACTAAGAACGTTTCCTTTCGAGCGTTTTAACCGGTGTCCTGTTAATATTACGCTACAAGCGTAGCGTGGCGATGTTAACATGGATTAACGGTGCAGACTTAGAAATTAACGGCAGCGTATGCTGACTGACCAAGCTGGAAATATTGAACTTCTAGGCACAAAGGGAGTCGTTCATATTATTGATGGCGTATTATTGCAAAGCTTAAAACAGCGTTTTTATTACCTGCATAACTCTTTATTAAAAAACGTACACTCTAAAAATAATGGGGCTTTTTTTACTGACAGATCATCCTGCATAATTATACATATTTTTGTAGCTTCAAGGCTTCTTAATAATCACTATTACACGAACTTTTTTACTCAAATGAAAAACCTTTTCACTTCCGAATCTGTATCAGAAGGGCACCCCGATAAAGTGGCTGATCAAATTTCTGATTCCATCCTCGATGCAATGCTAGAACGCGATCCCGATTCACGGGTTGCCGTAGAAACATTGGTAACAACCGGGCTTGCCGTTATTTCCGGAGAAGTTACGACCGAAGCTTATGTAGATGTTCAAGAAATAACACGTGATGTCATCCGAAATATCGGATACACCAAAAACTCGTATCGCTTCGATTCGGAATCGTGTGGCGTTTTGACAACCATTCACCAGCAGAGTCCGGATATTGCACAAGGCGTTGACGAAGGCGAAGATAAAGAAATGGGAGCCGGTGACCAGGGTATGATGTTTGGCTACGCTACCAATGAAACGGATACCTACATGCCGATGACGCTTCAGTATTCCCACGATTTACTTCGGGAGCTGGCGCACATCCGCAAAGAAACAGCATTGCTGCCATATCTTGCTCCCGACAGTAAGAGTCAGGTTACGGTAGAATATGATGACGAGGGAAATCCCAAAAGAGTGGATACCATTGTTATTTCTACACAGCACGACGAGGGCGTTGATCAAATAAAAATTAAAGAGGACCTGAAAAAGCATCTTATCCCGGAAGTTATCTCGGAAGAGTTAATGGATGCAGAAACAATTCTCCATGTAAATCCCACCGGAAAATTTGTGATTGGAGGTCCACATGGAGATACCGGGCTGACAGGACGAAAAATTATTGTCGATACGTATGGCGGACGCGGTGCACACGGCGGCGGTGCTTTCTCCGGAAAGGACCCATCAAAAGTAGATCGGAGTGCGGCCTATGCTTCAAGACATATTGCAAAGAATGTTGTTGCCGCTGGTCTGGCCGAAGAATGCCTTATACAACTTGCTTATGCTATCGGTATTGCAGAACCTGTTTCGGTTAATGTAAATACTTATGGCACCGGAAAAGTAAAAGATGCTGAATTAGCACAAGCTATTAAGCAGACGTTTGATCTGACACCCGCAGGCATTATCAGTCGATTCAATCTAAAACGACCTATTTATTCAAAAACCGCAGCATACGGACACTTTGGTCGCAGTGAATTTCCCTGGGAAAAACTGGACTATACCGATAAGCTGACCAATGCTTTATAAGCACCCAGTTTCCTAAAATTTATCAATTGAAAAAAGAGACATCTCTAAATATGGGGTGTCTCTTTTTTTATAAGGATGATAGGAAATCTGCTATCCGTCAAGCATATCTTGCAACGTGTCTTTTGCTTTATCCATCAAACCCTGAGAGGCTGCTTCTTGCAGAGCCTTTTCCAAAACAGGTTTAAGTATTTGCTGTATCGTCTGTTCCATGGTATTGTTACCACTGCGACCAATACCCTCCATTTCTATTTTAGAAAATTCGGCTTTTACAGACTTCTCACTGCCAATATCAGCTGCTAATGTAACCTGCCCATTTTCTACCAACAAGTATTCAACTATTAGATTTGTATCCGAAGGGGATGATTCTCCCATGTTACCGGTAAGCGCATCTAAGTTATTACCCGTTGCTTTTTGCTCATAATAAAGCTCCGGCTTTTGTACGCGGATTTCTTTAACAATAACTGTATTCGAAAGAAGAGAGGACACTTTCAACTTTATAGAAATCTCTTGCAGCTTGGCGGCAGGCTTATCGCTAAAGCCTTCGGGATTGTGAATCGTAAATCCCTTTATGGTTCCGGAACCGTTTAAAAGGGATATTGAAACATCTTCAACATCAACCGAGGTATTAAGTACCTCCGCCGTAGTACTTTCCAGACTGGATTGTACCATGCTGTCAATGCTCAACGATAGGATTAGCGCTCCTGTAGCACCAACTATAATAATAGCAAAAAGGACCTGAAAAACAGGTTTTAAATCTAATTTTGACTTAAATAAACTCATATGAACTAACTCATTTTTTGATTATTGGAATATAACAGGGTTCAACCAAAATATTTGAGAAAATAAAAAAGGCATGGAAATTAAAATTATTTCCATGCCTAAAGAAGTTAATGCACTATTATTATGGATTAATTACCCGCTCCTCCATCGATTGTTTGGCCAAAAAAGATGGCATTCATGAATAGCTTGTTCGTACCAAACCAAAAGGCCCTGAAATTGGGATTATCAGTCATCGAGATGACACGTCCACTGCCAACATCACTGACCACAACAGCCGCGGTACCCGATAGTTTTTCAAGGTTTTCATCAGAAATATAGCCGCTGGCCAATGGATCTTCGGTATAATATAATGGCGTGGCATAGGGATTTTCGGCCTTTTTTACGAAAAGTGTACTATTGCGGAAAACCGTTAAATCTTCATCATTATAGCCATATCCCAGCGGGTGTGTTAGATCGAGCTTGGTATCAAAAATAGTACCTCCAATGTATTGTGCGCCGCGAGCCTTACTCATATCCGCGTAGGGCTTGGGCGTTACCTCCTTCTCTTCTTCGGACTCTTCATCCTTAAGATATTCAATGTTTGCCAGCCCATTCCGCTCGGCCCAATTGTTGGCATACTTTGTAGTGATGAGCGTACCCCCGTTATGGGTCCAGCGTTTAATCTTTTCAATAGCCCGATCAGATAGATTATCATAATTGCCATTAACCATCACAATTACATTATACCGACTCAAGTCAGCTTGCTCGGTGCGATCCATTGGAAAAAGAGTGGGAGGCATATCAAAGCGTTGATCCAAAAGATGCCATACTTCACCCACTTCATACGAGCTTGCACCATCACCGGAAAGTACAGCAACAGATGGCTTTTCAAGATCTTCAAAAGAACCGCTGCCCAAATCAATTCCGCTCGGAGTAAGTCCTGTCCCAACCGAATAAACCGTTAGGCCATCTTCATCTGCAGCCTGTTTAACGAGCTTATGGATCTTTTCCTGATCTACCGACTGTGGCCCCAATGGTACCAAAATAGTTCCATAATCAAATTTTTGGGTACCCTCTGCCGTAACGCCCGTAAATGGTTTCGATGCAACTTTCACCCGTACTCCCGCATCAAGCAGACGATTTACCGCTCGTGGTGCGTAGTATTCATCCCATTCAAATACATAGGCATAGTCACTTTCACCGCCCAGCACTTCACCGGTTGGGAACTCCGGCAATCCATCTACTTTATTACCGAGAAGATTATCGCTATAATCACGGCCTTCCAGTTCAGCAAATGGCAGATTAAAAGCGTATGGCATGGTCCAGGCCGAGACATCATAAAACAAGCTATCGGTAAAGGTAGTACGTTGCTCAAATAACGCTTTTACAAACCGGTACTGTTTTTGATCTGATGGAATCACATACGATGATCCACTTTTAAAAGTCTCTCCATCAACAGTGATGTCCATTTTTAAATCATATAAATCTACTTTGTGTCGACGCAACAGCTCTGCTAAGTGATAGGTTCGGGCCTGGTCTTCTTCGATACCAAAAACGTAGCCCTCAATATCGGCATCCTCACCTTCGCGCTTGGCCTGCTTATAAAAGTTACGCTGATAATTCAGGATCTCCTGCCGCAAATTCTGTGAAGCATCCCAAGTTGATAGCGAAGTTAAAAACTGGTTCTTTATCGTAAAGGGAAACTTCAAAACACCGTGTTCACTTTCCTGTGCATGTCCGCGAGAGCTGGCTTGTTCAAACAAAATACCGATACTACCATTTACATCGGGATAGGTTGAGCCTTTCCCATAATAGAAATCATCGAAGCTTTCCTGAGAGTAATATAGACGCTTATTTTTATCAAAAATCTCTGCATGATAGTCTGCAATAGCCTTCGTTAAATTTTGGTTTTTCTCCGGAGTAATGGGATGGGTGCGCGATTGTATTCCAGGCTGGAAAAAGAATGTAGAGTTCGTGCCCATCTCATGATGATCAGTCAAAATATTGGGCTTCCACTTGTGGAAATTATTAATGCGTCCCTGGCTTGTGGGATGCTGAACCAACATCCAGTCGCGGTTCAAATCAAACCAATAGTGATTGGTTCGGGCACTCGGCCAGCGCTGGTTAAGCTCCATGCTATTGGGATCAGCCACCATGTTTTTACTCTTGTGCGTATTCGCCCAGCTGGCGAATCTATTTAATCCGTCGGGATTTAGACTTGGATCCAGTAAAATTACGCTATTCTGCAATTTTTCTTCGATCTCCTTGCCCTGTGCCGCAGCCATATAATAAGCCACAAGCATCGACGCATTCGAACCACTCGACTCGTCGCCATGGATGCTATATCCCATATACAACACAATGGGCATTTCGGCCGTATTTAATTCATCAGATTTGGCCGGATTCGTAAGCGAAACGTGCTCTTTTCGAATCTGATCGATATTATTATGATTAGAAGGAGATGTAATGGTTAAATAAACCAAGTCCCGATCTTCATACGTTTCGCCAAATTTATGAAGTGTCACCCGATCGGATGCTCCGGCCACTGCTCGCATATACTGTACCAGCTGATCATGGCGGACGTGCCATTCTCCGGGTACCATACCCAGTATTTCTTGAGGGGTAGGAATAGACTCATCGTATTCAACATCCTGCGGCAGATAATATTCCATAGAGGCCTCGGCATCAGCCGGACTTTGGGCCTGCACTCCAACCCCTGCAAGTAAGACCAATAGCGAAACGAGAAGTGTACGTAATTTCATAATCCAATAGTTTTAATTAGCAAAAGCTGTTCGTGCCTAAGTGTAAAGGTTATGAATGAAAAATGTTTTAAAAAATAAAAGGCATCGACCGTTTTGCCGATGCCTTTTCAAATATATTGCTGAAATAACTAGACATGCTATCAAATCTATGCAAGATCGTTATGCATATCGAAATATAGCCGCAATTGAAGAACCATTGGGCATATCTTCTTTATCGAGTGCATATACATTACCACTTTGGGTTAGCGTTTTGATAGCAGCCATGTTTATCAAATCGTGCTCCCCGTTCTGAGGTTCTGCACTGTGATGTACGGTATCGCGTTCCATATCAAACCAACCCCAGCTGTGCTCTCCAATCGGTACAAACAATGATTCAACCTTTCCATAGTAAGCCGCCTCTACAATTTGGGATAAATTGTCGGACTGTTTTTCCGATCCGGATAGGTCGCCAAAACGCTCAATATCATCGTACATACTCTGCAGAAAGTACGATTTAATAACTTTCCAGCCCTCATTTTTTATTTCTTCGTTGTTTTTTGGGTCAGCATTTCCGGATACAGTTTGATCCATTAGTCGACTGTAATTATTGACCTTTTTGTATTCAGCAATTGCTTCGTTCACCCCAGCCAAAATAAGCGGATCATTTCGTTTACGAAGAATCGAAGTCACTTCATTTTCAACAGCTTTTAAGTAATTTATGACTTCCTCGGTGTTGGTATCACTCGATCCACCCTGTCCGTGAAAGATCGCCTGGGCATTTGCCCCTTGTCCGGCATGATGCTGAAGATTATCTTCATAAACATCGTACTTCAAAAACTCTTCCAGGCTTTCGGGTGCTTCTTCGAGCTCAATTTCCTCAACATTAGCACGTGTACACTTTAGCAGTCGCATTTTCTTTTGACTGAGAGCTAAAATACAGAACGTCCCTTCCAACGTAATCATGGGCACCAGCGGAGTGATTAAAAAATGATCATCAACCATCACCCGCTCTTTAAATGCATGCGGAATGCGGTAATATTCAAAATCATCATCACTTATAAATAACGCTAAGCCCTTATCATTATGTCGCCAGAAGTTGGGTTGATCCAACAGCTTTATTGCATCATCCAGCAACTCGTCAATTTCTTTTTGTCTGAGTTCTCTGTTTTTCAATTGCTCAACAGCCTGTGTGAGCAAATTCTTTAACCGGATAGGATCTTGCTGAACTTCCTCACCGGCTTTATGCGTGGGTAAATAAATTGATACACAATAGGTACTTTCTTTATTAGCAAGGTCGAGGATGTTTTGGCGCGTAATCATAAATTCCTCCAAAGAATATTTTATTAACTACCAGCTTGTTATGTACAAACAGTTTTACATATTTAAAAATTCAAAGGCAGCTAATCATTTTAAAACTGATTTCTGTTATTATTGTATAAGGAAGTATAACAAATAAAGCTATAGATATTACAATGGTTTCTCAATTAACCGAAGAAAACTCCATCTTCGGCCAACCCGATGAAAATACGCTTGAGCAATATCATGATGTGCTGATGCGGGCCGAGCGCGGTGCCCTTATGGCAGATGCGCATGTGGGATACATAATGCCGATTGGAGGAGTCATGGCTTACCAAAACAAAGTTTCTCCCGTTGGTGTGGGTTTCGATATCGGCTGTGGTAATATGGCTGTAAAACTGGACAAAACAACCGCTGATTTTGATACTTCTGCTGCTTTAGACATCATTGAGGACCGTATCCAATTCGGCTTGGGCAAGGAAAATCCAGACGCCCCGACCGATCATTCCCTTTTTGACGCCCCCGAATGGGATGCTTATCCAAATAAAAAGATAGCCTCATCACTAAAACAGACCGCACGCGAACAACTTGGTACCGTTGGTTCGGGCAACCACTACGTAGATCTGTTCCATGACGAAGAGGATTATATCTGGATAGGAGTCCATTTTGGCAGTCGGGGCTTTGGATATAAAACAGCTCAGGGATTTATGAATCTTTCACAAGGTAAAGAGTGGAACGCCAATTTTGAACAGAAAGAAGTACTCCTCGATCTCGACACGCCGCTGGGACAAGATTATTTTGCCGCCATGAACCTTGCCGGTTGCTATGCCTATGCTGGCCGCGAATGGGTCTGTCACACACTTGCTGAAGCATTTGATGCTACCATTTTGGATGAGGTTCATAACAATCACAATTTCGCGTGGAAAGAAGAACACTTTGGACAGCATCTGGTTGTGGTTCGGAAAGGAGCTACTCCGGCATTCCCAGGTCAACGCGGATTTGTCGGAGGTAGCATGGGCGATATCTCAGTCATCCTCGAAGGCAGGGAGTCAGAACAAAGTAAAAAGGCTCTTTACTCAACCATCCACGGGGCGGGTCGATTAATGTCGCGAACGCAGGCAAAAGGTAATTACAGAGGGCGTGATCTCTCTCAATCAGCTATTAAGCCAGATATGATTTACGATCATCTTCAAAAAATGGGCGTTGAGCTCCGCGGCGGCGGACTCGATGAAGCACCGCAGGTATACCGTCAGCTTAAAGACGTGCTAAATTATCATCAAAACACCATTAACATTCATCATTACCTCAAACCCATAGGAGTAGTAATGGACGGACCCGAGCAATTCAAACCAAATTCCTAAATCCTTCTTTTTAGTTTCACTCCCAATTTTGTTATTGTTCTTTCAAATTTCACAAATTTCTCAATCACAGATTCCTGTTATGGCTGAAGAGTCACAATCTGCTGTGCGTGATACAGAAAAGAATAAAAATCAGAACACTGATCGCTGGCAGGGAATAAAGCAGAGTTTGGGACCCGGCCTGTTGATGGCAGCAGCAGCTATTGGCGTTTCGCATCTTGTACAATCTACTCGGGCTGGGGCTACTTATGGTTTTGCTCTTATCTGGGCGGTAATTCTGGCCAATTTCTTTAAATATCCCTTCCTCGAATATGGCCCGCGCTATGCTATTGCCACCGGCGAAAGTATGATCGAAGGGTACAACCGTCTTGGCAAATGGGCCATTGGCATTTTTGTAATCTTTACCCTTGGCACCATGTTTGCCGTACAAGCTGCAGTCACCATTGTAAGTGCCAGCTTGGCTGCCGAGCTTACCGGTATTGCTCTATCTCCATTGGCATGGAGCGCTATCTTACTGGCCATCTGTATAACTATACTTATATCTGGACAATATTCTGCCCTCGACGGTGCCATAAAATTGATCATGGTCGTACTTGCCATATCAACAATTGTCGCCCTGGGAGCCGCTCTTTTCCAAGGGGGACAGCACGAAGTTACAAACTACTATCCAAGTATATGGAATGTGGCTGGAGTATCGTTTTTAATTGCCTTAATGGGATGGATGCCAATCCCAATAGACGCAGCAGCCTGGCATTCGCTGTGGACGCTTGAGCGCGAAAAACAAACCCAATACCGTCCCAAGCTTAAAGAATCACTGCTCGATTTTAATATCGGATATATCGGTGCTGCACTGTTAGCACTTGGATTTCTCCTGCTCGGTGCGCTCGTCATGTACGGAAGCGGAGAAGAGTATGCCAGCAGCGGAGCCGTTTTTGCCAACCAGCTGTTGGGATTATACACCGAAAGCCTAGGCGACTGGCTCTACCCGGTGATCATCATCTGTGCCTTTACCACCATGTTTAGCACCACGCTTACCGTCACCGACGCCTATCCGCGCGTAAGCCGACGCATGCTCGAAGTGCTATTACCCGAAACGTTTACCAAGGTGGATGATTTGCGCCTCTATCGTACCTTAATTGTTATTATTTCGCTTCTCTCACTGGGTGTACTTTATTTTCTGGGCGACTCATTTACCCTTATGGTTGACCTAGCGACCACATTGTCATTCTTAACCGCGCCGGTATTAGCTTACCTAAATTATAAATTAGTCACCGCCAGTCACATGCCCGAAAACTGTAAACCTAAACCCTGGCTAAAGTGGCTTAGCTGGAGCGGATTGGTATTCTTGACCGGCTTTGCCTTTTTATACCTATATTGGATCATACGGTTTGGATAAATTAACTACTTATATAGCCCTGCTTCGCGGTATAAATGTTGGAGGACATCGTCCACTTAAAATGGACGAGCTCCGAGAAATGTTTTTGAGAATGGGTTTTGAAAATATTTCTACTTATATCCAGAGTGGAAATGTCATTTTTAATACTCCCTCGCAGGATGAACACTCCCTTTCTAATCGGATAAAAGACCACATAGCAGATACGTTCGATTATAAAATACCTGTTGTAGTTTATACTGCCCAAAGTTTAAAGCAAATCCTAGAGCAGTTCCCTTTTATTGATCGAGAGGGATGGAAAAACTATATCACTTTTTTATCGGCCCAACCCTCAAGAGGTAAAATTAAGAATCTGGAAGCACTATCTAACAATATCGAGAATTTTAAGGTCGGAGACCGGGTGGTTTATATTCAGCTTGATAAACAATCTGATAAAAAAACTCGGTTTTCAAACAGATTCATACAACAACATTTGGATACATCTGCTACAAACAGGAACCTGAAATCTGTTCGAAAACTTGTGAAATTATCATCTGTAAATTCATAACTCTTTGGTCAAGAGTTTTTATAGTTTGATTTTTGCACCATCTTTGTCGGATGATTCCATAATTGCCTGAACAATTCGAATATCTCGTAATCCATCTATACCCGGGACAATAGGATCGCGATCTTCTTTAATAGCCAAGGCTTCATTATCCATCTGGCGTGCCTGCTGGTGATGAGGGTCGGGTGGCAATTTCTTGCCGTCGCTGGTCTCGCCCTTAACGCCGCTGTATGTCTGAAATGGTTGCAGGCGATACCATCCATCCGTACAATCCACATTCAGATAATTTGTTGATTTGCCAAAGCTGGTTTCACCAAAAGCTTTAACACCATCGGGGAATTCGAGTTCAAACTCCGTAAACTCATCCACTTCGTTGTAGATATCGCGCTCCGACCACTGTTTCCCTCGAACCGCAATGGGCTCCATATTTGTGGAGTAACGGGACGCATTAATAGGATAAACCCCCATATCGTACAGCGCGCCACCACCCATTTCGGCATCTCGCCGCCAGCTATCAGCCGAATGCCTTCCGTTATAGCCTGCTCCACTTTTTACTTCACGAACTGCACCATAGGTTTCCTCTTTTCCATATCGGATAATCGTGCGATTATTAGGTTCATGCTGCAACCGGTAGCCAATGGACAGTGAAACACCATTTTTATTAGCTGCATCTATAATTGACTGACATTCCTCGACGTTCATCGCCATCGGCTTTTCGCACCACACATGCTTGCCCGCTTCTGCACCAATGATAGAATATTTGGCATGAACGCCCGGAGGTGTTACTACATATATAATATCAATATCGTCATTATTGGCTACCTCGTGCATATTTTCATAGTTATACACATTGCCATCGGGAATATCATATCGATTTTGCCAGCGAGGTACTTTATGGGGGGATCCCGTTACAATTCCCGTCAGTTCGCAGTGTTTCGTTTTTTGCAACCCGGGTGCCAGACGACCGGTACTATAGCTGCCCAATCCTACAAGGGCCACTCCCAGTTTTTCTTTCTCTTTGGACAATAGAATGTTGGGAAATCCCAAAGTGGCAGCAGTCAATCCCAATCCGGTTGTCTTAAGAAAATCTTTCCTCGAAATATGTTCAGCCATAATCTCTCTGTTTATGTGTTAGCTTGCAGTATAGCCAAAACGGAATCCTATGACTTATCATTTATTAAAACAGATCATTTCGATCCCCTGAAAGTTTAGGGGGTCCAAATCTGTACCTACCGCTTCATTTAGCTTTCTTATAAAATAGGCAGACAGCTCCGGGGATTTCCATTCTTTATTCTGATGAAAGGTTTTTAAT
>NZ_JAXHLU010000011.1:0-165546 GCF_034521915.1 Fodinibius sp.
TCCGAAATAAAAAAATATTGTAATGATATAGCCCGCACCCATCCGATCGCTGATCTTGCGGTCGGATGGGTGTTAATGCTTTAAAATCTATTGAATGCAAATAAATCCATCGGATGACAACTTCAGCCATCCGATGGGGATAGTTGTAAGGATTTGCCAACACAACACTCTTACTAAAAAGTGAATTCTTAATAATTAGATGTTTAAATCAACAGTGGACTGATTTATTAATAACACTAACGTTAAAGGTAATCCATAAATAATTAACTCATGAAATTTCATCCCGAAAAATTATATCACGTTTATAATAGAGGTAATAACAGCCAGTTTATTTTTTATTCAAGTGAAAATTATTTCTTCTTTCTTAAAAAGATGAGAATTCTTTTGATTCCAAATGTCAAAATGCTAGCATACTGCTTAATGCCTAATCATTTTCATTGGTTGATATGGGTCAAACCAGTCGAAAAAACTTGTTTAAACAAAAATATCGGTACCCTATTAAGTTCTTACACTCAGGCAATAAATAAAAGATATGGGCGAACAGGCTCGCTGTTTCAACAGAAAACAAAAGCTATTGAATTAGCAAATAGAAACTATGCTCAAACCTGTTTTCATTATATTCATCAAAATCCCATACGTGCTAATCTTGTGAAGAATATGGAAGACTGGCCTTTTTCATCTTATATAGATTACGCAAACCTACGAGATGGATCACTCATTAGTAAAGAGTTCACTCACAAATATTTAGAGATCACTGAGAAACAATTTATACAAGAATCACAACAAGCTATCGATCCACAAAATATTAAGCACATTTACTAAGAACTCCCATCCGAACGCTGGTTTTGCGGTCGGATGGGTGCTAATTATTTGTTAATCCACCGGATGCAAATAAATCCATCGGATGGCAACTTCAGCCATCCGATGGGGATTGTTAATCTTCTAATTGACAATTGGGACAGAAGTAGATTTTCCGTCCGCCAGTTTTTTCTTCTTCAATAATAGAACCGCATTTGTGACAGCGATCATCCGTTCGTTTATAGACGAAGTGTCGATAATCCTTATATGATGCGTTCTCACGCTTCAGCGCTTTTACAATCTTTGGATCATTGGTAATCCCTCCCGTTTCGTACGAGCGCGTTGTAAGTTTATACGCAGCTCTGGCAAGTTCTTCTTGCTGTTTATCAGTGTATTCCCGCAATTTTTTGTGTGGATTTACTTTTGCATAAAACATAATTTCACTGCGAAGATAATTCCCAATTCCGCTCACAAATCCCTGATCCAGCAGCAAAGTCGTCAGCTTTCTATTCTTAAATTCATCAGACTGAAACTGCTTCAAAACATCTTCATATGTGGTTTCCGGATGTAAAACATCAGGCCCCAATTTCTGAATATACGAGTGTTCATCCACCTCCTCCCTGTCGAGCATTTCAATATCAGAGGCCGAATATAAGTAGGCAGACTTTTTACCATTGTGGATAGCTACCCTTAACGAGCGATTGGTATCGGGTTGCTTACCTGAATCGCTAATCATCCATTTTCCATACAACTGGTTGTGGCTGTACATTACTTTGTTATTACTGAAAAAAGTAAGGAGAGCTTTCCCGCGAGCCTCCACATTTTTAACAGATTGTCCTTTAAGCTTTGCTTCGTAATCCTTTAATTCATCAAAGGCAAAATACAGATCCTCTATAGGTCGATCTTTAAGAGCATTTGTTAGGGAATCTGCAGTTCTCCAAATTTCTGGTCCTTCTGGCATAAAAGAGTATTTTTATCTGTTGAAAATTTTATTGTCTTTACAACTTTAAGCTTTAAATCGTTCGTACATTATGGTCAGAACCATGATCGCAATCGCTGCAGGATATTTCTCCATCGCGGCGCTAAACAGTTTTATCCATGTTATCACCTCCATTTATTTCAGGGCAGATATTACGCTTACAGGTGTCAGTCATTTGCCGTCTACCCCATGGATCATCGGCATTACAATTTTACAGTTTGCATTCGGTCTTTTCGGAGGATTGCTTGCCACCACCATCGCTAAAAATGCCACAAAAGTAATATTAGGTTTTATCTTAACAATGGTAGCTGTATCGCTCCTCAACTACGCCGTAATGATGGATAGCGAACCGCTCTGGTACCTGATCACAGCTCCTATATTAACCATTGGCGGCATATATATGGGATACCGTCTCCAAACGCAAGAATCAAAACCAACATCCAATGAATAACAGTAAACTTATTTTCGTTTTAGTACTTGCAGTAATTGTAGTGGGATGTAATTCAACCCCGGAATCTTCTACAGAATTTTCAAATCCAGCAGCAGAAAACAGTGTTTATCCCTACCTGTATAGTACCGGTGACCAGCTATATATGAGCTGGATTACGAACAATGACAATCAAACACATTCCCTCAATTACGCCTCATATTCCAACAACAATTGGTCTTCTACAAAAACCGTCACCACTGATTCAACCTGGTTTGTGAACTGGGCCGACTTCCCTTCTATCATTGCTGATGACAGTGGTCTCGTTGCAGCACATTGGTTAAACAAAAAACCGGGCGGACCATATGCCTATGACGTCAATATTTCAACTGCTGATAGATCGGGCAACTGGAGTAAAGCTTTAGTGCCCCATAACGATGGCACGCCCACCGAACATGGCTTTGTATCAATGGTTCCATGGGATAATCAGACTATTTTAGCTGTGTGGCTAGACGGCCGAAAAACGGATGGTCGGTCACTGCCGAAAAGTATTATAATTTGGATTACGCCATGACGCTGCGAGGAGCACTGATATCAAACAGTGGAGATATTAAGAAGTCATTTCTTATTGATGACTCGGTTTGTGACTGCTGCCCCACATCACTCGCTAAAACAAATAACGGTGCTATAGTTGCCTATCGAAACAGAACTGAAGATGAGATCCGTGATATCTATACCAGTCGTTTTAACGGAGAACAATGGAGTGATCCCAAAGCTGTTTTTAACGATAATTGGAAAATAAACGCCTGTCCCGTAAATGGTCCAAAACTAGCGGCTCAGGATTCAATGGTATCAATCGCTTGGCATACGGGCGCTAATGATAAACATACAGCGAAATATGCTTATTCTGCGGATCAGGGAACAACATTCAGCGAACCGATCATACTAAATGACAGTACTTCATTGGGACGCGTAGATACTGAAATATACAAGGGTATCTCTTACCTAACTTGGATGGAAAAAGGAGAAAGCGACGCAGTACTAAAAATGGCTTCATTCGACAAAGATAAGCAGATTAATCAAACTAAAACCGTTGCAAAACTCAATGAATCCCGGAGAACCGGTTTTCCGCAAATGGAGCGCCTGGGTAATGCCTTGTTTTTTGCATGGACCCATCCTGATAGTACAGGAACAAAGATAATCACTAAGAAAATGACTCTTAATCCTTAATCAAATTATCAATTTTTTCCGGTTTTTGATCCCGCCATTGGGATAGCTGATCTAATATTTCCTGCCTAACCTGATTTGTAAGCTTCCGAATATCAGACTTGTCCATTCCCTCTGTTGAGATCGGATCAAGGATCTTTAGTTTAATATGTTTAGCTACGCCAAACTTCCAGCTGCGTTTCGGCAGTGTATTTTGCGTCCCATCAATCACCATCGGCAAAATGGGTATCTCTTCTCGGATAGCAAGATCAAAAGCACCGGCTTTAAAACGATTAAGATTACCATTCCTCGATCGGGTTCCCTCCGGAAAAAACATTACAGAACAGTTGTGGCCTAGGTAATACCTTGCTTGTTGATAGGTCTGTACCCTACGGTCAGGCGCCTTTCGATCTACGGAAATATCGCCCGCAAGTTTCATCATCCATCCCACCACCGGGGTATCAAAGAGTTCTTTTTTGGCGACCCATTTCATCTCCCAGGGTAAATTTGAGATCAAAGGAATATCGGCCTGTGACAGATGGTTGCAAACCATCACATAAGGCCTGCGATCATCGATATCTTCATATCCGGTAATGGTGATCTGCCAATTGGGATTTATCTTGGAGATGTACTTTCCGAGATTACGAAATAGTTTTCCCGTCCTATATCGAGCCGGATCACGATCAAAAAGACGAACAACAGCCAGCATGGGCAGCCATATCAAAATGAGGATCACGACCCCAAACCAAATTGCAAGTGATTTAACAGTCGATGACATAGAATTTGTTTCTTTCAATAATTACAAATCGTTGTTCAATATCCTATTCTTTAACTGACTGGCTTTCGAGTGCAATACCTTTAGGCAATTGCCATTTCAACAAAGGATTATCAGTCTTCAACTGGTAATGGCCGGAACTGCCGTCAAGCATATAAATCTCTATCCAATTAGCTTGTTCAAGTAACGGCATAGCTACATAAAAGTCGATCTCCGGATTGGCATTGTTCGCGGAAGATAGTTCTATCCTCTCAAAATTAATCTTTTGCAACAGATTGCCATTATCATCAAAAATATGAGCCTGATAGCGGCCCTGTTGCTGGGACTTAACGAAGGCATTATTTCGTACCTGGTAGTCGACAACATGTAAACGACCATTATGCTCACCCAAGGCCAACGACAGCGTTTGGGATGAATATTCCTTATCATCTGAACATCCCAAAAGTAACAGTAGAGGCACAATCGAAAGGAAACGCATTGGCCGCTTCATATCTTTCTAAAACTTTGGAAACAGGCTTTTTATTACCCCCCATATCCCTTTCGCCGGTTTTAGGGATTTTCTATTTCTGGAGACCGCTTTTTCGATAATTTCGGGCTGAAAAATATCCTCTTCTTGTTCTGCTTCCCTGATATGTTTGGGAATACTAATATTCTTACCAGATCGGGCAGAATCATTTTTCTTCGGAGAACTTTTCTTATTCCCGGACTTCCCGTTCTCTGATTTTTTCTGCCTCTGCGATCTATCTTTAGATCTACCCGGACGAGGCTTGCGTTCCTTCTTCTGCTTAGGCTTCTGTTGATCTGCTTTCTCTTTTGGCTCCTCAGCCTCTTTATCCTGTTTGTTAGCCTGAGAATCGCTTTTTTTCTTGTCAGACTCTTTGGCAAACTTACTTTCCTCTCTTGAGACAGGCTTCTTCTTTTCTTTTTTCTCTTCCTGTTGCTCCGATTGTTTTTGGGGTTCTTCTTTGGCAGAACGTTCCTTTTTCTCTCTGCCCGTTTCCTTGGGAGAGGTTTCTTCGGAAATATCCTTAACTGTCAGCTGGTCACCAACCACATTTTTAATCGCATGGTAATACTTTTTGTCTTTATTGCTGACAAATGTAATGGCTGTTCCCTCTTTATCATACCGACCAGTACGACCAATACGGTGAATATAGTCTTCGGGATTGTTGGGCACATCAAAGTTAACAATAAGAGATACATCATCGATATCGATGCCGCGCGATAGCACATCGGTAGCAACCATCACAGGATGCGTCTTGTTTTTAAATAGGCGAAGCGCTTCGTTTCGCTCCTCCTGATCGCGATCTCCGTGCATACTCACCGCATTGACGCCCCGTTTCTTGAGCATCCGCTCCACTTCATCGGTACCGCGCTTGGTAGCACAAAATACGATAGCTGTTTTATACTTATCGGCATCAAAAAGTTGTTCAAATAAAGAGAGTTTCTTATTTGGATCTACAAAATAAATCTGTTGATCAACACTGTCGACCGGCTTCGAAACCTCAAACTCTACCTCAACGGGATCTACCATTACCTGATCAACGACTTTTTGTACTTCCTCTACCATAGTAGCCGAAAACAGCATCGTTTGACGCCCTTTGGGAAGCTGCTCAACAATTTTCATTACATCCGGTAAAAATCCCATGTCGAGCATGCGGTCGGCTTCATCCAAAACCAAATACTTCAGACCACTGAAATCAAGGTTAAGCACATTCATCTGGTCTATCAATCGACCAGGCGTTGCTACAATAATGTCAACTCCCGCACGAATGGCCTTCACTTGTGTCCCGTAGTCACTGCCGCCGGTAACCGTCGCGGAGGTAATTCCGGTATGATATCCCAACGCAAAAATCTGTTCTTCAATCTGTTGCGCAAGCTCACGTGTAGGCGATAATATAAGCGCTTGCGTATCATCAGACTTGTTATTTGTAATTTTCTGCAGCAACGGTATGACGAATGCACCTGTTTTACCTGTTCCCGTCTGTGCTGCCCCAATAACATCTTTGCCGTCTAAAATTAATGGGATACATTCTTCCTGGATGGGTGTGGGTTCGCTGTACCGCAAATCTTTTAACCCCATCATGAGCTCATTGCTCAAATTAAACTTTTCGAAACTCAATATGCTTTCTTTTAATTTCTGATTACGATGATATAATATTCCTATAAATATGAAGCCCTAAGATACGATTTTCTGAGCAATTCACTTAACACAGACCATAATTTTTTAAAAGCTAAAATTTAGATAACTTCGAAACTACTCAGAAATTTAAAAACAAGAATTAACTTTTAAAGATATTTATGAAGTATACAACCTATATATTTTGTTTTCTTTTAGCCGGTAGCCTTTTCTTTACCGGTTGTAATTCCAGTTCTTCTGGCGATATATCTCTCGAAACCGAAGCTGATAGTCTCAGTTACAGTTTAGGCTTTCAAAACGGACAGTTTATGACCGAAAGCGGAATGGGTGAAGAGATTGATCCGGAATTAGTAAAAGCCGGACTAGAGCAAGCGCTTAACAAGAAAGAAGGGTTGCTGTCTGATATGGAAATGAAACAGGCTATCCAGAAGTTTCAGATTGAGGCGCGACAAAAAGCCCAACAGAAAAAAATCGAAGAGGGTCAGGGTAATAAGAAAGAAGGAGAAGAATTTCTGGCTGAAAATAAAGATAAAGAAGGCGTAAAAGTAACCGATAGCGGGCTACAGTACAAAGTGCTCGAAGAAGGTACAGGTGAATCGCCAACCGAAGAAGACAAAGTGCGGGTGGACTATGAAGGCGCTCTCATTGATGGCACGGTATTCGACAGCTCCTACGATAGGGGCCAACCTGCTACCTTTCCCGTAAACCGCGTAATTCCTGGCTGGACAGAAGGACTGCAAATGATGAAAGAAGGAGCAAAATACAAGTTCTTTATACCGGGTGACTTGGCTTACGGACAAAATCCTCCGCCCAGAAGTCAAATTGGAGTAAATGAAACACTCATTTTTGAAGTAGAACTTCTTGAGGTTAATCCCACAGATACTACGGAACAGTAAATAGTATCTGTAAATTTTGTTTTAAAGCCTGACGGGTTATAAACAACTTGTCAGGCTTTTTTATTACTTACTCTAAACCTGTTCCGATAAGCTCAAACAGTTCTTTCTTATCGACATTAAAGCGGTTGTTATAATCATTTACACTTCGGGTAATAACTTCTTTCGCCTCTTTTTGATTGTAGATATGTGTTATTTCTACTTCCCTTTTCTCATCGCTAAACGGACGCTGTTTATACGTCAGAAAATAATGAGAAAGACGTTCCACGATATGCTTTGGGATATCTTGAATGTTTTCCATACTCCCAAAAGTAGCGTCCCCTTTCATAACGGCAATAATCTTATCATCGGCTTCTCCCCCATCAATCATTCGAAAACCCCCAACCGGAATAGCATCAAGTATTAGATTTCCATGCGGAATATTTCGCTCGGTAATCACACAGATATCCAGCGGATCCTGGTCGCCTTCGACGTCATTACGACCCGTTTTTTGCATGCAATATTTTCCTACAAGATCATCACACAATGTCTGGGGGATGAATCCATACGGCATGGGACAAATATTTGAAAAACGCTGCGGACGATCCACTTTAAGATAGCCACTGTCTTTATCCAGCTCATATTTCATGGTATCACCCGGGACAATCTCGATAAATACTTTTACAACATCGGGTTGCTCTTTACCAATTTCGATACCGTGCCAGGGATGCGGTTTAGAGAAAAGCTTCGAAAGTTTTAAGAAACGACGAATTTGAGAACGATTCATAACCAGTAATAGATTGGGTTCAGTACGAAGCCACAAGATATTAAAAAATTATGGGCTAAGAAGGGCAAAAAAATAAACAGGGCCGGGATCAACCGGCCCTGTTTTTGTACGTTGGCTTTTCGGGGTACAAATCAATGGTTACAATAGATAAGTAACCAGGGATCAGTATGTTCATTTATTACTACTCAAAACAATTAACTTTGTTCCAATATTTTTTTCTTAATTCTTGAAATATTATAACGGCCGAATCAATATTTTATTTGGTACAAGCTCAACATTTTTTAAGACCAAAGATAGTCTCTTAAACCCGATGATCGGCTAATTTTCCGTTGTATACCCTTTTTAAGTACCGACCGTTTACCGGCGATAATAACTTTATTGCGTGCCCTCGTAATAGCCGTATACAAAAGCTCCCTGTTCACTACCTTTGAAACTGTTCGCGGTAATACGAGCATCACTTCATCAATCTCAGATCCTTGGCTTTTGTGAACAGTCAGGGCATAGGCCGTATTGTGATTAGGTAACCGGCTGGGCGCTATTCCACGGACTTCTCCCTCATTTTCAAAGTATACTTTCAATTCTCCATTCTGATCGGGCAAACAAACCCCGGTATCCCCGTTGAATAATCCCAGTGTATAATCATTGGTATTGATAATCACGGGTTTACCGGAGTACCATTGATTATATTTGGGGATTAATGAGTGAGCTTGCAGTATTTTTTCTACAACTTTATTTAGATGTAAAATACCCCAAGGCCCCTTCCTATGTGCAGCTAATATCCCAAACTGATTAAGCTTGCTAACGGCTTCGCGCGGAGTATCTGCATCTAAAATATTTTGAAAATAAGTCGGAATTTTTTCATCTAAAAGAGATTCCAATTGCGAACTATCGCCAATATCTTCAAAGGTGATATCATTAATATCAGCTGATTCAAGTAGTGAAATAGTACGACCAGCATCTCCTTTATTAACCTCTTTACTCAACCGGGCGATTCCGCTGTCGGATGAAAACCGATAACTCTTGGTAAGGAGAGTAATATTATTAGTCAGTGGTTTATCCTCGTTGAAAACAAATTTATCTGAAATATCGAACGATAAGGCATTCAGCCAGTCGGCATAATCCCGGGAATACTGATTACCTTCCATATCACAAATATCCCCGAGTACCGAGCCCGCCTCTACTGAGGCCAGCTGATCTTTATCTCCCAACAATATGAGTCGCGCATCCTCGAGTAACGCTTCGACGAGCTTACTCATCAACGCTTGGTCGACCATCGAGGCTTCATCCACAACCACAAGATCATATGGAACAGGATTGTCGGCATTGTGCTTAAATTGTGAACTGTAACGACGGGCTCCCAGCAGCTGATGAAGAGTTTGAGCCTTTTCCGGGATCGCTTCCCGAATTTCATCAGTAACATTAAGTTCCTCTTTAGCACTTACGATTGAATCCTGAAGACGGGCCGCAGCCTTACCTGTTGGAGCAGCTAATGCAACTTGCAGCTTTTTTTCTCTATCTTTGTACTGTTCAAGAACTAATGCCAGCACTCGAACCACAGTCGAGGTTTTACCTGTTCCGGGTCCGCCCGAAATAATGGAGAGATTATTGCGAACCGAGGTTACCGCTGCTACCTGCTGCCAGTCCGGTGTTTCAGATGAATCAGCAAAAAGACGATTCAATCCATCTTGCAATAGCTGATTCATCAACATTATCATCCTGCTGGCGGCTCCGCTTCACCAGCTCTTCAGCCAGAGTGCGTTCATAATGCCATAATTTATGCATGTACAGGCGATCAGAATTATCCAAAATCAGTGGCTTATAATCACCGGGTTTACCAACGGCGGGACAATCCTCCAAGGCCGTAAGCCATGTATCCAAGGCTGGGGCTCTCATTTTTGCCTCCACCTGTTCATTATCGAATAAAGGTTTACCGGCGTATTCATCCAAGGGTAAACACACGTGTCCCTGCTGATACAAATGACTAACCAAGCTGGCGGCCAGCAGAACTTCCGATGAAATTTGGGGATGACGTTCCCTCAGAAAACGACACAGCTCCAGATCTATGGGACGAATAATTTCTTTTTGACGAAGCTCATCCAGCTTTTGCAAGATATTATCCATCGCTCCCTCCCTTGATATATTCATCCAATGCAGTAATTATCTTTTTTTCGGGACGATCAAAGAAAATACCTTCCATGCTCTCTTTATTCATTCCCCGCAGAAAGAGATAGAATGCACCTCCAAAATGTTTGTTATAGGAATAGCCTGATAATCGTTTCTTAAGAAATCGGTGAAGTGCCACCGTATAGATATGATACTGCAGATCATAAGATGCATCTCTCATTTCGTGCTGCAATTCATCTTGACCATAATCACTGATTGCATCTCCCAGGTAATTCGTCTTGTAATCCAGCAGGTAATACTTTCCATTAAACTCAAAGGTCAGATCGATAAATCCTTTTAAAAAACCGGATTCCGCCCTGCCCTTGTTTTCCCAACCCGGAGCAGCTCCATTTCGAATGATAGACAACAGTTCCCGGGTTTCGATTTCATCATTCTGATAATAGAATTCCATTTCTGGAATTTGGCTGTCTTTTACAGCAGATAAACTGAGTTCTTTAATATCTTGGTGGAGTGACTTTTGTAATACCAGGTCGAGCATGTCAGAAACAGTATTTTTCCACTCCAAATCAATCCCGTTCAACTGCAATTGATTGGTGATCACTTCATCTTTTTCTCCCGATTTTGAGAAATAATTTTCAAAAATATTATGAATACAGGTCCCGGGCTGCGGACCTTTGGGAAAGGTAAACATGGTTTTCTCAACAGACTTTTTAGTTGTCTGCTCCTCCATATCACTATAATTCATAAACTGATCATAATCAGGTACATCAGGATCATCTTCATCCATCCAGCTACTGAGAGATGAAAAGCTTGACACTTGGTAACTCGTAGCAAGGGGCAATGATCGCTTAAAATGCTTTGCCTCCGCTTCTTTAGTCTGATGTTCTTTGTCTGTTGCTTTCTGGTAATCAACTTCCTTCCCATCTTTGAGCGTAAATAAATGGGGATGCTCATCACAAAGATTTTCGATGGTTTGGTGGAGTTCATCCCCAGACCAATCTATATCGTTATTTGAACCAAAGCCCACTTTTTCTTTTAGCAGTGCAATAGCCTGCTCGGGATCCTGAAGCAGGTATCCAAAGGGAGAAAATTGGGTCGCTCGGGCAAATTCCCATGATATGTACAGGCAATATTCTGCGCGGGTCATAGCTACATACGCAAGTCGTAAATTCTCAGCCAGTTCTTCCTTTTCTTTATAAAATCGCTTTTCCGACCGATCAGGATCCCGCTTACTATTCAAATCAAGGTAAGTGATATCCGGATTTTCAGGATCATGATACTCCAGCGGGGTGTCTTTATTCTCAATTTTGGGTCCGTGCCACAGAAATGGGCAAAACACGATAGGATATTGTAGCCCTTTACTTTTGTGCATCGTAACAATCTTAACCAGCGCCTCATCACTCTCCAGGCGCATTTGTTCTTCATCGCTCTTATTTTTAGTCGTATCCTGACGCTTGCGAGCCAGCCATTGCAGCAAAGAGCGCGTTCCTTCTTTATGCTTGCGGGATTCCTCCTCCAGCAATTCTCCAAGATGCAGTAAATTTGTGAGCCGCCGTTCGCCATCACTGTATGTAATAACCTGTTCCTGAACATTCAGCTTTGTCAACAGCGAGCGATACATTGCAGAAAATCCCTGCCCATTCCAGATTCGGTGCCATTCGGAAAATTGCTGAAGCATCTCCGGCCAGATATCATTATCCTCCTCTATAGCAAACAGTTGCTCCGCCGAATACCCTGTGAGCGGAAGTGATAACGCTGTTTTAATGAGCATTTCATTTCCCGGCTCAGCAACGGCTTTAAGCAGCTGCTCAAGATGTGCGGCCTCATCACTTTCGAACACACTCTGCTCGCTATGGCGTACGCTTTTAATCCCATATGCTTGCAGGGCATTACTCATCAGGTTGGCTTGTTTATGCGTACGGACCAGTACCGCTATATCTTTGGCATGAACGTTATTCTCCCCTATTACGATATCTCCATGCCTTCCGCCCTCAATCAATCGATTAATTTCCTTGGCCGTATCGTCTGCCACCCGCTTTCGGGCATCTCCCTTGCCTGACAAACCCTGTCCCAACTCAGACAGGCGACGAAACCGGATAGGAGGACGTTCTTTCCCAAACTCGGTTAGTTTTAAATAATCATCTTCATTTTTGCCCCATGTTACCTCTTTATATTGGATATCTTCTCCCACGGCAAAGGGATCATCATGACGCCCCCAGAAAGCATTCAATCCACGAAGCAATTGTGGGGTCGACCGGAAGTTGCGATTCAACTTGTACCGATTTTCCTCCGGAGCATCCCGTCGGGCCTTGATATAGGAATAAACATCCGCCCCGCGAAAACCATAAATTGACTGTTTAGGATCGCCTATCATGAACAATACGCCATCCGAATCCTTGTACACCGTTCGAAAAATATCATACTGGTTGGGATCGGTATCCTGGAATTCATCCACCAGCGAAATGGGATATTTTTGGCGCAGTTTAGAAGCCAATCGCGGTCCCCGCTTCTCATCCATAAGGGCATTACGAAGCCGAAGTAATAAGTCATCATACGAAAGCACCTGCTTCTCTTCTTTTTTCTGAATGAGCTCCTTTCGTAAAAAGTTCAACAGTTCTTTTTTAAATATGATATCAAAACCCTGAAGTGATTGAGTAATCTCCCAATATTCATCAGCAAGTTTGAAAAACTTGTGTTGCGGTGGATTAATACCCTTTTTGACCGCATCTTTCTTAAGGCTATCATCAATATAACTTTGAATAAACCGTTCGAATTTGTCAAAAACATTAATGGTCGCAGTGTCCAAATGGAAGATTTCATCCATTTGGGCGAACCATCCTGAAAGCCAGTCCGACCTGTAATTGCTCATCTCATCTCTGCTAAGCAAATCTAAAAGTTGTGAGCGCTCATCTTTCCAAATAGTTTGCATCTCATTATGTAGCGTTTTTAACCGCCGTAGTCGAGATTCTAAGCCTTCAATATCCGCGTTTTCAGGTAACACTTTTAAGTAAGGCTTGCCGATAACATTTTTCAGCTCGCTGGCCAGCGAATTGGGATGTATGCCCCTATCGTTCAGTAACTTCAGCAATGGCTGCTTTTGAGGATTGGCGGAAACCTCTGCCACCCAACTGCGCCAGTAGTCATCCACCGCCTCCTGCACCAGTTCCTTGTCGTCGCCAATCATTTCGGCATCGTACATCGCCCGGCTCTCAAAGGCCTGTTCCTGCAGCGCCTGGTAACAAAATCCGTGGATAGTATAAACAGAAGCCTCATCAAACATGCGAACGGCATTTTCCAATTTTGCCACTGCTTTTTGGGGGTGTTCGATCTCATCCAGCAAATCTTCCAGAAAGTCATCGGACTTATTATCAACCTTGCCCAACTTTAAAACCTCAATCGACTCCCGAATACGACTAAGCAACCGGTCTTTAAGCTCTTTGGTAGCAGCTTCGGTATAGGTCACAACCAGTATTTTTCCCACCGTTATATCCTGCTCAATAAGCGCCCGTATATACAGCGAGGTAATGTTATATGTTTTACCCGTCCCGGCGCTGGCCTCCACCAGGTTAATGCCCGCCAAATCAATATCAAAGGGTTGTAATAGTTTCATTTCTTTCATCTTACTCCTCCTGACTTAAAACCTTAAAAAACGGAGCCCATACCTTTTCAGCAGTCTCTACAAATGTTTGGTCAAACGGATCTTTACCCTGTGTTACTAATTTATAATAAGCATCATCCTTTTCGGCCCTTGCACCATCCCAGTTCGGATCCCACTCCTTTTCGGCACTGCTTATCCCTTCTTTAATATCTTTTTTCTGTTTGTAAACCGTTTCCCCGAATGCATATGAGGACTTGCAAAACAACCTGATTGGCTTTACCAATCCCTGGCTGTATAGTTCCAAAAGATCTGTCAGAATCTTTTGAGCCTCGTCATAAGCGGGCAGACTCAACTCCTCAAAAGAACCGTCATCCCAGCTATAATATTTACTTTGACCGGGATGCCCATCAGGTTTCGTCAGCTGAAAAAGTATGTGCCGAATCCAAAATGATGTACGATATTTTGCTTTTGCTTTTCCAAAGCGGTAATCCATCTGTGCACCCTGATAGATATTCTCCAACTTCCCCAAAATTCTAAATCCATTGATCTCAATATCAACATCAATATCATCAAGGGGTTGATCCTGCAGCCGGAGCTGTATTTCCTCCCCAAATGCACGCACCTCCATGGATTTTTGCTGATATTCCTGCTCCCCACTCCAACCCTCGGGCAATAAATCACGCGATTGCATTACTTTGTAATACTCTTCAAGCGACTGCTCTTTTAGAAATCGATCCAGTAGCTCCTGTTTAAGCTGGTATCCCGAAAGATTATCCAGCTCAAAAGGCTCCCGCTCATCCGTCAGTATATCCTCATCCCTTAAGTAAATACCCAGTCGATTTCGCAACAAATACTTGGCCGGATGTTGAAAGAAAGAGATTAGATCTGATACCGAAAGCTGATTCCACTCCTCTTCTGGTTCCGGCAATGGATTTTCGAAAAAGTCAGTATCATTTTTGTCAGAAGATTCCAATCGCTTCGCAATCTTCTTGCGGATTTGGGAATAGCTAAAGTATTCATTCTTTTTAAAATAGGCCGGACTAAATGACTGTAAACGATGCTTTGTAATAAAATTATCTGCTTTTAAGCTATAATATTCTTCCAGGTAATCAATAAATTCTCTAAGTACTACCGAGGGAGGAAAATCGGTATCTTGACGATTACTTTGTCCCACATAACTGAAATAAATATGACTACGGGCTGAGAGTAAATTTTCCAGAAACAAGTACCGATCCTGTTCCGACTGGACCGGATCCCCGATCTGCGTATCAAGATGCATCAGATCAAATTCTATGGGGATTTTAGACCGTGGGAAAGCCCCTTCATTCATCCCAATCATTCCAATAACATTAAACGGTATACTTCGCATCGGCATCAGCGAACTGAAGGTAACCCCGCGACCAATACGTCCACCGCCGGTAGACTGCTGCTGTAACTGCTCTCCGAGCCATCGACGTACCACCGAAAACGGAATGTCATGATTGTATCCCGCCAGCGCTGCATAGTCTGTCAACTTATTGATCTCTTCCCTAATAGTGGATAGTTCCCAAAAATAATCTCGATTATCCGGGATAAAAGTATTGACGATCTGTTTCAATACTTCTTTCCACTCTCCAGGTGTTCGAGGTGTATCTGTACGATTGGAAATAATAAAAAGCTGATTGAGAAAAAATGATATTTTCCCAGCCAAATTTGCATCATCAGATGTTTCTATCTCATTATAGGCATAAATACCCTCATAGAGCTGATCATCCGACGAACGCATGGCGTATCCCAGCAAAATACGTCGTAGCCCCGCACGCCACGTAAAATGATCACTCTCGGGCAGATCCAGATCCTTTTTGTCCTTTCCATCTATACCCCAGCGAATTTGATTATCTCCCACCCACTGCTCAAGGCGGTTCAATTCATCTTCAGTAAAATTAAATGCCTCCCGTATTGGACTGCTATCCAGCAGGTCAAGTACATCGGTGACTTTAAAACGGCTCACGCTTAGCTCCATAATTTTTAAGAACGTATCAGCAGCAGGTTGTTTTCCTCCTACACCACGGTCTGCAATAGCGTATGGGATCTCCGGCTGACCTTCATCCGGAGTGGCAAATACAGCCTCAATAAAGGGCGCATAGGTTTCGATATCTGGCGTCATGATTAAAATTTCATCGGGATTCAGCTCTGTATTTTCATCCAGCAGTGCCAGCAGCTGATCGTAAAGCACTTCCACCTCACGCATGGGGCTATGACAGTTATGGACCTGTATGGATTGATCTGCAGGCGGAACTGCTAATTTATGCCCCGATAAAAAGTCATCATTTCTTAAATCGGACTGAACGGCCGTAAATAATGATTGTTCAGATACAGTTGACTCACCAACAGGTTTAACATCCGTATTTGAATAATTTGTAAATAGCGACATAAATTTTGCTCCCTCCTGGCCCATTGACTGCAGTAGGGGATTTTTGAACTGTCCTGTTTCTTTGATAGTCGGATCAACGGAGAGATGATAAAAATAGACATCGGTCAGTTTTGAGAGTTTAGTCATTGTTTTGATAAAAGCCGGAGAGACCGACGAAACGCCAAATACCGTAATGCGATTGGGAAGCTCATCTGTTGGCAAGCTCGCTCCATCAATTGCTTGCCAAAGTCGCTGCTGTAATTCGGCTCGATGAAGATAGTCGCCTTCGTAATGTTTTTCCCAATACGAAATAAGCCTTCTCCATAATGTAGCCTGCCATTTTTCGGCCTCTACACTGTGAGTTGTTAGCTTTCTTTGCTCCCATTCCAATATCATTTGCGGACGGTAAATCAGGTACTGATCAAAGACGTCAGCAATTTTGGACGCCAGCTTCCAGCTGCGCATCGAACGCTGATCAGGGTCTTCCTCATCGATGTAATGCCGTAAATTATCAAATTCATCCAGGAACTGCTCATCCTTAAAAAGCTCCATCAGTGTCCACGTCATGGGACCGCGATCAGACGGCAAAGTTTGCGGAATATCATCATCCAGCATTCGGATAAGACTCCAGATACGCTCGGAGGGAAATTCAAATTTCAGGTTGGCAGCTATGCCCTCTTTTTCGGCCATACGCAGCGATAACCACTGACCGATGCCATGATTTTGTACCACAAATACTTCTTCCGCCAGCGGATTGGAGGGCGGATTTTCATCCAGCTCCCGGAACAGTTGGTCAGCCAGTTTTTCCAGTTCGGTACCGTAATAAAATTTGAGCATTATTCCTCGCTTGATCGGGTATCTGCCATGGTTTCAAGTGATAGCAAAAACCGAAAAAACCACACAAAAGTAAACCCCAAAAGCCCACCCATACATTTAAAAATTCTGGAAATATTATTTTAAAACGAACTAATATTATATACTTGAATAAATAAAAATTGCGAGCATAGTATTTATTTATCAAACTTTATATCACTAAACAGATAACATTTCATATACAACTCGGTACTTCGATAATCAGAGTTTTGTTGTTGTCTTAATAGCTTAACAACAGATAAATTGACCATCTTCCTTTATTGGGTTTAAATATCTGAATAAGACAATATGAAAAGATCAAGAGGTAATTTGCCAATTTGATTATTTGATAAGGAAAAAATTTACTAATATCTAAAAACAGCTAAAATTAAGGGATAATTAAAGGGGGAGTTATGCATTTATCGACATTTTTTAAAAACTCAATAATATTTACGCTCACATTAGTACTATCTTTTATAGGTTTATTAACAGCCTGTAACGATACGGGGAGTTCTAATAAAAATATTGTAGAAGTAACTGCTGTTCACGAGGCTGAGGACAATAAACATCTATTTAAGATGAATACTCATAAAATCCCCTCCGGATGGACGACATTTGAATTCAACAATGCTTCAGGATTCGACCATTTCTTTTTGATATGGCAAGTTCCGATGGAAGGAATTGAGGCTGCTGAAACGGCCGATCAAACACTCCTTGACTATTGGTTCCAGAGTATTACCGAGCCATTCCAAATGGAGTTTAATCCATACATAGAAGATGAGATTGACTTTGACACTTTCACAAATAACCTGGTGGCATCCATTTCGGACAAGGCACCCTGGTTTTTTGATCCCGGTGCAAAAACTATGGGAGGCCCGGGCTTTACTGCAGCAGGGATGAAATCTAAAACTACGGTCCATTTGGAACCGGGTGAATATATTGTTGAATGTTATGTAAAAAATGAAGACGAGATATTCCATTCTTATATCGGCATGCTTGAACATCTACAGGTTACTGAAGAAGAATCAGGTATCAAAGAACCTAATCCCACCAGCACTCTTACAATTTCATCTACCGAAGGGATACAGTTTGACGAGCAGCTAAATGAAGGAAAGCATATTTTCGAGATTCATTTTAAGGATCAGCAGTCTTATGCCCACCTTCAAGGCCACAATGTACAATTGGTAAAATTAAGTAATAATGAAGATATGGAGCTGTTGGATAGCCTCTCAACCTGGATGGATTGGAGGCAAGCCGGTAGCCTTGTTAACCGGGCCCCTAAAGGAGCAGAATTTTGGGGTGGCACTATGGAAATGACCGAAGGTAGCACCGCTTATTTTCATGTGAACCTCCTGCCGGGCGATTATGCTTGGATTGCTGAAGTTCCTGATCCCGCCGAGCACAATATGTTGAAAACTTTTACCATTGCAGAGGAAGGAGATTCCAGCAATTAAAGCCGATATTTTACAATTTAATAACTGCTTTGATTGTTCATCTTGAGTCGTTATTTCCTCCAGCATATCCGAGTTACAACTGTCACTTTGTATCAGAACTCGGAATTGAATTAAATTATAAGTAAGAGCAATTTTATGCTATTGATCTCGTACCGCATCGAGGTAATCGCGGATACGATGAGCATTTACCCCTATATCACCGCGACCAATACGTGAAACTGAACGGACATCAATTTTACTCTGATTAGCAGTTTCGGCGGTATCCACGCGAATAACGACATCATCAATAAAACCAAACCAAGGCAACTTGTCGTAAGCTTCGATGAGTCCGGCCTCACGGTCCTGCGTCACAATCTCCTCCCACGGCATCTGCTTAGCCGCGGCAAGAGCACGGTCAAAGGCTTGGTCATATCCAACTTCTAAATAGAGCGTTTCTACATTGGGATAAGCTTCCCTTTGCATTTCTGCTTTGTCTTGATCCCCATAGGTAGTATCATTGGGCGCATCAGCACGCAGAGGAACAATTGCCCTAAATGACGGGGGATTTTCAATATCGGTGCTAATATCATGAATTGGCGGATATTTCTGAGCTTCGGTGAACCAGTATCCAATGGTCCCCATCACACCGATACTAAGAACGAGTCCCAATGCTACAAGTCCGATTCCACCCATCTGGGGTTCATTTCTGCGAGCAAATCCAAAAACAACGGCCAGCGAAAATCCGATGAGTGCCAGCACTCCGCTACCCGGAAGCAGCCATGTAAAGGCGGTGCCCAATCCCCACCAGTTCCACTGATATCCATATCCTGCAAGTACTATTACTACGACTGCTATGATTCCAAATACTGCACTTGACACCGCCCATTTCGAAGTTTTCTGCTGATCCATAGTCATATTAATTAGTTAATATTTAACATACTGATTTTAATTACGCACACCGCCTATTCGCTTAAACTGTACCAATACAACGGCTGATAATATGAAAAGCATTCCAATAATTTGAAAAATGGTAAGAATCTCATTGAAGAGCCATACGCCTATCAAAGTTGCTACAAGCGGCTCAACCGTAGCTGCAATAGATGCCCGTCCACTTTCAACCATCGATAATCCCATGGTATATAAAAAGTACGCCAGCGCTGTCGGAAAAAAGCCAAGTCCCAAAATATTTAGCCAAACCGTTTGTGATTGTAGTTGCTGAGGTGAAATAGTGAATCCGCTGGTTGGCAGCATCACAATAGAGGCAAAAATAAAGGTATAGCTAATAACAGTTAGGGGATGATATTTTTTAAGCGCATACTTGCCAAAAATACTGTAAAGAGCATAACCGAATCCCGATCCCAAGCCTACCAAAACCCCATACAGCGAAATGCGATCAGCATTTATGGGAAAAACTTTTATGACGAGTACGCAACCAAATAATGTTAGCACGAGGGCTCCAATCTTACGCGACGTCATCGGTTCCCCGAAGAAAATCCGGGATAACACCACCACGAAAGCAGGTCCGGTGTAGAGTAAAATTACAGCGACAGATAGTGATACTTCTTCGATAGCCGTAAAATACGCCCAGCTAAAAAAGACCGTGCTGAAAATACCCGTCCCGATGAAACTCATTGAATCCATCCAATCAATTTTTAATAGCTTAACATCTATGGCAGCTACGAAAGCCACTAACATTATTGATGCACTGATGACCCGAACCGTAACAATTTGAAGAGCTGAAAACCCCTGCTGCGATAGATTATCAACAAAAATACCAATAATACCCCAGAGCGAAGCCCCAAGAAATACATAAATATAGGCCAACCGATTGTTTGATTGAGACAATATCTTACCTGAGACCTTCGCAAAACCGAACTGTCATCGCGAATGTAATGCGGCGATCTCCTTTTAGAAGCTTTGATCGGGAGATTGCCTGCCTATGCCGAAGCTTTTTTACACAAGTGCCATATACAGAAAGGCTCCGCGCAGGCAGGCTTCTCAGGCTCGCAATGACAAGCTAAATTTATTGGGTTTTGCAAAGGTCTCTTACCTGTTAATAATCTTACTTAGTTCGTCGGATAATACACAGACTTACTGGAATATTCCAACACTTACTTCAAAAATGAATCTTTCCGTGCCGCCTAATTATTTGTTGCAATTATAAAGAAACTGCTGCATGTTTGGCTTTATAAATTAGGTATTTTAAAAATTTATTTTAGTACTTTCAGATGATTCGACCGCAAACCGATTTATCCCAGAAGCAGGCGATATCACTTTATAAAAATCTACTTCTTCCCCGTCGCATTGAGGAGCGAATGCTTAAACTGCTTCGCCAAAACAAAATCAGTAAGTGGTTTTCCGGCATGGGACAGGAAGCCATTGCGGTTGGCGTCACCTCTGCCCTCTCCGATGACGATTATCTGCTGCCCATGCACCGAAATATTAGCCTTTTTACCACCCGAGGCGTGGATCTTTATACACTCTTTTGTCAACTTTTAGGCAAGGCCGACGGCTTTACCGGTGGACGTGATCGCTCGTTTCACTTTGGCGTGCCCGAAAAACGCATTGTGGGAATGATCTCTCACTTGGCTGCCACCATGCCCGTTGCTGATGGATTGGCCCTTGCCTCGAAATTGCGTAATGAAGGTTATGTTGCCGCCAGCTTTTGCGGAGATGGAGCCACCAGCGAAGGTGAATTTCACGAGGCGCTCAATCTGGCCGCCGTCTGGGAGTTGCCGGTGATTTTTGTGATTGAAAACAACGGCTATGGTCTATCCACACCTACCCACGAGCAGTACGCTTGTGACGATCTCGTTGATCGCGCCCAGGGTTACGGTATGCGAGGCGTAAAAATTGACGGGAACGATATTTTTGCTGTGATGGATGCGGTCTCCGAAGCTAAAGAACATGCCCTGCAGGGCGAACCGACACTTATCGAGGCCAAAACCTTTCGCATGCGAGGACATGAGGAGGCGTCCGGCACCTTTTACGTTCCCGACGAGAAGTTTGAAAAATGGGATGAATACGACCCCATCGACCGGATGGCTGAGTGGCTTAAAAGTGAGCAGATTGTTTCGGGAGAAGATGAATTAGATGAAATTCAAGAAGAAGTGGATAATTCTTTTCTTCCGGAATTGGATCGTGCCCTTGAAGCTGAAGACCCCATTTTTGATCGAGAGACCGAAGAAAATCGCTTGTTTACCCCGACCAAATTGCCCAAGAAGAGTACCAAGAATGATTCTTCTTCAGAAAAAAGATTTGTTGATGCTATTCAATTCTCGCTTAAACAGGCATTTGAAGAAGATGAAGACTATCTCATCATGGGACAAGATATTGCCGAATATGGCGGGGTGTTCAAGATTACCGAAGGATTTGTTGAGCAGTTTGGCAAAGATCGTATTCGGAACACGCCCATTATTGAGGCCGGAGCATTAGGCGCTGCACTTGGATTGGCACTTGAGGGATTTAAACCCGTGGTAGAAATGCAGTTTGCCGATTTTATTTCCTGCGGGTTCAACCAGATCATTAACAATATTTCCAAGGGACAGTATCGCTGGATGCCTCCCATTAATATCACCATCCGTGCTCCCCATGGTGCCGGCGTTGGCGCAGGTCCGTTTCACTCACAGTCTCCCGAAGGATGGTTTATGCAGCATCCGGGACTCAAAATTGTGGTACCATCAACGGTAGAAGATGCCCAGAACTTGTTGTACAGCGCATTATATGATCCGAACCCCGTCCTATTTTTCGAGCATAAAAAACTCTATCGCAGTATTCGTGATACTACTCCCGATCACTGTACCCCAGAAGAACTTGGGAAAGCAAAAGTGATCCGTAAAGGGACCGATGCCTCCATCATCACCTATGGAATGGGCGTTCACTGGGCGCAAAATATTGCTGAGGAATACTCCTCACGAGGGACAGAACTTGAAATTATAGATCTTCGCTGTCTGGCTCCGCTGGATATGGAAACTGTTAAACAATCAGTAGCAAAAACCAACAAAGTACTTTTGCTGCAGGAGCCTTCGACCACACTCGGACCCATGAGCGAGCTTTCATCTCAGATTACTGAAGAATGTTTCGAAGATCTCGATGCCCCGGTCATGCGCTGCTCATCGCTGGATATGCCTGTGCCTTTTAGTCCCGAACTGGAAAAGCACTACCTGGCCGATGATCGCCTGAAAGGAACACTGGAGAAGCTACTAAAATACTAATCTGACCTTTTGCTCTCAGTCAGAAATTCGCCGGAGAACCTGTTCTGCTTTTTTCTTCTTTTCATACGGTCCTAAGGAGAAACGACCTTCAGAAATACCCGTTTGTATCGTCGGTAATCCCGAAGCTAACATTTCCTCTTGATAGGTCACTGCCAAAAAGTTGCCAATATTTTTACTGGTCACTACTGCAAACTCCGGATGATACTCTTTTTTCAGAAGCACATTGATACGATATCGACGTTCTCCAACGTCATCTTTATATATTTCCATCTGATCGATCATATTCGGCTGAACCTCATAAAACAGCGTATCACGGTCTTTCATAGATGCAGTTTGTTCATTTCTATTCTTTATACTCTCTAAGCGAGTTTTTACCCGCATCCATTTGTCCTCTTTAAATTTTGGATTATCTATTGATGTCAATCTCTGCTCGATAGATTCAATAAGTTCATCTACCTTTTCCTGTTTATCTTGCATTGCATAATACTGGGCAAGAGACATCTGTGCCGTAGCTCCCACCTCATTATTATACTGTTTGGCTACCTGTTTAAGATAGGTAATAATGTCATTTGCCTTTTCTTTGGATACTTCTTCTCGTTCTATCAAATGATATAGCCGTTCTACCTGCCTTGATGCGAACCAATTTTTATACGAACCGTAACCGATATCCTGAAACTCCTCAATCAAATATTTCATCTGGGAAATAGCTTCCTCATGATTCGTCTTTTAGAGTCAGCACAGCTAATCGCCCGGTATAAGCGTCAACAAGATCCGCTTTATACTTTGGTTGATCTTTGAAAATAGAAATAGCCGCATCCACATGGTTTTCAGCCTTATCTAATTGCTCCTTCTCTCCTGTTTTTTCATAGAGCCTCAGGTAGGTACTGCTTAAAATAGTATGCACAAAGTATTCCAACTCCTCGTCATTGCGAACGCTATCAGTATCAAGCAAGGTATTTAATTGCTCTATACTTTCTTCAGTTTCTTCTGCTGTAGCATCCGGATTAGTGATCTCCCTGAAAGATAAATTTTCCTCATCCAGCATTGTCGTCACTTTATCCCGATCTATCTGGGCACCGGGTGCTTCTATGATAGGTTCTCCCTGTACCTCATCCATATTTGTAGTATCTATCTCAGCATGTTGTGTTGACTGCTTATCGGTTTTTGATGACTTATTTTCACAGGAAATAGTAAACACAACCAATAACAAGCTTGAGATAAATAATAATGTCTTAAATCGTAGCATAACTCTCCTTAAATTTAGTTTTTTATTACGTTAGAAGACTTAAAACAGTAATACTTACCTACACATATTTGATAAGTATTAACCATCCTTTACTAATCAACCATCTCAAATCTAAAAAAACGATTACCATACAAAGAACAGGGTAAATGCAATTAAAAAAATAGCTAAAACGTCCGCCACGGTTGATACTTTTCATTCCGCTGCAGAACTACAGAATAATGTACGGTGTGAATTAACAAGATGAGATATTAGCAAACACATCTGCCATCGGTGCTCTGTCCGGAGGCAATAGGCAGAGTAAAACAGTTGCTATATAATAATTATCGCGGGAATTAATTCCCGCGATGGTAATAGCGTAAAAAAGTATCTCGAAAAAGCTATCTACTATTTTACGACAAGGCCGAAGATATTTCCATATCCAGGCACTCCTCAAACATAGCGTCGAACTCGTCGATACGCTTGGACCAATCGAGGTGCTTGTTGATCTTTTGCAATGAGGCTTTGGGAAGCGGTTTTGACTCTTTAGTTAATAGATCTTTGAGATAGTGAAATAGATCATCTTCAGTATCATACAACACAGGAGCGTGCAAAAGCGGTTTATGCAGGCTCTCCGGAATCAACTCAGGATAATGCAAGCGGTTGGGCACCAAGGGATGACATCCACAATAAATGGCTTCCATGATGGCCACGCAGAAAAACTCGTACGTTGCCGTTGAAACCACGATATCCCCGCTGTGAAGCAATCGACTATAGTTTTCACGATCCTCAACATAACCAAAATGAGTAATATGGCGCCCGTATCGCTCCCATGCTTTCTCAAACTCTTCGGGTTTTTCATGCTGTGTATCGCCCGCCAGAATAAGGTCAAAGGTTAGATCAATATCATTTAAGCGATTGAGCACCCGGAAAAACATGGCGGGATTACGATCGAACTGCCAGCGCTGATTCCAGACAATAACAGGGTTCTCATTTTCTTTGCGCTGGTCGGGCTGGGCATCAAAGCGTTTCAAATCGAGTCCGGGATATAATACCATGCTCTTTTCCGCAATCTTATCGACCGGGTAATAATACTTGTCGTCGGGATAATTCTCTAAAAATTCAGGCAGCGCATTCAGGAAATCATTGCGATGGAATTCAGATGAAAAAATAAGTCGATCCGCGGAAAGCATGCTTAAATAGTTGAGGTAGCTGTAGGTTAGATCGCGCTCCTCTCCCTCGGGCATTGGCTGGGTAAACTGATTCTCATGCATGTACATCACTTTGGGTACTTCAGCAAAACGAGGATTAGTCAGTGATAAAAAAGCCGGCAGGTTCGTCATGCTACTTACCAACAGCAGATCAATATCTTCTTCAACTTCCTGGGTCATTCCCGCCAGCACTACCGAATTGCCGTGCATGCGCCACTTTCGTCCCTTGTAACTAAGATTTATCGGGATAATATTGTGCTGGGAGAACTTTTCCAGTCCCCTTAAAAAAGCTTTATGCGAACCGCTAAAAAACGGCTCCACAGCTAAAATATTCATAATCAGTTTTAAACTTTAAAAGCTTTACTACACTTTGAAAGTGTAGTAAAGCTCATATTTTTTATCGAAAGCGCGCCTCAATATCCTCAAGCGGAATATACTCCAACGTAGGTTTCTTCAGCGGATCTTTATACGGTTCATCACAGGCAAAAAGCTGATCAAGCAGATTTTCCATCTCCATATCGGTTAGTTTTTTTCCTTTGGGGATGGCCGTCTTTGACGCAAAGGCAATAGCCAGCTTTCGGCGCTCATCGAACTCAAACCTTCCGTCCAGCTCCCGGTACTGTTGTAGCATAGACTTTAAAACCGACTGCTCGTCTCCCACATCAATATCGGCGGGTACTCCGCTAATCATGGCTGTGTTACCGCTCATCAATTGAATGTTAAAACCCATGCGCTGAATGATGGGATGCAATTCTTCGAGAAGCGAAAATTCCGACGCCGAAAAATCCATTGTTTGCGCAAAAAGGAGTTGCTGGGTACTTGGAATAGCGGCTTCGGTAGCACTCAATGCCTTTTCAAATATAATGCGCTTGTGGGCCGCATGCTGATCAATCATACACAATCCGGAACGCGTCTGTGTTAAAATATAGCGATCGTGCAGCTGCCAAAAGCCGCGGTCGCGCATACGTTGTGGACGACTATCTTGATTAGATTTATCCTGCTCATTTTTTTCGGCTTGATCAAAATCGTACAGTTGTTTTGAAAAATTATCCTGATCGCCCTTTTGTGATTTCGGTCGATCAAAATTAATACGCGATGGAAATTTTACAGGCTCCTTCTCCCCTCCACTGTGCTGTTTATTCTTTGCCCCACCAAAATTGAAGTCAGATGAAAATCCCTTTGAGGAAGAAAAACTGCTTTCCTCATCCCTATTAGGAACATCCGGAACCATAAACTCTTCATGCAGTGCTTTCTTTACAACCGATTTTGTGAGTTTAATAACACTACGTTCATCCTCAAATTTGACCTCTTCTTTGGCCGGGTGCACGTTCACATCCACTTGCTTAGGATCAATTTCTAAAAATATGGCATAAAACGGGTAGTCCTTTTCACCGGTCCACGCGTCATAAATATTGAGAATAACATGAGTAAGATAACGATGTTGAATAGGACGTCCGTTAACAAACAGAAACTGCTCGCCACGACTTCGTTTCGTCAGCTTGGGATCTGCGAGCACCCCGTGTACCGTTAGATAACTCGTCTCCTCCCGGAAATGTATGAGACTGGCCTTATAGCTCTTGCCAAACATATCAGTAATGCGATCTTTCAAACTCTGCTCTTTTGGCAGATCATAAATAGTATCGGTATCGGCAATCATTTCAAATCCTAAATCAGGATTAGCAAGAGCCGCCTGCTGAACCGTTTTCAGTATATGTCGAAACTCAGTAGCATCCGTTTTTAAAAACTGGCGGCGTGCCCGTACGTTATAAAAGAGGTTTCGAACTGCCACGGAGGTACCACTTTCGACAGCAGCGGGTTCAAATGATTTTTCCTCTCCCCCCCATATTTCATATTTCCATCCCATCTCATCACCGGGACGCTTGGTCTTAAGCGTAACCTGTGATACCGAAGCAATAGAAGCCATAGCCTCACCGCGAAAACCAAGCGTACGAACTTTAAACAGATCGTCTACATCCTGTATTTTGGATGTGGCATGCTGCTCAAAACAAAGGCGGATATCTTCCTTTCCCATTCCGCTGCCATTATCAATCACTTGAATAAGCGTACGTCCGGCATTTTGAATAACAATCTTGAGATGATCAGCACCGGCATCAATGGCATTATCCAACAGTTCCTTAACCACCGAACTGGGGCGTTGAATAACCTCACCAGCAGCGATTTTATTGGAAATTTCGGGAGGAAGTTCTCGTATTATGGATTGTTCAGATTCCGTTTCCTGGCTCAAATGTCTGTACTTCTTTTATTGATTTTGAATTGGCGGGATGATACTAAATTCTAACTCTGGATGTAAGAAATTTAACGAGCCTAATACAACAGGATTACAGTAAATACATAATATAAATAACCAGTGCTAATCCTAATGCATATAACATAACCGACCGTCCCTGGTGGTATTTCTTATGGGTACGACGAATTTTAATCCGTTCTCGACGACTCATCTCCTTTTCAGGATCGTAATACCGGTACTTGTATTTAAACTTCTTGTTCTTAGGCCGGTAACTAAACATGCCTCTTATCATAACAGCCTCCGTTACTTAACTGACTTTGCTTTCTAATAACCTAATATAATGAGAATTTCATTCAATTTTTATCACTTCCCAGCGATGACTGTCAGCATGCAGGTGGCGATTATTTTTACTATACTTCGTTCCCAAATTTAATTCGAAAATCATTCCAAAATTCATGAGTTACGAGAAGATTACACCACCCGAATCTGGTACTAAAGTTAAAGTAAAAGCTGATGGCTCACTCGTTGTCCCTGACAATCCCGTTATCCCTTTTATACAAGGTGACGGCATAGGTATTGATATAACACCTACGATGCGCAAAGTGTTAGACAGTGCTGTTGAAAAGGCCTATAACGGACAAAAGAAAATCGAATGGTTTGAAATTTATGCCGGAGAAAAAGCCGTTGATTTTTACGGAGAAGATGAGTGGCTTCCAGAGGATACGCTACAAGCCATTGAGGATTATAAAGTTGCCATCAAAGGACCATTAACTACTCCTGTTGGCGGTGGAATTCGCTCATTGAATGTAGCCATTCGTCAGCAAAAGGATCTTTTTGCCTGCGTGCGCCCGGTGAAGTATTACAAAGGAACGCCAAGTCCGGTTAAGCACCCCGAAAAAACGGATATGGTCATCTTTCGTGAAAATACCGAGGATATTTATGCCGGCATTGAATATCAGACCGGAACACCTGAAAACGAAAAGTTGAAAGATTTTCTTATCAATGAAATGGGCGTCGATCAGATTCGTTTTCCCGATACTACTTCTTTAGGTATTAAGCCGATCTCCGAAGAAGGCACAAAAAGGTTAGTCCGTTCTGCAATTGATTACGCTATTTCTGAGGGACGTGACAACGTTACGCTGGTTCATAAAGGGAATATCATGAAGTTTACGGAAGGAAGCTTTAAGGACTGGGGATATGAGGTAGCCCGCGAAGAATATGATGCTGAAGTCATCGGCGAAGGTCCCTGGTGCAAGCTACCCAACGGTATTGTGATTAAGGATGTGATTGCCGATGCATTCTTGCAGCAGATTCTAACTCGTCCCGACGAATACGACGTGATTGCTACCATGAACCTGAATGGAGATTATATATCTGATGCTTTGGCTGCATGTGTAGGCGGAATCGGTATTGCACCCGGTGCCAATATTAACTATAACACCGGATTGGCTGTATTTGAAGCCACGCACGGAACCGCCCCTAAATACACCGGACAGGATAAAGTGAATCCCGGTTCGCTAATTCTATCCGGCGTTATTATGCTGCGATATATGGGATGGAGTGAAGCAGCTGATCTCATCGAGAAAGGCATAGAAGCATCCATCATGGATAAACGAGTCACCTACGATTTCGAACGTCTTATGGATGACGCTACGCTCCTGAAGTGTTCAGAATTTGGAGAAGAGATTATCAAGAATATGTAATTTAGTCTTAGCCTGCAATTCTTGATAACGCACTAATTTATTTGACGGATAACATCCTACTAAAGGATGTTATCCGTTTTTTAAAATAACCACGCCTGACTTACTATTTATTAGCTTGCAAATCCCTTCATTTCATTTGTTTAATTACAGCTTATTTCTATATTAATTTTATAAATTCATCTATTTTATTCAGAGTAATGATGGAATTACTATATATTATCGGCGCTCAAGGCTAATCTACCCCTTATCTATAGATATTTATTACCCCTCATTTATAATTCTTAATGAGAGGGAAATATGTCTACTAAGATTAGATTCATAATTAACACTTACCAGAATTCGAAGTGGTTCCTGCTGTTTGGATCACTTTCTATTCTAATTTTGACTGCTGCCGCATGTTCGGATACTGATATAATCTCGACTGATGAGCTTGATACTATCAGCGTGATAGAGAGCAAAAGTCCGAACTCACCTGCCTCAAACGAGGGACCGTACAGCGATTTTTCAGCAGTCGCATTCGACATCGATGCTGTTTCTGATGGAAGTATATTGGTTACGTACAACAACGTAATCAAGGAAATAAGAAAAAATAAGGTCAATACCGTTACCACTCTGCCTACGGCAAATGGTTCTCCCATTACTGGTATAAGCGATATTGGCAGGGGCAACTTCTTTGCTATCAGCGGTCGTGTCTTTTCTAATGATCAGGAAGCCATTTTATGGCGTGTATCCCGGGGAGAAGCTCGAAAAATATCAGATATTCAGGCCTTTGAAGAAGCCCAGGATCCGGATGCCCAAATCTATGATCCACGATGCAATAATGTCTTCCCATTTGTGGCAGGTCCGCAATCTGATCCATATCATATTACAACACTCAATGGACGAGAAGTCCTTATAGCCGATGCCGCCGGAAATACGCTGCTCTCGGCAAAAACGGATGGCTCCATAGATTGGGTGGCCCTGTTTCCTCCTGCTGTGGATGATCAGGGAAATATTCCGACCGTTCCGATCACGCTCAACAATGGAGAGGTAATATCCTGTAAAGCCCAACCCGTACCCACATCGGTGGCGGTTGGACCAGACGGCGCGTACTACGTGGGGGAACTGACAGGCACACCGGCTCAACCGGGCTGGTCTCGCATCTGGCGTGTTGAATCGGACGCCATGAATACGGTATGTCCCTCGGATGATTGCACGTTGGCTGTTACCGGTCTTACCTCGATCATTGACCTAACATTCGGTCCCGATGGCATGCTTTACGTGGCCGAATATGACAAAAATAGCTGGTTGAGTCTTTTTGGTGGAACTCCAGCAGGAGGTGCCATAAAAAAATGTGACGTATCGAATATTCCCACGAGCAGCAATAAGGGATGTGTAATTGTGGAAGAGGCCGGGATATATCCCGACCTTCCCCTGCCATCAGCACTGACATTTGATAAATGGGGTAATCTCTGGAGCCTGTTGGATAACCTGGGTACTATTGGAAATCCTACCGTACGTAAAATTTCTCTGCCATAGGAGTTAATCCCTTCTTGATCTTGAATGAGCAGGGAATAATATTTCGCTCCAAGTATGTTAGAAGTTTAGAGAAAAAAAATATCTCAAATAAATTACTGATGATTTCCTACTAAAACTAAACCCCGCAAAATTCACTAAAATTTTGCGGGGTTTCTTATTTATTTAATTGGCCTAAGTTAACTAAAACTTACTGAACGCTTTCGAATCTTTCATCGCATTCCAGGCTTTTTCATGAGCGCCCAGCCGTTTTCCAATGCGTTTAATAAGCTCATCCTTGGGAACGCTAACCTCCGCAAAGCCATAGACACTTTCATATCCCTCCGTTCTTTTCACCTCTGTTTTACCTGTTTCAACAAGAGGGTCAACAGCATTCTTGACCCTACGAAGCGCCATCAGAAATTTTGCTTCATCTAATCCTGATTCACTTCCATATTCTACGAGTGCCTCAGAACGTATTTGTTCGAGCTTATCGGATACCGAAGATTTCAGCTCTTTAACAGCCCAGGATTTCGCTTTTTCAATAGATGCTGCCGAGTCACTGTCAATAGCTGTGGAATAGGCAAAAAGTTTTTCTTCATCAGAAACAAATTCCTGCTGTGGGTACCATGATGGGTAATTTGACACCTCTTTCTGAGGTTCATCTTGTAGTTCTGCCATTTCTGCCGAGCCAGAACAAGAAATAAATAATCCCACTAAGCCCAATACCGCTATTGATAAAATAATATGCCGCATTAAATTAATACCTAAACTATTTGGATTGTATGGTTTTTATGTTTCCATTCTGTGCCTGTACTTCAAAAGAATAGTCTTGCGCAGACCCAGAATTTTGCGCTATAAAATGCTTCAAAGATTGCAGATCTTCAACTTTATGGCCGTTAACTTTTAAGATTGTATCTCCTTCTTCTAATCCCATGCTATCAGCATGCGATCCGTTTACTACATCTATTACAATCAATTTATATTGTCCCTGTTCAGAATTACCAATAGCCATAATCCGAAACCCTAAATCAAAAGCAGCAAACTCAACTTCGCGGGCTCCCTCTTCGTTATCCATTTCCTGATCTCTTTGTTGTGGCTCAACAGACTCTCTACGATCTTGTTGACGATCAGCAAGTTCTTCCTCCTCCCGCTCCAGCATTCCCAGCACTACTTGCTTTTTGATCTCTTTACCTTCTCTATAAATTTCGAGTTCAACGATATCTCCGGGATTCAATACCGCAATCTTCTGCTGAAGCTGATTAGATTCATTCACCTTCTCTCCGTTGACGCTTAAAATAACATCATTAGCACGGAGTCCGTGTTTTTCTGCCGCACTTCCGGGTGTTATTCCTGATATGATATACCCCCCGAATGCTATCCATATCTAACTGCTCAGCCATACTGGCATCAACACTTACAATCGTTACACCAAGCAGTGCACGTCGCACATGTCCATATTCAATAATATCTTCGGCAACTTTTGATGCCAGGTTAGAAGGCACTGCAAATCCATAACCCTGGTAACTGCCACTTTGGGATGCTATGGCCGTATTCACTCCAATAAGCTCACCGCTGGTATTTACCAGTGCCCCACCGCTGTTCCCCTTGTTAATAGCGGCATCTGTTTGGATAAAACTCTCTACCCGCATCTGATCATCAATAATCTGAACATCTCGACTTAAGGCACTTACAATACCCGCCGTAACAGTTGATCGGAGTCTAAAAGGATTCCCAATAGCAAGGACCCACTCACCCACGCCTACTTTATCAGAATTACCAATAGTAATAGCAGGTAATCCCCGGGCATCAATTTTCAAAACGGCCAAATCTGTCGTAGGATCCTGCCCGACAATCCGTCCCTTAAACGCACGCTTGTCATTAAGAACAACTTCAATTTCATCATTTACGGCTCCATCAATAACGTGATTATTGGTAAGGATATAGCCATCACTGCTTATAAGGATTCCAGACCCAACAGTTCGAGCTCGTTTAGGTAACATATCCCCCCAAAAGCTGTCCTCCTCATGAAATTCATCATCCGGCATATCGCTTCTTGAAAAAGGAACAGTGGTTTCAATATAAACCACCATTGGCGTAACTCGTTCAGCTACACGTTCAAAAAGGAACCGGGCATCAAGTTTTTCCAGCTGTTCATTGGTAAAAAGAGGCTTAGAACTGTGCTTGACTTCCGTAATTGCAACATCGGCTCGATCATCAACGGGACTGTAAAAGCTGTAGAAAGCGAATAAAGTACCTGCAACAATCCCAATAAGGATGAGAAGGACGCCGCTTAAATATCGATTACGAAATCTCATAACTACTCCTGTAATATTTGTTCAAAGATGGCATCTGATTTTCGAGCCTTAAGTCCTTCCACATGATATTTTAAATATCTATCAAGGTGCTCAATCAGCTGTCGCAGTTCACCGGTTTCAAAATTTATATCAAATAATATAGAACTTTTGGCCAGCAGTGCTATCCGTATGTAGGAAAACTGGTTTGAAGTTAATTTATATGAATGCGATGAAACTTGTTCATTAGTAACCAAACCAGATTCGAGGTTCAAATAGTTCGTTTTCTGGTCTCCATTATTCGTATCCAGCTGAAGTCCTATACCTGTTAACTCAGCCAAACGAATTTGAATATACGGAAAAAGTTTCGGGGGATGCACTTCAGCAGAATTCAACCAGCTGAGCATCTTCTTTGTGAAGATAAAAAGCGGCTCATTTATTTCATCATCGTGCAGCAGCTGACTGATGAGCTCGATAGCTGAAGTCATGGTGGCCATCTTCTCAAAATCGGACCGTAAATTCTTATTCTTTACTGAGTAGCTGGCCTCTGAGAGAATCTGTACCGATCTGGAAGATTTGTAATAATAAACGACATCCAGAATATTGCCAATTTCTATAAGCCCTGAGAATTTACTTTTGGGCTTCTTTACGCCTCGAACCATCAGGGCAATTTTACCGTGTTCAAGGGTAAAAGCCGTAACAATTTTACTGGACTCTTGGAAATCAACAGATTTGAATATTATTGCTTCGGTATGGGTAATCATCCTCTATCCATTTAAATCATAATCCATCAGATAGAGAAGTATAGAAGCTTTAAGGCTGAAAAAACAGTACTTAATTTCCCGATCCTGTAAGTTGAATAGATTTGACTCTATTGTTTTGAATATTCGAATCTTGAATAAGCTGCAACCTTTCAGTAGATCTCTGTAGAATAGTTTGGAACTGCTCTTGTTGATTTGAGAATTGATCCTCAAAGCGAAGAATATCCTCGCGGTCAACCCAAGGATCAATGTTACTGGTTTCGGGAGTAGCTGTAGTGGGTTGTCTTTGCATATTACTGCCGGCAAATTGTGTAGAACTTGATCCGTCATTACCGGTACTTACCTGATTAATATCCTGTGCTTGTGTAGCAGGCGATGAAACAGAAGCCGCAGCCGTTTGCTGAGAATTGTTAGACTTCGCCCCCTCACTGTCAATAAATAGCCAAGCTCCTCCGGCCGTAATAGTTAGCGCCAGTGTTGCAGCAACAGCATATTTGTAGGCCGGCTTAAAGGTTTTATTCTGTTTTCGATTTTTCTCAGCCTGTTCAGCTGCCTTTTTCTTTACAGCTTCGGTAACATGAGATGGCGGCTCAACCTCGGGCAACTGGTCGAGCTTTTTGAGGGTCTGCCGCATACTCTCAACTTCAATAAGCAGATCCTCATCCTCCATCATAGCACGTTCCATGAGCAGTTCTTCAGAAGGATCCATCTCCTTCATCAGGTACCGAATGCAATCATTATTATCCTCGTTCCGCATAACTATTCTCTTCTTGTTCTTTTTCTTTATCAAAAAGTTTTCGAAGATTTATGAGCGCGTACCGCATACGTCCCAGTGCGGTGTTAATGGAAACATCTGTAAGTTCTGCAATTTCTTTAAACGGCATTTCATAATAATGTCGCAGCATAACTACTTGACGTTGTTCCTTAGGAAGCTCGTCAATATGGCGCATTAAGCTACTTTTCGCCTCATCTTTTTCGAGCTGTTCCTGTGCGCTGACTAAATCCTCATCAGGCAAACGATCATAGAAATCAGTGTTTGATTCTTTGTCGTAGTTAGAACTAACGTCCACAAACCGTTTTTGTTTTCTTAGATAATCAATTGTTGCATTATGAGCAATACGCATGACCCAGGCGATCCATTTCCCCTGTTCATTGTACGTATCGTCCATTTTAGTAATCACCTTCGTGAACGTCTCCTGGAAAATATCATCAGCCTTACCGCCATCTTTCACCATACTGTAGATATAAGAGTATATCTTAGTCTGGTGACGGTTCATTAATTCACTGAATGCCTGCTCGTCACCGTTCTGACGGTAAAAACGAACCAGATCTTTATCATCCAGCTGCTGATACTTTTTACTTATGTGATTTGACTGTTCGAGTTTCATAATAACCTCACGTCTGATTTAAGTAAATTTAGTCATTCCTGCAAGCAATAATTACCTACTCTGCCTACATATTGACCTTAACCTCCAATCAGAACAAAATTTTATTTGCAAAGAGTTCATTACCATCGTGTGATGTACTTACGAACTTTACAAGTATATGTTCCTCATCGATTAAGATCAGCTATCAACATTGCTTATTATAATTGTAAGCGCTGCTTAACCGACTTTCCATCACATGTTAATGTTACAAGAGTATTAGTTGCAATATTTATGCCGAAGCCCTTTTTACTGACAGAATGCATTATTAATAAGAAAAATAATCTATTATTCACAATATAAAATTCCGATAAATGAACACTATACATCCTATAATATGTTAAATATTCGATTAGTGTGCTAAAAACATAACCCAAGTAGATTAAGATTTACTATGCTCTATTCTTCTTCAGATGATGAGTCATGAAAGTATTGATATACTTTCTGACCGGTCTTTTCCCCTACTTCTTCCTGTAAATCTTCAAGTTCAGCATTCTGCACTGATTTAACAGAGCCAAATTCTTTTAGCAACTGTTGTGCCGTCTTCTTACCAATGCCATTGATCTGAGTAAGCTCTGTTTTAATTGTCCGTTTTGAACGCTTATTACGATGAAAGGATACCGCAAAGCGATGGGCCTCATCTCTCACTTTCTGCAATAGTTTAAGGGCCGACGATTTTTTAGGAATCATGATAGCATTAGATTTTTCCGGCACAAATACTTCCTCCAGTCGCTTAGCCAGTCCAATAATTTCGCATTCACCGTAAAACCCAATCTTTTTAAGAGCATCAACCGCACTGCTAAGCTGTCCTTTCCCGCCGTCAACAACAATTAAATCTGGTATTTGCTGCTTTTCATCCATAACTCTTTTATAACGACGGCTTAACACTTCTTTCATCGAAGCAAAATCATCCGGTCCCTCCACAGTTTTGATATTGAATCGCTTGTATTCACTCTTTTTAGGACGCGCATCCACAAAGCAAACCATCGAGGCAACCGGATCGCTGCCCTGCAAATTGGAGTTATCAAAACATTCAATACGTCGGGGTAACTGCTGCAGGTTGAGCTGTTCCTTAAGCTCTTTAACCGAATGCGGAATTCGTTTCTGTGCTGCTTTCTCTTTTTCAAGCTTCCGTTCACCCAATAGGTATTTCGCATTTGAAAGCGCCATGCGAATCATCTTGGCTTTTTCTCCCCGTTGTGGACGATGGATCCGTACTTTTTTACCTCGTTCCTCCCAAAGATACTGTGCCAATGGTTCCTCATTTACCAACTCGTCACTTACGTACACCTCATCGGGAATGCCCCCCGCATGCTGACCCGTATAGTAATCCTCAACAAATGACTGCAACATCTCTCCTTTTTCGAGGTGCTTAATATTCTTCAAAAATCGATGAAACTTGCTGATTAGCTTTCCTTCACGAACTTTAAACAGCACTCCGCAAGCCTCGTTAATCTCCTCATCCACTTTAACAGCAAAGAGATCACGGTCTACCTTCTTATCAGCCACCATCTTCATCTTCTTGCTGTATTTTTTGACGGCTTCAAGGCTATCACGAATTTGTGCGGCCTGCTCAAATTCCAGCGCATCCGAGGCAATAGACATCTCCTCTTTAAGATCACGGATTAGCGCATCCGTTCGGCCATTGAGCATCCGTTCCACCTTATCAATCGTCGCCTGATACTTTTCCAGATCCCAATCACCGGAACAGCTTTCAAGATAATCATCAAAACAGGAATGCCACTTGGGAGGACCCTTGGTGCGATCAATATTTTTGCGGGATACCGCACAGGTGCATAAATCAAAGGCCTTACGAATAGTATCGAGCATGCGTTTCATGTGCGTCACGCTGTCATAAGGACCGTAGTATTTGCTACCGTCATTGATAACCGTGCGGGTGGGATATACACGCGGACGCTCGTCGTTAGTCACACAGATATACGGATACGATTTATCATCTCTATACAAAATATTGTAGCGAGGATGATGCTTTTTAATCAAATTATTTTCAAGGATAAGTGCTTCGGCCTCAGAATCTGTAACAATTACCTCAAGGTCCTCAATCTTCCCTATCATCACCCGAATACGCCCATCGTGATCACTGGAATCCTGAAAATAGGAACGCACCCTGTTGCGAAGCCGTTTGGCCTTGCCTATATAAAGCAAGCGTTCTTTTTTATCCTTAAACATATAAACTCCGGGTGAAAGCGGCAGATTGTCAACTTTCTCCCGGACATCCACCTCGGTATTGTCATTATCACTCATTCTAAAAAACCTTAAATTCTACTGATCAAAAGACACCTGTAAACTTACTGATACTGACGCTTGATTAGAAACCAATACATCTTAATTTGTCAAACTTTATCCTTGCCCTACTTCGATGCTTTACATAAAATCATTAGTTTTGTACGCCTAAAAATATCTTGCAGGCAGATATAATTCACTATCATGAAAAAGACCCAAACTGATCCCAATATTCCCATTATTTATGAAGATGAACATCTGCTCCTCATTGATAAACCGGCTGGCCTGCTTTCCCAGGAAGATCATACCGGTGATGCGGATGTATTAACGCTGTGCAAGCAATATCTAAATAGATCACAAAACAATAATGCTTTCTTGGGATTAATTCATCGCCTCGATCGTCCGGTAAGTGGACTCATGCTTCTGGCAAAAAACCGGAACGCTGCAGAGAATCTATCAAAACAGATTCGTGATCGCACCATACAAAAAACATACTGGGCGGTAACTTCAGGATCTCCACCCCGAAATGGAGTGCTGACACATCGCCTTCATAAAGACAGGGACACCAATATTGTTGAAGTTGTAACCGACAATCAGCAAAAGGGGAAACAAGCTGAACTTTCTTTTGCGAAGCTCGAAGAATCAGATGATCTGCATCTACTTTCTGTTCACCTGCAAACGGGGCGTCCCCATCAAATTCGCGTGCAACTCTCGCATGAAGGGTATCCGATTTGGGGCGATTATAAATATGGACAGGACCAACCCGACGGTCGAAAAATGGCTTTACGAGCTGTAGAAATTGTCTTTAAACATCCACAAACAAGCCAACACGTACATTTTGAATTGGCCACTCCAAGTGAACATCCCTGGTCGCAATTTTCCATCGCCCATCAATAGCCTATGAAACCTGATCAGCTGAGTAAAACGGCCGCTTTTATCGCAATAAAATTATATGGATTAACCCGTATTCCGGCATTTCAATCACTTTTTGATGATTCAGTAATCAACTTTTACGACCGTGTTGTCAGAAACTTACCTTTTCCGCTAAATCAATATCATTATTGGCTCAAATATAGTTGGGTCCGAAGATTATATATCTGGTCAGAAGAACTTCTTTTGCCGGGTGATCTGCTACATATTATCGCCCGTAAATACTACATCAGGCAACTTATAAATGAGTTAAAAGATGATGAATATAACCAAATAGTTGTTCTCGGTGCGGGTTTTGATGATCTGGCTTTCACCTATTCACAAAAGGGATTTTCTTGCTATGAATTTGACGTCCCCCATATGGCTAAATACAAGCAACAGTTTTTAAATAGATATTATCCGGACAGCAAGCATCCCGATATAATTGATGTTCACCTAACTGACAATCAACAGAAATTACCATTTAGCTCCGATTCTACAATCAATCGAGATAATAAAACCATCGTCATTGCTGAAGGTTTTTTCGATTATCTGCATCCAGATCTCGTGGGGAATATTCTTAATCAACTGCAGCACTTTTTTTCTGATGGTCCCGCCCTTATTAGCACACATTTTGCCCTGGACGAGCTACCGATCCATCACCGGTGGTCATTTAAAACCGGTGTTAAAACGGTGGGAGAAGAACTTAAGCTTCATCATGATATCAATGAATTTGGTAAACTGCTCACGAAAAATGGATTCATTATAAAAAAGCAATTTGATCATCTCACCATGGCTTCGAAGCTACAAGAAAAAATTAAGACAAGTCTTCCCATGCTGAATGGATTCTATTTGTTAATGAGTAAATAGATTGCTTTTTTCTATTTTTTTAGATGTAAAATCTGATTAGAATTGGAACACAACATTTACCCACTATGTTAATAAGATAAATTATAAGCAACTCGATTATATACCTGCCAGATGAACACTAAATATTATGGATCGTAAATTAACAAAATCAGAAGCACTGGAGCTTTTAACGCCCGTAGTTGACAATGAAGTTAGTGCTGAAGAGCGCGATGCATTTCTGGAATACATTGCTGATGACAAGAATTTAAAGCAAGAATATGAGTCAATGAAACGGGTTAAGGCACTAATGGCGGACCGATGTCCCTGTGCAAAAGCTCCGGAATCGTTAAAAGATTTTCTCTCATCCTATTGCTCCTCTACTTCCGTCGATGAAATTTCCCGCAAAAATTCTGTAACCCAGCAAGAGCAAACAGAACCTTCTGTTTCTTCTGCTCAGCAATCAAACTGGTGGTATTATGCTGCAGCTGCTGTCGTTGTGTTCACAATTTCTGTTTGGAGCTTTTTGAACTACGGAAGCTCGGCAGTTGAAAACCCTACATATAATATTGAGGAGTATGCCTACCAACATTTTATGAAACACGGTGGCAAGCTGGTTCCTCCAACCATCTCCACCGCCAGCCTGGGATCAGCTGAAATTGAATTAGCACAAAATTATAACATGTCTATGACTATCCCGGAATTGGATAAGGCTGAATTTAAAGGGGTAGTCTATGAGGAGTTTGTCCCTGATTTTAAAGCACCAATGCTGGAATATTACGTACCCGGCGAAGACCAGTTTATTTATATTTTTGCTTTTAACATCGATGAAATAGAGCAATTTGGCCAGCTGGTACGTAATCAAGAGGCTGTAAAGACCTGTACTAAATCACGGGATTTTCATATCCGAAATGTAAATGGAAAGCATGTTGTCTCCTGGAAATGGAATAATATCTGGTATGCTGCAATATCTAATCACGACGGTAATACGCTGGCTTCTCTTGTAAAACCATTGGCATACGAACCTTCTAAGGATTAAACTCTTCTAAAAACGTAGACTTGCGGTAAGCACCGGCGCAACCTCATCATCCACAACAGCCGGAGTTATATTAATTGAAAAGTTTCTCCCGCCAGAATTGTGCTCCTTAACAGAAGCATTTAAGCTTATCATGTTGTAGATAAATCCAGCTAAAATAAGTCCTTCCCCTATTAACATTTTGGTGTCAGTAAGTGATACTTCTTCATTGTCGACACCCAATGTATTGGAAAAACGCTGACCAAAAACCTCACGGGTCCCATCCAACATCAGGATAGTTCCCACAGCCCTGGCTCCCATCCCAATTACACCGCGAGGATAATCTTCGGCATAGAAATTTCCTGTTGAAGCCCCAGCCACAATTCCATACAGAGTAAGATAAGCCCCCGTTTTTTGGATAGTATTATTATCAAAAAGTGCAACTGCTGCTACTCCTGACCCAATAGATACTACGGTATTAGTTAAGGCAATGCTACGAGCTTTCGAAACAGTTTTTTGCTGACCGCTGACAAACGGACTATTAATGCTCACCTCACTCTGTGCGTCTGCTGAAAATGTTATCCCAAATAGTAAACAGAAAAAAAGAATTGTTTTTTGCATAAGGCGGAATATCAAAACCTTTGCGGAAAAAGAAAATTATTAATCGGATTCTTTTTCTTCTTCTACATCATCCATCCCATTAGGAGTTTCTTCCTGATCAAGCAGATTACTGGATAACTTTTTAGTATTGCTTGCGCCTAATTTTCGCAGTTTGTCAGCTTGTCCAATCAAATCGCCCCGACCGGTTTTAAGTCTATTCATTGCCTGATCATAGCTTTCCTGCGACTGACGAATACGCATGCCAATCTCCTCGAGACTCTCTACAAAAAGCACAAACTTATCGTACAGTTTGCCACCCCGTTCAGCAATTTTTTGGGCATTTTTATTCTGATATTCCTGCTTCCATACACTATCGATTGTGGCTAGTGTAGCCAGCAGCGTAGACGGACTTACAATTACAATATTTTTGTCGAAGGCATCGTAATAGAGACTGGAATCCTGCTGAAGCGCTACCCCAAATGCCGATTCGATAGGGACAAACATCAGCACAAAATCGGGACTGTTTCCCCCATACAGCTGTTCATAATTTTTGCTGCTAAGTCCCTTTACGTGGCTGCGCAGTGAACTCACGTGTTGTTTCAACGCCCTCTCACGTTCAGCCTCATCTTCGGCAGAACTAAATTGCTCGTATGCCTTCAGCGAAACCTTCGAATCAATCACCAGCCGTTTCTCATCCGGCAGATATACTACTACATCGGGATATAAATTGCGACCATCCTCACTGCGATGATTTTCCTGAATTTCATACTCCCGTCCTTTTGTCAATCCCGATTTCTCAAGAATCCGCTGCAGGATTACTTCGCCCCAGCTACCCTGCGTTTTTGAATCTCCCTTTAAAGCACGAGTCAAATCCTTGGCCTCCTGTGCCATCTGCTGATTCATCTCTTTAAGATGTTCCAGATGCTGCTTCAGCGAACTGCGTCCTTCAATATCTTCTTTATGAGTCTCCTCTACTTTCTTTTTAAACTCCTCCATCTTTTCACCGAGCGGCTTAAGCAGCTGATCCAGCTTCTCTTTATTCTGCTCGGTAAACTTCTTGGATTTTTCTTCCAAGATTTTATTTGCCAGATTCTCGAATTCATCCTTAAACCGCTCCTGGAGATTTTTCATCTCCTCCTTTTGCTCATCGAGACGTTCCTTCAAATTATCATTAACCGATTTGAGGCGGACATTCTCTTTTTCGGCTTCATTTGCCCGACTCTGTTCTTTGTGATAATTATTCTTGACTTCCGATACCTCGGCATCGAGACGTTCGTTTCGCTCCTCAAGACGCGAGATTATCTGCATCGCCTCCTCACGCTCTTTCTCCAGAGTATCCGCTTCTTCTTTGCTTAAAGCCTGACTGCTTTTGTATTTGAAGTGGGCAATAACGTAGCCAAGAATCAGGCCGACAATGATATAGATGATAGATATAAGTTCCATGAAGCTTTTTAATGTTGGAGATTCAATATTGAATGATAAATCTGGGCTGTTGTCAATATCACAGTTCTAATACCCAGATTCCAATGTATTAAAAATTAGCGATGCAGAATGACAACATACTGGCAGTCTACCTATTGCAGTAAAAGGAGGATTTATTATTAAAGAATTTAAAGGCCGGTGCAAGGAATCTTGGATTTTGAAAAGTGTTTTTCTACCATTGAAAATCAAATCCATTTTAGTTTTTAAACCAATATAAAGATGCCTCAACAAAACTGGGAATGTCCTAAATGCGGGAATCAACATTTTGAAGTAGACGAGCTATCGGGTACGGGCGGTGGAGTATCCAAATTTTTTAACGTACAGACTAAAAAATTCACTACTGTAACTTGTTCGAGTTGCAAATATACTGAGCTTTATAAAGGTGAAACCAGCACACTATATAATGTATTAGACTTTTTCGGTAACTAATGTATATCTAATTAAGGTCCGGATTTTTCAATATCTATTTCCGCTCATAATTTAACAAAACAGCAACAACTCCATTTGCGAATGGATTTCACTGCATTTTGTTTATTTTAATGTGAAAGTAATTTTAATAATAAGATATCATCTTTATGGAAGTAGAAATCTGGTCCGATGTAATGTGTCCTTTTTGCTATATCGGCAAGCGGCGCTTCGAAAATGCTTTGGCGAATTTCGAATATAACAATGAGATTGACGTTACCTGGCGCAGCTTTCAGCTCAATCCCGATATGGAAACCGATCCCGATGCTAATATCAATGAGTACTTAGCGGAAGCTAAGGGATGGTCTCTCGAACAGGCGCAGCAAATGAATCAACGAGTCACCGATATGGCAGCCGATGAGGGATTGGAATACAATATGGATCAGGCTGTAGTAGCTAATTCATACGATGCCCATCGACTGGTACAATTTGCTAAAGACCGGGGAAAGGGAGATGAGATGGAGGAAGCCCTTTTTAAAGCATACTTCACTGACGGGAAAAATATAGCCGATCATCAAACGCTCATTGCGTTGGCAGAGAGTATCGGAATTGATCCTACTGAGGCAAAAAGTATATTAGAAAGCGAGAAATATGCTAACGCTGTCAATCACGATATACAGCTGGCTCAAAATATCAATATAACAGGAGTGCCCTTTTTTCTGTTTGATCGAAAATTTGCCGTATCGGGAGCCCGTGAAACAGAAGTGTTTTTAAAAGCGCTGAAACAATCCTGGAATGCAAAGGTTGAGGGTCAGCAAAAGTCTAAGTAACAACTTTTTTATAGCATTTAATTTTCTGTAAAAAAGACTTCCATTTGGATGCAGAATTTTTATAATTAAATACAGATACGGCTATAAAAAAATACAAAGGCAATATTATGTTCTTCAGACGACTCAAAGCCTCACTGGTATATCTTCTGCTTTTAATACTCACTACTCCTGCTTTGGCGTATGAAGATCCCGATAATGAGAATCTGTCTTCCCTTATCTCCTATCTTGAAAAGAAAGGCTTTGAAGTGCAATCACTGCTGGATGATCCCCGCTTTGAGCTATATCAAGATATCGCTGATCGATTCAGAAAATCAGCGGAGCGAAAATCACAGAGCCTGGATTCGTACAAAAGGGTGCTCAACTTTGAGGATAAAGCCCGTAAGATTGATGAATTTATGGCGAAATACTCTGACCAGCTTAAACAGGCAGAACAAGAATATGGAATTCCCTCATCTGTTATTGCTGCTATTATTGGAATAGAATCTGATTTTGGGAAAAATGTGGGCTCCTATAATCCTTTTAATGCATATGTATCGATGTATGCCAATGAATACCGCAAGGACTTTGCCAAGGCTCAAATATTGGAACTCTTGAAATTTACGAAACGTAAAAATATAGATGTTTTTGATTTAAAATCGAGCTATGCCGGGGCCATAACATTTGCCCAGTTTATCCCCTATTCCCTTAACAAATGGTTTGTTGGAGATGATATTTTTGACATGAATAATAACATCATGTCTGTTGGCAATTACCTGGCATATTTTAAGAAACGCACGGGAGATATCGAGACAGCCGTTTTACGATATAATCCCAGCCGGTTATATACAAAAGCTGTTATGGATTTAGCCGAACAAGCCCGATCATAATTTTACTGTTATCAGCTAACAGGCACAAAAATTGCTGTGAGAAGCTTATCAATTTTTCTTTGCTCTTTCGTCTCTGTCCCATAGATACGTTTTAACTTCTGAATAAGAATTATACATAGTGAATTCCAAAATTTACTCGGCACTATTTGTCCTTACCGTTTTTGCGGGATGGTTAATATTTAGCAATGGCTCAACAATAAACCGTTCCGATCAAAAGGCACCTTCTCCTTGCCAGGATCCCCTCACCTATCGACTTGGAGATATCGATTCGCGCTTTGATATCACTCAAAAAGAGCTGGCCAAAATTATGGATGAAGTGGAACAGTTATGGGAATCAGCAATAGACAAAGACCTGATCAATTTATCACAAGATGGACAGGTAGCTTTAAACCTGATTTACAGTGAAGAACAAAAAAGAACAGATGCGGAACGGCAATTTTCTGATCGGATTACAGCAAAGGAACAACAGGTCTCAACTGTTGAACGGGAATACAAGCGGCTTTCTGATCGATACGAGAAGGCTGAAAAAGATGTTCGCCAAACACTAAATGAATACAACAGTAAAATATCGACCTATAACCAATTAGCTAAAGAATGGGAAGGAAAAGAAGCATCATCAAAAATTATTGCCAAATTTAAAACCCTGGAACAAGAAATTAGTACTCTTGAAGCTTCATTAAAACGGAAAAAGAAAAACCTGGAATCACTCAGAGAACGAACCAACGCCAAGACAGAAAAGCTGAATAATCTTATCAAGGAGCATAATAACCTGATTGCCGAGTATAACGATCGTTTTAGTAAGCCCAGAAAATTTGATCAGGGACGGTTTGTAAAACGTGGTGAAAATCAGGCGATAAACATTTATCAATTTGGCAATCGTGCTCAGCTTAAAACTGTTCTGGCTCATGAAGTGGGACATGCTCTGGGATTAGATCACGTCGATAATCCAAAATCCATTATGCACAACATGATGGCCAAACAGAATATGGCAAATCTTCAGCTTACAGAAGAAGATATTTCGGCTCTAAAAAAACAGTGTGATATGTAGGCTTCAGCATGAAGATTCTTCAAACCGAACGTTTAACTCTTCAACAACTTACACCAAGCGATGCCCCCTTTATCTTGGAATTATTAAACGAGCCTGCGTTCCACAAATATATTGGTGATAAAGGCATACGAAAGAAAAAAGGTGCCCTGGAGTATCTGGAAGATGGTCCCTTGGCAAGTTACAGAAATCATGGTTATGGGCTTTATTTAGTAAATATAACGGTATCCGATTGTTCAATTGGCATCTGTGGATTAAAGAAACGAGAAGTTCTCAAAATACCCGATCTTGGATACGCTTTTCTCAAAAAGTACTGGGAACAAGGATACGCCACCGAAGCCGGACGGGCTGTGCTCGACTATGCCAGGAAAGAATTGAAATTATCTCGCATAGCAGCAATTACCCATCCTGAGAATGAACAGTCGATTAAAGTGCTCACCAAACTTGGATTCCAGTTAGAAAAAACTATTAACTTGTCAGGATTTAATAGCCCAAATAAACTCTTTGAAATCGATCTTAATTAGCTTAGATCCTTTGCAGTTGTCTCACTGCATGTTACATTACTTGGGTTAACAGACTGTCAAAGAAAACTATCAGCTATGGCCCAACGAAAAATAAATCCCGCTGAAGTCGTAAATCTCTATACGCCACCCAGCGACTTACCCGAAGACGCTACCCTCGCGTTGATGAAAACGAAGGATATGGAAGTCATAAGAATGGTCATCCCCAAAGAAAAAGATATCACCGAACATAGTGTTAACGGACAAATTTCTGTTCAATGTTTAGAGGGAAAAACCGAATTTGCCGTTGAGGGCGAAAAACATGTGCTTACCAGTGGCGACTGGCTATATCTCAAGCGTAACCAATCTCATTCCCTGCGAGCAATACGAGATTCAATTTTATTAGTCACCATTCTGTTTCTTAGCGACAGTTCAGAAGAAGAGTAAGAAATTGCCTTTCGTCAGCTACCCGTAAATTGGTATCTTAGGCGTCATATATCTAACCATAGACCGTAGGAATGGATCCTGTTACGCACGGACTTATTGGCGCCTCCGCATCTCAATCCGTTGTATCTAAGGAACAATTACGTCCCGCCGCTATCATCGGCCTGGTATCCGCCATGCTTGCTGATCTGGATGTTTTTATCACTGATCCGGCGGATCCCCTCCTCAATATTGAGCTTCATAGGCAATTTTCCCATTCATTTGTATTTATTCCTGTAGGAGCTCTTATTGCCAGCGGACTTCTATGGTATTTCTTTCGCAATAAAATGTCATTCAAAAAGCTCTATGCACTCAGCTTCTTAGGCTATGCTACAGCGGGGATTACAGATACATTTACCAGTTATGGGACAAAATTATTTTGGCCATTTTTAGACAGCCGTTTCTCTTGGGATCTTATTTCGGTTTTCGATCCCCTGTTTTCAGCCGTAATCTTGGGACTGGTGATTTTTACGCATTACAAAAAGAATCCCAAAATAAGCTGGTTTGTCTGGCCATGGATTGCCCTATATCTATCTTTTGCGGTATTGCAACAGCAACGCGGTAAATCTGTGGCAAAAACCATTGCCAAGCAACAGAATCACCAAATAGAGCGCCTCGTGGTAAAACCAACACTTGGCAATCAATTGTTGTGGAGTATTCGGTATGAAGCACAAGATTCTCTTTATGCAAATGGGGTTCGCCTCGGCCTGGATGCTAAAGTGTATTCCGGAGAATCAGCTCCATTGCTAAACTGGCAACAACAGTATCAGCAATTTAAAGGCACTACTCTCTATGAGGATATTCGGCGATTTGACAAGCTTTCTGAGGGTTATTTGATACAACATCCCGATAAAAATAACATTATTGGCGATGGACGTTATGCCATGCTTCCTACGGATATGAGTCCGCTATGGGGGATTAAAGTGGATACTTCCCAGCCCGGCAAACATCTGCCCTTTAAGACCTTTCGGGAAGTGACGCCCGCAGTCAAAGATGCTTATCTTGATATGCTGCTGGGCAAGTAGTTTATAGAAATTTAAGTTGGGGAATCAATTTTAAGGCCCTTATCTTACTTACTTCATTTTTTTACACTTCATTACAAGGATTTTCATGTTCAATCTCGGTACATATCAAACACTTAATGTAGCTCGAAAAACAGAATTCGGCTATTTTCTTCAGAATACATCCACACGCGGAGATGAAGAAGTGCTCCTCCCTAATAAACTGGCTCTTCGCGACCTACAAGAGGGAGAAAATGTGCGCGTTTTTATCTATAAAGACGGGGAAGAGCGTGTTACCGCAACTATGCAAGATCCCAAGATAACACTCAACAGTTTAGCATTTCTTGAAGTAAAAGATGCAAACCGTCACGGGGCATATCTCGACTGGGGGCTGGATAAAGATCTTTTTGTCCCTCATCGAGAGCAGGTTGGAACCATGATTGAAGGCCAATCATACTTGGTATATATGTATCTGGATAAAAAGACCGATCGACTAGCGGCCAGTGCCAAACTGGATAAATTTTTGGATAACGAAAATATTACCGTCGAAGAGGGCGACGAAGTGGATCTTTGGATTTGGGATAAAACTGATTTGGGCTTTAAGGTAGTAATTAATGAAACCCATGAAGGACTCGTGTACCACAATGAGTTTTATCATGACGTATATACTGGTGAACAAACGACAGGCTATATTAAGCAGATCAGAGAAGATAATAAGATTGATGTTACCCTTCGACCTATCGGATATAAAAAAGTAGGACCCAATGCTGATTTTATCCTAAAGCGACTTAAACAAGTTGGCGGATATCTGGATCTGCATGACAAAAGTGATCCTGACGAAATTCACAGGCGACTTGAGATGAGCAAAAAGACCTTCAAAAAAGCAATTGGCCGACTCTACAAAGAAAATATTATCCGGATTGAAGATGATGGCATTTATCTTGAAGAGTAACACTTGAAAAGACTATAAAAGATTATAACTTGAATAATCGGGGTAAGTCTTCTTATTCCTTCCCCAAAATGGGAACTTTTATAAGTTGATCTCCTATAAGCAGGTACCTAAAAACCCCAATTAACCCCTGCAGTTATGATAGACAAATGGTTAGATCTATTGGAAGTTTATATTGGTATAGCTCTTGAATTTATTATTACTCACCTAATGACCGTAGAAGGAATTGTTGCTTTAATCTTCGGTATTTTTTTCGTTGGATTAATGGCACAACTGCGTTCATAAATGAACAGCAGATATCAGTTATTATTTTGTGAATAGTAATAATTACGCAATTTGCATTGTATCTATAATTTTTATAGATACAACATTATATATTGTTGGTATATAGGAGCTTACCCTAATGACCTAATAATATTTTGCACCTCATACTTCCTTCCCAACTTATTAATAAAGCTAATATTTTCAGTGAGTTACAGAAATTTATGGGAAAACCTCATTATAAGGTATCTAGTTAGTAAAAAATAAGAGCATTATCCCTCCTATTTATTGAATAATAAGCTGGTATTAATGCTCTTTAAAATACTATTGGTGCTGACTGTTACAGCTCCATTTTATAGCTTTTTGGGATTGCTCTTGATCTCTTCTTTCTTGAATGAAGATGTCTTATGAGCATTTTTCTTATCGGCTTTTTTAGCCTTTTTTCCGGTTTTAGGATCCATAGTAAACCTCATTAATTGTTTATTCTCTACTGCTATCCTTTTGACAACAGCATAACCACAAAAAGAAATGGCTACTAATTCCACTCCCTTCTGATTGTTCACAATTTACATAAATCGAGGGCTTGCAAGCAGTCAAGAAAATCACTTTGATGTGTAATATGAACCCTTACAGTTTACTTTTCTCCTATAACAGTGGAGCTGACTTTACCAAAAAAGCGACTGCCATAGCCAAAAGAGCCGAAAGCAATGTTCCAATCAACACATATTCAGCGAAGGTGCGACTTTCAAAATCCTTGAAACGCGTAACACCTTTAGCAGCTAAAATAAATCCTATCGCCGCAAATTGATTTAAGAGCACAAATAGAAATATAAAAATGCGCTCGAGTAATCCTATGATTCGTCCCGTGTTATATTCCTTTTGATCGACCTCTTTTGTTTTACCCAACGATTTTAATCCCGCTAACTTTAACACGTATCGCAATATGATATTGGCTTCATTCAACACCATCAAAAAGCCAAAAATAAATAGATAAACTACGCCAACCCTCCCCTCTGATATAACAATATTGGGAAAGAACACCTTATCAATACCAGCTAAAAGATTGGCTGCTAATTTATTCGTTGATAGCTCAAATAAGGGGCTACATAAAGCAGCTACTACAATTATATGCAATAGCAGCATCAACATGCGGTTCCGATTTAATGATGTTTTCTGCTTTTCCAGCATCCACATTAAGAAAGGATGACCAATCAAATAGAATATTAGCAATACCCAGCTTAGGCTTACTGTCAAAAATGGCAAACACAATAATGGGATGATCGTCATCACCCACAGATCCGATCGATTTATTCCCTTATCCCGTGAGATAAGACGCAGTCTGGACAAGCAGGATTAGATTAAGAATCCCTAAAAAAATGGCGTAGTTCATTATCTTAACTTTTGATTTATTACTTCCTCAATATTATCGCCTAATTCGCCCACAACATCCAGCATACCAGCATCTTTATTTTTGTAAAAGGCCGGTTTTGAAATTTCAAGAGTCTCTGAAATCTCCTTATAATCGTATCCATCTTTCATCATATGTAAGATAATCAAACGTCTCTTATTCCACCCTCTCATTTCTCCCGATAAAAGTTGCAAACTGTTGTTTATGATTCGCAGTTCGGGCGAATCCTCATCCTCGAATCCAATATTAAATAGATACCCGCTTTCTTTGAGTTGTTCAATACCACGCCGAGCCCGATGAAAAGCCGGACCATCCATCCCAATAGCTTGCTCAGTATTAATGGGCGTATCTATATCTCCAACTGCCAGCGAAAATCGTACACCTATCGGATGTATCGCAGACATTATTTTTAACATCTGTACAAAAACAGCATCGGCTCGATCAAAAACTGCCTGGAATTCATCCCCAAGCGTAATCGTATAGGGAGATACAATGTGCTCACCATACTCCGTATTAAGAGCTTTCAGTTTATTCAATAATACCTCTTGTAAGGCCTCCCTGTCCCTATTTTGAACCGACTGAGAATCTTCCAGATCACCAATTAATACCAGTTGCTTGTTCATAATAAGTTCTTTTTTCTTTTATATAACCATAATAGTTTAAAAAGTAAATATTTAACCTTATTAGTTTAAATTTATGATTTTAATCCATTACAGTTAAAATAATAGGCTGGCAATTAACTTTAATTATCAGCGAAATTCTTATTTGTACAAAATGGTTGCTATTTTATGTTCGCTAAAATATACGGTACCAAATTAAACCAGAGATTAACAGATATTACATGAATAAGTCATTAGGATCATCAAAACTATTTCGGGTTCTTATTCCCATCTTGCTTATAGTAGTACTGATTGGAGTATTTTCAGATTGGATTATTGAATGGATGTGGTTGGATAACCTGGGATACGATCAGGTATTTTGGACCATTAAGATAACTCAAGCATTGCTACTTATTTCATCGCTGGGCGTAGCCCTGATGTATGTACTACCAAACATGGGCAAGCTGGGCAAGAAGTTCAGCACTATGCATTTTGGGCAGTCGCCGTTGGCTCAATTGAAACTGCACGAAATTGATGCCAAGAAAATTAAAACAGTGTTCTACGGTGCCGGCGCAGCAATAAGTGTCTTCTTTTCGCTGGCGTTTTTCATGCGATGGGATACCTATTTTCGATTTCACTGGAGTGAAATGTTCGGTCAGATCGATCCTATCTTCGGTCATGATATTGGCTTTTATATATTTCGTCTGCCTTTTTTAGAGCTCGTTCAAAACAGCTTAACATCCCTGGTCTTTTTTATCACCGTGGGAATAATCATCCTGTATATCTATTCGGGTGCCCTGTCGCTGCAATCCATACGTAGTTTAAGCGCCAGCAAAGATGTAAAGAAACATATTTTTATCAATTTAGGCATCTGGTTTCTGTTGCTTTCATGGGGGTATTATCTTGAGCGGTACAATCTGCTTTATAACTCGACCGGAGCAGTATTTGGCGCCAGCTATGTGGATATTAACATTCAATTGCCGGTTATCTGGCTCCTCTGCGGACTCACCTTCCTGATGGGACTATTCTCTTTCTTTCAACTGTATAAAGATCAATTCAAGTGGATTATCTACGCTGCCGCCGCCACTATTTTAATTGGCGTAATAGGCAATGGCTTGTTGCCTGGTATGGTTCAGCAGTTTGTAGTACAACCCAGTGAACTACAGCTTGAAGAACCATATATAGAACACAGTATCGACCAAACCCGCAAGGCCTATGCGCTCGATAAAATGGAAACACAACCCTACAGCGCGCAACCATCCGAGGAGATGGGATGGCCTACTATAGAACGAAATGAAGAAACTGTTGAAAATATTCGTCTATGGGATCCACGGCTGTTGATACAAACTTATCGCCAGCTGCAGGAAATCAGGCTTTATTATCAGTTTTATAATGTAGATGTCGATCGTTACCAAACCAATGAAGGATACCTGCAAATGATGGTTGCGGCCCGTGAATTATCGGAGGAAATGCCCGAAGGGTCAGACACCTGGGTGAACCGACGATTGCAATATACACACGGTTACGGACTGGTAATGAGTCCCGTAGCACAAGAGGGTTCACAAGGTGATCCCCGTCTTGCTATTAAGGATATTCCACCGGTAAGTGATATAGGGCTGGAAGTTAATCAGCCGGCCATTTATTACGGAGAACACAACGACGACTACAAAATCGTTAATACCAATATACGCGAGCTTGACTATCCCCAGGGAGATCAAAATGTATATACCAATTATCAAGGGTCCAGTGGTGTACCGATCGGCAATATTTTCTCGCGCTTACTTTTTGCCTGGAACTTCGGGGATATCAATATCCTGCTAACTGATTACATTAAGGATGACAGCAAAATCATCTTCTGGAAACGTATTCAGGATCGTGTTAGAAAAATTGCTCCATTTCTGCGAATGGAAGATGACCCTTATATGGTTTTGGATGAAGGAAAATTATACTGGATACAGGACGCCTACACGACTTCAGCCAACTTCCCCTACTCCGAACCTTTTAACAACTCATTTAATTATATTCGGAATTCGGTTAAAGTAGTTGTAGATGCCTACAATGGCTCGGTTGATTTTTATGTCTCCGACGATAACGATCCCATATTGAATATGTATGAGGACATTTTTCCGAATATGTTTCAGCCCATTGATAATATGCCGGGCACATTAAAACAGCATGTTCGATATCCGATATATTACTTTAAAGCCCAATTGGATAAATACAACAAATATCACATGACCGACCCTCAGGTATTTTACAATAATGAAGACCTGTGGACTCGACCAAATGAAAAGTATGGCGGCCAATCCATTAAAATGGAACCCTATTATGTGCTCACAAAACTTCCTGATCAGGAAGAACTGCAGTACTTGTTGATTAGTCCGCTGACGCCAAATAACCGTGATAATATGATCGGTTGGATGGCTGCAAATTCGGATTACCCGAATTACGGTGAGGTATCGGTTTATCAGCTGCCTAAAGACCGACTCATTCTGGGTCCGGCTCAGATTGAGGCACGCATCGATCAGGATACAGAAATCTCACGTCAGTTGGCGCTATGGGATCAACGTGGCTCACGCGTTATTCGCGGTAACCTGATGGTAATCCCAATCGAGGATTCATTTATTTACGTTGAACCTGTATTTCTAATTGCCGAAGGTGTCGACATCCCACAGCTACAGCGCGTAATTGCTACTACAGGCGAAAAAATTGCCATGCAACCCACACTCTGGCAATCCATCGAAGCACTCTATGGTAAACGGGATCAGCGAATTGCTACTGCAGAAATTGATACTACTACAGCACTACCTGAACAACCCACAAGCAATAGAACCCAAGATTATTCGCAGCTGCAAAACCTGTGGAATGAGGCTCAAGAAGCCCTTCAAAATGGCAACTGGGAAGAGTTTGGCAGAAAGATGAAAGAAATTGAGGATCAAATAAATCAGTAAGCAAAACTGTAAAATCGTCGGGCATTAAGTCCCGGCGATTAATGCTCCAAGGTAAAGTGCAAGGCAAATTTAGTACCCGGATTTTCATTACTGAATTCAGCCTCGGCCTCTAATTGTTCGGAAAGCGTACGTATCAATTCGATCCCCAGTGACGTTGGATTCTCCAGATCAATCTCATCTGGTATACCGATACCATCATCAACAATAGATAGGTACACTTCATCGCCCCTTCTATGTAAGTTGATTTCAATATTTCCTTTTTCCTTCTCGGGATATGCATGCTTAAACGAATTGGTAATAATCTCATTTAAAATGAGTCCGCACGGTATCGCCTGATTTACCGTAAGATTAACCGGATCAACATTTATCGAAACATCAATATCAGTTTGCATAGTACCCATCGAATCCAAAATGACGTCAGTCAGTTCTTTTACATACTGTTCAAAGCTGATCTCCGATAAGTTTTCATTCTGATAGAGCTTTTCGTGAATCAAGGCAATTGAATTCACGCGCATTTGACTAATTTTAAGCACCTCGATGGCCTCTTCCGAACTGGTATTAAATGCCTGCAGCTCCAGCAAACCGGTGATAACAGCTAAATTATTTTTTACCCGGTGATGAATCTCCGCTAAGAGTACTTCTTTCTCCCTCAGGGATTTTTTGACCTTCTCCTCAGCCTGTTTTCGTTCGCTTATATCCACATAAATTCCAAAAATAGCGACCGTTTTATCGTTTACCGTTACCGGAACGCCATAAATGAGTACGTCAACATAGCTACCGTCTTTGCGCAATCTTTTGCCCGAATGAAAAGCTGGTTTACCTTCAAAAATAGTATTAGATATTTCACGAGCCTCTTTTTTCTCGTGCTCGGGAACAATCAGCTGATCAATATCCAGCCCCTGAATTTCTTCGGTCCCATAACCAAAAGTTTCACTAAACGCAGTATTTACCTGTTTAATCTCCTGCCGCTTATCCATAAGCGCGATAGAAATAGGGGAATTTTGGAACAGTTGGCGGAACATTTCTTCGTTTTTACGCAGCTCTTCTTCCGCCTTATAGCGTTTTGTAATATCACGTGCTATTGTAATTACAACATCTTCTCCAAAATAAGTACCCGGATTAGCTACAACTTCTTTTGGAAACACCTCTCCGTTTTTACGCTTCCCCCACCATTCAAAGCTCTGCGGAGTACCATTTAACGCTTTTTGCACTTTTCTCTTTGTCGCTTCCATATCTACCTTTCCTGGTGCAGCTAGTACTTCAGGTGTTTTCCCAATAAAGAACGATTCTTCATAACCATACATATCTACAGCTCCTTGATTCACCTCAAGAAAACGGCCTTCTTTATCCTGGATATAAATAGCATCAGAAATGGAATCAAATAGATCCTGAAACGTATTTAGACTAGCCTGATATTTTTGTACAATCTCTTTATTCTCAGTGATATCAACCAACGTGCCTACAATAGCCGACTTGCCTTGATACATCGTCTTGGAACCATATAGGCTTGCATCTATAACACGCCCGCCTTTAGTAATTCCCTTAATCTCATACTCATCTTCGGCTTCAGGATTTCTATTCAGACGCTCTTTCATGTTGGTAACAATCAATGCGCGATCATCTGGATGAGCTAATTCTTGCGGTTCTATTCTATCAATAATTTCATCTTGCTCGTATCCAAAAATCTCAGCAAATCTTGGATTCACATATTTAAATTTCCCATCCTGGATTAGAAAAACCCCAACAAGTGATTTTTCGGAAAGTATACGAAATAGATTCTGGGATTCTTTACGCTTACTGATATCAGTAACAAGAGAATGCACCGAATGCAGATTCTCATTTTCATCATAAATTATGGAGTTGTGCCACTCACATATAATGGTTTCCCCACTTTTAGTTAGCGATTTTCCCTCCACCGAATAATGGGTTTCTCGGTTTGCTATAGCTTCTTCCAGATTTCTTTTCGCCTGCTCTATTTCATCATCGGCAATTAGTTTATCCAGGAAGTTATCCCACCCGATCACTTCATCTTCGCGCCAACCAAAAAGCTCTTCGGCTTTTTCGGACCAGTCTTTAATTTTCTTACTCGCATCCCATTCTATCCTTGCCAACGGAAAATTCGACTCGTGAGTAATAAATTTCGGAAACTCAACACGTCGTACTTCATTCTTTTGCACTAACTCACTAACATCATGGGCAATAGCTATTTTGGCCGGTATACCCTTATAGTAAAAAGTATGGTAGGTAAACTGAACATAGAGTGTATCCCCATTTTTGGTTTGTTGAACCCAAATCTTATCTATACTCTTATTTTTATCCGGCGCTCCATCGATCAATTCAACTCTTTTTTTCTTATCTCCCAGATCGTATACATCCATTGCAAGAAATTCATCGCGAGAATAACCGTAACAATTTACTGCCGCCTTATTGACGTCTAATATTTTTAATGTTTGATGATCGAGAATAAATATTGGTTGATCATCAAAAAATGAGGGGTAATCACTTTCCATCTCTTAAGTGCTATGTCGTTGTATAAAGTATACCATCTGATAGTAGATATTATCAGCGATAATCTATAATTCTAAACCAATAAATAAAACCATATTTCGAAATTTTAATTAAGTAGAAATGTACCTGTGCCTGTTTTCTAATTTTTATATCTTTAGAGGCTTTAATAATTAGAAATACGAACATCTTTTAAACGTATATTTATCTCTTAATGGCTGAACAGATTACCATTACATTTCCAGACGGTAGCGAAAAGAAATTCCCCAAAGGTACAACCGGTCGCGAAGTTGCTGAATCGATTTCTAAGGGATTAGCTCGTGAAGCACTTAGTATTACTCTTGATGATGAAATTATGGACTTGGATCGTCCTATCAATCGCGACGGTACTATTACAATAAATACTTGGGACAGCGAGGATGGTAAATATACATTTTGGCACTCATCTGCCCACGTATTGGCCGAAGCAATTCAGGAGCTTTATCCCAACGCAAAATTTGCTATCGGTCCGCCCGTCGAAAATGGCTTTTATTATGATATCGACTTTGGAGATCAAACAGTTGGCGAAGATGATCTCGAAAAGATCGAAAATAAAATGATTGAGCTGGCCCGCGAAAAAAATGAGTTTACTCGCAAACCGGTTTCCAAAGAAGATGCGCTCAACTTTTATAAAGATGTGGGCAATGAGTATAAAATTGAGCTAATAGAAGATCTCGAAGACGACAATATTACTTTTTATGAACAAGGGAATTTCACTGATCTCTGTCGTGGTCCGCACATTCCGGATACCGGTCGCATTAAAGCAGTTAAATTAACCAGTCTGGCCGGAGCGTACTGGCGCGGAGATGAAGATAATGAACAGCTAACACGAATTTACGGAATCTCCTTTCCCAAACAGAAACTCCTCAATCAGTACATCGAACAGGTTGAGGAAGCCAAGAAACGCGATCACAAAAAGCTGGGCAAAGAGCTCGGCATTTATATGATCGATTCAATGGTTGGACAGGGATTGCCCGTTTGGCTCCCCAACGGAACTGTTTTGCGTCGTACACTTGAATCATTTTTGCGCGAGGAACAGAAAAAACGGGGCTATCAGGAAGTCATCACTCCGCATATAGGAAATCTGGAGTTGTACCGAACTTCCGGACACTTCCCCTATTATCGGGAATCGCAATACAATCCCATTGAAATGGGAGAAGACGGTGAGGGATACCTGTTAAAACCGATGAACTGTCCGCATCATCATCGCATCTACTCGAACGAACTACGCAGCTATCGCGATCTTCCAATGCGGTTGGCGGAGTTCGGTAGTGTGTATCGGTACGAACAATCCGGTGAATTAAATGGACTTTCACGCGTTCGTGGCTTTACGCAAGATGATGCTCATATCTACTGTACGCACGATCAGCTTAAAGATGAAATCATCAATGTAATAGAATTGACGGAACTCGTTTTCGGCACTTTCGAAATGCCGGTAGATATTCGCCTTTCTTACCGTGATGACAATGAAGATAAGTACGGCGGTGCTACCGAATTCTGGGATCGGGCCGAACGCGAAATTAAAGAGGTTGCCGACGAGATGAAACTGGATTACAAAGTTGCCCGCGGGGAAGCCAGCTTCTACGGACCAAAAATTGATTTTATTATCCGGGATGCCATCGGCCGAAAATGGCAGCTGGGTACTATACAGGTAGATTATGTAATGCCCGAACGCTTTGACTTAACTTATATAGGATCTGATAACAGCAAGCATCGACCGGTCATTATCCACCGCGCACCATTTGGTTCTATGGAGCGGTTTACCAGTATTTTAATCGAACATTTTGCGGGTGATTTTCCCGTCTGGCTGGCTCCCAAACAGGTTCAAATAATACCTGTTTCTGATGACTTTAATGAATACGCCTTTAAATGTGCATCTAAATTAAAAGAAGAAGATGTACGAGTAGAAGTTAATACTCGAAGTGAGCCGATTGGCGGAAAAATTCGCGATGCTGAAACGAGTAAGATTCCATATATGTTAATAGTAGGTGGTGATGAAGAATCGGATGGAACGGTCTCGGTTCGCCGCCACAAAGAAGGTGACATTGGAACTTTTGATTTTTCTGAATTTCTTTCTAATCTCACTACTGAGATTAACAACAAAGAAGTACCAAAACATTAGTTTTAAATTCTAATAAAAATAATAGAGGTAACTTATCGCAAGAAGAACACGAAGACGACGACCACGGGGCAATGATGATCGTCCCAATGCTAATGAAGAAATCCGTGCATCAAAAGTACGGGTAGTGCACCCCGAAGATGTCGAAAAAGAACACGAGATTGTACCCATCGATCGTGCATTAGAGATTGCAGAATCGTATGGGATGGATCTTGTAGAAGTAGCCCCTGATGCCAAACCTCCGGTTTGCAAGGTGCTGGATTTCGGTAAGTACATGTACAAGAAGAAAAAGAAAGAAAAAGAAGCTAAAAAGAAGCAGCACACTGTTCAGGTTAAAGAGCTTCGTTTTCGACCCAATACCGATGATCATGACCTGGAATTTAAAACGCGTCATGCTCGGCAATTCCTTGAAGGTGGAGACAAGGTAAAAGCTACGGTACAGTTCCGAGGCCGTGATATGCTTTATACCGAAAAGGGAAAAGAATTACTTCATGATTTGGCTGAAGAATTAGATGATGTTAGTGAGGTTGAATCCAAGCCAAATATGGAAGGTCGCCGAATGATTATGATGTTGGCACCTACCGGTAAGGGCGGTTCATAGGTGGCCCTTTTTATCTAAGCTGCCAATAATTATATCCAGATATTATTTTTAGGATTACCCTGTTGAAGTACATCTTCAACAGGGTTTTTTAATATACCAGGTGCTAAGCTTATTAATTGAAGTAGTTAACCAAATTATTTAGAGAATAACTTTCAATTAACAGTTTAATCTGTACCCTTAATTGCTTATCTTCCAAGCCATAATTCCAAGAAATTTAAAAGGTATATTATTATGCCAAAGATGAAATCACACAGTGGGGCTAAAAAGCGCTTTAAGAAAACCGGTTCCGGTAAGTATATGCGCAAAAAGGCCGGAAAGGCTCATCTCCTCACAAAGAAAAAAAGCAGAAAGAAGCGTAAGCTCGGCAAATTTACTGAGGTTAATGAAACTCAGAAGAAAGATGTCGAACAAATGCTTCCCTACAGCTAATTAATATTTAATATTAACTCTTAAACATTAGACAAAATGCCACGATCAAGAAATAAGGTGGCTTCCCGTCGCCGTCGCCGCAAGATTTTAAAACAGGCGAAAGGTTACTGGGGCAAGCGAAAAAATGTTTACAAGTTTGCGAAGAACACGATTGAGAAAGGGATGCTGTATCAGTATCGCGATCGTAAAGTTCGCAAACGTGAATTCAGAAAGCTCTGGATTACACGCATTAATGCTGCTGCCCGTCAAAACGGTACTACCTACTCGCGACTGATGGGAGCCTTAGGACAAAAAGATATTCAGATCAACCGCAAGGTCTTGGCCGATCTTGCCGTCAATGATCCGGAGACATTCACCGCTATTGTTGAAGAAGCGCAGAGCTAATAGCGTGTAAAGATGTTAAAAAGCCGGTCCCCTCGTATCTTCGGGAGGATCGGTTTTTTATTTTCATTGATGGGTTCCTCCGAATTAAATAGATTCCACTTATTCACGCAATACGTCATACACTCTGTGTTACTGTAAATGTGTATTGCGTATTTCACATATAGATGAAATCATTTCGACAGATCTTTTTATGCTCGACGATATTAAAAAATTAAAGCAAGAAGTTACCGACTACCGTATAACAAACGAGGAAGAACTTGAGGAATTCCGTCTGGAGTTTCTATCCCGAAACGGTAAAGTACAATCGATGTTTTCGAGAATGAGCGAAGTGCCCAATGAGAAGAAAGCCGAAGTGGGCCGCGCCATGAATGAGGTGAAAAATCTTGCTGAACAAACATTTGAAGAGGCTGAAACACGATTGGAGCGAAAAGAAGCGGCCGACTTAAAAGCAACCGATGATATTACTCTTCCGGCCCCTCCCTATTCGTCAGGCTCCTATCATCCGCTTACTCAAACGATGGAGGAGATGAAAAATATCTTCTACCGTTTAGGGTTTTCTATAGCTGACGGACCGGAAATTGAGGATGACTTCCATAATTTCACAGCGTTGAATTTTCCGCCGAATCATCCTGCTCGTGACGAACAGGACACCTTTTTTATTCAAAAAAAGGAGGACGATCAAGATTTGGTACTGCGCACGCACACATCTCCTGTCCAAATTCGCCTGATGCAAGAACAGGAACCTCCCATTCGTGCCATCATGCCGGGACGTGTATATCGCAATGAAGCTGTATCTCCCAAATCATACTTTCTGTTTCACCAGGTAGAAGCGCTCTATATTGATACGGATGTAAGTATTGCTGAACTCAAGGAAACGCTCATTAGCTTTGCTAAGCTAATGTTTGGCTCTGATGTTAAATATCGACTGCGTCCGGGATATTTCCCTTTTACGGAGCCCAGCCTGGAAATGGATGTATGGTGGGAAACAAATAATCCAAACGACGATGGAAAATGGCTGGAAATTTTGGGATCCGGAATGGTCGATCCTAACGTGTTAAAAGCCGTCGATATAGATCCGGAAGAATATACTGGCTTTGCCTGGGGAATGGGCGTTGAGCGCATTGCCATGCTTCGGCATCAAATTGATGATATACGCATATTCTACAATAATGACTTCAGATTTTTAGAACAATTTCATTAATACTTTTAATAGAACGCAGATGTCGCAGATAAAACTGATATACACTAATTATTATCTGCAGCCACCTGCCTGATCCTTTTTATCCGTGTTCAATTAAAATAATTATTTGTACTAAATGAAGATTTCTTACAACTGGCTAAAAGAATTAATTGATCTTGACCTCTCACCGGAAGAAACGGCCGAAAAGCTTACGCTTATTGGCTTAGAGGTAGAAGAAGTGACGCAGTATGGAAGCAAACTGGATGGCGTCGTAGTTGGTGAAGTTTTAGAAGTAAAAGACCATCCCAATGCCGATCGTCTATATATTTGCCGGGTTGATATCGGCTCTGATCAACATCAAATTATCTGCGGTGCAGACAATGTAGCCGCAGGACAAAAAGTGCCTGTTGCCACCGTTGGCACTACCCTGCCGGTTGAAACGGATAATGGTGAACCATTCACCATCCGTAAAGCCAAATTGCGCGGAGAAAAGTCGAACGGTATGATCTGCGCTGAAGACGAACTTGGACTCGGTGATGATCACAGCGGTATTATGGTGCTCGACAAAAGTCTGGAACCCGGCACGCCGCTGCACAAAGCCATCGACTTATATCAGGATTTTATTATCGATATTGAACTCACTCCCAATCGTCCCGATGCTACTTGTCATGTTGGTGTCGCTCGCGATTTAGCTGCAGCCCTCAATCTGGAGCTCAAAAAACCTTTTGATAATGATTTTGAAGAGGTAAAACCTCTAGATGAAATTGATATAAAAATTGAATCTCCTGAAAAATGTCATCGCTATGTTGGAAAGTTGGTAAAAGATGTAACCATCGAGGAATCTCCCAATTGGCTCCAGAATCGTCTTAAAGCCATTGGTGTTCGTCCGGTAAACAACATTGTTGATATCACAAACTATGTAATGTTCGAGCTGGGACAGCCCCTCCATGGCTTTGATGCCGATACCATCAAAGGCGATAAAATTATCGTTAAGGATTTTGATGAGGAGATCGAGTTTGAAACGCTGGATCATGTAAAGCGAACGTGCTCTGCCGGTACGCTTTTTATTTGTGATGGAAAAGAACCCGTAGCTATTGCCGGTGTAATGGGTGGAGTCGATTCTGAGGTAAGCGATAACACAAAAAACGTACTAATAGAAAGTGCCTATTTTGATCCCGCTACCATCCGTAAAACAGCTAAAGAGCAAATGCTGCAATCAGACGCTTCGTACCGATTCGAGCGCGGCGTAGATCCACAGTTGCAACGTATTGCTGCAGAACGAGCGGCTGAACTGATGGCTGATATTGCCGACGGCAATATCGTTGATGCCTGCACGGATACCCATCCAATTAAAACGGAAGCCAAAAAAATCACCCTTCGAAAATCGTACGTTAATCGTTTGCTGGGTACCGACTTCAGCACTGATAAGATTAAAAGCATATTGCAGGGACTGGAGTTTGAATTGCTTGACAAGAACGAAAAAACCCTTACCTATTCTATCCCTACATTCCGTCCGGACTTGGAACGCGAAGTTGATTTAATCGAGGAGGTTGGACGCCTGTTCGATTACAATAACATTCCCACGCCTAAGCACGGTAAGTTTACATCTCCCGAGCCACTAACCGACTGGGAACAACTGTTGAGTAAAGCCAAAGAAACAGCCAAAGGCATGCAGTTTCGGGAGATATACTCCAACTCGCTGATGCCAGAAGAAGATGCTGAGTTGCTGGGCAATCTGGATAACATGATTCACACCCTCAATCCCATATCCACGGATATGACCACCCTTCGGCCTTCCCTGCTTTATGGATTTTTGACATCAGTGGCTTACAACTTCAATCGCAAAGCTAAGCAAGTTCGATTTTTTGAAGTGGGCAATGTTTTCGAAAAAGCCAAAGAAGGAACCTATCACTCCAATATCAAAGAAGAAACTAATATTCTTTTTGGTCTGGCAGGATTTAAAACCATCGAGCACTGGAAAACGGATCCTGAGCATTATGATGTTTTCGATCTTAAAGCACCGGTAGAAAACTTTTTACAACAGTTTGACCTTTTGAATGCCCTCTCCCAACAAGCTGATGAACAAAATAGGTTACTGTATACCTTTGAGGATGAAGAAATAGGACGAATCTTTAAAATCCCCAAAGAGTTAACAGATAATTACGATATTGAACTTCCCGCCTTTGCCGCAGAATTTTCGCTTACAAAAATTCAAGAAGTACATAAGCAATTGGGATCCAAGCAATACGAAGAAGTTTCCAAATTCCCTGCTTTTGACTTCGATTTTGGGGTTGTTGTTGATTCTCATATCAAAGCTGGTGACCTGTTGCAAACCATCGAAGAAACAGCCGGAGATTCCCTTAAAGAGCTGGATGTATTCGATGTTTTCGAAGGAGAATCACTCGGAGAAAACAAAAAAAGTATCGCTTTTAGACTTTCTTTCCTCGACAAAGAAAAGACATTGACTATCAAGGATGTAGAACCTATAATTAATAAAGTTCTAAAGGTTCTTGAAAACCAGTATTCAGCAAAACTTCGACAATAATTTCGAATAGTGTTATCAAACGAAAGTCCATATCAGGAGCAGTTTCATGAGCTACTTGATGAGATTCGTGAGGAGGTTCAATCTCTGAATGATGAAATCAAGGAGCTTAAAAAAGAGAACAGTGATCTGCGCTCTAAATTAAAAGAAATTCAGGATGGACAAACTGATATCTATTCTGCTATCTCCGAATCGGAGCGGCTTTCCCTTCGTCACCAAGTATTGGGCTTAATATCAAAAATTGATAATCACCTGGAGGATAATCAATGAAATCCATAAAAATCACCATACTTGGCAAGCAGTACCCTCTTAAGGTTGAAGAATCTGAAGAGGAGGCAATGAAACGCATTGCCGGATATGTTGATGATAAATTTCGTCAATATAAAAAGGAGCTTAACAAGCAGCCCGATACCACTATCATGACCCTTGCAGCCCTCAGTATTGCCGAGGAGCTATTCGAAGAACGAAAAAGAAACCGTGAACTCAATCAGCAAGGGGATAAAACGCTGAAAAATGTCAATGAGTCTCTCGAAAATTTCATTGAAGAGATACGCCAATAGTCTCTTAATTCAATTCTGATAAGGCCATTATTTTCCTTACTTTTACAGCTTCATTTCAGAAGCTATTTTTTGTTTAAATAATCAACAGCATGTCTAAAAATCTGATTAATATACTTTTCGTAGGTGATATTGTAGGTGAGCCGGGTTTAAGCTTACTCGAAACGGTACTACCCGGTTTTATTGACAAGTATGATGCCGACTTTGTTATCGCGAATGGGGAAAATTCCCACGAAGGTAAGGGCATCAACCGATCTATTATTAAGCGTCTTTATGATTTGGGCGTGCATGTGATAACAGGTGGAAATCACTCCTTCGCCAAATGGAAGGTTTTTGATTACATGAAAGAGGATGGCAATATTTTACGTCCCATGAACTATCCCAGAGGGAATCCCGGCTATGGATTTGGAACATATGAGATCCCCAATACCGATAAAAAGATTGGTGTAATTAATCTGCAAGGACGAACTTTTATGCAGGATATTGATTGCCCTTTTAATACTGCAGATTGGGTTATCGAACGAATCCAAGAAGAAACGGATATCATTTTTGTGGATTTTCATGCAGAAGCTACGGCTGAAAAACTTGCCTTAGCCTGGGATTTAGATGGTAATATTTCAGTCATGGTTGGAACACATACCCATGTACCTACTAATGACGCCCGAATTTTTCCGCAGGGAACTGGCTACATCAGTGATGCAGGTATGACCGGTTCCTTTGACTCGGTACTAGGCATGGATAAAAATGTTTCTATGAATCGTTTTAAGTTAGCTACGCCTCATCGTTACCGGTTGGCAAACGGCAACAACCAGCTTTGTGCTGTTCTTGCCAAAGTAAATACCAATACAGCTAATTGCGAACATATTGAACCTATTATTTACCCAGGATTTAACAGAAGTAATCTTGAAGAGTAGTATCTTCCAATGGCGATTATTTTAGAAGGAAAAAATATTACCAAGCAGTATAAGACCGAGTCCGGCAACGGTACCTTAACCGTTCTTGATGACACCTCAATAAGAATAGAAAAAGGTTCTATATCAACAGTAATTGGCGTCAGTGGCAGTGGAAAAAGCACGCTGCTTCATATTCTCGGTGGACTTGATAAACCCAATACCGGCACAGTGCTCTGGGAGGAACAATCAATTTATGATATGGATCAGGAATCACTGGCAAGTTTTAGAAACAACAAGTTAGGTTTTGTTTTTCAGTTTCATCACCTATTGCCTGAATTTACTGCGCTCGAAAACATTATGATGCCTGCCCTTATACAGGGACAAACACCCGAGAATGCCGGACAAAGAGCTAACTATCTATTAAAGGAGTTCGGCATCCCCGACCGGGCCGAACATCGCCCTACACAGCTATCAGGTGGTGAGCAGCAACGTGTAGCCATGGCGCGGGCGCTGATGAACAATCCCGATTTAATACTTGCCGACGAGCCAACCGGAAACCTTGATGAAGATAACACCTCAGTTATTTTGGACTATCTGTTTAATCTCAGGGAAATTGAGGATGTCAGCATTCTACTAATCACCCATGAAAAAGAAATTGCCAACAGATCTGATACCATTTATCAACTTTCGAAAGGTAAGCTAGAAACTCTTTAAATTTTACTATCAAAGAAAACAATCATATTTTCAGCTACTCCTGAAATCAACCGACAATAAGTTTAAACTATGAGCAAGAAACAAGTAAAAGAAGAATTAGAACAAGACGTACTCCTTGAAACTTTTTCAAAGGCCCAAAGTTTTTATGACCAAAATAAAAACACTGTAATTGGGGCAGCTATTGCAGTAATTATTCTGATCGGTGGCTCGGTAGGATACTATTACTACGCTGAAGCTCAAGAAAATGAAGCGCAGCAACTTATGGGACAGGCTTCAGAAGCTTATTTACAAGGAAATTACGAAAAAGCCCTTACAGGATCTGACGCCGACTTTACGGTGGGATTTGAACAAATCATCAATAATTACGGGATGACGGATGCTGCAAATTTAGCTCGATACTATGCAGCAGTTAGTGAATTCAAATTAGGCAATTACCAAGAAGCCCTGCAGTATATTGAAAATTATGAAGTACCAGAAGGCATTATGGGCGTAGGTCCACTCTCCTTTCATGCTGTAATACATACTGAGCTTGGCAATCATGCTGAAGCAGCTAAAATGTATGTAAAAGCGGCCGAATGGGATGTCAATGATTCTACAACACCCTATAATTACTTGGAAGCAGCAAATGCTTATCATGATGCCGGCAATACTGAAAAAGCCCAACAGTATGCCCAGAAAATTATCAATGAATATGATAACAGCGATCAAGTCACAGAGGCAGAACGACTATTGGGTATGCTTGCTGTAGCTGAAGAGTAGCAAATATTTCTTCCTCTTTTTACAAAGCCCGAACTTAGTTAATACAAGTTCGGGCTTCTCTTATTTGGTTATAATACCTAAAAGTGGGAAGAAGATTAATTTGCTGACGATAATTCTTTGCTAAACATCCACTCATACAGATGCGGATTGCGATACGCCTGAACCCATGCACCAATATGGCCCTCATCAGGATATTCGGTATAGCCCGGGCTGCCGCCTGCAATACGTATAGCTTCAATCATCGATCGTGAAAATTCAGGCTGTACCACTTCATCATTGGTTCCATGAAATGCCCAAATGGGTATATCTGTAAGCATAAAAGCACGCGTTACATCACCTCCTCCGCAGACAGGAACAGCCGCTGCAAATTTATTGGGAAAGCGCTGAATTAGATCAAAGGTACCAAATCCGCCCATCGAAATACCGGTTACATAAAGACGATTAGAATCCACCGAGTACTTATCCTGAAGTTCTTCCAGCAATTCAATCGTTAATCTCATTGGTCGAGTGGGAGTTTCACCCATTGAAGCTGTAAAAGCGGTAGTATCACGTGATGTGATAAGCTGAGACCAAAATTCTCCCTCTCCCATCTGTGGTGCAATAACAAAAGCAGGATATCGCTCTCTAAACTTAGGTTCCGCAAAATGAGAAACGCCCCACTTTAATTGGCTGTAGTTATCATTCCCTCGTTCACCGGCGCCATGTAAAAATAAAACGAGCGGATAGCTTTTAGTGCTGTCGTAATTGGCAGGCTTCAATATCCGATATTGTAATTCTTCTCCATCACTGTCAGTATATACCTTTGGTTCAAAATCTGTTATTTGAGCTTCTGCAATGCCAAAAAACAGAAATAGTAATCCTATCGTAACGAATATCTTCCTCATATTACCAATTGATGGTTAGAGATCAATTACATATTCCGACGATACTGTCCGCCTACCTCATACAACGCCTGAGAAATTTGACCCAGTGAAGCCACTTTCACGGTTTCCATCAGCTCTTCAAAGATATTACCATTATTTCGAGCCACTTCTTTCAGGCGTTCAATCGATTCCTCAGCTTCATCCTCATTACGCTCCCAGAAGGCTTCTACCCCTTGAATTTGCTGTTCTTTTTCTTCTTTGGTAGAACGGATTAAATCAACTTCTTTTTCGTCCTCTGCACTTTCAGCATCTTCATTTTTAAAAGTATTGACGCCAATAATCGGAAGCTCGCCACTATGCTTTTTGGATTCATAATGCAGACTCTCATCCTGAATCTTGCCCCGCTGATACATGTTCTCCATTGCACCGAGTACGCCGCCTCGTTCCGTTAGGCGATCAAACTCGGAAAGGATCGCCTCTTCTACCAAGTCGGTTAATTCTTCAATAAAGTAAGAACCTTGATTAATATTTTCGTTCTTGGCAGGTCCCATTTCTTTATTGATAATCAGCTGTATAGCCAGTGCCCGACGGACCGACTCTTCGGTTGGTGTAGTAATCGCCTCATCGTAAGCATTGGTATGCAATGAGTTACAGTTGTCATAAATAGCCAACAGCGCCTGTAACGTAGTGCGAATGTCGTTAAACTGAATTTCCTGAGCATGCAATGAACGTCCACTGGTTTGTATGTGATACTTCAACTTCTGCGATCGTTCATTAGCACCATACTTCTCCCGCATGGCTACCGCCCAAATGCGTCGCGCCACACGACCGATTACCGCATATTCGGGATCGAGCCCATTACTGAAAAAGAACGAAAGGTTATGAGCAAACTGATCCACATCCATACCCCGGGACAAATAGTATTCTACATATGTAAATCCATTAGCCAGTGTAAAGGCCGCCTGCGTGATTGGATTAGCCCCGGCCTCTGCAATATGGTAGCCCGAAATCGACACCGAATAATAGTTTCGAACGTCATGATCAGTAAAATACTGCTGGATATCGCCCATCATTTTTAGTGCAAATTCGGTAGAGAAAATACAGGTATTTTGTGCCTGATCTTCTTTCAGGATATCCGCCTGAACAGTTCCCCGAACAACCGAAAGTACTTCTTCTTTTATTTCCTCATACGTTTCATCATCTATTAACTTATCACCGCTAATTCCCAACAGGCCTAATCCAAACCCATCACTAATATCAGGTAATTCATCATTGTATTCAGGAGCTTCTACATCGCGTTCATCAAAGTATTCTTTAATTTTTTGCTGGGCATCTTCCCACTTTCCATTTTCTTTGAGATAACGCTCTACTTCCTGATCAATGGCCGTATTCATAAACATCGCCAGAATCATCGGAGCCGGGCCATTAATGGTCATAGAAACCGATGTTTTGGGAGAGGTAAGCTCAAAACCGGAATACAGCTTCTTCATATCATCAATCGTACAAATGCTCACACCCGAATTTCCAACTTTGCCATATATATCCGGACGGTGATCAGGGTCTTCGCCATATAAGGTTACCGAATCAAATGCAGTAGAAAGCCGAGCGGCCGGCATGCCCTCACTCAGATAGTGAAATCGCTTGTTAGTCCGCTCGGGCGTTCCCTCACCGGCAAACATCCGTGTGGGATCTTCTCCTTCTCGCTTGAATTCAAAGACCCCGGCCGTAAAAGGATAATATCCCGGCAGGTTTTCTTTGAGCGCAAATTTGAGTTGTTCTCCTTTGTGCTTGGTTTTGGGAAGAGCAACACGCGGAATTTTAAGTCCGCTGAGCGACTCACGATACATTTTATTTTTGAAGGTTTTGTCACGAACCTGCACTTCTACATATTCTTGCTGATACTCTTCGTACAAATCATCCCATTGCTCAAGGATCTTCTTACAATGTGCATCCAACTTACTGAGCCAGTGCTCCCGCATTGACTGCAGTTTTACCTTCAGCTCATCTTTCTCATCAGGATCCCAACGGTCAATCTGTTCGATGGTACCGGTTACATTTTCCAGTTTACTAGCAATCTCAACCTGTTGTTCAGCCCAACTGTGATAATCCCGAATGGTATCAGAAATATCGGACAGATAACGCTGACGTTTTCCAGGAATAATAGACTGTGCCTGAATATCTTCGGCAGGTTCCGCATTTGTATGTAGCTTAGTCTCCCAGTTTATACTGTAATAATCATTTACTTTATCAACGATGGCCTTGAACAACCGATTTACCCCCTCATCGTTAAACTGAGCCGCTATCGTTGGATATACCGGCATTGCTTCGGGATCAAGATCCCAGGCGCCCCTGTTGCGTTTCATTTGCTTGCGGACATCACGAAGCGCATCCTGCGAACCTTTCTTTTCGAACTTATTAAGCACCACCAATTCGGCCAAATCCAGCATATTTATTTTTTCCAGCTGTGTTGCCGCTCCGTACTCACTGGTCATTACATACAGCGGGATATCCGAGATATTAACAATTTCAGTATCACTCTGACCAATTCCACTGGTTTCAACAATTACCAGATCAAAGCCGGCTGTCTTACAAACTTCGATGGTTCCTTTAATAGCTTCACTAGTAGTTCGATTAGTCGCTCGCGTTGCAAGACTGCGCATATATACACGCTCAGGATCGAGGCTGTTCATACGGATTCGGTCACCCAATAGAGCTCCCCCGGTACGTATTTTTGAGGGATCAATAGAAATAACAGCAATATTGATATCCTCAAACTCCGATAAAAATCGTCTGATAAGCTCATCTGTGAGCGAACTTTTTCCTGCCCCTCCAGTTCCGGTAATCCCTATCAACGGAATGGGATTTCCATTTTTTTGTGACGGAATCAAATTTCCCTTTCCATCAAATAGCTTATCATCTTTAAACGTAATGATATCTTCGTGGTTATTCTCCAACGCTGAGATACAACGCGCAATCGTTATAGTATCTCTTTCAGTAATATCCTGGGCATCCACTTCTTCAATTTCAGCGGTATCAAAGTCACATTTTTCGAGCATATAATTAATCATGCCCTGTAGCCCCATTTCGCTACCATCCTCAACAGAGAAAATGCGACAGACCCCCGCTTCATGCAGTTCTTCAATCTCATCACCCACAATAACACCGCCGCCCCCGCCAAAGACCTTAATATGCGAAGCTCCACGCTCTTCAAGCAGCTCCACCATATATTTGAAATATTCCATATGTCCGCCCTGATACGAGCTCACAGCAATACCCTGTACGTCTTCTTGGATGGCACAATCGACAATTTCTTGCACGGACCTGTTATGCCCCAAATGGATAACCTCTGCTCCACTACTCTGTAAAATACGGCGCATGATGTTGATACTGGCATCATGACCATCAAAGAGACTGGCAGCCGTTACAAAACGGATCTTATGATCGGCCTCATATACTTCCGGCTGGCTGCTATTCTTTGTTTTTGAATCTTCTTTGGCAGCGGCTTCTGTTGCTTGATCAGAGGTCATGGTGTCTTCAGACATAATATTCTTCTCATTTTCTGTTGGATGTGTTTAGAACAAAAGGTAAGAAATTTAAGGGACATTATTTATTGGCTGTGACCTCAAAAAAACAACTTACTTCCTGGTCATAATGCTATCAAAACCACCAGAAACGATGTTAGTAAGATTTGATAGTGCTCGTGGCATCGACCATCCCCCGGGACCAACTATAAATTTAGGCTCCCAAGTTGGATTAAACTGACTTTTATATCTCCTGACCTTTTTAAAGCCATAGATATTTTCACCGTAGGTATACACAAAATCTGCCAACTTATTCCATCCCGGAGAAAAGTCGTGTTCACCCATTCCCGAAAGTGGTGCCATCCCCAAATTAAATTGCCTAAACCCTTCCTGCTTTCCCCAAAGCATCGTATGAATTAACATATAATCAATAATGCCTGCCGGTGATTCCGGTCTGTATCGGAGTAAATCGGTAGTCAACTCGTATTTACCAGCTCCTTGTAGAATATTGGCAAATGCCAGTAGGTCTTCTCCTTTTTTGACTACCGCTATAGGAAACTGGCTTAAATATCCTTCATCAAAATAGCCCACAGAAAAGCCTCGTTCTCTCTTATTCCTTGCCCGAAGACTGGCATCTGAAATGGACTTAAGCTCGGGCAAATATGATGCTACTGATTCCTGCGGAATGATCTCAAAGCTGTAATCTCGCTGCTCCAGCTCTTGATAGCCCGACCAAACTTTGTTATGGATAGATTTCTCTGGATCAAAACCGGACAAACCGATATGCGCTTCCTCTCCCAACTTGTAAAGAGTAAGCCCTAAATCCACATATTCTTCTAAATACTCCTCTCCTACCTGATAGAATATTGGACTATATCCCTGATTAGAACACTCATCATAAAACTCCCATATTAACTCTTCAGCTTCATTGGCAGGTCCAACGGGATCTCCTAAGGTGACCCAATTTTGTGCCTCTCTGGCGAACATTATAAATGAAGAATTGGATTCATTTAGTAATATCTCTTTGTCTCCCAACAATACAAGATTGGAAATCGAATGTAGAGATTGGCTACTGATATCTTTTGCAATCAGTAGTTCCTTTTTACCGGGTTCCTTCGTCTCTTTATGTTTAGGACGAATTAATTTTAAAAGCCCTATAATAATAGCAAAACCCAATACTGCAACCATGGCCCGCATATATCGGGGGGCATCCCCCATCAAAGTAAACTGCCACCAAAGTTCTTTCTGATATTCAACGTGTCCATAAGAAAACATGCCAAGCCAGATAGCACTGGCTAATACCATCAAAATCAAGGTGAACCAGCGAGCGGAAAAGAACTGATCCATTAACGATGCTTTGCGGTGAAATTCATCACGGCATGGAATCAACGCAACAAGCATCACTGACAACATTGAAGCCTCTTCGTAGTCAGCTCCTTTTAGTAGTGAAAATAAAATACCGAAAATGAGCAATCCAACGGTTAAGTGATAGGCCCCATCACTACGACGCTGCAATCCGCTGGCCAATACCAATAACGCAGCCCCTACCAAGCTGGCAAAAAAGTGCGACATCTCGATAACCGGCAATGGTATAAAATGCTGAAGCCATTCCATACGGGGTACCTCTGAGGGAACAGCTCCAGAAAAAAGCAGTATGGATCCGCCGATAAAGACAGAAAAACTCATAACCTGTGGGACAACTCTGGGTACCCAATTGGCGGCTTTACGTTGTAATACTTTTACTTTGCGTCGATTGACGATATACTCTTGATACCCTAATACAATTAAGGCTCCCAAAAGTGGCAGTATATAATAGATAATGCGATATACCACCAGAATGCCCAACACTTGTGAGCCGGGCATAAAGTTAGTCAAGAACATTAGCATAATTGATTCAAAAACACCAAGTCCGCCCGGAACCTGGCTAAATAAGCCCACAATCTGTGCCAGCATAAAGGCCCCTACAAAGCTAAAGAAATTAATGCCTCCCTCTGGTAGTAAAACGAATAATACCGAAGCCATTAACAACCAGTCTACTGATGCTATGAGAACTTGTTGTAATGCTAATCTCGTATCTGGAAATCGAAATGACCAACCTTTAAAAGTAATCTCCTTTTTGAACTTATAACTTGCCCATACATAAACCACCACCATCACTAATAAAATTACTCCCAAAATCCGAAGCGATACAAATGGAAGCACAACATCATTCGGCAAGTCGGGAGTAGCAAAAAGCAAAGCAAGACCTGCCACAGCACAAAAACCGATCCAGAGGGTAAATGCGCTGAATGCTACAATTTGCGTTACCTGCATGCCCGTAAATCCCCAAACCGAATAAATACGATATCGGATAGAACCCCCTGTTATTAAAGCCAGTCCGATATTATGGCTAAAGGCATATCCCACATATCCCGCGCGTATAATTTTACCCGCCTCGAGATTTTCTCCAATATATCGCACGCCCAGTGCATCATATCCCGTTAACAAAAGGTAGCTTAAAAATGAGAGTACCAGCGAAAACAGAATATATTGATTGGGAATTTCCGATAGCTGGGTCATCACTTCCGACATGTCATACTGCTGTAGCTCCTGATCAAGGAACCACAACGCAAAAGCAAAGAAAATGATGCTTATGAATGGCGTAAGTTTTTTGAGCTTCTTCTTCATCAAACAGGGAGACTACAAATTCTTATCTAATTGGGGAATTCGATAGTAAGATCACCGGTTAGTCCTTTTTCTACCGGCACTTGCTTTCTTATATAGTAAGGTTCGGGCTTTATATATGGATCTATTTGTCCATAATCCCAGCGGCCGTTATTATTTTCATCATGATAAACCGTCAGCTTATAACTGAGTGGTGGTAAATTATCGATTTCTATCTGATCTGTAAACAAGGTATCCCTTTCAAAACCAGATTCCTTATTTTCAATACGCAATCGTAGGTTATTCAGGGTAGAATCTTCCATCATGATGTTCAACGATCCCATTTGGGAAGAGTGCCAGATTTTCGGATCAAATTTACGATAATCCTCCACCTTTGGATCCCAAACTCGTACCTCATACGATACCCCATCTTTCCATTGCTCGTTGGGTCTAATCCGTAATATATTTTGTTCTGTATCAACATTTGGCCACGAATCGATAAGAGAATCTGCTTCTACAATCTTTAGCGAATCTGTAATTGCGGGGTCATCGATGGGCTTGGCATAGGTAATTTCAAATGGCTCGTCAGGATAATATCCCGACACGGTATTTCTTTTTATGATTCGTTGTTGCGTTGTGTCTTCTTGTGCTGATCCGGTAAATGAATCCGTATAATCTGCAACCGGATTTTCAGATCCATCAAAAATACCAGTGGTGCTAAGGTTGTAACTCGTTTCGGGAGCCAACGAATCCCTACTGTGAGCAAACAAGATGTAGGGTTCATTCGGCGGAATATACAGCGGCCAAGCCGTACTGTACTCATTTCCCAGCGTATCCGTTATAACAATATTGGCACTATCAGACAATACAATATCTTCACTAAACCGCATTCGCAGACGGTTTGATGAAAACAATCCTACCCCTTGCAAGGTCGGTTGGGTTGTATCTACAGAGGTTGAAAATAACGTTCCCAGTGTATCTTTACCTCCTTTCTTCAACGTTACAAACTCTTTTTTGAAAGGCTGAGCTCTTTCCTGTTGGGGATCCCAAACTTTATTTCTGTTGCGATCATCGACCCAAAAAAGTTTAAACTTTCCCTGTGGAAGATAAGAGAATTGGAATTGTCCCGATGTATCAGTAGAAGCTATATAATCGGCTTTTTTTGTTAAATCATAAGGTTCTCGATAGAGCAAAACGCGCTTACCTTCTGATCCTTCTCCCGTGGCTGCATCAATAACTTTTCCGATAATCTCCCCCTCGTCAATTTCAGAACCAGTAGAAACGGCAATCTTTTTAGGAGAGGACATCCCGTTATTATTCGTATCCTTCAAATCAGTTCCCACAGTTAAAATTAGGGTTGTTGAGTCAGGGATTTGACGATCAAATGCTACTTCCGCAGATTTTCGTCCCCAGTCAATACTATATGAAATGCCGATATCAGGTTCGAGAACGATAGCCTGATTGAGAGACGATCGCTCCACAAATTCGGAAAAATGAAGCGTAACACTTTGTCCACTAAAATTAGTAGTGCCGGTTTTAGGCTGGGTACGGATAATCTCTGGACCCTGTTCATCAGCAGGACCCCCTGTTGGCGATGTAGGAGTAGCGCAACTTGTCAGCACTAGTCCCACTAAAATCAATATGGCGATAAGCCAAACGCTGTTATAATTCACAAATATCAGTACTTACAGTTAGTAAAATTTTGGTGCAAAGATACAAATTATAGACACCTTTACAGATATAAAAACTCGCTTCCACCCAAAATCAGAACTTACGTAATTTAGACAAAAATATTTACGCAATACTTTCACAAAATAAGAGATTTACAATTGTACTCTTTCTAACCTATTAGTCAGCAAAATAGTTACAGCTTCTATATTGTATTGGTTATCTTCCCTTGGTTTTAATTTATAACAGCAAATATATTATGAGTTTAGTCCAATCCGACCAATCAACATTACTTGAGCGCCCTGCATTATATACTGATTATTATGAGCTCACAATGGCTCAGGGGTATTTTTTGGCAGGACGACAAGATGATGAAGCCACCTTCGATTACTTCTTTCGCGACCTACCCTTTGATGGAGGATATGTTATTTTTGCCGGTCTTGGAGATCTTCTCAAAATCTTGAAAGATTTTCGTTTCTACGAGGATGAAATTGCATATCTGGCCAAACAGGGATTTCAAAAAGAGTTTCTCAATTACTTACGTAATTTCGAATTTTCAGCCGATATTTTTGCTGCGAAAGAAGGAGAAATCGTTTTTCCCCGTGAGCCAATTGTCCGTGTTGAGGGAAATATTATTGAAGCTCAAATTTTGGAGACCTTACTGTTAAATATTCTGAACTTCGAGTCTCTAATTGCCACAAAAGCGTCGCGGATGAAATATGCTGCAGGTGATCGGAAAGTACTCGATTTCGGGTTGCGGCGTGCTCAGGGATATGGCGGTATTCAAGCGAGCAAGGCGGCCTACATTGGTGGCGTTGAGGCTACCTCAAACGTATACAGCTCTTTTCAAGATGATATTCCTGCCAGTGGTACCATGGCTCACTCTTGGATACAATCGTTTGACGATGAACTTACCGCTTTTCGGAAATATGCCGAATACTATCCGGATAATTGTATTCTACTGGTCGATACCTATGATACTCTTAACAGTGGAGTACCCAATGCGATAAAAGTGGCTAAAGAGCTAGAGAAAGAGGGATATAAACTAAAAGGTATCCGATTAGATAGTGGCGACTTGGCTTATTTCTCCCGCCAGTCACGCAAACAGCTTGATGAAGCCGGATTGGAATACGTTAAAATTGCAGCATCCAACCAACTTGACGAGCGACTTATAAAAAGTTTATTAAGTCAGGATGCTCCTATTGATCTCTTTGGCGTTGGCACTCGTCTTGTTACGGGACAGGATAGTCCCGCCTTGGACGGTGTTTATAAACTGGCATCCGTCAATAATGAACCAAAGCTGAAAATCTCTGAAAATATTGAGAAAATTACGCTACCCGGTCGCAAGAAAGTGATACGGTACAGCGGCGATGATGGTACTTTTTATGGTGATGGCATTGTTCTTAATCAAGAGGAAAACGTTGAAACAATTTATCACCCCCACTATCCTGCCAAGCATGCTACGGTAACCACCTTTAACAAAGAAGATTTATTACATAATGTGATGCGTGATGGGAAGCCGACTATCGATATCCCTACCCCCAAAGAAAGTGCTTCATATGCTAGACAGAGGCTAACTAAATTAATTCCCGAACATAAACGTTTTGACAATCCACATATTTATAAAGTGGGTATTAGCAAAAAGTTGATGAATTTACGTGATGATCTAACAAAACAAATGAAGAATAAAAGTTAACGATAGTATTATGAAAGCTCTTTTAATTGTTGATGTTCAGAACGACTTTTGTCCGGGTGGAGCGCTTGAAGTTCCAAACGGTGATCAAATTATTCCAACTATTAACAAACTTTCTGCACAATTTGATGTCGTCATACAAACACAGGACTGGCATCCAGAGGGTCACTCCTCCTTTGCCTCATCTCACCAAGGAAAAGAACCATTTGAAACTATTGAAATGCCTTACGGGGAACAGGTCCTCTGGCCCGATCACTGCGTGCAGGGTAGCCAGGGAGCTGATTTTCACGCTGATCTTGAAACCACTCGTTCTCAATTAATCATTCGTAAAGGATTTAGAAAAGATATCGATTCTTACTCGGCATTCTACGAGAATGATGACAGTACCACAACCGGCCTCACCGGTTACCTGAGAGAACGTAATATTGATACGCTCTATGCCGTGGGATTAGCAACCGACTTTTGCGTTAAATGGTCAGTCGTTGATGGCATCAAAGAAGGCTTCAATGTTTTTGTAGTCGAGGATGCCGTTAAGGGAATTGATATTGAAGGATCTGTAGATCAGGCTTGGGAAGAGATGTTAGAAAAAGGAGCTCAAAAAGTCTCATCAGCAGACCTTTTATCTTAGTTTCTTGATTCATGAATCGACATATTGATTTTTGCATCCTGGGTGGTGGTATTGCAGGCCTATCTATAGCAGATGCCTTATCTGAACGCGATATTGAATGTTTAGTCGTTGAAAAGAATGACATTGGATCTGGCGCATCAGGTACCCCCGGTGGATTGGTTAATCCCGCTACGGGCAGACGCGCAAAAAAATCGTGGAAAGCCGAACAAGGTTATGTAGCTATCGCAGAGAACCTGGAAAAAGTACAATTCTACTCTAACCAATCTTTTTATAAAAAAAACGGTCTCTTGCGCCCTGCCCTCTATGAAAAAATGGCGCGCAAGATGAAAGATCAGTACGAAAACACATCCTGGCCTGATGGCTGGTGTGAATGGAAAACCAAGGATCAAATTCAAGAGATCCATCCGGGCATTACCTGCGTGGATGGTGGGTTATGGTTACCTGTTGGTTTAACCGTAGATGTAGGAAGCTACATGGTAGCATATGCCAAATACTTGGAAGAAGCTGGTATAGAAATAATCACGAACAATGATCCCAAAGAAATTCATCAACAAACTACAGATAAGTGGAAAATTGTCATCGAAGGTGAAATAATTATAGCCAAGCACCTGATTTATGCCACGGGACACTTCACCAAAGAAACCAAGTACTGGGATTGGCTGCCTATAAACCTCATTAAAGGACAGGTAGCAAAATTTAAGAAAGAAAATGATTCCCTTTCTTTCTCTCACTCGATTTCAAGCCTTGGATATATTGCTCGACTTGATGAAGAAGATACATTCATTCAGGGAAGCACCTACGAACATGACTTTCTGGATGTAAAACCTGATGATGAAGGTGAATCCTATCTTAGAAAACGCCTGAGACGAACGCTACCACTACTTGAAGACCAATCTACAGTTGTTGATCAATGGGCCGGCGTTCGCACCTCTACCCCCAACTACAAACCAATATTGGGGGAACATCCGGAGTATAAAAATCTACATGTATTTACCGGATTAGGTTCCAAGGGATTACTTTACGGAAAATTTTTAGCCAACCACTACGTCACCCATCTTACTGAACAAGTTCCATTGTATCCAAAAGTTACACTCTCCCGTTTTGATTACAATCCTTAGGTGTTAGAAGCGTATCACCAGACCGCTCCAAGCACCTCCCATACCCGATCCCCTGTTTTCAGAATTTGGCACCGTTAAACCGGCGACGGTAAATTCGAAATTGCGAAGCTCTATTCCCGTACCAAAGGTAATACTCGAAGAAGTTAATCCCCCCGTTCTGTATCCTACTCGAAGCGGGACAATATTAAACAATTTGTATTCAGCTCCCAATCCTAAAGCTAAACGAGGACTATTCATACCTGTTTCGTACAACCCTTTCTGCAAATCAAAAGCAAAACCAAGTTTTCCGGCTTGTAACTGAGCTCCAAAATTGAGCTTTGTAGGTAGCTTTTCAGTAATTTCTTTATCATCAGATGGCTCATAATTCTGATAGATCTCTTGTCGCACACTATCAGCGAAATTGTCAGACAACCCATTTTCGATGTCAATGCCCTCCCAGGTAAACGTTTCATCAGCTGAAAATTGACCGGCATTACTGTCGTAAGTAATACTTCCGATATCTGTTATTGAAAGACCGACCCGCAACTTTTTCTCCCCTTCAATCCAAGAAAAAGCCTCTTTTAAGGGTCCGGCCAAATCCATTTCTACAGTTCCGCCCATATCAAGCCCAAAACCTGAACCCTGTGCTTCTGTAAAACTTGCTCCATCCGGATCAACAAAATCACTGAGTTCTCCATCAAAGTTAGGATCTTGCCGGGCTTGGTAGTAATCCTCAAATTGATTGGTCAGCTCTCCAACGGAGGTAAATGTATAGGCAAAATCGTGAATTACTTCATTATCCGTGACTTGCAATGTAGAATTAAAATCAATGCTCGATGTATAATGGGCTATAAGAAATTTCGGGGCAACACCTGCAAATACTTTTATATTCTCACCAAACCCCAAAAGCGTCGGAATTTCCAACAGCCGATAAGAAAAGCCGGCTGAAATTTCACTAAATGCTATTCCTTTACTGCTAAAATTAACGGGTTCCGGCTCAGAAAAACGTTCCTGCCTTATACCTGTAAGCAGTACTTCAGAAAATCCTCTATTTGTAGATCCGGATAAAAGTGCTCGGTTTCTAAAGGCAAGGCTAAAAGCCATTTTTTCTCCCCGCCATGCTCCCGCAAGCGGTATCACATCAACCTCCATACCCATTGCCCGACTATTTCCCATTGCTGTACCAAACCATTCATCAAGTGCTCCTGGACCTACTACGTCACCGCTGGTAAAGTGCCGGTTATACACCGAAATGTTCATCAATGGTCCCCCGGCCATGGCCGAAAGACCTCCCAACAAGCCAATAGAAGTTGAAGGTTTGGTATCTGCATTGAGCATAAGGTTCGCGGGATTAACAAAGTTTGCATGATACGTATCAAGATATGCGGTGCCGGATCCCCCCAACCCTAAGCTTTGCGCCGAGTAATGACCCGATTGCGCCTGAGCTGCCGATCCGCAACCAATAATTAATCCTGCCACTATCAAAAATGAAGCTAATTGCTTTAAAAAATTCATAACCTAATCCTTTATCCCTTTAGTTAATTGTTGAGGTTATTCCAGCTCTCACTTTCACATTAAAGGTAACAGCGTCGTCCTCTCTTAAACTCACGGACTGCTGTTGTGGCGTATTAATTGTGATTTCCATTACCACAGCTCTGGTGCGGTGTAATTCACTCATCTCATTCTCAGAGAAGCTAATCTCATATTCGCTTTGTGCGGCATCGGAAGCAAAACCATCCTCATTAGTCGAAGCTCCATTTATGACGATATCACTTTTATTGGTAATTTCATTTCCATCTCCATCAAGCATGATCACATTTAAACTCAATTCAAGCGGCAGTCCATTTGTATAGTTGATAGTCATCGTTGCCTCGGAAAGCTTGCGATCTTCATTCTCCTCGGGAATATCACTAAAGTTGGCATCTACGGTATCTTGATACGTGGCGTTTTCAGCCGAAAAATTAAAGGGCAGCTCTACATTTAACGACTGATCAAAAATAACCGGATTTACCACATGTCACCGGTTTCTTCCTGATTCATTAACCTCACGCTACTCCGACAAATCGAATATTGGTAGGCAGGTTACTAAAGAAAGCGGGGCTGTTCGAATTGTCCGCGTTAAATTCATTGGCTCCGTCCTCTCCCTCATCCGGACTTGGATTATCCACAACATTGAGCGGAAACTTAATTACCTGCTCTTTATCAGCGGGAGCTCCGTTAACCGTAAGTGCATCCGGAATTTCTGAATCTGTTACCTGATACTGCGAATTTTCATCCCCATATAAATAAACGGGGTCCCCATTCGATTTGGTCCCAACAATAACAGCATAAACCGTAGTATTTACTCCCAGATTTGAATTATAAAGCGTGCGTAAAATAGGATTGGTAAAAGTAATATCGGAAATGCGATTAGAAATATCACTTATACCATCGATATCTGTAACTTCCGCTTCGTTATCGTTAAATACATCCAGTTCACCTTCGCCGGTGACATCTTCATTAAGCAGTACATTTTTAGGAACGATATACCCCTCAGCTCTAGCGATTTGGACGTTACCAATATCTATTTAAACACCTACTCATCGGTTTCGAAATCGTACGAGTTTCTGACCCCCTTGCGACGAGGAACTTTTCGTTGTTACCGTTATGTCAAAATCAATCTCATTATCTTCTCCCGCATAAATACGATGCTCTGCTAAATCATAAGAGTTGGAAATGCTTTCATTTGCTGAAATATCATTAAGAGTAATAATTAAAGGAGATCCATTGGGATCTTGAATCTCAGGAAAAGATATTTCCAGATCGATAGCAACATCAGTACCGTTCGTAACATTTATTGCTAACTCTCCCCTCCCCATTTCAACAAAATGGTCTGAATCATTCCGGAATTCAAAGCTGTTATTATCAATACTGGAACTTCCACTGGCAGTGACCGTTTGGGATCCTGTGGATGGGGGAACAGCTAAATCAACAGTATCTGTCAATGCACCTACTACCGGAATGGCATCGTTCAAATCACCAAAGTTAAAACCCTGTTCTTTAACTACTCGTACCAACCCTTCTCCATCCGTATCAAATATGTCTTCAAAGTTCTCTTTCGTAGTGTCAATAAGCGCATTATTAGCACCCAGAAACTGATACGTCTTTTCCATCGTTAATGGAATCTCAAACTGATTAGTTACCTTAAAATCAGGAGATTCTGGTTGTTCGCAGGACCAACTGGAAATTACCAAGAGTAACACAAGAATATTGGGAAGCGAATTCTTCATCTTTCCTAACCGTCTTTTTAATAATATAATTTATTAAGTGTCATCTTATTCAATAGAGATATCCCAATACCTTCGCTGTGACACTGAATGATGTAGTTCAACTCAAAGAAAGTCCACTGATAAAATCAGGAATGCTAAAGACAAAGCCAATATTTTTTTGACTTTTTTCACTCTTGATTAATGCTAAGGAAAATTCCGCAAAAACGAAAAGGCTTTGTCCGGCAAGCCTTTATTAGCCTGCCCAACAAAGCCTAAACATAGTTGTGCGGAGAGGGAGGGATTCGAACCCTCGGTACGCGCTAGACGCACACACGCTTTCCAAGCGTGCGCCTTCGACCGCTCGGCCACCTCTCCAATAAAGAGTCGCAAATATAGGTTAATTTCTATCTGATTTCAACGTTAAAATCCATAGGTGAAGATTTGTCTGGAATAAGCCTTAACGGGTTTTCCATTATTCCTGGCCGGACGAAATCTCCACTGTAAAGCAGCGGTAAGTGTAGCTTCTGTAAGTCCATAGTTAATACGATCCACCTTTCTTTTTTCTCCCGACTCTTGATCATACAACACAATTTCAGTAATACTGGCTTCTTCAACCTTTCCCTCTGTGTCCACTAAAAAGTTCACCCATATTTCAGCTTTGATATCTGCTTTTTTTGCGGCATCGGGAACCGTGGGTTCAACAATATGGATGACTTGTGGAGCTACCTGTGGACTTGATACCGGTTCATCAGCATCTCCCTCACTGCCAATCATTTCAACAGAAAGGGAGTCGGAATATTCACTGACGTTTAAATCATCGAGCACAATAGGATCTTCTTCTATCACTTCATCAGTAGGTTCGGGTATGGGGACTTGTGGTTTAGGTGGAGGCGGCGGGCTGTTTTGCTGTTCAGTTCGCACAACATCCTCAAGGGCAATGGCGTCCTCCGAAAAATCAATTTGCTGACCCGATGAGGTTGATTTGCTGACAGGCCAAAGATTAAAGATAGCAATAGCAAATAATTCTATAACAGCAATAGCCGTCAAAACACGAATTCGATATCCGCTTTCATTGCCCTCGATATATTTATTAAGATCAGACAAAATTATTTACGGATATCTAAATGAATGGTAAGGGTTAAAATTCTTTGTATTAACGAATAAATAGTGGGTTATCATTCAATTAATTATTGGAATACAAGCAATTACCAAAAACGCTAATACTTGGAATTATCAGTACTGAATTAACTCAGTCACGTCCTTATGTCTTTCAGCGCCTTACGGATAAAACCATCATGCTCTTCTAATCTTTTTTTTGCTTCCTTTTTGTTCAGTCCTCCCAGTGCCATAACCAAAGCTGTTTTAACATGACCATCGGCCGAATGCAACAACTTTTCCGTCTCCTTATAATCAAGGTCCGTAAACATCATAATAATTCGCTTTGAACGCTCATGTAATTTCTGATTGGATAACTGCAGATCAACCATCACATTTTCATAGACTTTTCCTCTCCGGATATTTGCTCCCGTTGTAATCATGTTTAGCACCATTTTTTGAGCAGTAGCACTTTTCATGCGGGTGCTTCCCATAATTACTTCAGGTCCTACAGGAATATCAATCAACACATCCACTTCAAGTGTAATCTGAGAGCCCGGAACAGTCGTTACAAAAATTGTATGACAGCCCTTTTCACGAGCTGCTTTGAGCGCACCATGCACATAAGGCGTACGTCCGCTTGCAGCCAATCCACAAACAATATCAGAAGATGATAAATCAATATCTGCCAAAGCCTCCCGACCATTTTTCTCATAATCTTCGGCCCCCTCCTGGGCCTCAAAAACAGCATCCTTGCCTCCTGCTATCAATCCTACAACCTGCTCCGGATCAGAACCAAAAGTAGGTGGACATTCGGCTGCATCAAGTATTCCCAATCTTCCGCTGGTACCGGCTCCTGCATAGATCAAGCGTCCCCCCTCATCAAATGCTTGCTTCACTAAATCAATAGCCTGTGCTATTTGCGGAAGCTTCTTTTCAACCTCATCAGCAACTTTCTTATCCTCGGCATTAATAAGACGTGCTATTTCCAGCGAATCTGCAACATCTATTTTCTTGGTATTGGGATTTCGCTGCTCTGTATCCAATTTTTTTAACTGATCAAAAAGCTCTTGGTCTTCTTCCTTCACGCTATAATCACTGTTATTAATATGATTTCTTCGACTCGCTTAAGTTAAGCGGTTTTAGGGATAACAGAAAAAGCTATTCAAATAAGGCTTTCAACAAATACCAATATGGATAAAAATTATTTATGACTCCCCTATTTTTCCGAGATGCGTATTTTGAAAAGAATCAATATGCTTTAATCCATATCCGAAGAGGCGATCCACTGAAGAGTGTGCAAATAGTATAATCCCTGCTAATTCTAGAGCTGCAGATCCCATAAAGAATCCTATTACATAAACCAGAAGAGCTAATCCTTTATGATGAACCAAATTGTAGAGATATGCTCCTGTTTTGTTATTAATTGCATATCCGATCATGCTTACATCGGGTAACAGCAGCAAAGCCGGAAACCACCACCAAGCAAATTCAGTCTTCCAAAATAAAAAGCCGGCGAATAGAAACATCGCCAGCTCCTCAATCTTAATAAGTGATTTCATTATTTCTTCTTACTGCGGTGTTTCCACCACTTTGAGTATGCCCCATTTTGGGAATTATTTTTGAGCTTCTGCTCCTCTTCCTGTCCACTGTCTTCCATTTTGAACAGTGCTGCTGCCAGGGCTTTAACATTATCTTCATCCGCCATTACCGCATCAATTTTTTCCCTGCTAAAGTGATCGGGAACAAAATGGGTATCGTAATTCCCTGAGGTAAATGACTCGTGATTTAATACATACTTGCAAAATGGTATGGTGGTTCGACATCCCGCTATTTCGTACTCATCTAGTGCCCTAAGCATTCTTTGGATGGCATGCTCTCTGTTTTTGCCATAAGAACATAGTTTTGAAATCATGGGATCATAATTAATAGTTATCTTCTGCCCTTCCTCCACTCCGGAATCAACACGCACTCCACTACCCGAAGGAATGCGGTGTTTCGTCAACGTCCCTGTGCTTGGCAGAAAGTTATCCCTCGGATCTTCGGCATAAATTCGACATTCCACGGCATGACCTTTCATTTGGATATCATCCTGCGTCATGGGCAGTTCTTTACCTTCAGCCACTAATATCTGTAGTTCTACTAAATCCAATCCCGTAATTAACTCGGTTACCGGGTGCTCTACCTGTAGGCGCGTATTCATCTCGAGGAAATAGAAATTGCGATCGGCATCTACCAGAAACTCAATCGTTCCCGCTCCAACATAGTCTACTGCTTCGGCAGCAGCAATAGCTGCATCGGCCATTTCTGATCGCAATTCGGGTGTCATTATAGAGCACGGCGCTTCCTCAATTACTTTTTGATGGCGTCGCTGAATAGAACACTCCCGATCATATACATGGAGGGTATTTCCGTGCTCATCGGCAATAATTTGGAACTCGACATGACGGGGTTCAACCAAATACTTTTCGATATATACCCGATCATCACCAAAAGAATTACGTGCCTCGGACTTTGCCGCTTTAATACCCGATCTGAATTCGTCTTTATTGTTCACAATACGCATTCCTTTTCCACCACCACCGGCCGCGGCTTTAACCAACACTGGGTACCCGATTTCATCGGCTATTTTCTCGGCTTCCTCAACATCTTCAAGCTCTTTTTTGGTTCCGGGTGGAAAGGGTACATTGGCCTTGCTCATAAGTTCACGAGCCTCAGTCTTGTCTCCCATCAGACGAATCGCCTTAGGCTTGGGACCAATAAAAATAATTCCCTCCTCTTGGCAACGCTCAGAGAAATCACCGTTTTCACTCAAAAATCCATATCCGGGATGGATGGCATCAGCTCCGGTATCTTTGGCAGCCTGAATTATTTTATCGATTACCAAATAACTTTCTGAAGACGAAGCAGGTCCGATATGCACCGATTCGTCAGCCTGTAATACGTGTGGCGCATCGGCATCAGGCGTTGAATAGACCGCCACCGTTTTTTTACCTAACTCCTTACATGTTCGAATTACACGTAAAGCAATTTCGCCGCGATTAGCGACCAATATCTTATTAATATCTGGCATAACTATTCTTTAAATGATGTGCGTTTTTAACATTTGTGGCCACAAATCCCATTCGTCACCTCCATCAGACCAAATATCGAGGTCATGATCTAAAAATTTCATCCGCATTACGTTATCCATTCGTACGGCATCGTCAATTCGCTTATCTCCTTCATAACTTACCAACCGAAAATCGATATCCTGTACCTTATCAAGTAGAGATTTTTTATTCAGATTGGGTACAAAGTCCATAGGATTATTGTAGTAAACATCGTCATCATAATAATCATCCATAAATGGTCTGATATCATAAATACCGCTTATCCCAATCGCTTTCCCAAATACATCAGGATACTTAAGCGCAGTTGTAATCGCATGATATCCCCCAAAATCAACTCCGGCGATTATTATAAATTTTATGCTATTTTGATCCTTAATATACGGCGCAACCTCCTCAACAATATACGATTCGTACTGTTGCTGGCGAATAATACGTTGTTCGGGAGATGCATTTTTATTCAGCAGTGCCTCATCATCAATTGATGATAATACAAAGAGCTGATTGAATCCATTCTCCAACTGATACGAGATGGAATCCGTCATTCCAAACTCATCCCACTGCTTACAAGTAGCACCTCTTGTCGGAATCCCTATTACCGGAGTTCCTGACTCTCCATAAATAGCCAGCTCCATGTCTTTTCCCAAACTGGGACTCCTCCATTTCTCGATTTTAGCTTCCATTAGTCTCTATTTTGATTTGGTCGGCAATAAAATTTGAATGGAATATAACAGTTCATATTGATTAGTGTAAACGCGGATCTCACCTATTTCAAAATAGAATTAGGACTGCGCTACCTTCATCTGATAATATGCTCTGGGAAGAATGGAAAATTTTTCTGTGGCATTCAGATATGCCCGTTTATCAAATACATTGTAGTTATTCTCTTCAATTTTATCGAGAATACGACCGTAATTTTGCCGAGCCAAATACACCGGTAAGCGACTGTCACTGCTCAGCAGAGCTATACCCTTGTCAGATCTCTGATAATATCTGCGCGTTCGCTGGATCTGAAATTCTAATAAATCAATAACGTTTTCTGTCCGCTGGTGAGTGAACAGCTCTTGTTCTGAGACATTGAAACAAGCCAAATCTTCTTGCGGCAGATATATTCTATTGCGTTGCAGGTCTTCCCCAACATCCCGCAAAATATTCGTCAACTGCATGGCGATCCCCAAATCTACCGCATATCCCAAAGCATCCTGGGATTGATATCCAAACACCTGGCTGGTCATCAATCCCACTATCGATGCCACCTTAAAGGAATAATCATATAGCTCATCAAAGGTCTCGTATCTATTTTTAAACAGATCCATACAAACACCCTCCATAAGCTCAAATGGCATTTCAATAGGGATATGATACTGTCTTAATACATCGGAAAATGCAATAAGAATATCATTATCATGAGCTTTCCCATCGTACGTATCTCGAAGTTTCTGTTTCCAAGATTCCAGTTTTAGACGGATATCTTCTTCGGTAAGTTCACGCTTTTCTAATAAATCCTCGGCCTCATCCACCAGATCATCGATATATCGACACAAGCTATAAATAGCAAAGATCCCCCGCTGTTTATGATTGGGTAAAAAGCGCGTCGCCATATAAAATGTCTTGGCATGGTACCGAGTTATCGCCCGACACTCAGCATAGGCCTCTTTAAGACGTTCATCATTCAATTCTTCAATAACCGAACGATGAAAAGAAGTGCGCTGGTAAATAGGCTTCAGCAACGCGTATGGTATTCGGAAAAAATCTGTCATTAATACGTATTATTTTCACATGCATTATATTAAATGCTAAACAGGTATAAAATAGTTCCTTTAAATATTTAATGTACAATAGAATGAGAACGATCTAATAAATTCATTTCTATTCCTGGTAAGTTTTTATGATTTTCCACTGATCTCTATTATCAAAATAATTATTACTCTTGTGGATAATTCTTCTCTAAATAATGCTAAGGCTTTAAAAAACTGCATTACTCAAACCGATGTCCCAACTTATCCTGAACCCTATCGGGGAAAAGTACGTGACGTATATGACCTCGGGAATGGAAAACTCGGTATTGTAGCCAGCGATCGCATATCGGCTTTCGATCATATCATGAAACAAGCCATACCGTACAAGGGACAAATTTTAAACTCACTGGCCGCCTTTTCTTTTGAGAAAGTGAATGACCTGGTTGCCACACACGTGATTGACGTACCCCATCCCAATATAACAATCGCAAAAAAATGTGAACCTATTCCTATTGAAGTGGTTATTCGTGCTTGCCTTACGGGACACGCGGCTCGTGTTTATAAATCGGGCAAAAGAACACTATGCGGTGTAGTTTTGCCGGATGGAATGGTGGAAAATGAAAAGTTTAATGAACCAATTTTAACTCCAGCTACCAAAGCTGAAGAAGGTCACGACGAAGATATTTCTGAAGAAGAGATCTTAAAACAAGGCATTGTTGATGAAAAGATTTGGCAGGAAATCAAAGAAAAGGCCTTCAAAGTTTTTGAACGTGGACAACAGATTGCAAATGAGCAGGGACTTATCCTCGTGGATACCAAGTACGAATTCGGGTTACATAACGGAGAGGTAACCCTCATTGATGAAGTCCACACAGCCGATTCTTCGCGCTATTTTTATGCAAATGAATACGAAAAGAGACTTGAAAAAGGAAAACCACAAAAACAACTTTCTAAAGAGTTTCTTCGCGAATGGCTCATGGATCACGACTTCCAGGGAAGAGATGGACAAACACTACCGGATCTTCCTGATGAATTTCGCATTAAGGTCTATAATCGATACACGGAACTGTACGAAAAGCTGACCGGAAAATCATTTGAACCCACCCCTATTGATATGGATTCATTCAATAATGAGCTAAAGGAGATTTTTGATTGGTATTAATTGAGATCCTGAAACCCCTAAGAGTTGGGACGCGGCAAATTCAAGATGACAGGTATACTTTAGGTTCTGAATCGTTTTAAGCCGTTGAAAATGTCCTTCCGGGGCTACGCTGTTACTGAGGGTACATTAATTTTATCCGCAAAACGAGCCAAGGCTTTTTTACCTTTCATTGCTTTATCAGCAAATACTCTCTCGTCTTCGTTTTGGGACAAATATTCCTCGAAAGACTGTCGCTCAGCTTGATCCAGGTTACCATCCAAATAATCAGTTAAAAAATCAGTGAGCACACGATCACTATCAAATGCTGTAGGTTTCATAGTAAAAAGGGTAATAGATTATTGTACAAGTTCAATACCTTATCTATTACCCTCTTACTGTGCTATGCAGAAATTGTTTCAGGATAGACGTAATTTTCTAATAATTCCTGCAGTTGGGCCCGTCCGCGGTTAATACGTGACTTTACCGTACCCATGGGCAGATCCGCAATTTCAGAGATCTCTTCGTACGACAACTGCTGGATATCACGCAATATGACCACCTCACGAAAATCATCACTGAGCTCTTCTAACGCTTTTTCGAGCTGATCCATGCACATCTTTTCATGGAGTGAATCATCTGGTAAAATTCCTGAATCTTCCAACTTCATGGGACGATCCTCAGAATCATCGGGATCTTTGTGAATGGTAACCTTGGTCATACGCTTTTTCTTTTTGTACAAGCTCTTAGCCAGGTTAATAGCGATAGTATACATCCAAGTAGAAAACTTTGCAATACGTTCATAGGAGTGACGACTGCGAAATACGCGGAAGAAAGTCTCCTGCACCAGATCTTCACAATCTTGGTGATCGTGAGTATAACGATATAAGAAATTATGCAATCGATCCTGATACCGATCTACCAAAATATTAAACGCTTGCTCGTATCCGGATTGAAACTTTTCCATCAAGTCTTCATCCGACATCTTCTGAAGTTCGGCTCGTGAAACAGCTTGCATAATGACCCCTTATTTGATTGCAGTTAATAATTGCGGGGATCATCAGTCTTCCGATAATCGAAATAGTAAAAGTACTAACCAATGATCCGTTTGATCATCAGGAGAAGTATCGTAGAGGGGTCCATTTTAGTAAAACCTTTGGATGCTCGATCGGCATCAAGAAGTGCTTCAAATATTCTGGGCATATCAGCCAGTTGAAATGCTGAAGCGTCTTTCCAAAGCTTGTTGAAGTACCAATTGTTATTGATACCTAAGGTATTTTGAACTTGTTTTTTGGAATTACCCTGTCCAGCTAACCGGCGTATTTGCCAAATGTTTGAAAACACATTGTAAAAGAACCCCACGGAACGAATAATTTCTCCCGTGTTCGCTTTAGAGTGTTGCAACATCTGTTCCGCGATAAACAGGGCCTCTTCCAAGTTTCGATCAAATACGGCGTCCTTGAGCTCAAACACCGAATATTCACGATAAAGGCCGATTATTTTTTTTATTTCGCTCTCCGTAATAGTATCAGAAGTGTCCACAAAAGTGCACACTTTATCTATTTCTGTGGACAGTAACTGCAAGCTATTGCCCACATACTGCGACAGCATCTGGGCGGCCGGCGGTTCTATCTTTTTATTGTGATGCTTTTTTGCCCAACTCATAATCCAATCAGGTAGGCGGTAGTCTGGCACTTCTTCAAATTCGTAGAATCCTGAGTGTTTTTTAAAAGCCTTGCCAATTTTTGACCGACCGGAAGGCTTTTTGGAATCAATACAAACAAACAGCGTAGTGGGATTGGGCTGCTCCAAATACGGAATTAGATCATTGATCTCTCCCTGGTACCCTTCTGCTTGTACTCCATAACCGCTAAGCTCTTTAAAATCACGCAAAATGACTACGCGTTGCTCGGCCATCATGGGATAGCTGCGAATAATCGAAAGTACCTTCTCAGGTGTAACATCTCTGCCATAAAGCAGATCAAAGTTAAAATCCTTTTGATCATCGGGAATTAATCCCTCGACCACTTCCTGCAGCTTATCCAGAAAGAACTCCTCTTCCCCATAGAAAAAGTATACCGGTTTTCTGTCCTCAGATTTTAACTCCTGAAGGACTTCGGAATAGATTTCTATGCTGGTCTTTTTGGCCAATTGGTTATTAGTTATTTGTTAATGGTTATCAGGCAAAAGCCAATAACCAATAACGATTAACAAATCACTATGGAGTAAGTCGTCCCATCATACGCGGGAATGGTATGGTTTCGCGAACGTGATCCAAGCCGCACAGCCAGGCCACGGTTCGCTCTAATCCCAAGCCAAAACCAGAGTGCGGCACCGATCCATATTGACGAAGATCCATGTACCAACTAAATACATCCTCGTCTAAGTCGTGCTCATTGATGCGTTTACGAAGCGTTTCAAGATCGTCTTCGCGTTCGCTGCCGCCAATAATTTCACCATATCCCTCAGGGGCCAGCATATCACAAGCCAACGCTAATTTCTCGTCTTCGGGATCTCGCTTCATATAAAAGGCTTTAATTGCAGCGGGAAATCGATGCACTAAAATTGGGGTATCATATTTCATCGTTAGCAGCGTTTCGTCGCTGCCCCCAAAGTCTTCCCCCCATTCAAAATTGAGAGCAGACTCACGCCAGTCAGGTATGTTTCGCAAATCTTCCTCAATCTCATCCAGTCGTTTTCCGATCTCAATCACTCGCTCATCAATCTGAGCTTTGCGCCATTTCTTGGCTTGACCGCGTTCTTTTTCTATTTCTTCTCGTTCTTCTTTGAGATCCGCTGCCTCCTGCTTACGATCTTTGACCATCTGATCGAGCATAGCGGCCATATCGTCGCTCTTAAGCTCCTCAACGGCTTCGGTGTAGGATATTCGCGGAAATCCCTCTTCCACGGTCTTACGAAGCTTAGACGTATCACGCTCGAGTATCTCCAGCTCTTTGGGACGTCGATTAAGCACGCGCTCAACAACAAACTTCACAAAATCCTCGGCCAGATCCATATTCATATCCAAGTCATAAAATGCCATCTCGGGCTCGATCATCCAGAACTCGGTCAAGTGGCGACGCGTCTTACTTTTTTCAGCTCTAAATGTCGGACCAAAAGTATAAATTAATCCATGAGCCATGGCCATCGCTTCTCCATACAGCTGACCGGATTGTGTAAGATAAGCCTGATCATCAAAATATTCGGTTTCAAAAAGATTGGTCGTGCCCTCAGCAGCATTCCCAGTAAAGATTGGAGCATCCATCTGTACAAAACCCCGTTCCTGGAAAAAAGTATGAATGGCATAAATAATTTCGTTTCGCACGCGCATGGCCGCCCACTGTTTCTGACTACGGAGCCACAGGTGACGATTTTCCATCAGAAATTCAACGCCATGCTCTTTGGGTGTAATGGGATAATCTTCGGCCACCTGGTAAATATTGAGATCAGTTACCTGCAACTCATACCCACCAATGCTTCGCTCATCCTCAACTACTTTTCCAGTAATCTCAAGAGAAGTTTCCTGACGAAGCGCTTCCGTTTGCTCCCAGGTATCATCACTTACGGCATCTTGGGCCACCACGCACTGACAAATACCCGAACCGTCACGCATTTCAATAAAATAGAGACTTCCACTGCTTCGGTAGTTATAAACCCATCCTTTGAGCGTTACTTCTTCTTCAACGTGATCAGACAAATTACTGATATAAACCATGCTTCAACGAATAATTTTGTTAATACTTTTAGATCAAATATTGCCCTCGAAACTAATCATTTCTGATCAGACTCGAAACGAAAATTCCTATGCTTCAGGCAACAACAAAGCTTCAGAAAACAATTCATTATCAAAGAAATCCTGGGCAAAAGTCTGAACCTGATCGGCTTTCACAGCATCAATTTTTTCCTGAAGTTCATCGAGCGTAACAAAGCGATCAAAATACATTTCACTCTTAGCCAATCGCGACATTCGATTGCTCATACTTTCAACCGAGAGCATCAACTTCCCTTTGAGCTGGGCCTTCGCTTCAGCCAACTCTTTCTCGGGGATGGGATCCTGCTTTAATTTATCTAATTCAGCCTCAATAAGCTCCCGAACGTGATCCACATAATCCTTATCCGTACCTACATAAATGCCATATAAACCTGTATCACTGTAAGACTGGTTAAAGGAAGTGATGGTATAACAGTAGCCGTATTTCTCCCGCACATTTTGATGCAATCGAGAGCTCATTCCTCCACCCAAGACCGTATTGGCCAATAACAACCTAAATTTATCGTCGTGATCATAGTGCAAACCTCGACGCCCTGTTATCAAATGTGTTTGCTCAATTGGTTTTATAAGTTCCTTATCACTTACTTCATAATCCGGCAACGACGGATTTTGATCCACCGTTTCTTGCGGTTTAACATCACTAAAATATTGGCTGACCAGCTTCACTACTTTTTCATGATCTACATTCCCGGCCACAGATACCAATAGATTGCCAGGCTGATAACGATCATCCATATAATCGTACAGATCCTGACGCTCAAATGCCGAAACCGTATCCTCAAAACCAAGCGTTGAATTTCCCAGTGGATGTCCCTTAAACACCTGTTCACTAAACTGCTCAAACAGGTAATCATTAGGGCTATCGCGATACATTTTCATCTCCTCGATGACCACCTTCTTTTCCTTTTCAATCTCATCTTCTGGAAAAGATGGATGCAGCACCATATCCGAAAGCACATCCAGCGCCCGCTCGAGTTGTGTGTGTAAGCATCGGGAATAGTAGCAGGTATATTCGGATGACGTAAACGCATTCAAATATCCACCGACTGATTCCATACTCATAGCGATATCGAACGAAGAGCGGCTATCAGTACCCTTAAAAAGCATGTGCTCAAGAAAATGCGTGACGCCCGCCATCTCATGCGCTTCGTTACGGCTTCCGGTTTTAGCCCAAATGCCAACGGCCACACTTTTTACGCTTTCAACATGTTCGGTAACAATCTTGAGACCATTATCGAGTGTCGTTTTATTTACAAAATCAATTTCTTTCATATCCTTTGTTGTACTCATAAAATATTATCCACTTTTCAAACTAACCCGTCATCTCAAGTGTAACGAGAGTTCTTTGTATTCGTCTTTTAGCAATTTGATATAACATAGATTTCTCTCCTCGCTACGCTCGGTTCGAAATGACATACCTGATTTAAAACAAAACGCCATCCCGAACAATCGAGATGGCGCAAATGTATTTCTTTTTTTATAAAGATCTGATAAGCTTAGTTATCGTCTCCGTCCTTAGGAATCAGCGCCTTGCGAGAGAGACGAAGCTTTCCGCCATGCTCAACTTTGAGCAGCTTCACTTCGAGCTCATCCCCTACAGAAAGCACATCACTCACATTATCAACATGGGAGTGATTAATTTCTGAAACGTGGAGTAGACCATCTTTACCAGGCACGATCTCAACAAAAGCACCGTAATCTTTAATTGCTTTCACTGTACCTTGATATGTCGCCCCTTCTTCGAGATGACCAACAATACCTTGGATGCGTTTTTTCGCTTCTTCGGCATTGGAAAGCTGATCAGCGCTAATAGTAATTTTACCTTTGCCGCGCTCTTCATCTTCTTCAACCCAGATCTCTGTATTGGTTTCTTTCTGAAGCGTCTGAATAACTTTACCACCAGGTCCAATAACGGACCCGATATCATCTGCTTCGATCTCCATTTTAACAAACTGTGGAGCAAATTCAGAAATCTGATCACGTGGCTCAGAAATCGTCTCTTCCATCTTGTTAAGAATATGCATGCGTCCCTGACGAGCTTGCTCAAGAGCTTCCTCAAGCTTCTCAAAGGAAATACCGCTTACTTTCATATCCATCTGACAAGCCGTAATTCCATCGCGGCTACCGGCTGTCTTAAAGTCCATATCGCCCATGAAGTCTTCTTCACCGCGGATATCAGAAAGAACTACTTGATCATCATCACCGACAATCATTCCCATTGCAATACCGGCAACAGGTTTTTTCAGAGGAACACCCGCATCCATAAGTGCCATTGAACCTCCACATACAGAAGCCATGGAAGACGAGCCGTTGGATTCTGTTATATCTGAAATTACTCGGATTACATACCCAAATTCATCAAACGTGGGCATCAGTTGCTCAATAGCCCGTTCAGCCAAGTGCCCGTGACCAATTTCACGACGCCCGGGACCGCGCATAAATCCGGCTTCTCCCACACTGTAGTTCGGGAAGTTGTAATGAAGGAAGAACTTCTTGTCTTCTTCCGTAAGCAGGGTATCCACAGACTGCGCATCTTTTTGTGTACCCAACGTTACTGACACCAGTGCCTGCGTTTCACCACGAGTAAAGATTGCAGAACCATGTGTGCGAGCGAGATATCCAACTTGAGTCCAAATATCACGGATATCTTCCGGAGAACGACCGTCAATACGTTTCTTTTTCTCAAGAATCATATTGCGGAGCTCTTCCTTCTCAATCTTACTCAGGATATCATTAATCGTATCCTCTTCTTCAGCGTATTCTTCCGTCTCGATCAGTTCTTCAATTACACTATCTTTAATTTCCTGAAGACCTTCGCTATACTTCTCTTTGCCAAGACCGATATTTACATGCTCACGAATTCGCTCTTCAGCAAGTTCGTAAACCTTATTTTTAAGATCTTCATCAACAGGTTCAGGCTCATATTCACGCTTTTCTACTCCAAATTCATCACGAAGCTCTTCCTGAAAAGCACACAGCTTTTGGATGGCTTCATGACCAATTTTAATAGCCTCAAGCATTTCGTCTTCAGAAATCTCATCCATTTCACCTTCCATCATAGAAACACTCTCAGCAGTTCCACCAATAATCATATCGATGTCACTGTTTTCCATCTCGCTGATGGTAGGATTAACAACAAATTCTCCATCAATACGTCCAACACGAACTTCTGCGATAGGTCCCGCAAATGGAACGTCTGAAATGTGCAGGGCGGCAGATGCTCCTACAGCACCAAGTACATCTCCGTCATTTTCGCCATCGGATGAAAGTACCGAACAGATAATTTGTGTTTCGTTTGTATAGCCGTCCGGGAATAACGGTCGGAGACAACGATCAATTAGTCTACTGGATAAAATTTCTTTGTCATTTGGACGACCTTCACGCTTTATAAATCCACCAGGAAACTTACCACCCGCCGAAAAACTTTCGCGGAGGTCAACCGTCATTGGGAAAAAGGGTTTTCCAGACGGTTCCTTTGAGCTTACTGCTGTACATAATACCATGGTATCGCCCATGCGAACCACAACTGCACCATCGGCCTGTTTAGCTATACGGCCGGTTTCTATTGATAATGTTTTACCTGGTGCAAATTCTACACTTTTAAAATCTTCTTTCATCGTAATACTGTATTCTATTCAAATTTAAAATAAATGGACAAAGCTTTACATAACGATTTTAAAACTTTGTATTTGATCACTTAGGAAGGGAAATACTGCAAAAAGTGCAGTATAAAAAAAGGCACGTCATTAAAAACGTGCCTTTTAAAAAATTACTTGCGAATTCCTAAATCACTAATGAGTTCTCGATATTTTTCAATATCGCTATCTTTGAGGTAGTCGAGTAGCTTTCGTCGTTTCCCTACCAGTTTTAACAATCCTCTTCGAGAGTGATGATCTTGGGTGTTTTCCTGAATGTGCTCCGTAAGATCATTAATACGCTCAGTTAATATTGCAATCTGAGCTTCAGTAGATCCGGTATTCTCCTTTGACCCACCATATTTTTCTACAAGTTCCTCTTTTCGCTCTTTTGTTATCGCCATGTGTTAATTAAATTCTTTTTGTCTTTTCTACAACTATGTATAACGTTCTTATATTAGCAAGCAAAGATAAGCGTTCAAACCGTATTTTGCAATATTTTAATGCTCGCCAAGCAGTTGCTGTGCCTGCTTTTTATCACTTTTTAGCTGCTCAATTAATTCTTCTTTGCCGCTAAATTTTTTCTCATCTCTTATGCGATTAAAAAATCGCACTTGCACTTCTTTGCCATAAATATCGTCATCAAAATCAAACAGATGCACTTCCAACGTCTGCTTTTCTCCATCAAATGTCGGACGTGTACCAATATTCATCATACCATCAAACCAGTTACCACTAATACGAATCCTTACAGCATACACTCCATCTTTGGGAATAATCTTATTTACATGATCCGGCTTTATGTTCGCGGTAGGAAAACCAATTTCTTTCCCCCTTTTGTCACCATGCACTACTGTTCCGTTAAGACGATACGGCCGTTGTAAAAATTTCGTGGCCTGTTCAATATTTCCATCTTCACTGATTGCTTTTCTGATAGCTGTACTGCTTACTGTTTTTTCTCCTACTTCACGTTTGGATACTACATATGAATCAAAATTAAGCTCGGCACCAAGTTTTTCAATGGTTTCGATGGTCCCCTCCCTGTTGCGCCCAAAATGATGATCATAACCGATAACAAATTCACTAACACCAATTTTTTGGTGGATGATATCGCGAATAAACTCCTCAGAACTCAATAAGGAAAAGTCGCGATCGAACGGAATAACAATCATTCGATCGATGCCTAACTCTTCCAGTATTTCGCAACGTTCCTCTAAAGTGGTCAATAGTTTGATACCATCGTCACCGGGATTTATAATATTTCTTGGATGGGGATCAAAGGTAACTAAAACGCTTCGGGCTTTCTTCTCCTCAGCCTTGGCTACAACAGTATCTATAATAGCCCGGTGGCCGGCATGAACTCCGTCAAATGTTCCTACTGTTAAAACAGTATTGTCTTCCCGCTTAACGTTATCTAAAAAAACAAGTTCAGACATTGGTATTTAAAATTTGATGTCCTGAATTAATGCAGATCAATATTTGATGCATAGTTTTTAATCGAAAAAATCTCTTCCATCTTTTCAACCGTTAATGCGTATTCATTCTTATATCTTCCGATAGCTGTTCGCTGCAAGGCGGTTAAGTGTCCAGCTGTATCCAATGAGGTTGCCAAGTCATCAGCAAGAGTTCGAATATAAGTCCCTTTGCTACACTTTATATATAACTCAAGCCGCGGCAAATTACATTCCAATATTCTTGTCTCTTCGATTATTACCTGCCTCGGCTTCCGCTTGACCTCTTTTCCTTTTCGCGCCAGTTTGTAAAGCGGGTCACCTTCATGTTTGAGTGCTGAATACATGGGCGGAATTTGGACTATCAAACCTGAGAATTCCTCACTCAAAACTTGCTCAATTTCATTTCTTGTGATGTGATCAAAAGGAGCTCGTTTTTTCGGTGTTGTTTCTGCATCAAGGCTGGGCGTTGATGAGCCGAAAGTAAGCTCAGCGATATACTCTTTATCTGCTTCCTGAAAAGCTGAAACGGTCCGTGTTCCTTTCCCACAACACAAAATAAGCAGACCTGTAGCCATCGGATCTAGCGTACCGGTATGCCCGATTTTTCGAATATTTGTGCATTTACGTAAAAATTTGACAACCTGGAAACTGCTCCATCTTTTAGGCTTATTAATAAGAAAGGCGGCCCCTTGGTTATAATCAAAATCGGGGTCAGGCAAATTTTGATTGGAAAATATTGGCAGTTCTTCGAGCGGTATCGCTTTTGCCATGAGCAAACCTACTCTTCATCGTCTTCGTTAGTTTGGCGCTGCTTTCGCTCTTTTCGAATTTTCTGGAACAGCTTTTCCATCTTCTCGACATGTTCAGCTGTTTTATCATTGATGAAATGCAATTCAGGAATTCGACGTACCTGGTGACGAATTTTTGATGCCAGCTCTTTGCGGATAGCCGCATTCTGTTCTTCCAGATAAGCAAAAATAGCATCCTCATCTTTACCGGGAGCATACACACTCAGCAATACCTTGGCAATAAGGAGATCAGGAGTAACATCCACTTTTGTGACCGTAATAAAGGAACCGCTTTGTTGGTAACTCTTCTGTATAATTTTACCAAGATCACGCTTTATTATTGCTCCCAGGCGTTCTGTACGAATACTCATAATCCAAAAATTAAGATTAATGCCTTAGCTATCGTCGCTTTTTACATCTTCGAGACTTCGGCGTTCCTCAACAACCTCATAATTCTCGATAACGTCACCAACTTTGATATCATTATAATTCACAATACTGATACCGCATTCGTATCCGCTTTTCACTTCTTTAACATCATCTTTAAAGCGTTTCAGAGCATCGATTTCCCCGTCATAGATCACAACTCCGTCGCGTACTACACGGACCGGATTATTGCGATTTATTTTACCGTCAGTCACATAACATCCAGCAATAGTTCCTACTTTGGAAACTTTGAAGATCTCTCTTACCTCTGCATTACCATAAAGTCGTTCGCTAATTTCGGGTGAGAGCATACCTTCCATTGCATCCTTAACTTCATCAACAGCATCATAAATAACGCTAAAGAGTCGAATATCAATCTCTTCCTCTTCAGCTAATTTACGCGCATTGGAAGTCGGACGCACTTGGAAACCAATAATAATTGCTTCCGAAGCAGATGCAAGCAGTACATCAGATTCGGTAATTGCTCCGGCACCGGTATGAATAATGTTCACAGAAACCTCCTCGTTACTTAGTTTCTGCAGTGCGCCGGAAAGTGCTTCAATCGAGCCATCAACATCGGCCTTGATAATAAGATTGAGATCTTCAATCTCACCCAGTGCAAGGCGACGTGAAAGGTCATCAAGACTCATATGCTTGGACTGACGCAGGTCTTGCTCGCGCTTAATCTGCTGTCGCTGATTAGCAATCTCTTTCGCCTTTTTCTCATTATCGAGGGCCACAAGCTTATCACCAGCCTGTGGAATATCATCAAATCCTGTTAACTGCAGTGGTGTAGAAGGACCTGCAGATTCAATTCGTTCTCCGAGTTCGTTTTCCATCGCACGCACTCTACCAAAGCAAGGCCCCGCTACAAATGGATCACCAATTTCGAGCGTACCATTCTGTACAAGGATATTTGAAACAATACCCTTTCCTTTATCAACCCTAGCCTCAAGAACAACGCCATCAGCATTTCGATTGGGATTAGCTTTCAACTCCATCAATTCGGCCTCAATAAGAACCTTCTCAAGCAGTTCGGGAATTCCATTACCCGTCTCTGCAGAAACTTCTGCAACCTGGTTCGTCCCGCCATACTCTTCGACAATTACATCGTGCTCGGCAAGCTGCTGCTTAATTTTATCGGGATTTGCATCAGGCAAGTCCATCTTGTTGATGGCTACAATAATTGGAACTCCGGCAGCCTTCGCGTGATTAATCGCCTCAATCGTCTGCGGCATCACCGCATCATCGGCTGCAACTACAAGAATTACAATATCCGTAGCCTGCGCACCACGCGAACGCATTGCGGTAAAGGCTTCGTGACCCGGGGTATCAAGGAACGTAATCGGTCGCCCATCATCAGTTGTTACCTCATAAGCACCAACGTGCTGGGTAATACCACCGGCCTCACCTTCAGCAACCTGTGATTTACGAATATAATCAAGCAGAGAAGTTTTACCGTGATCAACATGTCCCATTACCGTAATAATAGGAGCACGCGGTTCAAGATCTTCGGGATCATCCTCTTCTAATTCAATTTCTTCAATAGCATCATCAGCATCAACAAACTCAACTTCATAGCCATATTCTTCAGCAACAAGCTCAATAGTGCTGGCGTCTAATCGCTGGTTGATAGACACCATCATACCGAGGTCCATACAGGTCGTAATCACATCATTGGCTTTTACATCCATTAGTTCAGCCAAATCACTGACTGTAATAAATTCAGTAGCTTCAATGATCTGATCTTCAAGTTCTTCGAGCTCTTGCTGCAGCTGCTCTTCTTCCTCGCGTTCTTCTTTTCGTTGGCGGCGTCGCTTCTGACGCTTACTACCAACTGTTTCAGACGACTGCATTTTCTGCAGCGTCTCTTTCATTTTTTGTTCTACATCTTCTTCATCAACACGGCTTCCACGCTTACGTCGCTTCTTCTTATCTCCCTTCTTTTTACTCTTCTTCTTATCGCGCTTGGCTGATTTACTATTTGATCCTTGCTCCTCTTCTTCCTGACGATCTTTTTTACGCTTACGCTTCTTACGCCGCTTAGGCTTACTTTCATCAATTTTAACCTTTCCAACGACTTTTGTTCCCTTTAATCGACCGGCATGTCCCCGAATTACACCATGCTCTTTTTCTTCATCCTCTTCATCCTCTTCATCCTCATCATCTTCTTCATCCTCATCTTCTATCTCTTCTACTTCTTCATCCTCTTCGGAGTCTTCTTCTTCCTCGTCAGTATCTTCATCTTCGGGCTCCTCTACAGAAGTATCCTCTTCTTCATCCGTTTCTTCAGTAACTTCCTTTTCTTCTTCAGCATCTTCCTTTTCTTTGGCTTCTACCGTTTCCTGAGGTTCTTCAACTTCTTCATCAACTTGATCTTCCTCCTCGGAATCCTCTTCAGCCTCAACCTTCACATCTTCTTCCTCAGTCTCATCTACTTCTTCAACCGGCTCTTCTTCCGATGCTTCAACTTTTTCAGGTTCTTCTTCAACCTCTTCTTCAGGTTCAGGCTGTTCCTCATCTTTTGGCTTGATCCCCTCTATTTCTTCTTCCTCCTGAGGTTCAATTGGTAAGTCCTCATCTTCAAGAGGTTCCAGATAATCTTCAACAGAAACACTTTGATTACGGCTGGCACGAATTTGATTTCGGCGATTCTCATACTCCTCCTTCGCTTTCTCGTGCTCTTTACTTTTTTCTTTATCAACACCATAAACTTCTTCCAGCGCCTCGTACATTTCGGGCGTAATCTTGGAATTTGGTTTATTGTCAATATCAAAGCCCTCATCCGATAACGAATCTACTATAGAGGTGGTAGAGACATTAAATTCAGATGCTACTTTGAATAATCTTCTTGTCTTCTTGGACATATATATTTGTTTCTGAAAAAGTACGTTCGTTATTATCTGTTACACTAATTGGGAACCTTTAGTATAAGGTAAAACAGGATTCTTGGAAATGTAAGTTCAATTATTCTTCATCATCAAATTCATATGCGATAATATCGATGATGCGCTCGGCTTGATCTTCAGTAATTTTACCTTCTGTCCGCCGAACGATTTCTTCTTCATCCAGTTCTAATACTTGTCTTGCCGTATCGCAGCCAATTTCGTGGAGCGTTTCAATCACTTCTGGACCAAAATCGATTTCAAATTCACCAAGATCGATATCGTCCTCCTCTTCCACTTCGCGATAAACATCAATTTCGCAATTGGTGAGTTTTGAAGCCAGGCGTATATTTACACCTCCTTTACCGATAGCTTTTGAAACCTCATCAGCCGGTACTAACACCTTCGCATGTTTGCCGTCATCACTTAATTCGACGCTTAACACTTTTGCAGGCTGTAGTGCTCGCTTAATAAACTCATGCTTGTCATCAGTGTAATTGATGACATCAATATTTTCGTTTTGAAGCTCACGCACAATAGCATGAATACGAACTCCTTTCATTCCTACACATGCCCCAACAGGATCCACGCGCTCATCGTGTGAAATTACGGCTACTTTTGACCGGTCGCCAGGTTCGCGGGCGATACGTTCAAGATCAATAATTCCATCAAAAACCTCGGGAATTTCATTTTCAAACAAACGCTCCAAAAATAGCGGCGAAGTGCGCGAAATAATTACCGATGGATTCCCATGGTGGCGCTTGACTTCTTTTACAACTGCGCGGATGGTGTCACCCTTGTGATAACGATCTTTGTAGATCTGTTCATCTTTGGGAAGAGTAAGTTCTACGCCATTATGATTCACTAGCATTTCATGATTACGAATCTGGTAAACATCTCCCAGAACAATTTCACCAACACGGTCAGAATATTCTTCAAATACATTATCCTTTTCAATTTCGCGGATGCGCTGTGCCAATTGCTGTCGCGCCATCATTACGGCGCGCCGTCCGAAATCGCGTATGTCAAGTTCTTGTGCAAACTCATCATAGAGTTCAAGATCAGGATCGTGCTCCTGGGCCTCTTCCAGTGTAATCTCCTGCACTTCATCCGTAAGCTCCTCTTCCGGCACAACTTCACGAATATGGAGAATCTGGACTTCACCGCGATCAGCATTCAAAATAACTTCAAAAGCTTCATCAGAACCATATTTCTTGCGAATCATGGTTCGAAAAACATCTTCGAGGATAGAAAGAAGAAGATCCTTATCAATATCTTTGTCTTTGGCAATCTCGGCGAAAGATTGAATAATTTGTTTTGAAATATCGTTTGACATCAGTTAGCTCCTGTCTGCTTAAAATTATTTAAATGAAGGAATTATTTTTGTCTCTACCAGGTCGTCAAATAAAATTTTCTTTGTTGACTCATCATCCATTCCAACAACAACATGATCATCGTCAACTCCTTTCAATGTACCTTCAACCTTAGTGTACTCACCGTCGTTTTTAAACTTAAACTTTGCTTTACGTCCCACATTTTTAGGATATTGACGGCGATCTACCAGCGGACGACTTAATCCCGGTGATGAAACATTGATGCGATATGTGCCAGAAAACACATCGTGCGCATCCATCAAAAAACTAAGTTCATTACTTACTTCTGCACATTCATCCATATTTACACCGCGATCTTCGGCATCTATCGACACCCAAATTTCGGGTGTATTCCCGCCTTTGATCTCAACATCAACCAGAAAGAAATCAGTGGTTGATAACACTGATTCTGCAAGTTCTGAAATCTTATTTGTAACTTCGTTTTGCACGATTTTTCTTATTTTTAGGTACAAAAAAAAGTGAGGACCTTTCGGCGCTCACTTTTAAGCAATCAAAGATACCGTTAATACGTCTAAAAAACAACTGTTGCAGTTATATAATACGACCTTCCTTTATGAGGAATATGAATCCGCTATTTTAAATTTTTTTATAAAACTTCTGCACTAGCTTTTCTATAATTATAACGACCAAATAGTACTTATATAACAAATATTCTTATCCACCATGTTAAAATACGCTTTGACAATTCTCGGGGTCTTTTGGGGATTTAGCACATTACAGGCTCAACAAATAGATGTTCCCGCAACTACTTCAGAAGAACGGGCACAATCTATCGAACACCGGCAGGATATGCGCCAGCAATCGATATTTCAGGAGTATCCTGTTCGTAATGTTGGACCGGTTGTAATGAGCGGACGCATCACGGATCTGGCAGTCCAAGAGGATAATCCAAGGAAATTCTATGTAGCTTATGCTTCAGGCGGCATTTTTAAGACCACGAACAGTGGCAACTCCATGGAGCCTATATTCGATCACCAGGGAACACTGACCATTGGAGATATTGCAATATCAGAAGCAGACAAAAATGTTCTATGGGTAGGTACTGGCGAAAATAACAGCAGCCGATCGAGCTACGCAGGTACCGGCGTCTACAAAAGTGATGACGGGGGAGAAACATGGTCATTTGCCGGATTGCGCGGATCGCAACATATAGGTCGAATTATCACACATCCCGAAAACCCCGATATTGCATGGGTTGCCAGTATGGGCCCCCTCTACTCGATGAATGAGTTTCGAGGTGTATATAAAACAACGGATGGCGGCCAAACATGGGACAAAACGCTAAGCCCTGCCGACAGTACCGGTGTTATTGACCTGGTGCGCCACCCCGAAAATCCCAATAAACTATGGGCCACAACTTGGGAGCGCTACCGGCAGGCGTGGAACTTTAAAGAATCCGGTGAAGGATCAGCCATTTATGTATCCAATGATGGAGGAGAAACATGGGAGAAATCCATGGAAGGCTTTCCCGATAAGAAGTTTACGGGACGTATTGGTATTGATGTAAGCAAAAGCAATCCCGATATCATGTATGCCTTCCTGGACAATCAGAAAGAAAGCAAGACCAAAAAAGAGTTGGATGAGGACAAACTTACACAGGCAGACTTTGTCGACATGAGTCGAGACAAATTTCTGGCACTTGAGAACGAAAAACTGAATAACTTTTTGCGCAGTAATGATTTTCAAAAGAAATACACTGCTGAAAAAATTAAAGCCGATGTTCGCGAAGGAAAGTACAATCCAAAAGCTCTGGCCGACTATCTCGGCGATGCCAACGAGGCACTGTTTAAAACCAGCATTACCGGGGCCGAGGTTTACCGTTCGGAAAACGGCGGAAAAAGCTGGGAAAAGGTTAACAGTTACGACTTGGAAAACCTGATATACACCTATGGCTATTATTTCGGCGAAGTGCGCGTCTCTCCCAGCGATCCCAACACCCTCTATATAATGGGCGTACCGATGCTTAAGTCTACCGATGGCGGTAAAACTTGGAAAGCCATTGCCGAAAATCAGGATGTCCACGTTGACCACCATGCCATGTGGATCGACCCCACCGATTCTGATCACCTGTTACTTGGAAATGACGGTGGCCTGTACGAAAGCCATGACGGGGGGAGCAATTTTATCCATCATAACGTAGCCCCCGTTGGGCAGTTTTATACCGTAGCAGTGGATATGGAAAAGCCGTACAATATATATGGAGGTCTTCAGGATAACGGCGTCTTTACCGGCTCCTCCAAAGGATCGCCCAATGACGGAGAGCACTGGGAGCGAATCTTTGGCGGTGACGGCATGCATGTAGCAGTCCATCCCGAAAACAGCGATATCATCTATACTGGTTTCCAGTTTGGCAATTATTTTCGCATCGACCAATCAAAAAGCGATTACAGCAAGATTACCCCAAAACATGATATCGGTGAAGCTCCCTACCGCTTCAACTGGAATACACCGGTGGAAATGAGTAATCACAATCCGGAGATTCTCTACTTCGGATCCCAGAAGATTAATCGCACCATGGACGGCGGCGAAACCTGGACCACAATCAGCCCCGACCTAACCAAAGACCTGCCCAACGGCAATGTGCCTTACTCTACGCTCACAACAATCTCAGAATCCCCCAAAGACTTCAGCGTGATTTGGGCCGGTACCGACGACGGCAACATCCAGGTAACCCGGGACGGCGGCAAAACCTGGAATTTGGTTTCCGAAAATCTGCCGGAGCGCCGCTGGGTCAGTGAAGTGCAGGCCTCACCACACGATCCGGCCACGGCCTACGCTTCGCTGAATGGGTATCGGTATGATGAATTCAAGACCTACGTCTACAAAACCACCAATTATGGGGAGACCTGGACCTCAGTTAAAGGCAACCTTCCTGAAGATGTGGCCAATGTTATCGCTCAGGATCCGGCAAATCCCGATATCCTGTACGCCGGATTTGATCATGGAACGTATGCCAGCTTTGATGACGGTAATGAATGGTTCCTAATCAACGGAATACCAAACGTTGCTTCCTATGATATGGTGGTACATCCCCGTGACCATGAGTTGGTCGTTGGCACCCACGGACGCAGCGTTTACGTCATGGATATTAAGCCATTGCATGATGTGGCTAAAAACAGGGATCAAACAATATTAGCCCTGGCAACCGACGACGTCCGTAATTCTGATGAACTGGGGACAACGTCCGGCACCCTACCGTGAGATTAATGAACCCAGCGTGGAATGGATGTACTGGATCGGTGATGAGAACATTGACGATCAGGAACTCACTATTACGGTAAAAGATAAAGATGGCAAAGTCGTTAAAGAACTAACAGATAAAGCTACTTATGGCTTTAATACTTTTAACTGGAATCTGCTTGTCGAGGAGAATCAAGAGGAAAAAATACGCACCTACTTGAGTCCCGGCAGTTACTCAATAACTTATAAAATCAATGGATCAACTGATGAAACTACCTTCAACGTTACTTCTCGTGATAATAATGGCGATTCTGAGCAGCGCGTGTTCTCAAGCCCAGAAGGAATCGAATACGAAGAATACTGAGGAACAGTCCGGACGTCAGCTTACTTATGAGCGATCGGTATCCTTTTTAGATACCGATGAAGACACGCTGACTACCATTGACGTTGCAATAGCAGATAACAACAAAGAACGCAATCAAGGATTAATGGATGTGCGAGAATTGCCATCCGACAAAGGAATGCTGTTTATTTTTGATGAAAACCAACCCCGCAGCTTCTGGATGGCCAACACTCCTCTCTCTCTGGATATTATGTTTGTTAATGAAAATTATGAAATTGTACGCATCCACCATAGTGCCCAGCCCTTTTCCGAAAAAAGTTTTAAATCAGAGGAGCCGGCAAAATACGTTATAGAAACCAATGGCGGATTTGCTGTTTCTCATGACATCCAAGAAGGGGCAAAAGTAAGCTTCTAAAAATTAACCCAACCGTTAATACCGGATCATATAATTTCAAAATCCAGTACAGCGGCTTATGCCTCAATCGTTTCTTGCTTGTACTCTTCAAGAAACTCTTTCACCTTCATTACATTCTCTTTTGATCCAATGAAAATAGGCGTTCTCTGATGGATACTTTCAGGCTCAATTTCTAAAATACGCCCTTCCCCATCAATCGCCATTCCGCCCGCCTGCTCTATCACAAAGCTTAGCGGATTGCATTCATACATCAGCCGAAGCTTTCCATTTGGGTATTGACTGCTATTGGGATAGATAAAAATGCCACCTGTGATAAGCGTACGATGCACATCGGCCACCATTGAACCGATATACCGCGCCTTGTAAGGCCTGCTGGTATCGGGGTCTTCAACTTGGCAATACTTTACATATTGCTTGAGTCCTTCATCCCAGGATTGATAACTACCCTCATTCACACTGTAAATGGTACCATGATCAGGTATTTTAACATCGTCATCCGAAAGAATAAATTCACCTATACTTGGATCAAGGGTAAATACCGAAACTCCCAATCCTGTTGTATATGTCATCAACGTACTTGAGCCATATAATACATATCCGGCGGCAACCTGTTCTACCCCCGACTGCAAGGCATCCTTTTTACTGAGCTTATCGGTAGCAGAGCTCTTCCGCATATAAATAGAAAAGATACTTCCAATCGAAACATTCAGATCAATATTAGAAGAGCCATCCAGCGGATCGAGATACACAATATATTTTCCACCATCATTATCCAACTCAACAATGCCATCATTTTCTTCTGAAATAACCATACACGTTATTTCAGATCTATTTAAGGCTGATATAAGCTGCTTATCAGCAAAAAGATCCAGTTTTTTTACTGATTCACCATGTACATTGGTCGTTCCGTCTTCGCCGAGAATATTGGTGATACCTGCCTTATTTACCTCTCTTGATATTATTTTTGCGGCCAATCCAATATCGCGAAGTAACTGAGAGAGTTCTCCCGTAGCACCGGGAAATTTATTCTGTCCCTGAATAATATATTCTTCCAGCGTTATAACGCGATTTGTTTTCCGATCTACCATAGCTTCCCTCTGTGAATAACCAATTTTATATGATTGAAATTCTTGTTCATTATCTTATTAGTTTAAAAAATTCTGGTATATAATTTCGGCTTTCTTTTCCAGTTCCTCAAGTGTTCCATTGTTACGGATAACATAATCGGCGCGGTCAGTCGCTTTTTCAAAGTTGCGCTGTTTTTCAATTCGCCCTCTTATTTCCACCTCAGAGCTGTTATCCCGCTGTTTTACCCGCTTAATTCTATGGTCTTCGTCAGCCAATACCAGTACAATATAGTCCAGCGAACCGGGCTCCAAGTTTTCCAGTAATAAAGCGGCTTCATAGACAAATATATCGTATCCCTGTGCTTCAGCTTCCTCTATCTTTTGGGATGCAGCCGCAGGCAATTTCGGATGAACGATAGCATTCAATTCTTTAACACGCCCTTTTTCAAACGCTTCTTTTGCCAAATGCTTTGTATTTAGTTCCCCATCGTCCAAAAATGATTCTGATCCAAAATGATCAACAAGTTGCTGTTTAACCTCGGCATTAGTTACCATCACCTGCTTGGCAAGATCATCGGCATTTAAGACATAAGCGCCCTTTTTAGCCCAAACATTACACACCGTGGACTTGCCACTGCCAATACCTCCGGTAATGCCTACAGTAATCATTATTCCGTTTTATCTGATGAAGATATCGAAAGCAGATACTCATTAATAAACTCATCGAGCTCGCCATCCATGACTGCATCGGTGTTAGAAGTTTCGTAATCCGTACGATGATCTTTCACCATATTATAGGGATGAAATACATACGAACGTATTTGTGATCCCCACTCAATATCCTTCTTCGAATCTTCGAGCTTCTGCTTGTTACGCTCTTTGATCTGCTTTTCCAACTCGTAAATTTTTGACTTAAGCAGCGTCATTGCCTTTTCACGGTTTTGTTTCTGGGAACGTTCCTGCTGACACTCCGATACAACCCGCTGCTCGGTACCATCGGATAGCTCTCCTTCCCAAATAAGTCGAACTGCGGTTTCTGTTTTATTCACATGCTGTCCACCCGCGCCGCTGGCACGAAAGCGCTGCAGCTCAACTTTGCTTTCATCAATATCAACCTCAATGGTATCATCCACTACAGGTGATACAAATACTGAGCAGAATGAGGTATGTCGACGCGAATTGCTATCAAAGGGAGAAATACGTACCAACCGGTGAACACCGCTTTCGGCTTTCAAAAATCCGTAAGCGAACTCTCCCTCAACCTGTATCGTTGCACTTTTCAATCCAGCAACATCGCCCTCCTGATACTCCATTACTGAAATATCGTAATCGTGCTTCTTTGCCCACCGGGTATACATGCGATACAACATTTCGGCCCAATCCTGGCTCTCGGTACCGCCGGCCCCCGGGTTAAACGTAAGAATAGCATCACGATGGTCATCTTCGCCACGCAACATATTTCGCAGCTCAAGATCTTCAACTCCTTTCTCAAGTTTTTTGATCTCCTGTTGCAACTCATCTCCTACCTCTTCACCTTCATCCAAAAATTCCTGATAGACTTTAATGCTTTCGCGCAGTTCATCCAGACGATCCCAGCTTTTGACCATATTCTTTTCGTGATCCAGCTTTTTCATAATTCGACGGGCCTCGTCGGGATCATTCCAGAAATTGGGATCCTGCGTCTGCTCTTGTAGCTCGATGATATTTACCTTACGCTGATCATAGTCAAAGATACCCCCTGAGCGCATCCACGCGCTCAAATAATTCAGCAAGTTGTTCCGAATTGATCGTCGTAGTACTCACAATAATCCTTCTTTGTGTTCAAATTTAAAATTTTACTACCTTTACTTTCGTCCCAGTTTGCCCAGGAGATACCCTAAAGCAATACCACCTACAAAACCTATAAGCACGCCCTCTTCGGGATGAGAACGAACATAACGCCGTGCTTCGCGATAATCTCTGTTTATTTCGTCCTCGAGTTCGGCTCGTTCTTTCTTCAACCGATTAATCAGCTTTTCATAACCTTTAATTTTTTCGCGTTTTTTCTCTTCGGTTTTTGCTTCACTCTTCTCTTCTGATTTATTCTTGTTATCAGCCATAGTTGTAATTCTTTATTTTAGGGTTACTCAAAGATACAAATTCTGCACCGAATCACATTTTTAAATTATATTTTTTTACTATCTAAAACTCCAATAGAGGATTCATATTATTTACATATGCAAACGTTAGTTTTATTCCGTCCATGAAATTAATATCCGACATTGTACAACAGATACAGCGTCGTATCTTTGATACGATCACCTCGGGCAACCTGGTATATAATACCTGCTGGGAAGACCCGCGGATCGATCGAAAACTCCTAAACTTGGACTCCAGCAGTAATGTTTTAATGCTTACCAGCGCCGGTGATAACGCACTTGATTATCTGCTTGATGATGTTCAACATATTCAATGTGTAGATATTAATCCCGCCCAAAATGCCTTGCTGGAACTTAAAAAAGCTATTTTTAAAAATGGCAACTATACCATCTTGTGGGACTTTTTTGGAGAAGGACGAAAATCCGGAGCCGAAATCATCTATCATCAGCAATTACGAACATTATTACCAAAGCCAGCCCAGCAATTCTGGGATAGAAACATCCACAATTTTAGTCCCAGATCGACAAATGACAGCTTCTACTTTAGCGGTACTTCCGGAAAGATCGCGCGTACTGTTTTTAACCAGATTCAACGAAAAGAATTAATGTCAGCTGTCGAAAATCTTTTATCCGCCAAAAATTTGGAAGAACAAGCATATTATTTCCATGAAATTGAACCCCAGCTCTGGAACCCCTTTTCGGAATGGCTAATTCGGCGTCACGCTACCATGACAATGCTTGGCGTTCCGGCCAGTCAACGCAAGATGATTGAACAGCAGTACGAAGACGGACTACTGGAATTTATTCGTCAATCTTTGCAACAGGTGTTCACAAAGTTACCAATCGGAGATAATTACTTTTGGCGCGTTTATCTCACGGGACACTATACTCCTGATTGCTGCCCCAACTATCTGCTTGAAAAAAACTTCCGGATTTTACGAAACCGGATTCATCGGATTGAAACCCAAACCTCCTCCCTGTTGAAAGCCCTACAACAAAGTGACACAACCTATTCGCATTTTGTATTATTGGATCATCAGGACTGGATGGCATTTACGCAACCTGATCAACTTGCCAAACAATGGAGACAAATATTGGACCATGCCCAAAGTGGTGCTCGCATATTATTTCGATCAGCCATGCCCGAGCCCAATTTCCTGCCGGAGTTTGTCTTTGATAACATTAGTTTTCATCCTGAATTAACAGAACCCTTGCACAAAAAAGATCGCGTTGGGACCTACGAATCTACACATCTTGCCACCGTATTATGAACAACCTATCAGAAATTCCAGTTGCCGAGGAACACGTGAAAAATGTAGCGCAATATTATCAGCTCCATGCCCCTATTTATGACGCCACCCGATGGAGTTTCTTATTCGGACGAACGAAACTAATCAAACAAATTCCCGCCTTACCGGCCAATGCCCAAATTTTAGAAGTAGGATGTGGCACAGGCAAAAATCTAATTCAGCTAAAAAAGCAGATTTCCTGAGGCACACATTACCGGCATTGACGTTTCTCCTGATATGCTCGAAAAAGCCCGGAAAAAAATCACGGATCCTTCTATAAACCTTACAAGAAATTCGTTATGGTGCTGGCAATCTAAATAAAAATAACTACGACCTGATCTTACTCTCCTACTCGCTTACCATGATGGCAGCAGGATATCCACAAATAATAACAAGACTAAAAAATGATCTCAGGGCAAACGGATATCTTGCCGTAGTCGATTTCTATACTTCTCCCTTTTCTTGGTTCAGAAAATGGATGGGAATGAATCATGTGGATTTTACCGGTGATTTGTATCCCTTTTTAGAAAAGAATTTTAAATCCATACAAACAAATTTCCAGAACGCCTATCTCGGACTTTGGAACTATTTCCAGTTTATAGGGACACCAAATTAGGTTCTTTTTAGAAATGAGTTCATCTGCAGCTTTTCTTATTTTATGCAACTATGAAAAAAATTGAACAACAGATCACGCAAATAAAAGAAGAGCTGGATAAATTCGCCCAATGATGGCGACCTGCTCAACGAATTGGGCATTGGATATCACATGCTCGGAGATTATGATCAAGCCATTGAATACTATCAACAGGCACTCAATCAACAACCCAAAGCTGCCAAGATCCATTTTAACCTAGCCAATACCTTTTATGAAAAAAAGGATATTGAAAAGGCTATCAATCACTACATGAATGCACTGGATATAAAGCCCGATTATGTGCCGGCCTTAAATAATCTGGCTGACATTTATGAGTTGGCTAATGAAGATGAAAAAGCGAGAGAATTATTTGAGCACATCACTGAGATAAATCCCGAAGATCCCATGGGATATTTCAATTTAGGTAACCATCATCTGCGAAACAATGATAGCCTGGAAGCGGGACGCTGCTACAAAAAAGCGATAGAATTGGAACCCGAATTTCACGAGGCCTATAATAATATCGGCTTTTTGTTGAAACACCTGGAACAATACGAAGAGGCCATTTCTTATTTTGAGCAGTGTCTTGAAATCAAACCCGATTATGAGCCGGCAAAGAAAGATTTAGAAGCCTGCAAAAAAGCATTGCAAAACTCCTGAACAGCAACATTTACACTTGCCTATGTCGCAATAGTTACATCATTTTAATCAACCTAAGAGGTTACTATGAAAAAAGTTATAGGCATTGGCGGAATATTTTTCAAAGCTGAAAATCCCAAAGAATTAGCCTCTTGGTACAAAACACATCTTCATATCCCAATCGACGAAAGTTACGGCGGATATACGTTTAATTGGAACAGTAACTCCGAACGCCCTTCAAAAGGATATACCATCTGGAGTCCATTCGATAATGATACTGAATACCTTGAGCCCAGCAAGAAAAACTTTATGTTCAACTTTATTGTGGATGATCTAAAGGCGCTGGTCGAGATATTAAAGTCTGAAGGGATTAACCTGATTGGAGATGTCGAAGATACCGAATTTGGGCTGTTTGCCTGGATTATGGATCCAGAAGGAAACAAAGTTGAACTTTGGGAGCCTGCTGAAGAATAACACTTCTTAGAATCACTCAGTTTATTTACTCTTCAAAAGCTTACGGCAACATTGAAATTTTGCTTGTTTGTTAATTAGTTGTTGCAAATCCTTTTTCCAAACCCTACCATCTTATGAAAAAAATAGCCACTACTTTTCTTTGGATTATCACTGTCTTGTTAATACTCACGCCAGTCAGGGATATTTTTGCACAGGATGACGGTACCCGGCTCCTGCGGGAACCTACTGTAAGCGAAAATCACATCGTCTTTGTTTATGCCAATGACTTATGGATAACCGATCGCGATGGCGGCGAAGCACGTAGACTTACCAGCGGAAAAGGCGGTGAAACGCATCCCCACTTTTCGCCTGATGGATCCAAAATTGCCTTTACAGCCCAGTACGACGGTAACACAGATGTTTATGTGGTGTCAGCAGAAGGTGGTCAAGCTAAACGATTAACCTGGCATCCCGGTGATGACAAGGTAACTGGTTGGACGCCCAATGGGGAAAAAGTACTTTTTATTTCCGGAAGAAAAGGACATCCTACACAAGAGACTACGTTCTACACCGTAAGTCTTGAAGGCGAACTACCCCAGAAACACAAGATTCCCCGGGCTGCATCCGGAGCGTTTTCCAGTGATGGCACCCACATTGCGTATCAGCCTGTCAGTCTTTCGGATAGTGAATGGCGGAACTATCGCGGTGGTCAAGCAAAACCGATATGGGTAGTGAATCTCGAGACCAATGATCTGCAAAGAACACCACGCGCTAACAAAGAACGACACATAAATCCTATATGGTTGAATGATAAAGTCTATTTTCTGTCGGAGCGAGATTATACGATGAACATCTGGTCGTACGACCCTGCAACCGGTAACAGTGAGCAGCAGACTTTTCACTCCCAGTTTGATGTAAAAAATCTCGATTCGGGCGGTAGAGCTATCGTCTACGAACAAGGAGGTTATATTTATGAACTGGATCCAGCTACCGGCAATCACAAACAAATCGATATTCATGTCAAGGGTGATATGACGCAAGCTCGACCCCGTTGGGAAGATGTCCAGCCCACACAACTTGACAATGCATCGCTTTCTCCAACCGGTGAGAGAGCACTGTTTCAGCATCGCGGAGAAGTGATTTCAGTACCTAAAGAAAAGGGAAGCTGGCGCAATCTTACCCAAAGTTCAGGGGTTGCTAATCGATATCCTGCCTGGTCTCCCGATGGACAAAAAATTGCTTGGTTTTCCGATAAAAGCGGAGAGTACCAGCTCTATATTTCTGATCAAAAAGGACTTGAAGAACCCCGTAAAATCGACCTGCCCGAGCCAACATTTTTCTATGAACCAAAATGGTCTCCCAACGGCAAATATATTGCTTACACCGATACCCACTTCCGACTTTGGTACGTGAATACCCAAACGGGCAACGCTACACATATTGATACCGATGGTTACGCGCATCCTAACCGCACGATGCATCCCAATTGGTCACCGGATAGCAAATGGATAGCCTACTCCAAACGGTTACAAAGCCAATATCACGTTATTAAAATATACAACGTAGAAACTGGCAAAAGCTATCAAATTACCGACGGTATGGCCGATTCAATCGATCCTGTGTGGGATAAAAACGGAAAATATATCTATTTCCTATCCAGTACCGACTTTGGACTCAATACCGGATGGCTGGATATGAGTTCGTATGATATGTCGACCACAAGAGGACTTTATATGGTAATGCTGGATGACAATACGAAATCTCCATTCTTGCCCGAAAGCGATGAAGAACCCGTCCAGGAAAACGAGGAAAATAAGAATGGGGATTCTGATGCAGGAGATGATGACTCGAATGTAACAATAGATCCGGAGGGAATTAAAGATCGAATCGTAGCCGCTGATATTCCTCAGAAAAATTATACCGGCTTAATTAAAGGGCCTGAAGATCATGTCTTTTATGAAGAAAATGTGCCCGATCAGCCTGGAACTACCTTACACCGATACAATGTTAAGGAGAGAAAATCTGAATCATTCCTCTCTCCCATTCAGAGAGCCACCGTTTCGCAAGATCGCAAGAATCTCCTGTATCGGAGTGGAGAAACCTGGGGCATAGTGTCTACTGTAGGTGGACCACAAAAGCCGGGTGATGGCAAAATTGATGTCAGTGGTATCCGCATTCGCGTTGAACCCGAAAAAGAATGGCAGCAAATCTTCCGCGAAGGATGGCGTTTTCAGCGTGATTTTCTTTATGTGGATAACATACACGGTGCCCCCTGGCAAAAAATATATGATTGGTACAGCCCATGGGTCGACCATATTCATCACCGTTCAGACTTGAGTTATTTAATCGACATTCTTGGCGGAGAAGTTTCGGTAGGTCACTCATTCAACTTTGGCGGAGACTACCCCGAAGTTGATAATGTTTCTATCGGGCTTCTGGGAGCTGATCTTGAACAAGCAAATGGACGGTATCGCATCAAAAAAATATATACCGACGAGAACTGGAACCCAGATCTACATGCTCCACTGGCACAACCGGGTATTGATGTTCAGGAAGGAGATTACATTCTTGCTGTTAATGGGCAAGAACTGCAAGCGCCCACAAATCCGTTTAGTCTCTTAGAGGGCACCGCCGACCGCAATACCATCTTGACAGTCAACGATGAGCCCACGATGGAAGGAGCACAAGAGGTTTCCGTCAAGCCTATTGCCAATGAAAGAGAGCTCAGGACCCGCAATTGGGTTGAAAGTAACCGTCGTAAGGTTGATAAGATGTCAGACGGTAGGCTTGCTTACGTCTGGCTACCGAATACAGCACAAGCCGGATACAATGCCTTTAACCGCTACTACTTTGCCCAACAGCACAAAGATGGAATCGTCGTTGATGAGCGAAATAATGGCGGCGGTTCAGCGGCTGATTACATGATAGATGTGATGGATCGCGAACTGTTGGGATATTTTAATAGTAAAACCGGAGACAAATTTCCGCCTTTTACAACACCAATGGCCGGTCTCTGGGGACCCAAGGTAATGGTCATCAATGAAAGTGCCGGTTCCGGCGGCGATCTCTTACCCTATATGTTTCGAGAGAAAGAAATCGGTCCATTGATTGGTACTCGTACCTGGGGCGGACTTGTAGGCATCTGGGATACCCCGCAATTCATTGATGGCGGGGGCATGACCGCTCCACGCGGCGGCTTCTTTAACACTGACGGTGAATGGGATGTCGAGGGCGAAGGCGTCAGCCCTGATATTCAGGTTATACAGCGACCGAGCAGCATAATTGAGGGTAATGATCCGCAACTTCAACGCGCCGTCAAGGAGGCTCTTAATCTGCTTGAAACCCAAAACGTGGAGTTAGAAGAAGAACCCGAACCACCCGTGTTATGGAAACGCGCTGAGGAAACCGAAGGATGGAATTAATACTAATAAAATCACTGTGAAATTAAAGCCCGGCACATAGCCGGGCTTTTCTATTTAATTTCGACCAATCAGTAAACTCAATAGGCATTAGCACCCAAAATTTTCTACCTTAACCTTACATCATTATGAAGTAAAAACCCTGATTATGCAATTCTTTAGCCGAAAACTAATTAAACCCCAGGATTTAAATGCACATGGAACCCTTTTTGGTGGATCGGTATTAAGCTGGGTTGATGAGGAATCAGCTATATTTGTTACCTGTCAGCTCGACAAAGGCAATATTGTCACCAAATATATGTCTGAAATTGATTTCGTTAGTTCGGCAGGACTTGGGGATATTATCGAAATTGGTATGGAAACAGTTAAGTTTGGCACAAGCTCAATAACTGTCCGCTGCGAAGTACGCCACAAATTCACAAAAGAAACCATCATCAAAATTGATAAAATTGTGTTTGTACATCTTGTAGATGGCAAACCCGCGCCCCATGGAATTGATGAACCTCAAAACGAATAGCATATTTAAATTCTCTAATATGAGTGAGAATGTAATAATATTTAAGCTTATTCAATTTCATTTTGTTAATTTTGGAATGCATCATTTGCACACAGTGCTAAATACGTTAGTAAAAGCAATATCATCTAAGACAGGAGATCGTACATGAAATATCAGTTTATCGATGCCGATAAAATTTCCGATATGCTTTTTAAAGACTCAGAATATGTCGCTGAGTTTTGTGAAGCTGGAGTTACTTCTTTTGATGAGTTTATCGAAAATTATCGCATACATCTATTAGACAGAAATATGACCGATCTCCGTAAAGCCGGTCACAAGATTAAGCCGGGTGCACAAATGATGGGAGCCGATGAGGTTGTTGATGAGTATGAGCATGCCAAGAGTCTGCTCGACGACAATGCCGACAATGAAGAACTGGAAAAGTCGGTGGACAAAATGAGTAGCATTTGTTCAACCATTCAAAAGGAGCTAACCCACCTTGCTAATTCACAGAATTAGTGTTTTTTGCCAAATAGTACCTATATTTTGGGCATAGCATTAGAATTTCCAAACTCAAATCTAAATCATAGTGAGCATTTTAGTTACCGGCGGTGCCGGTTTTATCGGCAGTCATACTGTTGTGGAACTGTTGGAGAATAACGAGGACGTCATCGTTGTTGATAACCTTAGCAACAGTAAAAAAGAAGCTCTTAACCGCGTAGAGGAAATTACGGGGAAATCGCTAACGTTTTATAAAACTGACCTTCTGGACAAAGAAGGGTTAGACAATATTTTTAGTAACCATCAGATCGACTCGGTTATCCATTTTGCCGGTTTTAAAGCTGTGGGGGAATCCGTTGAAAAACCGCTGATGTATTATCACAACAATATTACCGGCACTATTTATCTCTGCGAGGTCATGAAAGAGCACAATGTCACCAACATTGTTTTCAGCTCTTCATCTACTGTTTACGGTGATCCTGAAGAAGTACCCGTGAAAGAGGATTTTCCCGTTTCAGCTACCAACCCATACGGACGCACAAAGCTTTTTATCGAGGAAATTCTTCGCGACCTCTACACTGCCAACAACAGTTGGAATGTGGCACTGCTGCGGTACTTTAATCCTGTGGGAGCTCATCCCAGCGGAAAAATCGGAGAAGATCCCAACGATATTCCCAATAATCTGATGCCTTATATAACACAGGTTGCTGTGGGAAAACTTGAAAAACTTTCTGTTTTCGGAGATGATTATCCCACGCCCGACGGCACCGGCGTTCGTGATTATATCCATGTTGTGGATCTGGCTAAAGGTCACCTGAGCGCGCTTAAAAAACTGGAAGAAAATCCAGGAGTGGTAACATATAATCTGGGTACCGGAACCGGATACAGCGTTTTGGATGTCGTACAAGCGTTTGAAAAAGCTTCAGGAAAAGAAATTCCTTATGAAATTACAGGTAGACGGGCTGGTGATATTGCCATCAATTTTGCGGATCCATCCAAAGCCGAACAAGAATTGGGATGGAAGGCTGAATACGATCTGGTAGACATGTGCCGCGACTCGTGGCGTTGGCAGTCAGAAAATCCTGATGGATATTAATCTGTTAGGAATCGAAATCCCTTTTTACGGCCAAAAAGATGATATGATAATCAACAGAAACCTTTCCTTCTGTTGAATCATCCCAGTGGTCGACAAGAAGTGACATCTCTTTTGATGTCAACTGTCTCCCCTGTTTCAGCGTATCCATACCCAGATTTTTAAGTTCATCAAAAAAATCTTTAGCGCTTTCATACTCGCTGGTAATGGTATCCTCATAGTAATCTACCTGCGCGGGACCTACAGACATTTTGATGACCATCTCTTCGACATCGGGTAACTCGTTAGCTGTAAACGGCAGTCCCAACTCCTGACAATATGTTTTCCACTTTGGGAAGCTCTCATTTCCGGGAAAAGAGGCCAATAATAATCCTCCCGGTTTCGTAATCTCTAGCCATTTTGCCAGCGTTTGAGCAGGGTTATCAAACCAGTGGGCTGTAAATCCACTTACCGTCATAGCGTAATGAGGATCATCAAATTCGGGTACCTGTTCAGCATCTGCTGCCCTAAAGGTTAGATTCTGACGATCAGCAAACTTATTGCTGCAGAACTCGATCATACCCTCCGAGAGATCTATAACTTCAATTTTTCTATCGGGATATAAATCCGCCACTCCTTTAGTCACGAATCCTGTTCCAGCGCCCAATTCTATAATTGGACCTGATGGAATAATATCTCTCCACGGTTTCAGTGAGGCAATGAGGCGGTCTGCTACCTCCTTCTGTACTGATGCATGTTCATCGTAATACGAAGCGGCTTTACTAAATGAATCAGCTATCTCCCGTTTAACTTTATTATCAGCTACTGCATGTGGGTCATTCATATGCAAACAATACTTCTATCAACAAAAAATCTTACTCCTCTGATGCAATATTACCTTGATTTTGCTGCCAGGTCGAGTCGCTCTTAAAAGTACGAATCATAGCTCTAAACTGTCGTACGAAGCGGCGCTTTTCGTACTTAGGAGCAAACTGGGCAAATTCCAGCATAAATAAACGCTGCGTCTCCTCGTCATACACGGTTAAATTGACAAATGGTCCGGCCATCGCATCATTGGTCATTGTCCAAATGCCCAAGGTCTCAAACGCTAAATCACCATCATACATGAACTGCTCTGTTTCGTGAGGGCGATTATACGCAGTAGTTACATATGATTCTTCGCGCGTACCGCGAATCCACTGTTCATTCAGAGAATCTCTTTTGGTATTAATCCAGTTTTCATCAACATGGGTAGCATCATCCATTTCTCTCCACCACATCCAAAACCAGCGATCATTTTCAGGGAGCGGGCGGCGCATCGTCATAAAATGCTGTTGTACGCCATCCTCAGAATAAGTGGTATCGATGTTTTTAATCCAATCGTGCTGAATTCGCATTCGCCAACCTTCAGCTTGCCAAATACTATCAGCCAGGGCCACCTGCTCGCCTCGATCATAAATTTCCTGGGTATATCGCTGTATCTCCTTTTCAATTAAATTATCCGTTAATGTTTCTTGAGAATTTCGAATCTGCTGTGCAAGAGTAGAATCCGACTGTCCGGATAAAAGCATAAGCCATTGATCCCGATACCAGTGATCCTTCAGGGGAAAAGCAAATGCCTCACCTTCTTGAACCTGACGTTCAATTTCATCACTTAATAAAGCACGGATTAGATCAGCCGTATTTGTGCTGTCAGTAATAGGTGCCGCTATAATAAGATTACGATATCGCTTAAGTTGCTCCAGCTGCTCATTCGTATTAAAATCCTGAAAACGAAGATCAAAGCGCGGAGGTTTTCCCGGAATAGTCTGAATCCATCCCCCATAAGTTTCGCGCAAAGCTTCGGCCGTTTCACTTTCAAACTGAGTGGAATCCATTATCACAACGACTTCACCAAAACTGCCGCGAGCTTTTTGGCGATAATCACCCTCACAGCCAACCCAAACACCTATTAACAACAATAATACTGATAGTTTTATAACTGATTTCATAGCCTTAATAATGACATTAAAATTTCACTCTTTACCATACTTTAACCTTCTAACAAATGCAAACACCTCGTCTTTCCATCCCTCCTCAGGATAATGCTCGCGGATAGTATCGATGAGCGCGCTTCCCACAATAAAACCGTCCATATCGGCTGCTATACGCTGGGCGTCTTCGTGGGATTTAATCCCAAATCCAACCATTTTCGGATTCCGGGTTATATTCTCCTTCACACGATCGATAAATCGCTGGACTGACTTGGCCACCTCATCGCCCTCTCGTGCACCTGTAACGCCCGTAACCGACACGCAGTAGACAAATCCCTGCGACTGCTCATCAATTTTACGCATTCGCTCATCAGAAGTATTGGGGGCCACAAGGTAGATAATCGGCAAACCGTATTTATCGGCTTCTTTTTTAAGAATCTCCGACTCTTCTATGGGGATATCGGGGATGATAAGCCCATCAACACCGGATTCAGCAGCATCTTTGCAAAATGCTTTTGTGCCATACCGCAGCACCGGATTGATGTAGCCCATCAAAATGATGGGAATCTGTGACTTCTGTCGTACTTGTTCTACAATATGCAGGATATTCTTCATCGTTATTCCCTGCTCAATAGCCACATTACTGGAATATTGAATAGTGGGTCCATCGGCCAAGGGATCGCTGAATGGCATACCCAGCTCGACCAGGTCCACCCCGTTATCTTCGAATCCCAAAATAAGATCAACGGTAGCCTGTGGATCGGGATAACCGGCCGTTAAAAACAGGCTCATTATTTTTTCCGATCCGTCGTGTCGTTCAAAAAGTTGTGCTACTCTGTTTTCTGTATCAATCATTTAGAATCTATGTTTACAGATCCTGAAACAAGTTCAGGATGACATGTGATTTTGAAATTTACTTTCTGTGCTAATCTGTTAAATCGGCTCTATCCGTGTTCTATAAATTTTTTGAGATAGTACCCATATCTTTATCGCCGCGACCGGAACAATTCAAGACAACAATTTCATCTTTGGATGTTTTGGGCATGAGTTCATCTAAATAAGCTACTGCATGAGCTGTTTCCAAAGCAGGAATAATACCTTCGGTTTCGGAAAGTAGCTTGACGCCCTCCATCGCCTGATCATCGGTAATCGCTTTATAATTCACGCGCTTAATTTTATGCAAATACGAATGCTCAGGACCAATACCCGGATAATCGAGTCCGGCTGAAATAGAGTGTGCCAACTGAATTTGCCCCTCGGAATTATGTAGCAAATAACTCATAGATCCATGCAGCACACCGGGTTGACCAATTGTAAGGGTTGCTGCCGTTTGATCTGTATCTGCTCCTAATCCTGCGGCTTCGAGTCCATACATTTGCACTGATTCATCTTCGATAAAGGGATAGAAAATGCCTATTGCGTTAGAGCCGCCCCCCACACACGCCAGCAGGTAGTCCGGGGTTTCTCGTCCCTCGGCTTCAGCTAACTGCCTACGTGTCTCGTCTCCAATCACCCGGTGAAAATTGCGTACCATCTTGGGGTACGGATGCGGACCCACGACCGATCCAATGATGTAAAACGTATCCTCAACATTGGTTACCCAATCACGGATGGCTTCGTTGGTGGCATCCTTGAGTGTTTGCGATCCGCTGGTGACCGGACGAACTTCCGTGCCCAGTAACCGCATGCGCTCCACATTCAACTTCTGACGCTCCATATCCTCAGCCCCCATATACACAATACAATCAACGCCAAACTTGGCACAGGCCGTGGCTGTAGCTACACCGTGTTGACCGGCACCCGTCTCTGCAATAATACGATCTTTGCCCATGCGACGGGCCAGTAAAATCTGTCCAATGGCGTTATTTATTTTATGAGCACCGGTATGACAAAGATCCTCGCGCTTAAGATAAATCTTCGCTTTCCCGTAGTGATCAGTCAATCGATTGGCATAGGTCAACTTTGTCGGTCGTCCCACATATTCATTCAGCAATTGCCGGTATTCCTTCTGGAAACTGTCATCATTCCAGGCATCATTAAACGCCTCTTCCAATTCCTCCAGTACGGGAATTAGAATTTCAGGTACAAACTTGCCGCCAAAATCGCCGTAATATCCTTCCTTCGTCGGTAAATCGTATTTCATTTTGAGATTCTTAAATTTAAATAATGGTGATTTCCAGAATTATCTATTTCAATCAAAATTTAAAATGGCTATAGTTTTCAGCTTTCAGCAATTTCCTTCTGATTACTTACAACTGATAGCTGAATACTGCTTTTACAGCTCTCCTACCTCCTGCTTTTCCCAGATATCGCGCATCTCCTCCATAAACGCATCCACTTTGTCAAAATCTTTAACGCCGGGCTTAGCTTCCAATCCACTTGAGACATCCACTGCATACGGATGAACCTTCTTACAGGCCTCACGAATATTATCCGGATTCAAGCCACCCGCCAGAAAATACGGAACACCCTGGGAAACCTGATCCAACACAGACCAGTCAAAAGCCTCTCCTGTGCCGCCCCATTTGCCTTCGATTTTCGTATCAAAAAGAAGATATTCCACATGGTCGAGATACGGCTCTATGCGAGTATTTAATTCTGATGCGGTATCACCATCTGCTACATGAATCGCCTTAATTATGGGCTTATCAACCAGCGAGCAGTAATCGGGATTTTCGTTGCCGTGCAACTGAACAAAATCAATGCCCGTCTGACGAGCAATCATATTCACATCATCCAGCGGCTGGTTTACAAACACGCCAACACAATCCGGTCCATGCAGCCAGTTGATCATCGCACCCGCTTTTGCAGGTGTAACATGGCGCGGACTATCCTCATAAAAAACAAATCCCATATAATGCGCCAGTGCTCCTGAGACGAACCGAGCATCCTCGAGTGAAGTAATTCCACAAATTTTTACTTTTGTTCGTTCTTCCGGATCTGCAAACATTTATGCTTTGGCTTCTTTAGTAATTAAATTCTTCAACTTTGATTTCATATTCTTCACCGCTTTACCGGGATCAGGTTCACGCATAAAATGCTCCCCAATTAATGCAGCGTGAATGCCCTCATCATAAAGCAGCTTTAAATCTTCTGGTTTTGCGAGTCCACTTTCGGATACTAACACCGTATCCTCGGGAGCCTTATGCAGCAACTCTATACCACGATGCAGGTCTACTTCAAACGATCGCAAGTCGCGATTATTTACGCCCAAAATGTCAATATGCGTAAAGTTAACATATTCAATATCTTCTTCCGAATAACATTCGACCAAAGCTTGTAAGCCAAACTCTTTTGTGGCGTGCAAAAGTTCATCAAGCTGACTCCCTTCCGTAATAGTAGCAATCAAAAGCACCGCATCAGCACCGTAAGCCTTCGCCTCTTTCACTTGATAAGGATCAACAATAAAATCCTTGCGCAACAATGGAATAGAAACTTCTTTAGAAGCTATTTCTAAATAATTAAGGCTTCCTTTAAATGCGGGTTCATCTGTTAATACTGAAATGGCAGAAGCACCCCCTTCCTGGTATTGCCCCGCAATTTTTTGAGGATCAAAATCGGGACGAATAAGCCCTTTTGATGGAGATGCTTTTTTTATTTCAGCAATAACTGCTACATCATTTTCAAGTCGCAGCGCTTCAGCAAAATTTCGTGGAGACTGTTCAAAAAGCTCCATGTCTCCCAAGTCATTAAAACTTACCTTACGCTTCCGCTTTTTAAGGTCAATTTTCGTCTGTTCAACTATTTCATCTAAAATATTAGGCATGGTATTCTACGAATTAGCAACATCATTTGAAGCTTCAACATATCTGTCCAGCGCTTTGCGTGCTTTCCCGGACCGTAAACTCTCTTCCGCCCATTTACGTGCTTCAGTAAGGTTATCAACTTTACCCGAAGCATGAATACCAAATGTTGCATTCAATAAAATTACATCACGCTGAGGAACGGTTGAGGTGTTATCCAGTATAGATCGAATGATATTCGCATTGTATTTAGCATCTCCCCCCTGTAAGGATTCCAAATCAGTCCACTCAAAATCTAGCGAACGCGGATCAAAAGTCGTCGATTCTTTTACCATATTGTGATTGAGCTCGTAAATTTCCGACTGAGCAGCCAAACTCACCTCATCCAACCCATCATGGGCATTTACCGTGTAAGCAAACTCTGTATTCAAATTCGCAAGGATATGCGCAATTTCGCGGGCTACCTCCCTGCTGTAAGCGCCAATCATCTGACGCTTTACACCGGCCGGATTTAACAAGGGTCCCAGGATATTGAAAAAGGTTCGTATTCCCATCGTGCGTCGTGCCGGCATTACGTGCTTCATGGCGGGATGAAAGTTCGGAGCAAACATAAAAACAAGTCCCGCCTGTTCAAATACCTGCTCTACCTCTTCTTTATTCAGATCAATAACAGCGCCGATTTCTTCCAACACATCCGCACTTCCGCTTTTACTTGATACACTTCGATTTCCATGTTTCAATACCGGAACACCCGCACCGGCCACTACAAACATGGAGGCCGTAGAAATATTGAACGTCCCGGAACTATCACCGCCGGTTCCACACAGATCCACCGCTCCATCAATATTCACCTCAGGCTTTATAGCTGCTTCACGCATCACACGGACAAAAGCAGTGAGTTCTTGTGTAGTTTCCCCTTTGGTTCGCATGGCAGCTAAAAAAGCGGCCACTTGCTCATTGGGAACTTCGCCTCCGACTATCAAACGGAGTGCTTTCTCAGCTTCCTCTCCCTCCAAATCTTCTCGTTGAACAAGCTTATCTAAAATTGAACTAAATTCTATATCTTCTTGCATTGCAGTAAGTTAATATATTCATTTAAAATTAATCGTGTCGTAATAATATTTATTAAAACATGCCATTACTCAGCGATTTTATATTCCAACTCTAACCAGTTTTTTACAATCTTCGGTCCCTCTTTTGTGAGGATACTTTCAGGATGAAACTGTATTCCTTCCAATGGAAATTCACGATGACGCAGTCCCATGATCACGCTGTCATCACTTCTTGCAGAAACTTCCAACTCATCAGAGATTTGATCGGGATCCAACACCAGTGAATGATATCGGGTAGCGGTAAAATTATCCGGAATATTTCGAAATACTGATTTCCCGTCGTGGGTAATAGCAGAGGTCTTTCCGTGCATCAATTTGGGAGCATGAATCACCTTTCCGCCAAACACTTCTCCTATCGCCTGGTGACCAAGACAAACACCCAAAATCGGCGTCTCTGCTCCCAGCTCTTTTATCACAGGTTCGGTAATGCCTGCATCAGCGGGACGTCCGGGACCCGGTGAAATAAGTATCCTATCAGGATTCAGCTCCTTTACTTCTTCCACGGTAAGCTCATCATTGCGAATTACTTTGTAGTCATCCGTATACTCCGCAACAATATGCACCAAGTTATAGGTAAAGGAATCGTAATTATCGATTATTAAAATCATTGTAGTATCAGTTTTGCCTTATCTCATCTAAACATGATTCAGGATCTTTTCTTGTCCCTTCAAAATAGATAATATCAACTCATAAAATCGTAGGTTTTAAACAATCCTGTCACATCACGGACCGGTTCCATAACCTCTTCAGCACGTTCTCTGGCCTTTTTCCCGCCTTCTTTGAGAATATCTTGAACTCTATCCAAGTCCTGCGCCAATTCTTTACGCTTTGCTCGTGCCTCCGCAAAATAATCCTCAATCATACCCAATAATTCCTTCTTCGCATGACCATAACCATAACCGCCGGCACGATATTTCTCAGCAATTTCTTTTTGTTTTTCATCATCAGCGAATAATTTAATCAGTGCAAACACATTACAACTATCGGGATCTTTAGGCTCATCCAATGGCGTTGAATCAGTCTGAATGGACATCACCTTTTTCTTCAGCTCTTTCCCTTCATCAAAAATACCGATGGTATTACCGTAGGACTTGCTCATTTTTTGTCCGTCGATACCCGGTACTACTGCAACCGAATCCAAAATATGCGGCTCGGGGAGCTTCAAATACTCTTCGCCATAATTGTGATTAAACTTACCGGCTAAATCGCGGCAAATTTCAATATTCTGCTTCTGATCTTGTCCCACGGGCACCAAATCTGCATTGTACATCAAAATATCGGCGGCCTGCAAGATTGGATAGGTAAACAGTCCAATATTGGGATTCAGTCCCTGAGCCACTTTATCTTTATAAGCCACCCCCTTTTCCATCAGGCTAACGGGACAAAAGGTGCCCAGAATCCACGCCAGTTCCGCGTGCTGTGGCACATCACTCTGGGCAAAAAAGGTGGCTTTATCGGGATCCAATCCCAGTGCCAGGTAATCAAGGGCTACATCTATGGTATTCTGATAAATTTCTTCACCGTCATTAATAGAAGTCAACGAGTGATAATTTGCAATAAAATAAAAGGCATCGCCCTCCTCCTGCATCTGAATATGCTGGCGCAGTGCTCCAAAGTAGTTACCTAAATGAAGTTTTCCTGACGATTGTATACCTGATAATATTGTTTTCATTGGTGCTTAATTTTCTGATTTAATTATTTATAAAAAAACTTTTATGTCATCCTGAATTTATTTCAGGATCTATCCAATTAAATTACCCTACAGATGCTGAAACAAGTTCAGCATGACACTTTTTACTTTAAATCTATTCAATTTCCATCTGTTATCGACAAGGCCACGCTAAGTGCTTCTACCAGTGCTCCGGCCTTATTTTGTGTTTCTACATATTCTTTTTCGGGGTCGCTATCAGCCACAATACCCGCACCGGCCTGAATATACACTTTTGAATCGGTAACAAGCATCGTTCGAATCACAATACAGGTATCCATATTGCCGGAAAAATCAAAGTACCCTACTGCTCCTGCGTAAGGGCCGCGCTTGGTCGGTTCCAGCTCATCAATAATTTTCATCGCCCGAATTTTAGGAGCACCACTAACCGTACCTGCCGGAAAGCAGTGTTTCAGAGCATCCACAGCTGTTTTGTTGGCAGCCAATTTCCCCTTCACATCCGATACAATATGCATAACATGCGAATAGCGCTCGATCACCTGCTCACGAACCGGCTTGACCGTAGCGGGCTTACAGACGCGTGATAAATCATTGCGTCCCAAATCCACCAGCATTACGTGCTCGGCTATCTCTTTGGGATCGTTTTTAAGATCTTCTTCCAGTTCCAAATCTTCTTCGGGCGTTTTACCACGGGGACGTGTCCCGGCGATAGGCAACAACTGAGCAGTCTCATCCTGCACGCGCACCAAAACCTCCGGAGATGAGCCCACCAATCCAAAATCATTAAAATCCAGAAAGAACAGATACGGCGACGGATTTACCATCCGCAAGCGCTCGATATAACATAAAGCGATCTCCGCTGAAATCCGTTTCAAACCGTTGCGAAAGTACCACCTGAAAGATTTCGCCCTCATAAATATACTCCTTAGCCTTTTTGACCATCTGCTCGAACTCAGGCTTCTCAATATTGCTGGTCAGATTATCCGGATTGATGGAAAACGAATCTGTTGAGCGCTCAGGCTGATAAACGAGCTCCTCCATCTCATCGAGGGTTTGCTGTGCCTCTTTAAACAACACTTCCGCGGATTTTTCGGTTTCATCATCCACAAAAACTGTTTTTATAATAATCACCTGTTGCTTCACATGATCAAAGGCATAGACTTTATCATAAAAGGCCCAGATGGCTTCCGGAATATTCAAGTCATCTTCCGGCACATCGCCCAGTTGCTCTACTTCCCGAACCGTATCATAAGAAGAAAAACCTACAGCTCCGCCGGTCAATCGCGGTAAATCAGGAAGCTTGGGTTCGCTGTGCTGAGTTGTCAATTCTTTGAGTGCTTCAAAATACGGCTGGTCCAGGACTGTTGAACCACTATCTCTTTGCATGGTTACTTGTTTTCCATCGTACTGTAATACTTGATAGGGATTACGTCCCAAAAAGGAGTACCGCGCAACCTGATCTCCACCTTCTACAGATTCCAACAAAAAGGGATACTCAGCATCTTTTCGCAGTGATAAAAAGAGGGAAACCGGCGTTAGTACATCGGCCATCAATCGCCGATAAACCGGTACGGCCGTATAATCTTTTGCTAATTTTTTAAATTCTGCTAATTGCATAAACTCTTATTTTACCAGTTAGACACTAAGAACATTGCAAACATTTCATCTTATTAGTGTACTGAGTGTCTCAGTGATTATTTCAATAAAAACAAAAAAGCCCACTCCAGTTTCCTGCAGTGGGCTCTATTAAATCCTTTTCTTCAAATTAATTCATAAAAATGCCACTGCTCCGATTTTTTTTCGGAGCCACCACCAACTGATATTTTTATGAGCTGACTTTTTCATAACGATCTGAAGATAGTATCCACCGAACCGAAAATCAACAAGTTTATTTTGGGAGAATAACACCTATATTTGAGTTCTCAACAAAACAGATATCATGTCACAGACGCTGCGAATTCCAACACTTTTTATCATTATCATGTGTGGATGGGTTTTCCAAAGTCAGGCCCAAATAATTGGACCCGTCCCCTCTCCTAAGGAATCAATTGCTCAAAATTCAGTATCCAACATGGCTGCTTTGGGTGATACCCTCTGGATTGGTCCAGCCCTTAATAGAACAATTAATAATAGTACCAACTGGTTTTATCCAGAAGGAGCTACTGAAATCGTTAACGGTAATGGACGCGTTTTTTCACTGGCTTTGGCACCCGATACTGTTATTGCAGGTTTGGGATATAATGCTGATACCCCCGACGGTAGCGTGCAAGCTGGACTTGGATTTCACATTTCGGTCAACGGCGGTAACAGTTGGAATTACATTGAAAACCCTAATGAGGCTGAAGATGATACCTCCTTCGTCTATGGAGGAACTACTTACCAAAAACTACCGATAACAACACAAGAGCAATCCCCGCCCTTCGATATTGCCCAGCGTGGCAGCACTATTTTTTCAGCTAATTGGGCATTAGGATTAGTCCGCAGCCAAAATTTTGGACAGAGCTGGCAGCGAATTATTCTGCCACCTCAGCAGGTTGATAGTTTAGTGCCAGAACAAGAATACGAATTTAACAGTAATGAAGGTAATCGTTACGATCCGCGATACGATCAAAATTTACTTGGATTTTCGGTTTTTATTGATAACCGGGACCGCGTTTGGGTTGGTACCGCAGGTGGACTCAATATTTCTGAAAACGCGCTAACCGCTCCCGCCGACAGCATCAGATGGAGACATATTCAATTTAACAGTTCCGAAAATAGTCTACCTGCCAACTGGATCATTACTATAAAACAACATCCCTCAACCGGTGATATTTGGCTTACAAATTGGCCGAGTGGTATCAGTGATGAAGAACAATTTGGAATTGCACGTACTAGTGATAGCGGCCAAACCTTCGATCATTATTTGTCTGGCAAACGCATAAATGATATTGGCTTTAAAGATGGTACTATTTACGCTGTCGGGGATAATGGATTTTTCAAGAGCACCGATAATGGTAACAGCTGGAATCAAATTCCACAAATAAAAAGTGCCAATACGTTTATAAAGGAATCAGCGCAGTATTATAGCCTGGCCTCAACTACAGACAGGCTTTGGGTGGGTACCAGCGACGGATTAGCCTCCACTGCAGATGGCGGGCAATCATGGCAAATTACGCGCGTCGATTTTCCTTTGGATGGGCAGAACCGCTATCAGAAGGATGCCCCTTCGGTAGAAACCTATGCGTATCCAAATCCTTTTTCTCCCCGTCGCCATGATATCGTCCGTATTAAATATGAGGTCCCCGAAACCGGGAAGGTACAAATCAGGTTATTCGATTTTGGAATGAATCTGGTCCGGGAACTCGATGGGGGCGATTTCTCAGAAGGAACGTACGAAGCTGTTTGGGATGGACGTGATGCTCAGGGTAATCAAGTAGCAAATGGACCGATTTTCTATCAAATTGATACAGCCAGCGGTACTATTCGCGGCAAAATTTTAGTTGTTGATTAAAGCATGGTTGTTAAAAGTATATATATCAAGTTTGGGCTTTTTATTCTATTGCTAATGGGATTTACAGCCTCCACAATTGCCCAAAACGGAGGTTCAGCAGGATCATTCAGCCGCATGGGATTTGGTCCGCGCGGCATGGCCATGGGTAATGCTTTAATCTCAAATACTACAAATGGAACGTTCAGTTATTACAACCCAGCACTAATCGCCCAAAGCACCGGTACCCAAGTTGACTTTAGCACAGCAGCCATGAGCTTTGATCGCAGCCTCAATACCGCAAGCGGCACCTTCGAGCTACCACCCACCGCTGGGGCTTCTCTTTCTCTCATCAACGCCAACGTCTCCGATATTGACGGACGTACTTCCAGCGGATACCACACCGATATGTTATCAACCCAGGAATATCAAATAGCAGCGGCATTTGGGCAACAAATTTCAGATCATTTATCAGTAGGTATTGGACTTAAATACTATATTTCTGATCTACATAATGATCTCCCCAATGCAACCACGCTCGGTTTGGATGTCGGCGTGCTGTATATGTTTTCTGATCGATTACAGGCCGGAGCCGTCATCCGTGATCTGCTGGCTTCATACAGCTGGAGTTCAGGTACGTTATACGGAGATAATTCCTCTGCCCGAACCGACGCTTTTCCTACGCAACTACAGTTTCGGTTTGTCATATCATCTTATCCCCGACCTACTCATAAGCATCGAAGGCGGACAAATGATGCATGAAAATAAGGCCCCAAAAAACCTAAAAATTGGTAGCGGTTTTCAACTCCACGAACGTATTACCCTGCGCGGCGGATGGCAAGTCAATGACCTTTCATCAATCAAGCAAACCAATCATTTTAGCACAGGGTTTTCAGTACATCTTCCCTTTGATTTATTCTCTCCTTCTGTCGATTATGCATTCGTGCAAGAACCAAATAACATTTCTTATATGCACACCTTTGGAATTCAGTTAAAGCTATGATTCGTAATTCTATCGGCATTTTAAGTTTTTTTGCACTTTTTTTCCTGGGGATAGCTGCTGTTGCCCAGGATTCAGGTCTCGATATTTTGACCCTTGGTCCGGGAACACAAGCACTGGGATTAAATGAGGCCGTCACTACAGAACTTTTGGGAGCTTCCAGCTTGTATTCCAATCCCGCTAACTTAGCGATGGAAAACAGTTCTGCCCTCAATGCCGATTATACCCTTTGGATTGGCGATCTCACCCATACTCATGCCGGAATCAATCTTCGTAAAAACAACCGGGCACTTGCCTTTGGATTTCTAACCTCTCAGACCGATGAAATTCCGTTGAGAGGCAACCAACCGGGTCCACCCGATGGTTCATTCAATATCAGCACTCTATCACTCAGCGGAGGATATGCATACCAACTGGGTCCATTGGCGCTGGGAGCCACAGTACAATATTTACGAGAAGAATATTATATCTATAACGCATCGGGATATGCAGCTAATTTGGGAGTGGCGGGACAGCTTTGGGATAATCGTATACGAGTTGGCGCCAGCTTATTAAACCTGGGTAAAATGAGCGAACTCAGGAATCAATCAACCAAACTCCCTCTTACCCTCAGGACTGGATATAGTGCAAAACTCTTCACCTTTAGCCCTCCAGGAAACGAAGACTTACCCATATCTGTGGCTTTAAAAAATGATGTCATATTCCCCCTGCAGGAATCCAGGCAAACCACTCAGGGAAACAGCTCCCAGCAAATCTACACTAATGTTGCAGTTGAAATATCAGTAGCAGAAATTATTGCTTTACGAACCGGCTACAAAACCGGAGATACTGTTCGTCCCTGGAGTGCAGGTCTGGGATTGGATACCGAAGCGATATCAGCTAATTATGCAATCATTCCATTTGAGACAGGTTTCGGAACCGTTCACTCGTTAGGACTGAGCTATCGATTTTAACTAAATTTGCTCGCCTTCATCCAAAAACTCATCACTGCCGAAAGCCTCTTTCCAAAACAGGTAGGCGCCTACCAAAATCCCTTTCAGAATGAAGATAGAAAATACAATCATCAGTCCCACTTCCTGAAAGAGCAGAATTAATATCCCATAAACAATAAAAAGGGAAAGCTTTACTTTATGTTTTCGGACTGACTGTTTATCAAAACTCGGCATTTTATCGAAGGGAATAGTACTAACCATCAAAAAGGAAAGTAGCACAATCAATGGAATTAAAATGGCGTTAATTCCATATTCAAAGCCTTCAAATAGCTCGAGCTGATTATAAAAGGTGAGGTAAAATGCAGCAATCATAATGGCCTGTCCGGGTATGGGGAGTCCTTTAAAAAAGTCTTCAATACTTTCCTGCACATCCACATTATAGCGGGCCAAACGCACTGCGCCACACAGGGGCGGCAAGGCACTAAGGATAATACCTACAAATGGAAGTTCTGCCAATCCAAATGAGTACAACAGGAAACCCGGCGCCACACCAAATGAAACCACATCACTTATGGAATCGAGCTCAATACCAAATTGGCTGGTTGCATTAGAGAGTCGAGCCATAAATCCGTCGAGAGCATCAAATAAGCCTGCAAAAACAATCAGCCATGCACCAAAAAACAGACGCCCCTCGGCAATACTGATAATAGCTAAGAAACCACAGAACAAATTCATCAACGTAAAAAAACTAGGGATAACCGTACGGGGAATTTGTTTCCTTGATCGGCCATTTTTCCTTTTTTTACGCTTTCTGCGACGACGAAATCGCTTCCACTTCTGTATGGGGTATTTCATCTTATGGGTTGATAGTAGCTAAAATTGTTTTTCCCGCTACGGCTTTTTCTCCTTCAGAGACATTCACCTCGACCTCCGGCGGAACAAGTATATCCATTCTGGAACCAAACTTCATCATTCCAAATTTCTTTCCAACTTCGAGCTTATCCCCTTTATCGATGTGATAAACAATTCTTCGTGCCAGGAGTCCCGTAATTTGTCGAAAAAATATTTTTGTCCCTGATGGGTGTTTTACTCCAAAATCAGCTCGTTCATTCAATTCCGAAGCACGATGATCATAGGCTGCAAGAAACATCCCCGGCTCGTATTCAAGGTATTCAAGCGTTCCGGTAACCGGTATCCGGTTTACATGGACATCAAGAGGCGAAAGAAAAATACTTATCTGGGTAGCCGGACCTTTAATATATCGCTCTTCATCAACTTCCTTAATTTGAACGATTTTCCCATCAGCCGGAGAAATCACCACGTTATCACCTACGGTTATTTCCCGATCGGGATCACGGAAGAAGTACAGAATAAAAGCTATCAGCACTGCCATGGCCGTATACAACAGGTAGGCCGTCCAGTGGGGCTCGATATACCGAGCAATTCCACTTACGATAAGAGCAAATATTACGGTTACGAATATAGTTGTATATCCCTCGCGTGCAAACATATATTGATATATTTAATTAGCCGAACTGCCGCAGAATATCGTTGAAGGTAACAAAAATAAACAGAGCTATAATCAGCAAAAAGCCAATTTGCTGGAGTGCCATTCGAACTTTGGGTGATGGTTCGCGCCGGGTAATTCCTTCATAGATTAAAAACATAAGGTGTCCGCCATCAAGCACAGGAATGGGCAAAATATTCATAATTGCCAGCGTAATACTCAAAAAGGCCGTAATATTCCAGAAGCCAATAAAACCGCCAGCATCAGTCGCCTGTTTGGTGACATTGGCAATAGCCACGGGCCCACCTAAATTATCTCGGACCGAGATCTCACCTGAAAACATCTTACTGAACCCTCCCATAATTCCCGAAACGGTTTCATTCGTTCTCTGAAGGCCAAAATCCATTGACTCTAAAAGACCATACTGAAAACGCTCAACTGCAAAATACTCCTCTGGATCCGGGTTAAATCCAATTCCTAACTTATTGTCTTCGTTAGGCATTAAAGTAAACTCATGAGTAGTTCCACTACGGTTAACAGTTACCGTTATACTATCTGTAGAGCTGGTAATTCGTGAAATTAATTCCTGTAAATATCCTACTTGCTCACCGTTAATTGCTGTAATAAGATCGCCCTGCTGAATACCTGCCCGATCGGCTGGCTCTCCTGGCTGCACCTGGGTTATTGGCACGCTGGGCATGGCATTATTGAGGGTTACTAATCCCTGTTTTCCTATCTCATCAAGCAAGCTATCAGCTACAGGAATGGTAACTTGCTTCCCATTTCTCATTACCATATAACTTAGCGATGATGCCATCATTCTATTTGGAGAAAACAGATCCTGAAAATAGGGTACTTCCTCCCCATTTACTCCTATTAGTTTATCTCCGGATTGAAATCCCACTTGGGCTGCCAGGGAATTTTCTGCTACATAAATGCTATCTACGCTGTCGAGCTTAACCTTCGTTTCGCCATTCGAAAAAGCCAATCCCGCATAAATAGCAACAGCCAAAATCATATTAAAGATAACGCCTGCAGTAATTACAATTATCCGCTGCCACACCGGCTTACTGCGGTATTCCCAAGGCTTAGGCTCCTCGTCCAGATAATCATCATCCATACTTTCATCAATCATCCCCGAAATCTTCACATAGCCACCCAACGGAGTAGCACCAATACAGTAATCGGTTTCACCTTTTTGAAAGCCCCAAATACGAGGAGGAAATCCGAGTGAAAAGCGCTCCACCCGCATCCCAAATAATTTTGCCGCTAAAAAGTGCCCCAACTCATGAAAAAACACCAAAATTAGAAGAGCTGCGGCAAAAATTCCCAGCGTTGACAATAAACTTACAATCCATTCCATGAAACAAGATAATTCTTAAATAGTTAGTGCCAGTTTTCTGGTTCGTTGATCTATATTTTTCAATGATTCTAACGTAACTGAACCCGAATTATTTAATTGATCCAAACACGATTCAACAACTTTCGGAATATCAATATACGTAATTTCTTCGTTTAGAAAGCGCTCAACCGCTATCTCATTGGCCGCATTCAAAATAGCCGGTGCCAACCCACCTTCTTCAATTGCTTCAAAAGCTAAACGTAAGCAGGGAAAGCGATCATAATCAACCGGTTCGAACGTCAAATCAAAAGCCGACTGCCAATCCAATCGAGGCGCATCAAGTGTTGTACGCTCCGGATATGTCAGCGCGTACAAAATGGGTACCTGCATGGTGGGCGGCCCAAGCTGTGCTTTACTGGATCCATCCGTAAATGTAACTACCGAGTGAATTACGCTTTGGGGATGAACTACAGCTTCAATTTTGTCCAAAGGCATGTCGAACATCCAGTGTGCTTCTATTATCTCGAGCCCCTTATTCATCATCGTCGCCGAATCAATGGTAATTTTTGCTCCCATTGACCAGTTGGGATGATCAAGAGCATCATTCACTGTGATATCCTGCATCTGCTTTTTTGACCACGTGCGGAAGGGTCCGCCACTGGCCGTAATTACAAGCTTCTCTATTTTATCAAGCGGTTCTCCCACCAAGCACTGTAACATTGCACTGTGTTCAGAATCTACCGGAATGAGCTGGCTCCTGTCATCTTTAACAAGCTCGTTGATGATTTCTCCGCCAACAACCAATGACTCTTTATTGGCCAATGCGACTTTCTTACCCGCCTTGAGGGCCTCAATCGTAGGCTCAAAACCCGAATATCCCACTAAGCTATTTAGAATCACATCGGCACCATCCAGGGTAGCAAGTTCCAGCAACTGCTCATTCCCAACCAACAATTCTGTCCCTGAGGGTAATTTTTTATTTAGCAGATCTGCATATTGCTGATTGGCTACCAACGCATATTGGGGATGAAATTCCTGGGCCTGCTCCAACAGCTTTTGCCAGCTATTGTTACAGCTAATACCCAAGACATTAAAACGATCGGGATGTTCCCGAACTATTTGCAATGCCTGTTCACCGATTGAACCGGTGGAACCCAATATGACAATATTTTTCTGTTTCAAAAGCAGTAATTCAGTTTCAAAATAGCTCTGAAGATAGATAAAATGAGGTAGAACTCAGAATCATTTATCAAACAAAAAGTCTACCTAATACTCCATTTCTTTGGCCATTTTGTACATCAACGCATGGGCCAAAACAGTTTCTTTCAGTGTGGGCGCGTATCCTCCCGAAAGCAGTAAAACAAGAGGCAGATCCTGCCCTACCACTTTTTGAATTACTATCCTGTCGCGCCGTTGCAGTCCTTTCTTCGTTAATGACAATCGCCCGAAATGATCGGTTTCCAGAGGATCAATTCCACCCAAATAAAATACCAAATCAGGATTAAAATCGTCAAAAATTGTATCCAGGGCATCACCCAACGTCTTCAAGTATTGGTCGTCTTTAGTGTTATCGGCTAAGCCAATATCAAGCGTGGAGGGTGGCTTTTTAAAGGGATAGTTCTTTTCGCCGTGTAGAGAAAAGGTATACACGTGGGGATTATTTTTAAAAATAGCGGCCGTTCCATTTCCCTGGTGCACATCACAATCAATAACTAAAATATTTTTTGCCCACATCGATTGCTGTAACACCTTGATCGCTACGGCAACATCGTTAAAAACACAGAATCCTTCTCCAAAATCAGCCATTGCATGATGGGTTCCACCGGCCAGATTTCCTGCTATACCATCCTGTAAAGCCATAATCGCTGCATTAATTGTACCCTGTACCGCCAATCGTGATCTGATTGCCAATCGTTTTGACCATGGCAAGCCCAAACGCCGCAGCTTCTTTTTGTTAAGATTACCGTCCATAATTCCATTTGCATAATCCCGGGTGTGCACCATTTGTAAATTGGCCATATCCACCATCGACGGTGCTACAACATCAGAGGAAGCAATAATATTCTCTTCCACCAGATATCGATGCAATCCCTTAAACTTTTTCATGGGAAATATATGCTCATCAGGAATAGGTGCATAATATCCCGGCGCGTAAGAAACTCTCACGGTATTCAGCTGCTCATTCTGTGATTTGGATTAGTGCTAACATCCGTCCGCTCTTATTAGCTTCTCTGCGATAAGAATAAAATTTATCTGCTTCGCTGATGGTACATTCCTCTCGTAATTCTATCTGATTATCGGATATACCATGATTCACAAGCTGGTGCTTAATAAAGTTCTTTAAATCGACATGGGGCTTTTCAAAGTCGGTATAATTCACAAACTGATCGGGAAACTGTTCCGCAACTTCCATCCCAACTTCAAAATTCTTTATCGAAATACAGGGTCCAACAAATGCCTTTATTTTTGATGGATCTGCTCCCTGTGCTTTCATCTTTTGGATTCCATTGGTAATAATATCTCCAACAGCTCCCCGCCAACCGGCATGCAGCGCTGCTATCACCTTATTTTTGGCATCCCACAACAATACCGCAGCACAATCGGCCACCTGGATGGCAAGCGTTAAGCCCGGCACTTTTGTAACCAATCCATCTGTTGAAGGATATGTCCCTCCTTCAGTAACAAATTGAACTCTATTGCTATGCACTTGATCAGCGTATGCCACCCAATCGGAATCTATATTTAAACTATTGAGTAAAGCTAATCTATTTTGGGCAACCTGTTCCTTTTTCTCTGAGGTATTAAAACCCATATTCAATCCTGCAATGGCTTGACCAGGACGCTGGAACTCCGGGTTTTTGAGTGTAAACCAAGCTCGTATATCTTTATCCTCTTGTGAAATCTGAGGAACAATAACAGAAAATTCAGTTTTCAAGTTTTCCATAAAGGGTATCTCGTACAATATTAACGGGAAACGGATGACCGGTCCACAATTTAAAGGATTTACTGCCCTGCTGGATTAACATCTCCAATCCATCAATCGTTTGGGCTCCGACTTTTAAAGCTTGTTTTAAGAATTTAGTTTCAACAGGATTATATACAATATCATAACATATTTTTGCCTCAAGATATTGTTTCTCCTGATCACGAATCGGTGATGAATTAATTTTGGGATGCATTCCCAAGGGAGTAGCATTTACAATCAGCAATGCCTCCTCTGCAAATGAGGTCCAGTTATCATAAGATACAATTTGAACTTGGCGATTATCACGGTATGAAGTAATCCGACTTGGTGTACGTGATACTAAAAATAATTCCTCCATGCCCATTTCAGCTAATCCATACACAATGGCACGAGCTGCTCCTCCCGTTCCAAAAATTACAGCCGATGCCCCATTCAGCTCATATTCATATGGTTGCAGGGGCTCTATAAACCCGGCATAGTCCGTATTATATCCCTCTAGCTGATATTCATTTTTAACAATCGTATTAATTGCACCAATTTCTCGAGCTGAAATGTCGATATTATCCATATAATCTGCGATCGACTGCTTGTAGGGAATAGTAACGTTGGCCCCCAAAAAGAGATCACTATTTAAAAAAGAAGCTAAATCAGTAAGCTCATCATTTTGAACATCTATTGCATGATACTCTGCCTCAATATCATAGTGCTGCAAAGCAATATTATGCATTAAGGGAGACCAACTATGCTCTACCGGGTGTCCAAGGAGCAAATAATGAGGCCGATCACTTTCGGAACTCTGTACAAATTGAGAAAGGGTCATACATTTCACAGACAAAAAAAATGCGCACTTCACAGTGCGCATTTAAAAGTTTTAAAATATGCTATTAATTATTCTGCTGCTTCTTCTTCAGCTTCTGCTTTAGCCTCAGCTTCTGCTTCCTCTTCTTCAATTTTTGCAAGGGTATCATCAGCCTTTTGCTTAAAAGTACCATCTTCAGCTTCATCCTTAAAGCGCTGGAGATCTTTTTTTATTTGAGCAGGCAGTCCCTTAATAAATTTGGCTAACTCTTCGCCCGGCTCGCCATAGAATGTTCGGTAATCGAGGCTGAAATCGACACGTGTACGTTCTCCATTATCCAGTGGTGTAAAACGAATCGTTCCGGTTTGGTTTAGATTACCATTGATAGTAATCCAAGCAAAACGAGTGTTTCGTAAATCATCAATGATATTGGTTGTCCATTCGAAATTTTCGCCACCAAGTGTTGTGGAATATTCAAATGTCTGAGAATTTATCTTGTTGACTTTTTCAATTCGTTCAAAGAAGTGAGGAAAGTAAGTGGGATCACTTAAGTATTCATAGACTTTGGCTAGAGGCAGGTCAACTTCAATTCTTTCGTGCGCCATAATTTATACTTCAGAGTTGGTTAAAATTAAAAATTGAAAGATAATCTAAGGAGATTTTCAATTTTGTAGTAAGGTTAATCCACAATGCGATAAAGATAAACATTTTATCTGTTTTCAGCAATAAGTTTCGCACTTAAGTTTGAATCGCAATTTTTATCAGAGATTATATTTTCTGCATTGAGAGTCCCCATCCCCAAATTATTACTCATATAAGATATACATTTAGATAATATCTCTCCTCACCGCCAAATATAAAATCCTTAACAGAATTGCTGCCTAATATTCGTACCTTTTTTTAATATGTTTCCAAATTCGCTTATGTACTTTGGAAACGGGTTCTGTTGCGTCAACTGTAAAAAAACGATCTTCACGATCCGCTAATTTATTATATCCGGCAATCACCTTTTCAAAAAACTCGTCTCCAGACAGCTCCATTCTATCCTTTATTTTTGCCATTCTTTGCTTGGCATCAGTTAATGATAATTTCATGTAAATAGTTACATCCGGCTTTCTTTTATGGCTGGCAATGGTATTAAGGTTATGAATCTCCTGAAGGGAAACTGATTCTCTTCCATATCCCTGATAGGCCGTTGTTGAATCAAAAAAACGATCTAAAATAACAACTTTTCCTTCTTTGAGACCTGGCAAAACATTTTCTGCCATCAATTGAGAACGTGCTGCAGAAAACAACAGAAGCTCTGTTACGGAATTAATTTCAAAATCGGGATTAAGTAATATCTCCCTGATCTGTTCCGAAACTACCGGACCACCGGGATCTCTGTACACATCAACGAGCGCTCCTTTCTCTTCAAGGCGGTTCCGTAGTTTTTCTATCTGGGTAGATTTGCCACTTCCATCAATCCCTTCAAAGGTTATAAACACGTCATCTCATTTTATATTCAAATAAAATTGTTTTCTAAATATAAGAATCATCTAAGATTCAACGAACTTGTTTTATAAATGAAGTATTTATTCCTACAGAAATGCTAAAATTCGAAGTCATCCATCATTTCGGGAGGCTCTTTGTCCAACGCTATAGCGAGAGCAATATAGATAAGCAGTGAAGTTCCACCACCTGCAAATAACGTGATAATAAATAATGCTCGTATCACTCCGGCACTAATTCCAAAGTATTTTCCCAATCCACCACAAACGCCCGCTATCTTTTTATTCGTTCGGGATTTATACAGCTTTTTGGTCTGCTTGAAAGCATAACTATCAAATTGCGACTTACTATCCGAAGAGGAACTTTTCTTCTTATTCTTGCTCTTGCTTTTTGAACCCAAATCATTATTCAAGGTAAAGTCTTCTTCGGTATCTTGACTTTCTGACTGCCCAAAGTCATAATCGAAATCATAACTTTTAGAAGATTGATTCTTCTTGGACTTCTTTTTGTCTCCCACAAAATATCCAAATCCAACCATTGTGACGATAACTCCCCCTATGAGCGGCAACATTTCAATAAGTCCGGAAACATCAGGGCCGATTGACAATCCTAATGTTTGAATAATAAAGATGATCCCTACGAAGAACATCGCAATACCTGCAATTGTTGAGAAATTCCAGATATTCGTGTTTGACTTCTTCTCATCTTCGAGAAACTCATGCATCGTGGCCTGAAGTTCATGAGCCTCAAAGTCCAGTAAAGAATCAGAATGCTGTTGCTTGGTCCGCTGTTTCATATAATCTGCCATAAGTTAATGCCCATTTTTATCTTGTTAACAGCAAGTATTACGTATAAATATAGGCTGTGTTACACTATAAGCAAGCTAATTATTCTGTAGTCAATATACGCTTTTCGGTAATAATTTTATCCAACGATATATCATAATGCTCAGTTGGTAGCTGTTCTACAATAGTACAATCAAAAGACAGTCCTATTTTGGGACATCGAACATCTTTTAAAAAGCGATCATAGAATCCTTCTCCATATCCAATGCGGTTACACTGCTCATCTCCTCCTACCATGGGGACGATCACAAGATCAATTTCTTCCGGAGCAACCTCCTCCCCTTTCGCTGGTTCCATGACGCCCCATCGGTTTTCTTTGAGATCGGAAAATGATTTTAACAGGAGGTGTGTAAGAGTTCTACTTTGAAAATCTGTCACCGGTACTACAACGTCCCGACCTCTCGCAATCATTTCTTTAATGAGTACACGCGTTTCAACCTCTCGGCGCTCATTCATCGACACATAGCTATGGATTGTACCAGCATCTCGGAACTCTTTCTGCTCTTTCAACTCTTCAATGATATCCGCAGAAGCACCATAGAATGCAGGTGCGGCAATAGATTTTCGTTGTTCTAATAACTGCCGCCGTAACTCTTCTTTCTTTTGATTGATATCCAAAACTATAGATAAACTAATTTATGATGATCAAACTCCTCATCTGGGTCAAGACTATTCAAAAGTTTATCCCAGATATCAATACCGTATTTATTCATAAAAAATATTCCGGCTACTGTTCGCTCTTGTAGACCATCTCCCGGAAACAGATTAGCTTTGATTCTTCGAATTCGATCTAACTGTGTTTGGTCCTGCTTTTTAACTGAGCGGTAAACTTTACCCTTTAATTTATTCAACTCATTTATATAGACAGACGTTGCTTTTTCAGCTGACGCCTCTAGTGTAGAATCTATATCCGCGATATCTTTCTTTTTGTCATCTGATATCTCCTCAACCCGAGCTTGCCACTCTTCAAATATAGCTTCAATATCATACTGATCAGTCCTGTCGACATAATCGGATTCCAGATCTTCAATCCGTTTACCATATTCATGAAATTCAAACGGAAGTTCTCCAATAATACGATCAATGGCCGGTTCAACCAACGTGGCACTCATCCGGGGAAAGATAATTGGCATATCCATATCAAAACATCGATACATGCCTTTCATTTGTCCGTAATATGCTGCTTCCCCCGGACCTGCAACGTAGCCGATCGTCGGTAACAGGGCATCCTGTAAAATGGGTCGTAAAAATACATTGGGAGAAAAGCGATCAGGATGAGCCTCAATTTCATCCACAAGTTGAGCTGTACTCCACTCAATACTTCCATCGGTTTTCCAGCTATTTCCATTGCGACTTATCTTTGTGCGGCCGGTTTTATCACCAAGATAGAAAAGGTTAGAATCATAGAGGGTAACTTGCTGATGATAATCCTCAGCAAGATCCGCACTTTTCTTTTCGAGCTGATCTCGAATCTTATCCGCTTTATCAATAGATGCTTTAAGATATTGGCCCGTAGCGGCTTTGACATCCGGATGATTGCTGCCGGCCAATACCAAGCCGTGCTTCGAAAATAGTCGACTTATAAATAGTCCAAATGCTTTATAAAATGAGTGCCCTTTTTTAAAAGATTCATCCAGCAACTCCCAGAGATCATTTGAAAAATCAGTATCATATAAAGACTCCTTAAGCTGATCTCGCATGTCCGACAATTCATCGGGAAGTGATAAATCGGCAACGGTAGGTAGATGGTTATTTTTGGGCGGAAGAGAAAAGGTTTTGGATTCATCCTCCTCAATAATGGTGAGCTTGCGAACCTCATCATAATCGTGATCCTCATCAGCAAGCCAAAACACAGGAATAACCGGACGATCGAATTCTTTTTCGAGCTTATTGGCGATATGAATAGTGCTTATTGTTTTTAACACCGTATATAGCGGCCCACCATACACTCCCAACTGTTGACCGGTAACAACAGCCAATGCATTTTCTTTTTCGAGGCGCTCAATATTACGGATTGCCGCCTCATGGACATCAAACTGCTTATTTAAGGCAGATAAAATGGAAGCAGCCTGCTCCCTATTACCCTGAAAGGCAAAATTATCTATTTTTTGTGAAATAGCTTCCCGATCAAATGGATCAGCCTCAAAAAACTTACTTACCTCATCAAAGCTGTGAACATAAGTTTTAAAAAGCTTCGAAAATGGAAGATCCTCAAAAGAGTAATTGGTTACCTGCAATGACCCTATCCTTTAAGTTTTTGGATTTCGTCCCGAAGCCGAGCAGCTTTTTCATAGTTTTCAGTATCAATAGCCGTTTGTAGCTCGTTTTCAAGGCGTTCTAACTTGCTCATCTCTTTGGGCTGATCCTGAGATTGCGAACTGGTCGTTAAATCTCCGCTTGATTCCCCCTCTGAGACAATGCCGGCTTCTTCTAAGATTTCACTTGCCACATATATTGAAGCATCAAAACGAACAGCCAAGGCAATAGCATCACTGGGACGTGCATCCTGCTCCATCTTCTGACCATTATCTTCGTAAATAATTTTTGCAAAGAACGTACCTTCACTTAAATCATTTATAAAAACCTGTTGCACATTCGACCCAAAATTCTGGATCATATTTTTCAATAAATCATGCGTCATAGGGCGCGGGGGCTTAATATGTTCCAGCTCCAATGCAATGGCCTGAGCTTCAAACGTGCCAATAATGATAGGCAACCTTCGGTTACCGTCCACTTCATTTAAAATTAGCGCATATGCTCCACCGCTGCTTGGGCTTGTAGAAAGCCCTAATATGTCCATCTTGACTTTATCCAATGGTAAATCGTTTTCTTTTAATTATTAGTATTAAAAATATAGCAAGTAAATTTACTGATTTTTACGGTACCCGTAAACTTTAGAACCAGGTTTAATAAACGTATTTTTCGAGCTAAATGTTTGATAAAATGAAGATCAACTGATATTACTTTGTTATGGATACTAAAAAAGAATCTCCGAAAATAAATTCCATTAAATGGGGTAACATCAAAACAAGTGACGGAAGTATATACAAAGATGCAAAACTTTTCCCCGGTGGTTCGCGCGAGTGGGATTGGAATGAAACTGGTACCCATCATAATCCCGGCATTCAACCAGCTGATGTTGAAGAACTAATAACTAAAGGGGCACAGGCAATCGTCCTTTCCAAGGGATTTTATAAACGACTGGGAGTTTGTGAAGAAACAACTGATTTATTTAAAGAAAAAGGGGTAACATTTTATATATTAGAGACAGAAAAAGCCGTTAAAAAATACAACGATATTCGCAAAGAAATACCGGCAGGCGCGCTTATACATTCCACTTGCTAAGGTAGCTTGACCAAGGCTAAAGACCATCAACTATGTATACTCATTTTAAATAAGAAAGGTGCCCTGAAATTATATGTTTTCAAATCGAGATGTCCTATATTCTTTGCCTAAATTTCATTGACATTACGACCCATTGCCACTAATTTCCGACTGACCAAAATTAATCTACGAACCGATGTTTGAGAATTATTTACCAATTTTAATTATAGCTGGAGTTGCCGTTGTTCTGGCCATTGTTTTGATGAGTTTATCTCGTCTATTGGGACCGTTTCGTCCAAACAAAAATAAGCTCGATCCTTATGAAAGTGGTATGGACCCTGTTGGCGATGCGGCCGACCGCTACTCTATTGCTTTCTATTTGGTAGCAATGGAATTTATCGTATTCGATCTCGAAGTTGTATTTATCTATCCATGGGCAGTTAACTTTCTCGAATACGGTGTAGGAACGATTGTTGCCATGGTTGTATTTATTCTTATCCTCTTTGTAGGTCTGCTTTACACTATTAAAGTGGGCACACTCGATTGGGATGCGAAGCAAGGAATGTTTAATTAATCAAATTTAGCCTGTACACTTATGGGTATTGAAAGTTCACTCGGTGACGGTTTTCTCACCACAAAAGTTGATGCACTTACAAATTGGGCACGATCAAATGCTGCCTGGCCTATGCCAATGGGATTGGCCTGTTGCGCCATTGAGATGATGGCTTTTGCCGGCCCTAAATACGACGCTGCTCGTTTTGGTTCTGAGGTTATGCGGTTTTCACCGCGCCAGAGCGATGTTATGATTGTTGCAGGGTGGGTAAACTACAAAATGGCTCACGCCATTCGTCGTATCTGGGATCAGATGCCCGACCCAAAGTGGTGTATTGCCATGGGTGCTTGCGCCTCAACAGGTGGCATGCATCGTTGCTATGGCGTAGTACAGGGTTGTGACAATTTTCTACCGGTAGATGCTTATATCTCCGGCTGTCCGCCGCGTCCCGATGCCCTCTTGCATGCCCTTATGAAAATTCAAGATAAAATTCGTACCGAACACTCCGTAACGCTCGATACTTAATATGGATTTAGAATTATCTAAAACACTCCAAAATACGGTTGATAAGCTATCTGAGAAATTTGCGGATAGCTTTGTCAAAGTCTATCAATCCACGGGAGATACGTTTATTCTCGTAGAACCTAACAATATTGTAGATATATGCCGATATCTAAAAGAAGAGCTTCACTATATCTATCTAAACGATATCTTTGGCATTGACCGATTTACTTCAGAAGATCGCTTTGAGGTTGTTTATAATCTCGTTTCTTTACGAAACCGAGAAAAACTATTCTTAAAAGTGCGTCTTCCCGAAGAAGAACCCGTTATGGATTCCATTACCGATGTTTGGCAATCTGCCAGCTGGATGGAGCGTGAGGTTTATGATATGTTCGGCGTGAAGTTTAATAATCATCCAGACTTTCGTCGTATTTATATGCCCGAAGACTACGACTATTATCCATTGCGCAAAGAATTTCCACTGTTGGGCATTCCGGGCTCTATTGAACTGCCAAATTCAACGCCTGACACTGAGTAGCATTTATTATGAGTAAAACAAGACTTGTCGATCAGTTAGATTCAAAATTTTTTGAAGAGCATCAAAAAAAGCTCTATCAGGCTCTCGAGGATAAGCACACAACCATCGAGATGCTTGATGATGACCCGCTCAATACCAAGATGGTGCTCAATATGGGTCCTCAGCACCCTGCAACCCACGGAGTGCTGCGTCTCATCCTACAATTGAGAGGAGAGCTTATTGAAAAGGCAAAAGTCGATATCGGCTACCTGCACCGTGGAGTGGAAAAAATTGCAGAGAATAAAACCTATCAGGAGTTCATGCCCTATACCGATCGCATGGATTACCTCTCTCCTTACAGTAATAATGTGGCGCTCTGTACTGCTGTTGAAAAAATTGCAAATGTTGAAGTTCCCGAGCGAGCCCATTATATACGGATGATAGGATGTGAGTTGGCACGTATTTCTTCTCACCTTCTCTGGCTTGGTACCATGGTAATGGATGCCGGTGCGGTATCATTCTTTATCTGGACCTTCCGAGAGCGTGAAAAACTCTACGACATTTTTGACAACATTGGCGGTCATCGTTTTACTATTTCCCATGCTCGCATAGGTGGTGTGGCCAATGACCTTACTGATGATGCTCTTGCGATGATTAAGGATTTTGTTAATGAATTTCCGCAAGAGCTCAAGGATTTTCACGGACTGCTCGATCGAAACAAGATTTTCTTTGATAGAAACCGAGAAGTTGGCGTCCTAAAACCTGAAGATGCTTTAGAAATCGGGGCTACTGGCCCTACCCTTCGAGCATCGGGATACGCTTATGATCTTCGTGATTTCTCTCCCTATGCTCGTTATGATGAGGTGGATTTTGAAATTCCTACTCGTCTTGAGGGCGACAATCTCGCACGATATTATGTGCGTATGGAAGAGATGCACGAAAGTATTCGTATCATCCGTCAATGCCTCGATAAGCTACCAAAAGGTCCGGTAAGAACAGATAACGCCAAACAAGCCTATCCTTCCAAGGACGAGGTTTATTACTCGATGGAAGGGCTGATTCACGACTTTATGATGACGGATACCGGAATTTGTCCACCCGAAGGTGCTGAGGCTTATCATGCCGTTGAAGGGCCTAAAGGTGAACTTGGATATTACATCCAAAGCAATGGAACCGGACATCCCTGGCGATTAAAAATCAATTCTCCCTCATTTAAAAACTTGCAGGCTCTTGAGGATATGCTTGACGGAGAAATGGTCGCTGATACCGTTGTAATTATTGGTGGAGTGGATCCCGTATTGGGAGAAGCAGATAAATAGAACTAACGTAGTGGGAATTTGACTCCCATTTTTTGAAACATAATATAGCATAATTTAATGGCTGAATTGTCATTTACACAGGAAGAACTTGACGAAATAGAACGGCTTAAGGCTAAGTTTCCAACAGCCAAAGCTGCTACCCTTCGCGTTTTATGGGTTGCTCAGCAGAAGTATGGGCATGTAGAAGCGGAAGTACAAAACTTGGTTGCTGAAACATTGGGCGTTCCTAAATCTCATGTACACGGCGTAGCCAGTTTTTATACGCAGTACTACAAAGAAGAAAAAGGTAAATTTGTTCTGGATGTCTGTACATGTCTAAGTTGTCAACTTTGCGGAGGATATGAGATTTTACATCACCTCGAAGAAGAATTGGGTATCGAAGCAGGCGAAACAACTGACGACGGCATGTTTACTATCCAGGAAGTTGAATGCCTCGGTGCATGTGGATATGCACCCATGTTGCAGGTTACAAATGGCGTTTACGTCAATAACCTGACCAAAGAGAAGGTTAATACCCTGTTAGAGAATCTTAAAAACGGCAAAATGCCCGAGTTCGAATCAATGGGAATGCCGCAATTGGAAAAACGAAATCAAGCTGCCTCAAAATAATGGCTCAAGACTGGAAATCATACGAACCGCTGCTTATTCCTGATATTCCCAATCTGCAAAAGATTGATATATATGAGAAAAACGGTGGTTATGACGCTTTAAAGAAAATTTTTAATGATCGAGATACCTGGTCGCGAAATAGTGTTACTGAAGAGGTAAAACAAGCTAACATACGCGGCCGTGGCGGTGCTGGATTTAATGCCGGTCTCAAGTGGAGCTTTATGCCCGATCCCGATGGCGGTCCACGTTATTTAGCCGCCAATGGTGACGAATCTGAGCCGGGAACTTTCAAAGACCGTCAGATTTTTGAATATAATCCCCACCTTTTTATCGAAGGCGCTCTTATCGCAGCTTACGCAATGACTGTTGATACGATTTATGTATATATCCGAGGAGAGTATATTTCCTGGGTAGACATACTCCAGGGAGCTGTTGATGAGGCTTATGAAAAAGGATACCTCGGAGAAAATATTCTGGGCACTGATATATCTATTGAGATGGAATTGACTTACGGTGCCGGAGCCTATATTTGTGGCGAAGAAACAGCTATGCTTGAATCGCTTGAAGGAAAGCGGGGTTATCCTCGAACCAAACCCCCTTTCCCTGCTCAAAATGGCTTGTGGGGTCGTCCTACTACTATCAACAATATTGAAACGCTGGCTAATGTTCCGCTGGTGATCAATAACGGCGCTGACTGGTACAGTGATATTGGATCCGAAGAACATCCGGGACCCGTTCTTTATGGAATATCAGGACATGTTAATCAACCGGGCGTTTATGAATACCCGACCGGTGTTCCGGTTTTGGATTTGATTAATGATGTAGCAGGTGGAATACGCGGTGGCAAAGATCTTAAAGCGATCATTCCGGGTGGGTCTTCCACTCCTCCACTAAGAGCCGACCAGCTTGACGGCGTGACCATGAACTCTGATTCCCTGAAAGATGTCGGATCAATGATGGGTACCGCCGGCATGGTTGTCATGGATGAAGATACGGATATGGTAGAGGTACTTTGGAGAATTTCTCACTTCTACCACCATGAGTCATGCGGACAGTGTACCCCATGTAGAGACGGTACCGGATGGCTCGAAAAGGTCTTGAAGAAAATAAAAGACGGAGAAGGAGAAATGAAGGATCTTGACCTCCTTCTTGATGTTGGCAACCAAATGGAGGGACGAACGATATGCGCCCTTGCCGATGCCGCAGTATGGCCTGTGCGTCATACTATCAACCGTTTCAGAGACGAATTTGAAGAACGATGCAAGAAATCTGTTCACGCAGTTGCGTGATTTAAATAACAAATCACAAGTATCAAATTGCTTGGCCGTAATTTGTTTTGTGAATTGAAATTTACTAAAAATTATGCCAGAAGTATTTATAGACGGTAAACGTTACGAATATGATGAGGAAAAGGATGAAATGCTGCTCCAGTTCATTCTGGATCAGGGATTGGAAGTTCCTTTTTTCTGTTATCATCCATCCATGTCGATACCTGCCAACTGCCGGCAGTGTATGGTCAAAGTAGGAACACCTGTTAAAGATCGTGAAACAGGCGAATTCGAGCTCGATGAAAACGGAGAACGAAAAATTCGTTGGTTCCCTAAACCACAAACTTCCTGCTCTACTCCCTTGCAAGAAGGCATGGTGGTGCATACGCAAGAAACATCCGAAGATATTGCACGAGCACAAAAGGATAATCTTGAATTTATCCTTGTTAATCACCCGCTGGATTGCCCAATCTGTGATCAGGCCGGTGAATGCCCGCTACAAATTCAAACCTATAAATACGGACCTGAAGGGAGTCGCTTTGAAGTAAAAAAAGTGCACAAACCCAAGCATGTTGATTTAGGACCCCGCGTTACGCTTGATGCCGAACGCTGTATCAACTGTACGCGATGCGTGCGCTTTACCGAAGAAATCAGCGAAACACATCAACTTACTATAGTTCAACGGGGTGACGATAATTATCCTGCCACAGCTCCCGGCGAAGAATTTGACGATCCCTACTCTCTTAACACTGTTGATATTTGCCCTGTAGGAGCACTTACATCCACAGATTTTCGTTTTAAAGCTCGTGTTTGGGAGATGAATCAAACGCCCAGCATCGATATTACTAATGGTAAAGGATGTAATGTTGACTTATGGACACGGGATAATGAAGTGCTCCGTATTACTCCTCGACAAAATGAAGAGGTCAACGATTACTGGATGCCCGATGAGGGACGTAAAGCATATGAACAGTTTAACGAGAATCGTGTTGATCGACCCTCCATTAAACTTGATGGCGATAATCAATCCAATACTTCATGGAATAATGCCATCGAGACCTTTGCGGAGGTACTAGAAGCCAATGATCCGGGTGATATTGCTATTATCGGCAGTCCTCACGCATCGGTAGAAGAAAATTACGCTTTCAATAAGTTTTTTAACCTGTTGGGCGTGGAAAATGCGAAATTCACTCCGCATGTAATTCCCGGTGCAGGAGATGGTTTTCTGATTACTGATGACCAGGCTCCAAATACCAATGGATGCCGGGTTATAAAACTGGATGAGGAAGAAGATACATCCATTCAGTCTACCGTTGCAGCTGCTAAAGTAGTTATCATCTTATCAGATGACTTAGTTGGACGTGAAGTCCTCTCCCCCTCTGATATCGATGATCCTTATACCATTTCGCTGGCAACTAATCACAATAAAACTACCAAAGCTTCAGACTTGGTCATTCCCATAACGTGTGTTGCCGAACATGCAGCCAGTTATGTAAATGTGGATGGACGCATTCAACGCTCCTACCCTGCCAAAGAAACAAAGTACACAAATCGTCGACTCAATCTTGAGATGTCAGAAGGACGTCTGGACCGATTTGGTACAAACTTTGACAACTGGGTCAGCGAAGAAAACAAGGTGGATTGCCTACCGGTTTGGGATTTTCTCAATAAGTTGGCTGATCGTTTGGGGCTCGATTTCGAATATAATCATTCCCGAGAGATTTTCGCTGAGCTCAGTAGTTCAATAAATGAGCTTCAAAATATTACCTACGAGCGCATGGACGAAGAAAACGGCGTTCAACTACCGATCAAACAAAAAGAAGTAAAAGCTTAAATAAGACTTTTAAATGGAACCAGTAACAACAACGTCATATATCGTTTTAGGAGTTGCCCTATTCATGCTGCTTAACTCTGCAGCACTTGCTGTTTATGCCGAACGGCGTATTGCGGCTGCTATCCAAAATCGTATTGGACCAAATCGCGTAGGTCCATTTGGTCTCTTGCAACCTATCGCAGATGTTGTAAAACTCCTTCTCAAAGAAGATGTAACGCCGGCTCGTGGCTTTAAAACTATTCACGCCATAGCTCCCATGATTCCGGTTATTACCGCACTAATGACGGTCGCCGTAATACCTTTCGGAGATGGACTCTATGCCACAGATATTAATGCTGCTGTTTTATACCTGCTTGCTATCAACTCGCTTGGTGTATACGGAGTAACGCTGGGCGGTTGGGCTTCTAACAGCAAATATTCCTTATTGGGAGGATTGCGTGCCGCTGCACAAATGATTAGTTATGAGCTGCCAATGGGAATGGCCGTTGCCTCCTGTGTCCTTTTTGCGGGATCATTGAGCATGATTGATGTTGTCAACTCACAAGAAGTCTGGTGGAATATTATTCGCAATCCTATAGGAGCGATAATATTTATTGTAGCTGCTTTTGCCGAAGCAAACCGAACCCCTTTTGATTTGGTGGAAGCCGAACAGGAGCTGGTCGGTGGATTCCACACCGAATACAGCGGGATGAAATTTGGCATGTTCTTTCTTGCTGAATATATGCACGTGATGATTGGCAGCATGCTTATAACTACCTTTTTCTTTGGCGGTTATCATTTGCCCTTTGCAGGGTACTGGCTGCCGGAAATGAGTCCCCTGGCAAAATCGATACTGGATATTTCCGTCTTTACCCTTAAGACATTTTTCTGGGCATTTGTCTACATCTGGGTTCGCTGGACCATCCCCCGATTTAAGTATAACCAAGTTATGAAATTGGGATGGAAACGCATGCTTCCCATTAGCATCCTTAATTTCATTGTGTTAGCCATCATCATTTACGCATGGCATCATTACCTGGGATAAATTTAAATTTTTAGTCTAAAGGCATAAAACGTCATATTTATGCCTTTCTTTTTAGTACTAAGCCAAGAAAATAGTTTCCGAAACGAAATCCATTGTCGATATTTTTACAGTCATTCCGTATTTTTTGAGTTATCTTAATATGGATAAATAACTTATTCCAGAAGCTTCACTCATCTGCAAATACATGAAAACAGTTGCCTTTAAAACTCTTGGCTGTAAGCTGAATTACTCCGAAACGATGGCTATTCAGCGTGACTTTGAGCAAGAGGGGTATAATATCACCGATTTCGATAACGAAGCAGATATCTACGTTGTAAACACCTGTTCGGTGACCCAAAGTGCCAACAGTACTTGCCGGCGAACAGTGCGGCGTGCCCTTCGGCGAAATCCCGAGGCCTTTGTTGCGGTAATAGGATGTTATGCGCAGCTGGAACCTGAAGAAATTGCTGAAATTGACGGCGTTGATGCTGTTCTCGGAGCTAAAAACAAGTTCAAGCTGCTTGAACTTTTTGACGATTTCGAAAAACGATCCGAACCTATTGTCTATAATTCGGATGTAAATGAGGCGGTCGATTTCCATAACGCCTTTTCTGCCGATGACCGAACCCGGGCCTTTCTAAAAGTTCAGGACGGCTGTAGTTATAACTGCTCGTTTTGTACCATCCCGATGGCGCGTGGCGAAAGCCGCAGTCCAGAAGTCAATACTGTTGTTGAAAACGCGAAATTATTGGTTGAGGAAGGTTTTAAAGAAGTGGTAGTAACGGGAGTCAATGCCGGTGATTTCGGTCGCGGTACAGATGAAAATTTCTTTATGCTTCTGCAGGAACTGGATACCGTTGACGGGCTTGAACGCATCCGGTTTTCATCGGTGGAACCCAACCTGATGCACGAAGAGATCATCCACTTTACTGCCGAATCCGATAAAATACAGCCTCACTTTCATATGCCCCTGCAAAGCGGCAGCGATAAAATGTTGGGGCTCATGCGTCGTCGCTATCAATCTGATCTGTATCGACAACGAGTTGAACTTATTAAAAAATTAATGCCCGATGCCGCAATTGGAGTGGATGTAATTACAGGACATCCCGGAGAAACCGACGAGCTTTTTCAAGAGTCTTACGATTTTGTGAATAGTTTGCCCGTCTCCTATCTCCATGTGTTCACCTATTCCGAGCGCCCCAATACACATGCCTTAAATATTGAACCCCAAGTGCAGGACAGCGTGCGCAAAGAACGAACCCACAAAATGCGTCGGCTTTCCAAGAAAAAGCGATTTAATTTTGATACCTCTTTTACTGACGAAGTACGTCCGGTATTATTTGAGGGAGCAAATAAGAATGGAGCGATGCTGGGTTGGACGGACAATTACGTCCGCGTTGGCATCCCCTATAATCCGCAATACGAAAATAGAATTTTACCGGTAAGGCTGGGGGCACGAGCAAAAGAGGGCTACCTCATTGGAGAATTAACGGCCGAAGCTAAACAGGAACAGAAAGTAATAGCTGAACTTGTCGGATAATTAAATTCTATGGCTGATTCTAATCGAGATCCCAAAGATATTATTGATGACGCAATATCTTTTATCAAAAAAGAACGTGAATTATATGGGGATTTTTCGGTGGATTTTGAAAGCAAAGAATCTACCAAGAACGAATCTCCTGCTACCCAAACAACACCTACCGACAATAATGCTGTAACAGAACCATCACTGCAGGAATCATCCTCGAGCGGAAATAACCAGCAAGATGAGGGTTTTACACCACAGGAAGGGTTATTTAATAAGGATGAGTCCAACGATGTCTATTACCACATTGACAAGTGTAATTCGCTTGATGAGCTAAAAACATTGTGCCAAAAAGCGGATGTGCTTCGAACCGATTTAGAGGGAACACAATTGGTGTTTGGCGTCGGAAATCCCGATGCAGATTTAATGATTATTGGCGAAGCACCCGGTGCCGAAGAAGATAAACAAGGAGAGCCTTTTGTAGGTAAAGCCGGTAAACTGCTGGACAAAATTTTGAATGCTATCGATTTTAAGCGGGAAGATGTATATATCGCAAATATCCTAAAGCATCGCCCGCCCAACAATCGCAATCCCAAGCCGGAAGAGCGCGAACGAAGTCTGCCCTTTTTATTGCGACAAATCGATTTAATAGAACCAAAACTAATCTTGGCTGTTGGAAAAGTAGCAGCTCAAACGCTTCTTGATAAGAACCTTTCCTTAACAAAAATGCGTGGCCAATTCCATGATTTTCGAGGCAAATATGAGTTACTTGCCACCTATCATCCGGCTGCACTCCTTCGTCATCAAAAATGGAAACGTCCCACTTGGGAAGACGTTCAGCTGCTCCGCGAAAGATATGATGAACTCGGCGGCCAACCCTAAAAATTTTTAGAAAAATATAGGGTCTTTCACTTCGGTAAGAGTGACGCTTTTATTATACTTGTGAATGCGTGAACAAATGGCAATTACTCTTGTTCATTTCCTTCAAATCATACAAACTCGCTATAATTTTAGATCAGTTCTCGGATGGCATCAAATAAAGGATCAAATTACAATAAAGGTGATTCCAAAGTATTGGATCAGGAAGGACGCGTTCCTCCTCAGGCGGTAGAAGTTGAAGAAGCCGTGCTGGGTTCCATGCTGATTGAACACGAAGCGGCAACCATTGCTTTGCAGATGCTGTCTCCGAATGATTTTTACAAGCCTGCCCATCAACATATTTTTGAGGTACTGCACGATCTTTACGAACGCGATAATCCACTTGATCTGCTTACGGTCGAAAATGAATTGCGTGATAAAGGATTGCTTGATACCTGTGGTGGACCGGGCTACTTGTCTGAACTTACCCGCTCAGTCAGCTCAGCGGCAAACGTAGATTACCACGCCCAAATTATTGCCGAAAAAGCAACGAAGCGTAACTTAATTTTGGGTTGCACCGATATCATTAAGCAGGCTTACGACAGTTCTTCTGATACGATAGATGTACTGGATTATGCCGAGCAGCGAATTTTTGACCTGGCCAATTCGAAACAGCGAGCGCAGGCCCAACCTATTGGCGATGTTTTAAAAGATACTCTCTCTTATCTGGAAGATATCCGTGGTAAATCCTCCGGTATTACTGGAGTTCCCACCGGCACCGATGTGGATAAGTTGACGGCCGGTTGGCAAGACGGTGACCTCATTATTATTGCCGCACGTCCCTCTATGGGTAAAACAGCCTATGTTTTGACGACGGCACGGAACGCGGCTTTGCATCAAAACGAAAAACTGCGGACCAAGGTGGCTATTTTCAGTCTGGAGATGTCGAATCAGTCACTTGTTCAGCGTCTGCTGACGATGGAAGGACGAATTAATGCACAGAGCGCCCGATCAGGTCAGTTAGAGGACGAAGATTTTAAGCGTCTTATTGATGCTGCGGGTCGACTTTTTACGGCCAATATTTTTGTAGACGATACGCCTGGCCTAAGCATTATGGAACTGCGTACCAAAGCACGGCGACTCAAAAGTGAACATGATATTGGTCTTGTAATTGTGGATTACCTACAACTGATGACGGCCAGTGGAGATCACGGTACTCGAGAGCAGGAAATTGCCTCTATATCACGAGGACTTAAAGCATTGGCTAAAGAATTGGATGTACCGGTTGTTGCCCTGTCACAGCTTAGTCGCGCCGTTGAGCAACGCGGAGGTGACAAGCGTCCACAGCTTAGCGACCTTCGGGAATCGGGATCCATTGAGCAGGATGCTGATGTTGTGAGCTTCATTTATCGACCGGAATATTACGGAATCAAAACTACGCCTGAAGGACAATCTACTACCGGCCTGGCTGAAATTATTGTTGGCAAGCAACGTAACGGACCCACGGGTAGCATACCGCTGTATTTTGTTGAAGAATATGCTCGATTCGAAAACCTTACTACTGCAGATGCGGGTCCATATGGAGAACCAAACGACAACGCTTCTGACAATGGTGATCAATCTAATAATGGTGGGCCTCCAGCGGGACATAGCCCCGGCGGTGACAACGCTCCATTTTGAAGCTAGTTATAGTATTCTTTATACCAATCGATGAAGTTTTTTACTCCTTCCTCAATACCAACCTGTGGCCTAAAATCTATATATTCAAAAAGGTCTTCTACATCGGCCCAGGTTTTAGGCACATCACCCGGTTGCATAGGCATCATATTTTTTTCTGCTTCTATACCCAGTTGTTTTTCGATTTCACCAATAAAGTCCATCAGTTTTATCGGCGAACTATTTCCAATGTTAAATATCCGATAAGGTGCGAAACTGGTTGAAGGATCAGGGTCATCTCCATCCCATTCTTCGTTAGGCTCGGGAGCTTTGGGAATCAATCTAACAATGCCTTCAACAATATCGTCTATATAAGTAAAATCACGTTCCATATTCCCATAATTAAACACTTTTATAGGCTCATTATCTAGCATCGCTTTTGTAAACAGAAACAACGCCATGTCCGGACGACCCCAAGGGCCATACACAGTAAAGAAACGCAACCCAGTTGTGGGGATATCATATAAATTCGAATAAGTATGGGCCATCAGCTCATTAGACTTCTTTGTAGCTGCATACAAGCTCATGGGGTGATCTACATTATCTGATGTAGAGAAAGGCATATTGGTGTTAGCCCCATAGACAGAGCTGGAAGAGGCGTAAATCAAGTGCTCCAATGAATGATGGCGTGCAGCTTCCAGAAGATTCAAAAAACCGGTGATATTACTGTCAATATATCGATAAGGATCCTTGAGACTATATCTGACTCCTGCCTGAGCAGCTAAATTTATTACAAAATCCAAATCTTCATTTTCAAAAAGAGAATCAATGGTTGACTTATTCTCTAGGTCAGTTTTAATAAAAAATAAATTTTCTTTAGATGTGCTTTCTATAAGCTTATCATCACTCAAAGATTCTTTTGAAAATCCCAACTGAGCCAACCGATCATGCTTCAATTCCGTTGAATAGTAGTCATTAATATTATCGAGGCCAATAACTTTATAGCCCTCGTTACTCAACCTTTTTGTAAGATGGTAACCTATAAATCCAGCTGTTCCTGTAACAAGTATTGTTTTCATATAAAAGATTTAGAATCTCAAACTTTTAAATTTCACTCTCGGTAATTATTTCTGCTTGCATTAAATTCAATCAATAGTAAATGAAACTTATTTTAACTCATCCATATCCATTTCAACCATTTCCTTAACAAGATCATCAATGGTATAACTAAATTCCCAATTTAACTTTTCCTGGGCTCTAGATGAATCTCCAAGCAACAAATCAACCTCAGTGGGACGAAAATACTGTGGATCAACCTCGATAATGACTTCGCCGTCAGATTTATTAATTCCAATTTCATTTTTGCCCTCACCCTGCCATTCTATTTCAATACCTACATGTTTAAAAGCCATCTCACAAAATTCTCTCACCGAGGTAGTTTCACCGGTTGCCAACACCAAGTCTTCAGGGTCATCTTGTTGTAACATAAGCCACATCCCCTTAACATAATCTTTGGCATGTCCCCAATCTCGTTTTGCGTTTAAATTACCCAAAAACAATTTTTCTTGAACTCCTTTAGCAATTCGTACAGCTGCTCTCGTAATTTTACGCGTTACAAAAGTTTCTCCGCGGCGAGGTGATTCGTGGTTAAATAAGATCCCATTTACAGCAAACATGCCATATGCTTCACGATAATTCTTAGTTATCCAATAAGCATAAAGTTTTGCAGCACCATAAGGTGAACGAGGATAAAAGGGAGTATCTTCGTTTTGTGGTGTTTCCACCACTTTCCCATACAATTCTGAAGTTGAAGCCTGATAAAATCTAGTTTTATTTTCCATGCCCAGTATGCGAATCGCTTCCAGCATTCGCAAAACTCCCATTGCATCAACGTCTGCAGTATATTCCGGTGTTTCAAAAGAAACCTGTACATGGCTTTGGGCCGCCAAATTATAGATTTCGTCCGGTTGTGTTTCCTGGATGATACGAATTAAATTTGTAGAGTCTGTCATATCACCATAATGCAAATAAAAAGGTAGCCCTTTAAAGTGAGGATCATGATATAAATGATCTACTCTATCAGTTTTAATTAAACTTGCTCGCCGCTTTATACCATGTACTTCATACCCTTTATCCAATAAAAGTTCTGCAAGATATGAACCATCCTGACCTGTAATTCCCGTAATAAGTGCTGTTTTATTTCTTGATGTGTTCACGAATTAGTAATTAATTAAAAATTTAAAATTCATATCAATTTTACTCTTATATCCCCCTACCTGACGGTAGTCGAAACCACTCCTCCAGCGGAGGGGACTTTTAAGATTCAATTTCTCTTTCTTTAATCTCATCTAAATTTTCTAAAAACCATTCATAGGTAGCTCGAATTCCGTTTTCAAGCTCAATATTATAGGTCCATCCCTCATCCTCAAAGCGTGATACGTCCATCAGTTTTCTAGGGGTCCCGTCAGGTTTGGAGCTATCCCACTTAATATCTCCCTCATGGCCCACAATATTTTGAATTAGTGAAGCCAGTTCTTTAATAGTTATATCCTTGCCCGTTCCAACATTGTATAGACCATATCTTAAATCATTTGTTAAACTGAACAGTACAGCCTCTGCTACATCATCAACATGAAGGAACTCACGACGCGGAGATCCCGTGCCCCAAAGTGTAACCGGGACATGCCCCTCCTCTTTTGCCTCATGAAATTTCCTAATCATAGCAGGAAGCACATGAGAAGTTTTTAAATCAAAATTATCATTTGGCCCATAAAGATTAGTGGGCATCAATGAAATATAATTTCGGTTATACTGTTTTCTAAGTGCCTCAACCATTTTCACACCTGCAATTTTGGCAATTGCGTACCATTGATTGGTAGGCTCCAGTGGTCCGGTTAACAATAAATCTTCACTCATAGGTTGATCAGCATGTTTGGGATATATACAAGAGCTCCCTAGAAAATATCAGCTGATTAACATCATATTTATGAGAACAATTAATAATATTGCTTTGCATCTGGATATTATCATACAAAAACTGCCATGGATAATTATTATTTGCCATTATACCGCCTACTCTGGCCGCAGCATCTATGACTATATCAGGTTGTTCTTCTTCAAAAAATAGATCAACAGATTGCTGATCTCTTAGATCCAACTCTGAACTGGATCTGAAGATAATATTCTGCGCCCCTTCTTGTTCTAATCTTCTCTTGATTGCAGATCCAACCATACCTCTGTGACCTGCAATGTAAATTTTTGAATGACTATTCATTTAGATTAGATATAATTCAATTAAACAGAAAATTATATAAATCATGAAGGCAATTTCATTATTCAGTATCTGGTAACTAAGATAAGTCAATTAACTCGCATATTCTGAATAATTTTCATAAAGTGCCTCAAAATAACCAGCTCCATAGTAGTTCTCCGTCTCTTTGCGGTAGTCAAACTCATTTAAGACAATATTAGTGACATTTGCCTGAATTTGCTCAAGTTCATCTATTGTTCTAAATAGAAGCCCCTTATTCGTTTCTTGATATCGGGCAACAACTATTGTGGACTGACTATATTTTAGCACTGCTGTAGAATCACTTATGATACCGAAGGGGGGAGTATCAAAAAGAATGATATCAAAACTACGTTGTAAATTATCTATCAATTCCTTGAACTTAGAAGTTCCAATAATAGACTCATGATTTTTGGATGTGCTGCCCGTAGTAATAACACTTAATGAAGAGTTTATATCCGTACTTTTAACCAGGTTGGAAATAGGTAAATTGCCACCAAAATAGTCCGTCAATCCTTGCTTACTACTTAACCCAAGATATTTATGAAGCTTGGGTCGTCGTAGATCTACATCAATTAACAGGGTATTATATCCTGCTTCAGAAAAAGCTATACCAAGATTGGAAACAATTGTAGATTTTCCATCTCCTTTTGCAGGGCTTGTTACAGCTACAGTTTTAGGTGGAGTATCCCCGTTTTGAAAAATAATATAGTTCATTAATCGTCTCACAGACTCTGAAACAATATTCAAACTATCTTGCATCATCACTAATTCATTTGGAATCTTATCCTTTTTCCCTTTAAAGGATTTGAGTCGTTTTTGTGATTTTTTTTCAATTTTGGGAATGGTGATAATGTTAAATGAAGGTTGGTAAATATTCTTTAACTGATTAAGACTATTCACAGTATTATTCATAAACTCACGAGTTGCAATAAAAGCTGCAGACAAAAATCCTCCCAACATTAACCCTAACAACAGCAGGATTTTTTTATTGGGCCAAACAGGGGAACTAGGTACACTTGCTTTATCAATAATTTGTCCGTAACCAAATTGGGATTGCTTAAAGAGAGACATATCCGAATACTGCTTGGAGAGATTTAAGTATAGTTCTTCCTTTAGTTTTACATCCCTTTGCAATTTTGCAAGCTCAATCTTTCCTTCTGGAAGTGAGTTAAAAGTGGAATCAATCTCTTTTTTGTGCTCTCTAAGTGCCTCTAGCCTAGACTTATATTGGTTCTGCTGGATTTTCAAATCCACTAACCTATTTTGAATTTCAGTAACCGCCTGAGCTCTATCTTCACTACTTATACCTGTAAATTCATTATCTTCATTAAAAAGTTTTGAAGATAGTTCCGTAATTTCGTTTTTAACTTTTTCAATTTGTTTATTAAGGTATTGTAATCTATCAGGAAGAGGCTTCCTATCTAAAACCCCTGGGTTTCTTGCAATAATCAGCCTACGCTCTTTCTCGTATTGAGCCATTTCTTCCTGTAAATTTTGTATTCTCGGCTCCAAAGCCTCAGAATACTGTTTCGACAGACCGGGCTTAATTTCTTCAAGTCGCTGTTCATATTTTTCAATAGTCTCCTCTGTAGTCTTTAGGTCCAATTTAACCCGCTCTATTTCTGCTTCAGTTTCTTCTCTGCGATTTACAATATTAGCTGCTTGTTCATCAACCTGAACTATTCCGCTGGAATTCATATAAGATCGCAGCTTCTCTTCGGCTTTTCTCAACTCTTCTTTGGCGGCTTCTTTCTCCTTTTTCAAAAACTCAGCCGTTTTACTGGCAGCTTCCCTGTTCTGTTCTGTTGATTGTTCAACATACACCTCCATTGCATTGTTTACAATTTTTGCAGCCTGTTTTGGACTTTTGCTTGTAAAACTTACATCAAGAACATCAGCCTTTTCTTCAGGTTTATTAAAAGCAAGATTACGTTGTATTCGGGATGTAACTGTAGCCTCATTAGCACGGTAAAACTCTTTGTTCTCTTCATCATAGGTCCACAATATTGGGTAATCAGAAATTGTTAAAGAATCCTGATCCATCAATGATTGGCTTACTTGTCGTGCAAATGAACGTGACTTAAAAACTTGAATCTGATTAGCTAATGTAGTACTCAGGCCTTCTCCTGTTGTTTGATTCATCAACTGAGAAAGTCGATCATCTTGACCTCCAGCAGGAGTTTCAATTAAAATAGTGCCATTGGCTTCATAGACAGGAGTAGCATTTTCAGCATAGTACCATGCACCGCCAGCCCCGGCAATCAACAGTAAAATTATGATCCACTTGTATCTAAGGGCGATCGATAATAATCTCTGAGGATCTAGCGCATTACTACTAGATGTTGATTTACCAAAATTATAATCTGAATCAAATCGAAACCTTTGAATGTCATTTTCAGACTTGTGGTGATTATTATTGGAGGATTGCATCCTATTTTTCTCTCATTTAAAATTTAAACTTGCCACAGTAATTAATTGTACTGCTGGTAAAATATTACTGCTAATCTAATTTATTAAAAAATATATTTACGCTTCTTTTTTTAATTACTCTAAAACTGCTAATTTATTCTCTTTTTTAGATTTTTGAATACTTTTATCTGATCCATTATTCTTAAAATTGTACGAAGGGACAAGAGTTTTCAAATAAACCCTCACAGATTCCCCATTATCGCTTTGCAATAGCGCAACCAGCTCACTGATTTTATGATCAAGCTCTTGTCTATCAAAGTTTTTGCTGCACTGTGCTTTAAATATCTCTTCGTGTTCAGTTTCTAACACTCCCTCCTCGGCATTCAATAATTCCTCAAAAAGTTTCTCTCCGGGCGACGTCCCACAATTTCTATTGCGATATCTTTTCCAGGTTCGAGATTGTGTAATTTGATCAGGTCTTGAGCCATATCCATAATTTTTACAGGCTCACCCATATCAAGAACAAAAACTTCTCCACCTTCACCCATAGAACCAGCCTGCATTACCAACAGAACAGCTTCAGGTATCGTCATAAAGTACCGCTTCATTTCAGGATGAGTTACGGTAACAGGACCTCCATTCTTTATTTGATCAATAAAAATAGGAATAACGGATCCTCTCGAACCCAATACATTACCGAAACGAACAGACATAAATTTGGTTGAACCGTCATCCGCACAGCACATGCAAATTTCTTCAGCTATTCTTTTCGTAGCACCCATAACATTTGTAGGGTTTACAGCCTTATCGGTGGAAACCATGATAAATTTATCAACATTATGTTTGATAGCAGCCGAGGCAACAGTTCTTGTACCCAATACATTAACCCTAATGGCCTCTTCCGGAAATGACTCCATCATCGGTACGTGCTTATATGCAGCTGCATGAAATATTACATCCGGCTTAAACCTCTTTAAAACTTTATCAATCTTTTGGTCATCTGTAACACAGGCCACACACGGTATTATTTCTTTGTCTTGCTTATTACATTCATTTTTTAGATTAAAAAGCTCCGTTTCATCAATATCAAGAGCAATAAGTTTGTGGGGACTTAAATTTGCACATTGCCTAATTAATTCACTACCAATAGAACCACCAGCACCCGTTACCAGCACCTTCTTGCCGTATATACTTTTCTTTAAGTTATCCATATTAATATTTATGGGCTCTCTTCCAAGCACGTCCTCAATTTTAATATCACGGATATTCTTGATACTCACCGGATCATCAGAAAGTGATTGGAAAGCAGGCAGAATCTTAATATCCAGTTCCGGACGAATCTTTTTGAGTTTATTAATGATCTCCTTTAAATCCTTCTTAGGGTAATCAGGATAGGCAACGATAAGCTGATCTACAGGATGGGTTTCAACATATTCCACCATTTCTTCTGGGCCACCAAGAGTTCTAACTCCATGCATATAAAGCCCTTTTACCACTCTATCGTCAAACAGTGCAAGTACCTTAAAATCCAGTTTCTCGTTTTTAATTATATCTCGAAGTATCTGCTCCCCTTCGTTTTCAGCGCCAAAAATTATGGTGCGAGAACTGTTTTTATTTTTAGTACCCAGAAGCTCAAAAATCAAGCGTTTACTAATTCTAAAACCAGAGATAAACAGGATAGCATAAACCGACATTAATATTATGAAAATATAGTCATGGGTTCCCATCACCTCAAACAATGTATTAGATATCACCTGTGACAGAATTGTACCAACTACTACAGCCACAACAATCTTAAAAAATTCAATTATGCTAGTATGCCTCCAAGTTGACATGTACATCCTTAAAACTGCCAGTATTCCAATTGTTGAAATTGCGACAATTACGGAGAGTGCATACGGAAATGTCTCAATACTAGATGTGAGAGGTGCCAGAGTGAAATACGCCAGTAATGCAGAAAGAAATAAAAAAAGCGTATCACCTACCAAAAAGAAGACACATCTGGTATATGTGTTTATATACTTTGATAAGGTTGAATCGTTTTTATTAAAATCAAACTCCATTTTACCCTCTTTGATTATTCACTTTTCTAACAGTACGCTACCGAATGAGCAGATGAATTAATTTCTAACCCTTTGGTTACATCATTTACCCCTATAGATTCTATTAATATTTAATACGTGCTTCTATAATGAGCTAATAATATTAATAGAATTTACCGAAATATTAATGAAATCTTGATTAAAATTAATTAATAGATTATTAGCCTTAGGGCTTCAATTAACACTTTTTATACAACCCGTAAAAGGATGTGCTCTTGAATGAATCCCAGAACTACCGAACATTTTTTTTATTTTTCCAAACAGTCTTTAATAGTCGCTACAACTCTCCTTTTTTCTTTCCCAGTGAGATTGCTTCCCGACGGCAGGCAAAGTCCATATTCAAACAGCGTATCCGAAACTTCGTTCCCGTAGTGTGGATACTCTTCATACAGCGGCTGCAGATGCATCGGCTTCCAGAGCGGTCGGCTTTCTATATTCTCTTCTTCCAGCGCCAGGCGGATGTCCTCCCTGTTTACCCCTCCTGTCTCTTCCGGATTTACCAGTACCGTCGTTAACCAGCGGTTGCTTTTATAGTTCTCTGGCTCTTTTAAGAAGTAAAGACCGCTTCCTGTTGAATGTTGAACGTTGAATGTTGAATGTTGACCTGTAGTACGGTCGTACGTCGTCGGTCGTCCGTCTGCCTTATCCTGCAACCATTCCCCGTCCAACTCCCTAAAATAAAACTCATGATTCGCTCGCCTCGCCTCTACCCTCTCCTCCAGCACCTTCATCTGTCCGCGCCCGATACCGGCCACGATATTGCTCATACGGTAGTTATAGCCCAGCTCGGAGTGCTGATAATGCGGGGCATCATCGCGGGCCTGGGTAGCCAGAAACCGAGCTTTTTGAATCAGCGCTTCGTCATCTCCTAACAAGGCCCCGCCTCCGGATGTAGTAATAATCTTGTTTCCATTAAAGGAGAGTACTGATAACTTTCCGAAGGTCCCGCATTTTTGACCATTAATAGAAGAACCCAAGGCCTCGGCAGCATCCTCAATCACCGGAATATCATACTTGCGCCCTATTTCCAAAATACGCTCCATCTTCGCCGGCATCCCGTATAGGTGCACTACAATTATCGCCTTCGGCTTTCCACTTTTCGTCACTTTGTCACTTTTTCTCTCTGTCCCTCCCTCGATTCTATCCAAAATCGCTTGTTCCAACAGTTCCGGATCCATATTCCAGGTCTCCGGCTCCGAATCCACAAATACCGGACTAGCGCCCTGGTAGCGTATGGGATTCGCCGTAGCCGCGAAGGTAAAGGACTGACAGATCACCTCATCACCCGCTTCCACACCACAAAGCATCAAAGCCAGATGAATAGCCGCCGTACCGGAGGTAACCACGGCCGCGTGCTCACGGCCTGTAAAAGTCTGAAGATCTTCTTCAAAGCCATCCACATTGGCTCCCAGCGGA
>NZ_JAXHLU010000012.1:0-17442 GCF_034521915.1 Fodinibius sp.
GTCATAACGCTCTGATTTATGCAATGCTTCAATCAAAAACTCTTTCAGAACTTTATTATCAATGTTAGCTCGATAAAGAGCCTTCCAGCGATCACAAAGGGAATTCAACTTCCCCTGTTTACGATATAGCCTTATTAGCGCATCGTAGGGTTCGGGCTGTTCAGGATTCAGTGATAATGCTCGCTCATAAGAACGTATGGCAGATGCATGTTGCCCGCTCTTTTCAAATAACCGTGCTAGTCCCACATGTGCTTCTCTGAGCCTGGGCGTATATTTAATTGCCTCCTGATAATACGATTTTGCTAAATCATACTCTTGCACCTCCCAATAGTAATCTCCAATAAGATATTGAAGGCGACCCGAACCAGGATAATCAGACTCAATCTGATCAAACATCTTCCTTACATCTGACCTATTATTTATTCCCGTAAAATGCTTGAATGCTCTTTCGGCCAGCGAGTTAAGTTTCTCTAGTTTTTTAAACCGTTCTTGATTTTTAAATTGATTTCCCAGTGAATTTTCATTCAAACTCTGTTCAACCTTTTTTTGGTTTTTCTGTAAAGCCTCCAAGCTTAATTCCAATGCTCGTTTAGATTTCGATCGAGCTTCGGTAAGCTGTTCCGATCCACCTTTTGCCAGTAGTTGGGACAACCTTAGATATACATCTGGGGCTCGGCTTCCAAGTTCTAAAGCATCACGAAAATATTCTATCGCCTGTTTATTCTTATTCAATGCCATTAACGTAATACCTAAACGATAGTAAACTTCCTGATCTTTATTCCTGGCAATAAATTCCTTATAGCGAGACCTCGCCTCACTCCATTTTCCTTGGTTTTCCAGCACTTTTCCATATCTCAAAACCAACTCTCTATCCCTTTGGTTATTTCGATAAAGCTGTTCATATATTCGTTCGGCATTCAGTAAACTATCTTGCTCTACATAAGTCTTTGCTATCTTCTTCTGCAACTTTAAAGAATCCCCAGTAGAAGTTAATAATGAATCATACACTGCCCGAGCTTCTTCCCATTTATCTTCCTGTTCAAAAGTAGCTGCAATATCTCTTGACACATTTTGATCATCAGGATAGCGACTTTCCATCCGACGAAGCACAGCTCTCTTGCCTTTAATATTAAGCCGGCGTTCGTTAACATCAATAAGTGCCTCATATATTCTTCGTTCATCAGGATATTTATCTAATAACTGTTCATAAATTTTTATTGCCTCGGATGATTGCTGACTCCCAACGAGAATTTCGGCGTAGGTTAAAGCCGTTTTTATATCATCGGGATCTTGCTCATAAAGCTTTCGATATTCCTCCTTAAGTCCCTCAAAGTTTTTTAAATTATATAATGCTGAAGCTTTCATTCGAAGCAAATCTCTATTTTCGGGATCATTTTCTAAAGCTTTATTTACCTCTTTTAGTGCCATTTCCCATTTTTTCTGCTTTAAATACAGATATGCCAAATTTTTTTGGGTTTCAACATCTCGGGGATTCAACTCTCGGACTTTCTCAATATAGTTCTTCGCCTTGTCCAATTCGTTGCGACTGAATGCCTCAGAAGCCAAAGCCTTATTCACTTGGATAAACCGCTCCTTAATATCCTTTTTATTTATTTGTAAAGGCTGCAGGGAGTTGTTTATTGTGATGCTCTTCGTAAAGCTTAGAATATATTGATAGCGCTGTGGTAAACTGCTGTTGTTGAAATAAAGCTTCGGCTCTTATCCATGATAGTGAGCCAGCATTAGGAAAATGCTGTAAACCCTGCTCAGCTTTAAGTTGGGCAACTTCCGGAACTTCTTCCTTCAGATATGACGCTCCCAATAGTACATAAGCATCTAATTGAAGGGAATCACGTTGTATGGCCTGCTCTAACAAATCAATACTCTTCTCAAAATTACCCTGCTGATAATTTTGCATGCCCTCTTGCAATAAAAACTGTTGTGCATGTAAGGCAGTAACACTTCCTATCAAGAAAAGAATAACAAGCAAAATTCTTTGAAATATATACATCTGCTAAAGCTATTATCCGATTATTCCGCTTTTACTGGATTACTAGGCTTGCTCTCATTGCCTGAAACATCAACCGCTACCACCCGATACCAGCGGCCAACCTCTCCATTACTATCTTTAAATGAGGTCTCATCAATCGTGTTATCTGTCACTGGTTTATAAACACCGGTAGAGATATTGGAATAATAAACCTTATAACCCATAAGATCTTGAGCTACAACCGGCTCCCAATTAATACGGTATCCATCTTCATTAGATTCCGTTGAGTTTACTGTAACATTTCGCACACTTCGTGGAGGATCGTAATCACGTACTAAAACGGTATCAGAAAAAGCCGGTTCACTTTCATTGCCAACAGAATCGACTACACTAATTCCATAACGATATTTCTTACCAATAGTCACTTTTTCATGACGAAAACTATTTTCGCTTATGGGTAGTTCTTTGATTTTCGTAACAGAAGAATCTAACGGCTGACGGTAGGCAATATAACCAACTGCATCTCCAGACCCTGTATTATTCCAAGAAACATTTACACGAATGCCATCGTCATTATCAGCACGCACAAATGATGGTTTCTGAGGGGGGGTTAAATCCGGCACCTGTATTTTAGCAAAAGTTGTGTCACTAAAATTTCTTGAACTGTCTGCGGCTACGATTCCATATCGATAAAAAGCACCTTCTGCAAATCCTTGGTCAGCTTCTCCAACATCTTCAAAAGTATTTTGAATAAATCCACGACCAGTTAGCTGAGTATAAGATTCAGAGTTATCGGTACCTAGTCTACTTCGTAGTACTATAAATCGACTTAGATCCTCGGCCCTGGGCGATAAATTCCAATCAAGACGAATCCTTTTATCATCAGTAACTGATAGCTCCAAATCAGATGGAGTAACCGGTGCTTCACTGTCAGCAATGTGGCGCATAGCTGCAGCACTTTTAGGACTTTCATTACCTGCATTATCAACAGCAGTGATTTTGTAAAAATATCGATTTCCTTCTGTAATGCTTGAGTCCCTAAAAATTGTTTCCAGTGGTGCTACAGGAACTGAATTAAGTTTTTTATATCCCTGTCTTATGTCTTGGCTTTTATACACATAATAACCCTCTAAATCTGTTTCTGGACTCACCGGCCAGGTAATTTCGATTTTATTATCAATATATTCAGCATTCACAGGACTAACAACAGATGGGGGGATATCATCTTTTATATAATGCGTAACCTTTTCACTGGGTGGGCCGGGTTGCCCTGTAATATCTATTGCAGAAATAAAATATCTCATTTCTCGACCCAATTCTTCGGTTTGAAACCGCTCTTGATAAGAGCTTATATTTGATCGTCTAATAATAATGTCGTCATTAATAAGTTCAACCTGCTCGGTCTCAGGGTACTGCCGATATAAGTTAAATCTTATCACTTTGTCATCATCAGCTCCCATTTTTGGGTATTCCCACTTGACCGTTACGGAATAACCCTCATTTTTCACCGTCAGGTTTTCAGGAGGTTCAGGAATATATCTGTTAATATTAAATTCTTGGATGATGGGATCACCTTGTGGTTCGCCTAAGTCATTTACAAACTCAATTTTATAGGTTACCCTTTCCCCGACTTCAACCGTACTGTCGATATAGAGACGTCCCAAAGCTTGTGCCACTTCGGGATAAACAAAGGTGTATAACCTGCCGGCTACCGAATTCGAACGCAGCGTAAAGAACATATCTTTCTCAGATTCCGCATCAATATTTCTTTGAATTTGATTGTAGATATCTAACCCCAGCACTGACGGTAGCTCAGCTGCGTAAGTAATACCTCGAATTGGAGCATCATTAAGCTTAGTAAATCCTGATTCTCCTTCATCTTTCCGGTAAATATTAAAGCCCTGACCCGGCTGTATCGATCTAATATGATAAATGTAAACGCTATCGCCCTGCACAGCATACCGCATCTGCTGATCTGTACTTTGGGCTTCGGCTGTAGAATTAGAAATACAAACCATCGTTAATCCCAGGATTATGGCAACCAGTGTTGATACTATGTCAAAATATTGATGCATACCTCTTGTATTCAAAGTAAAGTATAATTTCTTAGAAGTTGATATTGTAATTTTGGTAACCGGCACCGCTGTTTTGCGACATATCATTCAATGCAGGTTGTTTGCTTACAGTATTCTGCAATCCGTTACCATTCGTAATCCTAACATAAATCCGCAGATCCATAAATGAATGTCCGGAAATATCTACCGATTCGCCCCCGCTTAGAGTACCCATTTGTGTACCACTAACCGACATCAGATCCGTCCAATCTTGTACTAATTTTTGTGAGGTAATAAATTTAGAGGGATCCACAACTTTATATTCTACTTTTTGAATCCCACTGTGTGGATCACTAATACCGCTTACTGAAATAGATACCGAAGAATTATAGCTTCTATTATTCAACGATATTGAAGGGTTCTGGGGCGGCGATTGATCAATAAGTAATGAGCCACTTGCTACATCGGAAGATTTAATGTCCTGCTTGTTGATAGAGCGCAGAAATACATGCACTTCTTCACCATCTGATAAGTTATCGGCCGGAACTTCCACAAATGGGGCATCTCTTTCTGGCCAATCAATATCTTCAGCCTGGTAATACTTCCAAAAACCTATCATAAGGCTTACTGAAGACATATCCTGCTCACTCCAACCTTTAAGATCCGGTGAGTGTCTGGAATCCCCAATACCAGATTCATATTTATCAATATCTGTTTCCAAGTCAAGCGACGGTTCAGTCAGGTAAAATCCTAAATCATTATTCTTTATTGAAGCTGCAATGTCCGGAGTTTCAGGTGGCGTAGGATCCCGAGGTTGTACAGGACCGTAGGTAAGCACAGAACTACTAGAACGACCGGCATAATCCTTTGCTCGAATATGTACATAAAATTCATCTTCAAAATTCAATGGTTCTCCACTTATGGTCACCTCTTCATCCCAGCTATTTTCGGTCTCACCTTCTGCAAAAGCCGTTTGTGCATCTGCTTTAGTTGTGACAACATATTCATACTTTCGAACTCCCGAACCCTGATCAGAAGACGCACCCCATTGAACCGTTATCTGCGGATCTTCTTTACTAATCGAAGGAATATTTTCCATCTCTGGAGCCTCTGTTACAGCAGAAGTAAGAAGGCTGACCCTTCTACCTATATCGGGCATTGTAATACCTTGTCCACTCGATGCAGGTGTTGTTGGATTTGCATCATCATAACGAATGGATTTATTCAACTCTTTATGATCACTTATCAGGCTATCACCATTCACCGAACGAACGCTTAGATAATAATCCTGGCCAGATTGCATATTCAGATTATGAATCGTAATCTTCTGAGCAAAATTATCTGTTCCCGCCATATTGTTAAACAAGCTACTGTTTGAAGTAACTCTTTTGCCTTGACCCGTGGTCCAATCCCTTACATCGGTTCTTCCTTTAGAACTTCCTATAGCGTACTCAAACCCTGCAATATCAGATTGTGAATCGAATGACATAGCACTAAAAGTAAGTTCGTCATTTTTCTGTGTCCAATAGGTTTCTACTTGTTGGTATATTGTATAACTAATCCCGTAATTACCTCCGATTTTTATAGGTTGCTGACGAGTTGTGGAATTCAAATCAATACCAACAACTGGATCTGATGGTGGTGTATCATCCGTTTCACTTATTCGGGTAGTAGCACCATCAGAGTTATTATTGGAGTAACTTTGATCATCCTCATCAACATCTACGGTAAAAGCTGCCCCTTTACTGATAGCGATGCCTCCAGGACCTCTGGCTCTCACCGTAACATTATAATTTTTACTGCCCTGGCTTTCTACTTCTTTAAAAAGATAACGCGTTACTTCTGTATCACTGCCCGTTGAAAGCATATTCTGGCCAAACACACTGGTATTACTTCCTCGAGCAAGATTATAACTGTTTTCGGAGATATTGCCGGTAGGATGCTGCACCTGCCAGCTTAGCTTTATTTTATTATGAAAATCTGAAAGATTCTTTGTGACATAGATATTTGATATCTGTGGGGCTGCTAGCTGATCCTCTAAATCTTGTTTTTCTTGCTCAAGGGTGTTAATTGTGGAGTCAGTAGCCGTAATTGTAGAATCAGATTTCCAGCCGATATAAACCTCCAGCAAACCGTGTAATGTTGTATTCATAGAGGCTTTAATCTCAAAAATATCATCAATCAGGCGTGTAAAGTTCTCATGAGCATCTTCCATTTTTCCAACATTGGTATCATATCTTGTTGCCAAACTCTCTGCCTGGTTTCGAGAAGTATCACGAATGGCCTGGTATCCTTTTTTGGGCATCTCGTACCACAGCTCAATGCCCTTTTGTACAAAGTTTCCATAGAAACTCTGGTAATCATTATTACTCCACCAGTTATCCATCTCACTCTCAAAATTTTGTTTTTCAGAAATAGCTTGACTGAATGAATAATTAGGACTGGCATCCAGAATATAAAAATAACGCTCCCGAGCCGTTCTTTTGACTTTAGTTCTCATATCAAAGTTTGAACCATTCCTTGATATGACATTAACATTATTTTCATTTACAAAGTCTACATTTACTCCAACATCTTGTAGTTGGGATTCACTTGCTTGAATAACTGCATCGCGTACCGCAGAACCACCTCCAGATCTGAGGTTTTTAAAATCACCAAGATTTTCTTTTGCCCAATAGTGTGAACTCCACAGATAGGAAATGTAATGGGCATAAAACTTATCAATATCCTCTGTTGTCTCAGCATAGCGTTCTGATACCATATTAGCACTAATTTGGCCTTCCCCTTGCTGTGATACAGAAAGATTACCCTCTAAGTCGCTATTAACAGAGAACATTGCCATTTTAAATGACATTGCATCATCAATGCGTCCAATATTTGTCCGTATTGAATCGAGAGCTGCCTTATATTTTTTATCCAAAGCATCCACATCCTTTTTATACGCTTCAAGTGAACTCTGATTACTTGCAGCCTTATTCTCATCAATTTCAAAAGATGGCGGCTGATCGCCTTGCCAGTCCATTTGGCTAGAACTCACCGGATTGCTAATCACATTTTGTGCCATCTCTTCGGCTTGAGTTTCCCATTGTATTGCTGCTGTTCGAGTTTCTTGTAAACGCGTTCTTACATCAGAAGCCATTTGTGTAAGATTATCAATGCTCGACTCCATATTAGAACGCAATGAGCTAATATTGTAAGATGATTGTTGCGGCTTGTCGTCATTGCCAGTTATCTCGCTGCGAATATCACTATAAATTGATGGAGGTGTACCTGAACTTATGTACCGTTCATTATTCATCATGTCATAATACAGTCCAGCTTTATAATACTCACTGGCATTTAACATATTCGAGCCCGCAGCAGCAAGTTCAGCATTACTAACTTTAAGAATATCAGGCTCTGTTTCTATATCTCCAGCAGCATCGGCTGCATCATTCATTTTATCCTGCATATTCTGGGCCTGCTCTTTAGCATCCTCAACCATTGACTCATAAGCACCGTTGGTCCCTTTTCCACCGTCAAATTTTCCGTCCTCAACGGCGACCCATACACTCACCCTACCATTAAAGACCATAAAAACATTAACATATGCACTGGCCGAGGCATAAACTAAATACCCATTATCGACAATAAGAGCGCCTTTTAATGTACCCCCAATACTGGCTACGCCCCCAAAGAGTGAAGCATCAAATCCTATTTCTACATAGGCCCCAAATTGTTCATTATAAATCCACCAAAGTGATCCATTAAAGTTACTTTTTATGCTAATAACCCATATATCAAACCCTTGGCTGACAGCAAGGTCAACATAAAATCCATCAGGGCTAACAATAAATTTAGTATCGGCTGTAATGCCTCCAATAATATCAAGATTTCCATTGCCATTTATCGCCCAAATCGGTTCTCCCTCTGCTGTTTTCTTTACTAAAAAGTCAACATCCATATTCCCGGTTAGTATCGCTGGATAATCGACCGTAACCCCTACTCCTCCCTCCAAATTAAACCTCGGCGACCAACTAACTTCCAGATACATTCCTCCCTTTAATTTCCCCTCTTGATTTAGAATCGTACCCTGTACATCGAGTGCAAACCACTGATCGGTAATCAATATCATCGTTTCTCCACTTACCGCATAAGAACCGCCCATACCTACCACTGCTGGCACTCGGCATTTAAGGCAATAGCAAAATCATAATCATCTGATTTCTCGACCCATGGTTCCTTATCATTATAGAACTCGTAGTCACTTAAAGCAGCCACATCCTCAAAATCTTGATTTGAGGCTTTATAGAAGAATCCACCTCCGGCCTTTGGTTAACGACATAACTCCCGGCACAATAGGCACCTCTGCTGAAACGGATACAAAAATTCCAAAACTAAACTGATTATTGATGTTAGACATCCGACCCATAGCCGCGATGTTATATTCCTTGCCAGGAGCTTTGAATTTACCGCCGCCTGCAACTTTAAATTTAAAGCCGTTAGGCTGCTTCAAATATTCGAAACTGGCATAAAGTCGAGCATAATCACTCAGCGAAATATCTACACCGTCAATATTGAGATAAAAACTATTTGAGGTTTTATAATAGAGGACTTCATCAATACTGCCGCTAAATCCTCCTGGAATTGTTATTGATAAGGCATTACCGCCATCACCGCTGTCATTGGTAAAGCTTAAATATTGTTCAACTTGAACAGATCTTGTTTTACTGCCCGGATCCTGGTTTGATCCGTCTTGAACTTCAAGATCAATCGTTTCATTCTGTTTCCAATCAAAAGATCCCAACTCAATATTGACCACCTGGGCAATATTGAGTCCCCCCCCGGTAACTTTACCCATTGATTCTATACCAGATGAGGAAATCTGGAAATTATCGAGATCCAGCTCTCCCCCAATTCCTTCAAGACTCATTGCTGCACTGGTATTAATACTTAGACCAAAGTTCTGGCCATCTATCATTTCCACTTTTTTGATTGTGAGATCAAAGAAACCGGCACTAAACGTAAATGAAGGGTGGTTGGAAGGGCTATTCCATTCAAGTCCCTGGCTCACAGCATCAGCCAATTTATATCGCATTCCCCAACTTGAGGGACCGCCGGGCGTCCCTAACTCAATTGTTTTGCCATCCACAATCACTTCTGCCGATCCGTAAAAAGTAATATCCGGTGTGGTAATATCATTAATTTCCAGTCCGGCGCCCGTAAGGTTGAGCGTGGCAATATCACCCAGATCTACCGATGCATCATTTAATTGAAATTGCGGTCCGCTAGAGCTGACACTACCTGTATGATCAACGGTCAAGCTTGTTGTTGATGTACTATTTAATGGCGCAGGAAGAGTTATATCGCCACTGGCAGTTAATGCAGCCTTACTATTTTGAACCCCAATGCTAAGTTCGGTTAATACAAAATACTGATCCATCAGCTGCACCGGATTCTGCGGATCAATTAGATTAACGCCTCCACTTCCCATTTGGAAAGTACCGTCTGAACCCAGCTTGAAATCACTAAAATCAAAACTGCGATCCAAAAAGCTGAGTGAACCATCCATCGTCAGCATCAAATGGTTCTGGGGAGTAAGTTGTACATCAAGACTGGAAATCGTCATATTATCCGTTTGCCCAAACATACTGAGGCTTTGAGGCGTCAATCCTGAGGTATTAACGTTACCCACCGAAACACCCTGAGTACCCACTCTTAGATCTTCTAATCCTATTTCCAGATCATCCCCTGCCACATCAGACAACGAAAAGCGCCCATCTATTACAAGCGCAAACTCTTGCTGTGTGGCATCAGCCTGTATATCATCCAAAATTAATTTACCCTGACCGATGGGAAACGCTTGTGGTGTTAAGTGATTAGTATCCAAAGCAAATTGCCAGTTACTGTTGGAGTAATCAGCTGAAAAGTGGACAACGGCGGAATCTCCGTTGGCATTCTTAAGAAAATTACTGCTGATATCACCCGATAAACGATATGAATTGGTGGAACTGAACTCCAGCTCGGCACCTCGCATTGCTAAATAAAGATCATCATTCCCAAAGGAATGACTTGCAATTGCAGGAGCGCTACCCTCGGTATGGGCAGTAGTATAGGTTCCAAACGAGATCGTTGTATTCTCAAATCCATCCGGTCCTAGTGCAACTTTTTCAAGTAATAAACCCACTTCAGTTAAGGCATCCGGCAACTCTACGTTTGCATCTGCATATAGTTTATAGGGAGATCCCTGTTGCTTCTCAAAATGCAGGGCCATTAGTCCAAACGGATAATCCCCATAATTCGCCAAGTTTAGCGGTGTATTGCTTAAGTCCGCCGTTATAGAACCACTGACAACTTCATAAGAGCCATTGATTTCGATATCGCTAAAACTAACATCCACCTGAGGATGATCACCGTTACTGTCAGTCATCGAAGACAGGACAAGTGGTATGGGCTGACTTGTTGATAAACTTAGTCCACCATCGACAGCCGAAGACTGCACCAAGTTATTTCCATTTTGATCTTTAAGTACTATGTAAGCAACATCCTTCGTTGGAAGTCCCAGCGTATCGGGCAATGGCACCCCACCGGCAATATTATCAGGGTGGAATCCCTGACTGTCATACCAAGCCAAACGAGTAGGATCTTCCCCTTCTTCATCCAGTATAAAATCAGCCCGACCGGATGTTACCCCTACCGGATCGAAACCGATCATCATGTTGACAAAATCCAGGTTTAGATCAGCATAGGTTTCATCGCCATATTTTAGTGATGCCCCGCTCGATCCATTCACCTGCATGCCATTTTTATCCAAGGTTAAATTCGAGGGCATTGTCAGACGCACTCCGGGATCGACACTCATAGAATCAGAAGGGACTATTAATCTCCCACTTAGTTGGACTTAAACCAACATCTAGGGCAAAACTGGCTTGCATATCTACACTACCGTAAGCCAAAGATCCATCAGCCAAACTAAACGCCAAATCATTAAAGGTAACCCCTACTGAGCCATCGCCTGCTTTCATGCTTCCACCACCGGTAAATACTAGACCTGCCGTATCAATTTTTGCAGACTGTACCTCAAAAGCAAAGAGAGAATCTTCGGAAGGAAAATACCAGTCAAAAGTTTGGTTAATACCTACATTGCCACTCAAGACTTTCCCATTCAACAGATCAAATGTGAGATTGCCGTTTGCTGTTATTGTCGATGCATTTTCACGCTCAATATCAGCTGTAGCACCGCCGGCCAACGTTGCCTTCTGACTTTGATTACTGAATGCCAGGTCAAGAGTGGATTGCCCAAATGCCAAGGCCAGCGGACCCATTTCGAGTTCCCCGCATGGTAAGAAATCATCAACAGTACCTGATAAACCTCCTTCTCTGGAGAGATTCACATCTACCCGAGTTTGATTACAGGATTGTCCCTCTTCCATAAAAAATGACGGCATATCAAAATAACCGGATAACTGCACATCAAAATCTTGCGTACCATCTCCCGGATCTAAGAGACCACCAGAAATACCATCAATATGTATACCCGCTTCTGAACCAATCGGCAAAAAGATAGGATCGTTGGTACGATCTATCGGCAACATACTTCCGGTAAAAATACCATCGCTGAACCCAAGATCCTGAAGCGTAATAGATAATTGTGAAAGTTCAGGTGCTGTATTTTGGAAGCCCGGAAAGGTTAATTCAAGATCTACTTTGGGTACAATGTCAACTAAGTCACCGGGTGTAAAAGTATGCCAGTTTACGGTATCGCGCTGCATTCTAAAGGCCAACGGTTTTAATCGGAATTTACCCAAATCAAGCGCCGGTGCATTCAAACTTGGTGTAGAACCATCGTGGATATCTTGCTGAGGAATAACAAATCCGATGTCATTGCGAATTTCTACATTTTTGAGTGGAAATGTCATTGAATTCTGATTTGGCATCTTCAAGCGAAGGGCAAAATCAAGCTCGGCAAAATAGTTGAACCCATTTTGCTCTGTATAACCAAGATTCAATGAATTTATATTCCCGATATCAACTCCAAATGGGCCAAGATCAAGTGACGCTGAATCTTCCAAAGCTGATGCATTAAAATTAGTTACACCCAACCCCTGATCATCAAATCGCATACCAACATCTGCTCTTATAGACTCATCTCCACCTTGGTTATTAATCTGAAAACCACCTTTGATATTAAATGTAAACTGTGGCTGTCCACCACCGATGAGAGGAATTTTAGTAACAGTACCGCCTAGTGAATCCAGTTTTGCTACTACCCTGTTTGAATTGGGATCAAGTGGTACACTGGCATTCAAATTTGGTAAATCCAAACTCCCTTTAACATCGCCATTGCTTTCAACAAAAAGCGACACACTGCCGTCTGATCCCAGATCTTTATCAAATAGTTTTAGGTTTCCATCTAAAAATAGCCGCTCTACCATATTCCCGTTTACGCTACGTTTGGCATACTCAATCTTATTCAACAATAGCGGTATATCCAGGCGATTTAAATCAAAACGCGAGTCATTCTGCGGGACATTGGCTGTAATAGTCCCTCCTAAATAATTACCCGTACTTGGATTAACACGAACGTTATTAAGTGATACCGATACCTCAGGGGCTTGAGATTGTTTGCCCTTTAGAGCTGGTAAAACAAGTTTAAGTGGTGTATTAGCCTTGGTCTCAATTTTAACAGCTCCATTCGGCAACGAGGTTGTATTAACTACAAGTTGATCATTTTCTTTCAATTGTATGTAAGCAACCTGTTCAGTGGGAAGCGGTAACCGCTCAGGTAAAAACTGCTCTCCAAAAAATCCAATATCTGGATGGAAACCAGAGTTGTCGGCAAAAGCAACCCGCTGCTGATTCCAGAACAGTTCTGCCTTACCTTTTTTAATTTTGAACGGTTTCAGTCCCATTGCAAAATCATTAGTGTAATTTATATCCAGGCTATCAAGCACAGTATTGCCAAAGTCTAGTTGAGTTTGAGCAGAACCTGAAGTATGTAATCCCAAAGAATCAATGGTTACCGTACCGGCAAGATTCATCAACATACCGGGTGAAAAGGTGAGCGTGCTGTCGTCCAGTGCTGCTTTATAATCAAGCTGTTTGGTAACTGAATCGATGCCAGCCTGGAAAGAGAAAGCTTCATCAAGCGTGATACTGCCTTCTTTTACTTCAAACGTTTCCCAGTCTAATAACAGCTGATCAAACGTAGCGCCAATGGTTTCGTCCTCAATTTTCAAATTTTGACGACCATCTACGAAAAAGCCATCGTGCGTTACCCGAGCCTTATCAACTTCGAAGGTTAACACGGGGTTTTCTTTCGGAATATCCCATTCAAAGGGACCTTGAATAGTAAATCCTGCACTGTCAATTTTACCACTCATCAAATTAATTTTCATCCCTCCGGTAGCCGACTTCTGCTCCGATATTTCCAGCTCAGCTTGGGCATCCATCATTGCTTTCTGGCCGCTGCTTGCACTATGATTAAATTCCATGCTGGAAGAAGTGATCTGTGCCGTATAAGGACCAATTTCTATGGGACACTGCGGTGTAATATTATTTACAGACCCATTTAGTCCACCTGATATAGTTAGGTTCGTTTGCGCAAGATTTATTTGATCATCAGATCCGCAATTAAAAGGCTGGCCCAAGGCTAAATCTCCAGCTACAGAAACTTCACTTGAACCCTCTAACTCTCCATCCAGATAATTAACTTGCATGCTGCCCGAAAGTTCATCGATGTTAAGCGTATGTCCGGAGCCAAAGCTCCAAGAACAAGAGCCTACATTTTGAGTTTCAATATCACCAATAAGAGCCCGATTTCCATCTCCACGATCTTCAACATGAGCCCCCCGAACATTTAATGCTGCATTAGTCAAACATGATGGATAGTTAGGATTCTGGGGGAGCATTAAAGCAGCATCAAAAGAAAAGTCCCAAGGACCTGCATCAGCTCTTAGCCAGCTGAACCATGGAAAAGTAAATCGATCCATCGCAAAACGCTCGAGCTGTAGCTTAAGCTGATCGATATTAATGTTACCAAGCCCCTGCAAATCGTTTTTCCCAAAATTAGTTTTAGGAAAACGAATGCCTGAGTTTGTAAGATGAACATCCTGGATAGTAGGAAGCTTAACATCGGGAGCTGTTGGAAAAAATAGTTCAGCATCAAAAGCTAAGTCAAAATCCCAAGTAGAGTTTTGCTGATCATATCCAAACGACTCTACTCCTAAATCACTAAAAGCAAGCTGAAGTAATCCCAGATCAAGTGTTGGCTCCGGATCCACACAAGATGGAATAAAGCTATTAACCTCCACACCTTTCTCAGAAGAAAGCGAGATGTTTACTGAATTCTCACAATACTGGTCATTTTTGAGTTTAAGAGCCAATTTTGAATTTAGTCCAACATCATATTCCATATCTTGATTTGACCATGAACCTGATATCTGACCCTGGGCATCATCGATATTCAGCATCAGCCGATCAGAATCGCTAACCAGATTAATCGACTCATTAATATCGCAATCTATACCTACGCGAAAATCTTCCTTAAGGCTGAGATATGGTACATCACAAGTCACATCATCAAACGTACGAACTTTACCAGTACCTCGTATTTTACCGCCTGGTAAAGTTGCCTTAAGCTTGGTAAGTACCAATTGTAACGACTGATCACCCAATGATGCTATCGGTTGACCTTGGGCTGTTACGCTGCCACTGATACCCGATTTTTGTACATAAAAGCTCCCATCAGCGTTGAGTTTGCTCTCATCAGGTGTAATCAGTCTTGCTTTAGCAGTTAAACCCTTGCCCGCATCCCACCGAACTTCGCGCAAGTCAATTTGATCAGCAGATTCACCTAGCATCTCTTCAAAGAAATTGCCAGTACCTACTACCGATCCCCGGGTAATTATAGGACGATCCAATGACCCTTTCTGCATACGTAAATCCTGGACATTAACTTTAATCTCGTATGGTTCAGGACGGTTAGCAAAACGAACCTCCATCGTCGCCGGCCCATTTAAAATAATGCTATTGGCCTGCTCAGTAATTTGAAGCCGTTCGAGTTTTGTTAAAATGGCAAAATCTTCTTGCAACGGTACTTCATCCAGATCCTCCTTGGCAATTGGAGAAGTTTTACCTTTATACGTGAAGGTACGGATCTCACTTTTTCCGTCATTTTTAATAGGAAGTTCTTGATTCGGAGAATTAGCCGAAACTTGCCATGCATATTTCTGGCCCTCTTCAAGTGGTAAAAACTCCGGTGTATATACCAAAGTTAACTGTTCAGTCAATGTTCGTTGTGCATGTGCCCTATTGCTGTTTAAAGCTTGAACAGGCGTCTGCGAATCCAGTACCTCAACCAGTAAAAAATCGTATTCAATAGTAAAATCCTGCAGACCAACAACAGGCGTCCAATTAAAAACCGGAGTTTCAAGCACAAGATTAGATTGGTCGGGTGGATTTAGTGGCGTTGGCGCCTGCGGATATCGAACGGTAAAATTTGTTATCGATGGTGGTGTAGCAATCATTCCCGCATCATCTTCCGGAATAGGTGTTATTTCGAGAAGATAATTTCCCTCTGGAATAGTTCCCTCCTGTATTACCTGTTTTCTTAAGTTATTATCAACTTGAGAAATTACTTGCTCAAATGTCTGCGGAAAAGGAAGATCCTCAAATACGGAAGTGAAGATATATGCACCTGGTCTAAAACTCTTAGGATCAGATACAACATTAATAAGTTCTTCACCTCCCCTTGTCAGGCGAAATCGGAATCGAAAATCAACCGGATTCGTATTAGAACTGTTATAAGTAAATATGACTTGATAAAGACCATTACGAAAATTTTGCTCAAATGTATCGGTAAAAGGCTCTTCAATAACAGGCGAAATACCTGTAACATTAACATTGGTCACACCTTGGGCAACGACTTTCTGATTGAAGCCAGCCAAAGCTAAAATAAATAGGCCAAATAAAAAGAATCTTAATAAATTTTTATTTACTTCAAATCGCTTTCTCTTCATAGTTAATTAATTAAATCCATTTAAAAACGATGCTGATATTTCAAATTAGCTTCCAGCTCTGAGTAACTGCTGCTTCCCCCCTCAACTACGTTATTACCGCGAGTTCTAAGCGACAGCGAAAAGAAATCCTTATCCGTTAGACGATAATTACCCGATAAACTCAGCATAAACTGCTGTGTTTCCACCTGAAAATTACTTGCATTGGAAACTGTCGTAGTATTTGTGTTCTGATTGAAGCCACCATTTAAGCTGAGCGTCAATTTGCGCTCTAACATTGTATAACTGCCACCCAAATTTCCTCCTAATGTGAGGCTTTCTGCATTACTGGAATTGTTCACCAAAACATTCGCCATGGAATTCAAAGCAAGTCCATTTGAAAATGTTAGGCTGTATGTTGCCGAGGTAGAATAAGTATCAGATGCACTGCCCTTCGGTACTGAAGGTCCTTCCCCGTCAAAACTTAGTTCGAATGTAAAATATGAGGCTGATAAAGAAATATTGTGAGTTTTTGCATCACCCTGAAGTGTAATAGAAGGTTGTAACATCACGGTATGAGACACCTGCTTTTGATCGGGGGGCGCTGTCTGTGGCGAGGATAAAGCTCCAGAATTAGCTGTAAAACTATTTAGCAACAAGTTATAGTTGCTACTTATTGTAATCTTATCTGTGGCCTGCAGTTTTAAATTGGCACTGATTCCGGTATTACGCTGGGTTTGTATCCTACTGTTCAAAAGATTATCTCTGCCAAAACTTACGTTTCCCTGTACCGATACCTTATTATCAAAGAACCTTGCTGAAGGTGAAATGGTTATTTTTTGCTTATCATCCTGAATTTGCCCTATGCCAAGCGATCTAAATCCGGGTTGGATTCGTTCGTAACCAACCTGCATCCCAAATTTATCTAATTGTAAACTTGCTGTTGCCTGCCCGGCGTAATTTAATCTTGAACTTTGATGCGGCTGCATCAGGTTAGAAATAAAGCTTGGTACCCCGGTACTTGTAAGAGGAATCTCAGTGCTATTTAAATCACGAGTGAAGGCTGAAAAGGTAACTTGGCTTTCTAAACTTACCTTATCGTCAAAAATACTCAGTTTTGCATCTGGTGTAAGGGTCAGATTTTCTTTTGGAGTAATCCCAATTGGATTATTCAATGACTTTGATTTATCCAATTCATAATGGCTACTCAAATAAAAATGACTACCATCTCCTTCATATCCCACTTTCCCAACCATTGCCCACCGTTCAAATGCAGATTCGCGGAATTCATCTTTCTGACTGTTACTAGGAACAGCTTTCTTTGACCGTCCTCCGGATAGCTCGATATTCCAATTTCCGGGATTAAACTTCAAATACCCTCCGCGAATAGTTGCACCGTTAATCCCATATTTAGAAAAATTCG
>NZ_JAXHLU010000013.1:0-202152 GCF_034521915.1 Fodinibius sp.
CGCATTAACGCGTACGCACCTCGCCAATTCCTTGCCAGCCTTAGTTTTAAGACTCTTCTTTCGTTAGTTGCTATTTAACATTAATATGTGTGCAGCTTATGCGCTAAACCGTTATATCGCCAACACCTATATTCAATAGTCATTTAGTTAAATTCCATATATTATATATCTGTAATTCATATATATCCATTATGAAACATTTATTACTACTTACGCTGTCTTGTTTATTTATCTTATCCTGTTCACAAGATGATACACTAAGTTCTGATGAGTATCCTCAGAAATGGAAGCTCGTTAAAATGACTGGCTCAATGGATTCTTCTGAAACAACCGATGAGGATATGTCTTGGCAAGAATACTATTTGTTATATAAAGATAATTCCTTTCTTAAATCCCGAGAACAAAATGGAGAGAAAACACAGGCCAATGGGACTTATCAGATTATAAATAAATCGGATGCAAAGTATTTAGTGTTAATATACAAAAGCGAACACAATATAATCGGCAATTGCAGTTCCAAAGCTGAGGAAAATTTGGTTCTTGCCTCCAAAAATAAAATAATTAGCACGTGGCAAAGTTGTGATGGCCCCCGCTTAGAATATAAACGAGTAGAATAAAGTAGCTATTTGCTAGCCATATAACCAGCGCTTCAAGTGGGACGTGCCTGGCCCCTACTTCGCGCAAGGCTTCGTAGAGCGGGCAATGCCGCCCTTGGTTTTAAAATTCATCTTTTGTTAGTTGTAAAATAAATAGAATTGAGTGTGCCGGTTTAGTGCAATACCGTTAGTGCAACTAACTAAATATCAATTTACCTATTCCACCATGACACCCTTTATAATTACGGGCATTCTGGTAGTTGTAGTTGGTTTTATGGTCTATGGTTCAATTGCTTCTCAAAAATGGCATAAAGAAAACCAAGGCCAGGAAACTATCACAGAAACAGAACATTTCTACTGGCATCTTTTTTACTTTAATTCAAATGACAGCCGAATATTTGTTCCAAAACGAACTGGTGGTGGTTTCACAATTAACTTTGCTAACCCATTATCAGTGATTGCCGGTATATTAGTAATTGGTGGATTTTTGGCTTTAATAATCCTCAAGCAAGGGTAAACGTTACACTAACCAACTTTCGAATACTCCTAAGAATAAATGACTTACTTTGGTAGTATAGCCACTACTGAATCCACTTCGCCCTCTCTTGATGCTTTCTGGCTTTTTAGCTTTCCGATCGTTATAGAACGCATGCGATTTTTCCACCTTAAAAATCTGTATAAATAATTGTACCTTGAAAATTGACGGTGTGATCATTGACGGTTAAAATAATTCCATGAATTATTTTATTTACCTTATTTCCGGTTATTCAGCAATCACCTGTATAATGTGGATAATTGCTTATTGGTATGTACTCAAGCAGATTTATGCACCGCCAAAAATAAGCCAAGTGAAAGCACCTGAACCTTCGTCCTTTCCTTCCCTTTCTATATTAGTTCCTGCCTGTAATGAAGCTAATACTATCAGAGCTGCGTTGCAGTCAATACTGGAACAGGACTATCCCAATATGCAAGTCATTGCCATAAATGACCGATCAACCGATCAGACTGGTAAAATCATAGATCAATTGACTACGCAATATGATAATCTACATGCAATTCACATTGAAAGCTTGCCCGATGGATGGTTAGGGAAAACGCATGCTTTGAAGAAAGGATACGAAATGTCAACTGGAGATTGGGTACTGGCTACTGATGCAGATGTATGCTACAAAAAATCAGCACTCCGATCCATCATGGCAGTAGCGTTGCACCATGATCGGGACCATATTTCCTGTATACCAGATATGGAGAATAATGGTTTCCTACACGAAACCGCCTTTGATGGTTTTGTAAGCCTTTTATTTAGTCAACAAAATCTTGTAGGCGTACCTGATCTCGAATCGGATGATTATTTTGGTTTCGGTGCCTTCAATATGTTTCGAAGAGATGTTTTTAACAGAACAAAGGGGTTTGATTGGTTGCGTATGGAAGTAATTGACGATATGGGTATCGCCCGCATGTTAAGAGATCACGGTGCCAAACAAGGTGTTTATTTTGCATTCGATCAGCTTGAACTGGAATGGTATGGATCACTTGGAAAAATGATCAAAGGTCTCGAAAAAAACAGTATTGGCGTGGTTGCGCATTACAGTTATCTGAAGGGATTTTTAATACCCATAATCTGGCTTTTATTTTTCATGGGGCCTATCGTGGGTCTGTTCTCTTCATTTTCCGCAATACAGATACTGTCGGCAGGGGTGATAATTGCTAGCATCCCGTTTAATATTTTGGCTTCATATAGGTTAGAACGATCTTATTTCTCATTCCTTTTTTCTGGTTTTGGGATGTTTTTTCCAATGTATGCCCTCATCCGTTCAACATTTGCATGTTTAAAAAGAGGAGGAATAAAATGGCGCGGGACCTTTTATCCTGTCGATGAACTACGGAATATGCAGCGGGTTCGTTTTTGAGATTTGTAGGATTCTTTGCCTTTTCATTTATTAGTTAATCTTTTGTTTTAAACTAATTTAACACTGTTACGCCTGCGCCTTATGGATAAGGTCGTTATACTGCAATTAGACACTCAAAATGCCTATCATGCAGAAATCATCTACTAGATGTAGTTCTATTTATCAACTTAAATCAAGATTATGAAACAACTATCATCAGTACTATTCATACTTTTGTTATTTACTGCCTGCAGCCAAGAAATTCCCGAAAGATATACAGCCAATGTGGAAGAAATTTTCAGCGATATTTCCATTTCTGAGGATCTTTACCTCTATGTTGATGGAACCGGTCAACCGGCTGATGGGCACTACACTTCCAACTATCAAAACGGTTCCATTCAAGCCGATATAACATTCAAAGATGGGATGATTTCGGAGGGTGAAATTTTCAGTCCTGATGGGGTACTTACAATACGTTACACAACTGAAAATAACCTGATGAAAATATCCTATTACAACAAAAGTAATAGTCAGCCCAGAATGGTAACCCTCTATGGTGATGATCTATCAGATCGAGTAGCGTTCCACACTTGGGATGAGGACGGGACCCGGAGAGTAAAACATGATCAAACAGTTATGAAACAGTGGTACGAAAATGGACAGCCACAGTTTGAAATGTCATTGAGGGATGGAAAATTACATGGAAAATCGGCCACATGGTATGAGAATGGCCAGATTAAATCTGAGGTGCATTATATCAATGATATGAAACACGGAACCTTTAAAGAGTGGGATAAAGAAGGAAATGTTATCAGTAAGCAGGTTTACGATATGGGAAAATTGGTTACAGAGAAATGAACAAAAACCATTAATCTGCAACAGCAACTCAATTACTACAAACATGCAATTGCGTTATAAGGAATCATCTTATATAAGATGACTCAATATTTATCAATTACATTCGAATCGATCAAGTTCAACGTTAATACTTTTTGAGTAAACTGTTGCTGATTAAATGATAATAAATTTATCTGACAAAAAAATGGAAGATCAAATTAAAGAAGAGTTTCGTCAAAACCGGAAGAAGATGTACTATATAATTACACTTATAGTCGTTATTGCTGGCTCTGTATCTACAACTTCGGGTCGCTTGGTGATCGATACCCGGCCTTTAATTCGGCCTCTGCTGTCTTGTCGATTGCCGCGCCTGCGCTTATGGCGGCCATGTTTGAGGTGCTTGTAGAGTCCTTTGTCAGCCGGATCACCGGTTCGCTTGCCGGCCCAGATCCACTGGTAGAGGGTCTCATGGGAGACCCCGTCGATGCCCATCACGCTCCATCGGCCGCTGATAAGTTCTGGGGAAAGTTTTTCTTCGATCAACCACTGGCGGGCCTGAGCTTTGAGGACGTCGGTAAAGCGTCGGTGTTTAGGCTTGTCGGCGTGGCGCTGGTCGGTCAACTGCTGGGCGGCTTTCGGACAATAGGCCTTGTCCTCCGAGTTGCTGTTGGTTACATTGCGGTTGAGCTCCCGACAGATCGTTGAGCGGTGTACGCCAATGGTTCGGGCAATCTCGCTTTGGTTATGACCTGCATCGAGCAGAGCTTTGATTTGATAACGATTTTCTTCGCTGAGTTGGGTGTATTTTTGCATGACAACATGAATATAACCCGCTTGGCTAAGACCTCAGGAAATTACCTAAGATCAAACTTCATATTACACTATTACTCAAATCGAACTTATAATAAGCACATTAACTAAACGTGCCTCACCATCCTACGCTTCTAAACCAAAAGCTTTGGTGAGCAGGCCACAGCAGCGTTTGGCTTTTTAGCTTTTCCTTTCATTATTTAAAAAGTTAAAATTTTATTTGCTCAGCTTATAAACAATGTCGTTATACCTTTATTTATGATTCGACAAATTACCATATTCAGTTACTTTTGCATTTGTATTCTGGGATGTCAAAACACAGTCAATAATATTGAGGATCCCAAGGAACCTCTGCATGACATACACATAGAGGGAGATGTAAAATTTCATGGGGAACTCACTTTGTCAGCTTCAAATAACAATCTAAACACCAAAATATGGGCAGAAAATATTAGTACTGACACAGCCAGCATTGAAGCAGGTCCCTGCGCTTTCAATGTTATTGCTTATTCTGAAGGCAATAACCCGGTTTGGTATAACCGACCTCCGGATAAATATATCTGTACGGATCAACTGTTCATTTACAGGATTGCTCCCAAAGAAATAAAACAGCTTACAGGCCAACTGTATATTAGTGGACAAAATTGGTATTGGGATATTCCTGAGGGTGATTGGAATTTTGTAATAGAAGCTAGAACGAAAAAAGGAGAATCAATTTCATTTAGCGCCAATAAAACAAAAATGAATTAGATAAGGTATCACCCGCCATTACAACCAATCCTAAAATATACCCAGTTTTCAGGTCATCATTACCTATCGTGGTCTCCCCTTTTATTTTTACATCAAGATTTTAAACGAATTATAAATGTTCTTTATTTGTAAAAGAACAAGTAAGGCATATTCTTTATACTGTTTATATATCATAAGGATTGATATATACATATTCATAGCATTTACATTTAAAATCATATAAGCAACAAATCGTGATTTCCAAAACATCTCTGATTACCCTGGCTTTTACAATAGTTTTATGTGTCTCCTGTACAACCGAAAAAAATGAAACTGTTTTTTCGGTGGAAGGAAAGTTAAGTAGCATCGACACGGAAAATGCACTATTGTATCAAGCGAAAGGTCTTAATGCTAATCAGTTCGATATCGTGGATACCCTGTCGGTAGATGCTGACAGTACGTTTTCAGCGAGCTACAGTCTTGAACCTCATTATTACCGTTTGAAAATACACGACACTCTGCACGTGCCATTTATTGCTGATTCCGGGCAACATATTACAATCAGTTTTCCCGCAGAGGACAAGTACGAAGTATCCGGATCTCCGGACACAGAACTTTATGAAGAGTATGAAGAATTCCGAATAGAGGTTTTAAGAGAAAATGTTTACCCAATAAGAGAGAAACTGGAAGATTTGCTCGAAGAGAATAATCCGGAAGATTCAGCGCGAATTGAAAAGCTTGGCGAACGTGTGGTAAAGGCAGAAGCAGGTTATCGGGATACCCTGATACATGCGGTAAAAAAGATGGGAACATCTATCGCCATTTATCCGACCATGGTTCGCTGGAAAGGCGATGAACACATGGATTACTATGAAGAATTGGCCGCAGATTTCTCTGAACAACATAAGGGACTTGAAGTAGCAGAATTGGTATCAGAGAAAGTTAGAATTTTAAAGCAGGTTTCCATCGGCGGAAAAGTTTCAGAAATTGTCGCTCCTGACACATCGGGTGTGGAGAGGTCACTTTATAATAATCTCGGCAAGTACACATTAATAGATTTTTTTGGAAGTTGGTGCGGTCCCTGTAGATCAGAAAGCGATCATTTGGCAAGAATGTATAAACAATACAAAAGCTCCGGATTTGAAATTTTTGGATTTGGGATTGAGTATGAAAGAGACCGATGGATCCGAGCGATCAAAGAGGACAACAGAACCTGGATCAATGTTTCTACGGTTGACGGTTATTCAAACGATATTGCCCGGGAGTATTCCATTACAGCTATCCCCAAAAATTTTCTTGTTGATGAGAACGGGATTATACTGGCAAAAGATATTCATGGCCAGGAACTTGAAGAGAAACTGGATGAATTATTTTCAAAAATTGAAAACTGACACCCTCACTGCTAATTCGGGTCAGTAAGTCAGATACCGAGCCTATATTCCGTAAAAAGTCTTGCTTTCAGGTTATTATTCTATTCAAATCTCTTTTTTGTTTATCAAGAATAACAACAATCAAGATGGCAAAGTAAAATCCTCACATAAGCATGCTCGGAGCATCCAATTTAGTTTAAACATAAAACCTGGTTTTTAATCAATACCTCAAAAGAAATTTTTTGTTTTATAACCGGTAAATAATGTTGGTATTGGTGCAGATGGCAGACGAGTTGGCATATCATTTCAAACTGTAATCTAGATGGAAAGACTATCAACTACGCAGACCTTCCTCCCGTTTTGCAGTTATCTGTTGGCATTTTAGCTGTTCGTTCAGTATTTAACAAATAAACATTCACACGTGCACCTGAAGCAGGCGCAATATTTTTCACACATCACAAATCTGCATTTGTACTGCAAAATATTATACTTATGACTGATACCGAAAAGGAACTCCGTTATCTAAAATTATTAGCCCAACAGTATCCCTCAATCCGGGCAGCCTCAACAGAGATTATCAACCTCAGTGCTATCCTTGAGCTCCCCAAAGGTACGGAACATTTTATCTCTGATATCCACGGGGAGTACGAGTCGTTCTTGCATGTACTGCGTAACGGCTCGGGATCGATAAGATGGCGCATTGAAGAGATTTTCGAATATACCCTTGACGATCAGGAAAAACGAAATCTGGCCACCCTTATTTATTATCCCGAACAGAAAATGCCAGCCATTGTCAAAGAGCTTGATAATCCCGATCAGTGGTACCGAAAAACTCTTTTTCAGCTTATCAAACTTTGCCGAGTCTTTTCCTCAAAATACACGCGCAACAAGGTACGCAAAGCCCTGCCGAATGACTTTAGCTATATTATCGAGGAGCTGCTTCACGAGCAGGAAAGCACTCAAAATCGCCAGGAATACTACAGCAGTATTATTCAATCCATTATTGACACAGATTGTGCGGATGCGTTTATCACGGCACTGGCCCGGCTTATTCAGCGGTTGACCATCGCGCGCCTGCATGTTATCGGTGATGTATACGATCGCGGCCCCGGAGCTCATATCATTATGGATAAGCTCATGGAGCATCATGCGGTAGACTTCCAGTGGGGTAACCACGATATTGTTTGGATGGGAGCAGCGGCCGGTAGCCAAGCCTGTATTGCCAACGTGATACGCGTTTCTCTGCGCTATGCAAATATGGAGACCATTGAAAACGGTTATGCCATCAGCATGCTGCCACTGGTTTCGCTGGCGGTAGAAGTTTATGGTGAGGATCCCTGTGAGCAGTTTCGCCCCAAAGAAGCCGACGAAGAATTTACTGAAAATGAACAGCTGTTGATGGCACGTATGCAAAAGGCCATCACAATAATACAGCTAAAGTTGGAGGGACAGATTATTTGGCGACAACCGCAGTTCCAGATGGAAGATCGGTTGCTGCTCGATAAGATAAATTATGAGCAAGGTACCATTCAACTCAACGGCCAAACCTATCCCCTGTTGGATACTCATCTACCTACCATTGATCCCGAGAATCCCTACGAACTTTCCGAGAAAGAACGGGCGGTTATGGAAAAGTTATCTTTGTCATTTAAAAACAGTGAACGTCTACAGTCGCATGTGCGATTCCTCTTTTCCAAAGGCAGTATGTATCTGAGATACAATGATAACCTGCTCTATCACGGCTGTATTCCCATGACGAAAAGTGGGCGTTTGCGTCACTTTACTCTTGACGATAAAAAGCACAGCCCCCGCGAATTTATGGATCGCCTGGAACAGCTTGCCCGCCAGGGTTATTTTGTAACTGACCAACCAGAGAAAAAACAGTACGGACTCGATACCATGTGGTACTTATGGAGCGGGTCACAGTCTCCGCTATTTGGCAAGAATAAAATGGCGACTTTTGAGCGCTATTTTATTGATGACCCTGAGACTCATAAAGAAGAAATGAATCCCTACTACGATCACCGAACCAATGAAAAAGTTGTTGATAACATTCTGGAAGAGTTTGGCCTCAATCCTGAAGAAGGGCATATCATCAATGGGCACGTACCGGTGAAGGTAACCAAAGGCGAAAGCCCCGAAAAGGCCGGCGGTAAATTACTGGTCATCGACGGCGGGTTTGCCAAAGCCTACCAGGAAAAAACCGGAATTGCAGGATACACGCTTATCTATAATTCATTTGGACTCATCCTTGCCGCACACCAGCCTTTTGAGTCTACCCAAAAAGCCATTGAAGAAGAAATTGATATTCACTCTGATACCCGTATCCTGGAACGCAATAAACAGCGCATCCGTGTTTGCGATACCGATAACGGTCAAGAAATTCAGCGTAAAATTGAAGATCTGCAAAAACTGCTAGAAGCCTATCGATCGGGACTGATTAAAGAGTTATCATAACCTGAAAATAGATAAAAACATGTCCTTAGCAGCTACTCTTGCGATCCTGATTGTCGCCTTATTACACATCGCCTTTTTAGTACTAGAAATATTTTTGTGGGATACCAAACTCGGATTACGACTGTTGGGCCACTCCAGGGAAAGTGCGGCATCAACCAAGAAACTGGCCGCCAACCAAGGTATTTATAACGGCTTTCTTGCTGCAGGATTATTTTGGGGGCTTAGCCTTGGAGCAGAAGGTTTTACTGTCAATCTCTTCTTCCTTTGCTGCATAGTTATCGCGGGACTATTTGGAGCTGTGACGGTTAGCAGAACCATCTTCTATGTTCAAGGGTTACCTGCTCTTATAGCTTTACTGCTACTTTTTTTGACATAGGAAATAGCTATTATTTATTATCTCACATTTCGTGTGATGATAATAAAAAATTCAACCTACAGAAGAACCAATATTAACTTAACAAGCTTTCAGAGATTACATTTTAACTGGTGCTAATATTAGTTTGAAATCTGCCGTAAACTAATGCGCGGTTGATCCCGGCAGTTCCCGTTATACTTGATACAACCAAAATAATCAGTTATTTACTTCAGGAGTAATCTAAAACCGTCTGAGGCACAGAGTCACAAACTAAAAATCAATTTTTATAAAGAGAACAACTATGGAACCGTTTGAATTAAAAGTTGATACCAATACTATTTATATAAAAATCATACACTTTTTGGGCACTCTGATGCTGGGATTCTTTATCGGAGCTATAATTTTCATATATAAATATGAAGGCACAATCGATTGGATGAATTCATTCATAGGTATTACGTGTAGTCTTGTTTTTGCTTTTTTCCCTGGGGCAGCGGTCAATCAAGCTCTTATTATTAATGAAGAGGGAATCTTTCTAAAAAACTATAGTACGTTTTGGGGTAAAAAGAAATATAATTGGTCATCAGTTAAAGCTGTTGAAGTGAAAAAGAATCGAATTGAACTGACAAAGAATGTTGGATCTACTGCGAAAATTAAACTTCCCTTACACACTGATGAACAGATTAAAAATTTAAAAAATTATCTTCGGCAGGTAACCCGTTCTAAAGAAATTGCTTACAAAAACTAAAATTAAGTATAACCCGTGTATCAATACAGGCTCCTCCCATCTACCCTCCTGTTTTACAGGCTTGACCTATATAGTGCCAGCAATTTTACTTTTTAACTTTGTAATTAATAGTACTTTCCAACAACAAATAAATAATACAAGAGATAATTCATATCGAAACAACAGAAAAATTATTTAAAGCCGCTAAAGTACCTGCAATTGTCACGGTAATACTATTATTAATTCCTTTAGTAGCTATGCAGCTTACCAGCGAAGTAGATTGGGATGAGACTGATTTCATTGTTATGGCCATTCTCATATTCAGCACCGGCTTTTCCTACAAACTGGTTACCATGAAATCGGAGAACTTCATCTACAAGGGAGCTGTCGGACTGGCACTTTTTACAGGATTTTTCCTCATCTGGGCAAACTTGGCCGTTGGTATCATCGGATCGGAAGACAATCCTATCAACCTATTGTACTTTGGGGTGATTTTTATCGGAATTATCGCAGCATTTATGGCCCGATTTCGTTCAAAAGGTATGACACTCGCAATGTGTGCGATGGCAATCGCCCACGCATTAGTAGCTGCCATTGCTTTGATCGGTGATTTTTACCAGTCTCCACCCAGCACGGTATTCCATATAATAGGCATAAATGTGTTCTTTATTACACTGTTTATGATATCTGCATTCTTATTTCGATATGCTGCCCACAGGAACTAAATCTATTTATATAGTGACATATTTTTGAGCAGAAACCTCGATAACTATTAAATAGGTAGATACCTAAAAGGAATAAAAAAGGGCAGCCTGCTTTCAGACTGCCCTTTCAGGTTACATAAGATATTAACCACACTTGTTATTAAAGGTTCTATTTAGAACCCATCCAGTGTGACTGAAATTAATCCAGATCAAAACGATCCAATTGCATTACCTTAGTCCATGCATCGACAAAGTCCTTAACGAACTTTTCTTCTGCGTCATCAGCTGCATAGACTTCAGAAAGCGCACGCAATTCAGAATGCGAACCAAAGATCAAGTCAACACGGGTGGCCGTCCATTTGACGTCACCGGTATCACGATCTTGGACTTCAAAAAGCATTTGTTCATCCGAAGTCGCCTCCGTTGTATAATCCATGTCAAGCAGATTCACGAAGAAATCGTTGGTCAACGTTCCCGGTTGATCGGTCAAGACACCATGATCGGAATCATCGTAATTAGCATTCAGTGCACGCATTCCGCCTACAAGTACCGTCATTTCAGGGGGAGTAAGCGATAGCAATTGTGCCTTGTCAACCAACATTTCTTCCGGCTTGGCACTGCACTCGGAATTGTAATAATTCCGAAATCCATCAGCATTAGGCTTGAGCCATTCAAAGGATTCCTCATCCGTTTGCTCTGCCGTAGCATCATTACGTCCGGGTGTAAAAGGTACTTCTATGTCATGACCTGCATCTTTGGCCGCTTTTTCAATCGCAGCAGCACCACCGAGAACGATTGTATCAGCAAGGGAAACCCGCTTGTCTCCGGATTGGGCACTATTAAATTCCTCCTGAACGCCTTCAAGCACCTCAAGTGCCTTAGCTAATTGTGCAGGATTATTTACTTCCCAATCTTTCTGTGGAGCAAGTCGAACCCGAGCACCATTGGCACCGCCTCGCTTATCAGAATCGCGATAGGTTGAAGCGGAAGCCCATGCCGTTTTAACGAGCTCTGATACAGACAGGTCCGTATCAATGATCTTCGCTTTAAGCTCTTCGATATCCTTATCATCAATCAGTTCATAGTCGACTTCTGGAATAGGATCTTGCCAAATCAGGTCTTCTTCAGGAACTTCCGGCCCGAGATAACGAGATTTGGGTCCCATATCGCGGTGAATAAGCTTGAACCATGCACGAGCATAAGCATCCGCAAATTCATCGGGGTTTTCATAAAATCGTTTGGATATTTTTCTATACTCCGGATCTACTTTCAAAGCAAGATCTGTGGTCAACATCATCGGAGCATTTTTCTTATCAGAGTCATGAGCATCGGGCACGGTACCATCTCCTGCTCCGTCTTTTGGCTGCCATTGATAAGATCCGCCCGGACTTTTTGTGAGCTCCCATTCGTATTCAAACAGATTTTCGAAGAAGCCCATATCCCATTGCGTTGGATCATTAGTCCATGCGCCTTCTTCACCGTCGGTAATCGTATCTCCACCTTTTCCTGAACCATAATCGCTGATCCAGCCAAAACCTTGTTCTTCAATATTAGCCGCTTCGGGTTCAGGGCCTTTATGTTCAACAGGTCCGGCACCGTGTGTCTTACCAAAGGTGTGTCCACCGGCAATAAGGGCAACCGTTTCTTCGTCATTCATCGCCATACGCAAAAACGATTGTCGAATAAAGTGTGCTGATTTTTCCGGATCCGGTTCTCCATTTGGTCCCTCGGGATTAACGTAAATCAAACCCATGTGATCAGCGGCAAGTGGTCCTTTAAGATTGCCTTCTTCATCATGACGTTCATCATCCAACCATTCCTGTTCGGAACCCCAGTTAACAGAAGTATCGGGTTCCCAATCGTCTTCACGTCCACCGGCAAAGCCAAAGGTTTCAAAGCCCATTGATTCCATCGCAACGTTCCCGGCCAGTACTAACAAGTCCGCCCATGAAAGCTTACGACCATACTTTTTCTTAATGGGCCATAGTAAACGACGCGCTTTATCTAAGTTGGCGTTATCCGGCCAACTGTTAAGAGGAGCAAAACGCTGTTGTCCGCCTGCGGCTCCACCGCGACCGTCAGCAACACGGTACGTACCGGCAGCGTGCCACGACATCCTGATAAAAAGTCCGCCGTAATGACCCCAGTCCGCAGGCCACCAATCTTTGGAATCGGTCATCAGATCATGAAGGTCCTGCTTGACGGCCTCGAAATCGAGCTTTTTAAATTCTTCGGCATAATCAAAATCCTCCTCCATTGGGTTACCCTTGGACGAAGGCTTACGTAGCATATCCACGCTTAATCGTTCGGGCCACCACTTTTCGAGTTTTGTACCACCGGCAGCAGTTTCATTTGAATCCCCATTATGAAATGGGCATTTGCTTGCATTACTACTTGATGTATTTTGAGCTTTATCTTTATCCATACGATACTTGGTTTATCAATTTTTTTATTTATCTGTTTTAATCTAACCAAATCATTCATTCATATAAATTGTTTTCTGATAGAAAAATACTATTACCGATATTAGAGTTAGTTATGAGTTTGCAGATAAACGATATTTTTCTTTGTGAGCCAATTTCCCCATTCCTTCTTAAAACAACTGATCATCTTTCAGTTTAAACCCTTTAATTAATTACTATGAAGGCTTTGCAAAACCATTCTGTCATCGCGAATGTAATGTGGCGATCTCCTTTTAAAAGCTTTGTTCGGGAGATTGCCTGCCTATGCCGAAGCTTTTTTACACAGGTGCCATATACAGAAAGGCTCCGCGCAGGCAGGCTTCTCAGGCTCGCAATGACAAGCTAAATTTTGAGGGTTTTGCAAAGGCCCCTACTATTATGTGTTTGTTTTAATTCTGCAAAAAAATCAGCAGACAGGTAGAGAGTGTAAACGATTTTTGCTTATAATCACTTATAATAACTTTAGAATTTGTTATGATACTGAATTAAACACAGGGATGAGTATGAAAAAAATTGCAGGTTTACCGGTCTGGATTATAGTTTGCAGTTTGGCCGGTGTATTTGGAGCTCAGTTTGAGCCCGGCACATGGTACGAACTATTGCAAAAACCAAGCTGGACCCCACCAAACTGGGTCTTCCCCGTTGTTTGGCCTATTCTTTATATTATGATGGGAACTTCGGGCTGGCTTGTTTGGCGAATGGATTCCGTTTCTTTATCTAATTACGAATTCAAGTGGTTTTTTCTACAACTTATACTAAATGCACTCTGGTCGTGGCTCTTTTTCGGAAAGCACTATATTTCAACGGGCTTAGCTGAAATTTTACTGCTATGGATTGCCATCGCTTTTACCCTGCTTCTATTCTGGAAAAAGAATCGGCTGGCAGGACTGCTACTCGTACCCTACCTGCTTTGGATAAGCTTTGCTTCAGCCCTGAATTTTGCGATCTGGCAACTTAATTAACCACCTTTTATATGCAGCAGTTCGACTACATCATAGCGGGTGCAGGTGCATCGGGACTTTCCCTGGCTTGGAAAATGCTGCATTCACCATTATCAGAAAAAAAGATCCTTGTCCTCGATCAATCTCTAACCCCAACCAATGATAAGACCTGGTGTTTTTGGGATACTGCCGACCCTCTTTTTGCGGATCTGATTTACCAAAAATGGACCCAAGCAGAAGTCAGTATTTTTGGGAAGCGATCCACCAAACATTTGAACGATTATACTTACTACTGTCTACGGAGCGGCGACTTTTACAACCACATTTTAAGCAGCCTTGAAGATCATCCCAATTTTAACCTGCTCGAAACTACAGTCAAGGAGCTATCATTTGATGGTCATAATCCCATATTAAAAACTGAAACAAATTCATTTAAAGCAGACTATATTTTCCAAAGTTGCTTTACTCCCTGGGACAAGACCGAAGATCATCCCCGACATCCACTGCTGCAGCACTTTCTGGGATGGGAGATTACCACATCAAAACCGGTTTTTGATGATAGCTTTTTCACCTTAATGGATTTTGACCAAACATTTGAGGATGGAATAGCTTTCATGTATCTGTTGCCCTGGTCTAGAACTTCTGCTCTCATCGAATACACCATCTTTTCAGACACACTGCTTGATAAAAAACAATACGAGGAAAAGATCTCTATATATTTAAACAACCGATATAATCTAAAACCGATTGATTATAGTATTGAACGAAAAGAATTTGGAAAAATACCGATGGAAGATCGTCCCCACAAACCATGGTATAAACCCGGAATACTCAATTTGGGTACCATTGGCGGGGTTACCAAACCTTCAACCGGCTACACATTTAAACGCATCCAAAAACAAACTGATGCAATTGTTGAGGACTTGTTGTCGAAGGGCACCTTAGAACCCCAACCCCCTTCTAAAAAGCGGTTTAAAGCTTACGATCTTTGGCTGCTACAAATTATTGATCAGCATCCCAAGGACGCATTCCGGATTTTTAATCACCTTTTAAAGAATAATTCTCTGGATGATGTTTTTCGATTTCTTGCAGAGGAATCATCCATACGGGATGATCTGAAAATTATGAACAGCGTTCCCGTATGTCCCTTTCCTGAGAGCTATCTGGAAGACTCTTGGACGCCTTAGAGAGTTCTAATCGCCTTCACTCTCCGCTTTTGGCCCTGCAGCTTGGTACTCAGTGCGATTCCCCAGCAGGTAACCGTATGGCTTCAGCGCTTCAACCTGATCAAAGACACATTTTAAAATTCCCAGAAGTGGCACAAATAATATCATCCCCGAAATACCCCACAGCTGACCACCGATTACGAGTGCAATTAATGCCATAAAGGGATTAATGCTTACCTGCGATCCAATAACATTTGGAGTGATAAAATTCCCCTCAAGAAACTGAACGACTGCAAAAACGGTTACCACTCCAAGGGGATTCAATAGAGAATCGGTAAATAAAAGTGCGAAAATGATGGCGGGCAGACTTCCTAAGATGATCCCTATATAAGGAATGATTGCAAGAATAGCTGCAAAAGCAGCAAAAAATAGGACATGATCAATGCCAACAATCCATAATCCTATCGCATTTAAAATACCCAGGATTGTAATGACTGTCATCATGCCCACAATGTAACTCTGCGTAACACTTTGGATGCCGTCAATAACAGAATCGATCGCATCGTTCTTACCATCCACGGCCTTGTGTAAAAAAGTACGGTACATTTTCTTGTAGTACATCATAAAAAATACAAAAAATGGGAGCAGCCCTATGGTTGTAAAGACGCTTGTTGTAGCTCCCAATACCGTACTGATGTATTCCCCACTTTTATTAATCGCCGTTTCAAGCCCCCGTTCTAAAAACTGTACTTGCCGATCGGGAGACAGATTAAATGTCGCCTCAAAAAACTGTATCAGATCACTACTCAACGTTTGAATCTTGGCATTAGCCTCGGGCAGACGATCAGCAAATTGAATAAACTGGATAGAAAGCAGCGACATAATACCTCCCAAAATTACAGCAATTAATATGATGCTGGTTAAAATGGCCAGAATTCTATTGAATTTATGTTGCTGTAACCATGTACTGATGGGATCTAATAACATTGCAATAAGAGCTGCAAATGCGAGAGGCATTAAAATAAATTTCCCATACGACAAAACAACGAACAACAAGATAATCCCAAATAATATTGTTGTTCCCTTCAACCAGATTGGAAATTCTTTTTCCATCAGTTATTTAATATTAGCAATTGATATTATCCCTCTAATTGATTCCCTAAATCGGTCAACGGCGGATCGTAATCTTCCTGAAATATTTCGAATGGAATTCGATATCCCACTTCTTCCTTAACATTACTATCCTCGATGACTTCCTGGTAGGTTTCATAGCAATCCAAAGCTGATAAAAATTTCTCGTAGTCATCTTCACTGGCTTCAACCCAACAGTCAATATCACCCTGTTTTGATGAAGTCAGATTAAACTTTCCCTCCCCTTCATCTTCGCTGTAATGGGTAAAAAAGGCGAGTCGCTTTGGGTAGTCAAATCCTTCTCGTTTTAAATCACAATACACACTTTTAACAACCGCATGACTTACAAGATGATCTTCGAATCCGCTGATACCATGCACCGCATAGGTCACTAATACATCAGGCTCAATTTTCTGAACCTGTTTGCGTATCACTTCCTCAATATCAGCAGGATCCATCTCTTTCAAACCGCTATCAGGCAGATCAAATACCGTCATCCCGTTTAAATCGAGCACTTTTTCTACACATTGCATTTCTTTATAACGTATTTCTCCCATCTCTTTTTTATTTACTCCCAATCGAAATCGCTGCTTGGTAGCCTCTCCTTTTGTCAGGGTAAACAGATATACTTCATGGCCCTTTCGACGCTGGGCAGCAATTGCCGGGGCCGGGCCAAATGACTCGTCATCGGGATGGGGAAAAACGTAAAGAATTTTCATGGCAAGATATTTTGATTAAATCATTTGCATGATGTTAATCATAATTTTGCTGTCACAAAACCCAAATATCTGATAAAATAAATGGCATCAAAAGCGGAAACTGGGAGTCCTATGTTGTAGCTGCTTCAATTTGAATCTCCTGATTTTCCAAGGCAGGATTCCCAACTTTCTCATCACTTTCAATTTTACCGTCACGAAGGCGAATAATTCGACGTGAATGCTCAGCAATTTCGGGTTCATGCGTAACAACGATAATTGTATTCCCCGACCGGTACAGCTCCTCAAAGAGCTTCATAATCTCTTCCCCTGTTTTCGTATCAAGATTACCCGTAGGCTCATCGGCCAATAAAATAGAAGGGTTATTTACCAGAGCCCGAGCAATAGCTACACGCTGACGCTGCCCGCCAGAAAGTTCATTGGGTTTATGATCCATACGATCTCCCAGTCCCACGCGCTCTAACGTTTTCGCTGATCGTTCATGACGTTCAGCAGTTTTTACACCCGAATAAATTAGTGGCAATTCCACATTTGAAAGGCAATCCGTACGGGGTAGCAAATTAAACGTTTGAAATACGAATCCGATCTCCCTATTTCGAACTTCTGCAAGATCAGCATCGTCAAACTGGCTGACATCCTCTCCATTTAAAATATAGGTGCCCGAAGTTGGAGTATCCAAGCAACCAATAAGGTTCATCAAAGTAGATTTGCCCGATCCCGATGGACCCATAATAGCAATGTATTCATTTTCCAATAAATCAAAGGTAACGCCATCAAGAGCACGTACCTCTTGGGTTCCCATCTGATAAATTTTCGTTAAGTCCTCTACCTGAATAATCGGTTTTGCCATTCTGCTATTAATTTGAAGCCATTCGGCCAATCTTATTATTATTCACATTCACTTTATCGCCATCCGAAAGCTCCCGGGAAAGCATTCGATAACTACCTGTTACCACCTGTTCACCGGCTTCAAGTCCCGATAAAATCTGAATATGAGTATTATCACTGATGCCCGTTGTTACTTCCTTGCGCTTAGCTTCTCCATCTTCTACAACAAACACCACTTTTCGCATATCCTCTTCAGGAATAATTAGATCTTCATCAACATTAGTAGTATCACTTTCACTTTTCGTAGTATCGTTCTGTGCAGATCTGTTTTCATCAGCAAAATCACGTACCGTCACAGCTTGTATCAGTACCGAAACGACATTGCGCACGGTCTGCGTTTGCACATCCACCGTAGCAGACATACCAGGCTTAAACGAGGGGACAAATTTATCCTCTGGCATCTCTTGCGAGGCCTGCTGAACCAGTTGTTCATCCCCAACCATATCAAGATTGTGGGGTGTAGCTACCCGAATTTTTACTTCATAGTTGGTAACCTGTTCGTTCGTCCCTTCTCCGGAAATTTCAGCAGAGTTAGCTATTTCTGTTACAACACCGTTAAATGACCGTTCAGGATAGGCATCGACTTCAATATTTGCAGTATCTCCTGTCGAAACATTTACAATATCATTTTCATTAACCTGCACCTGAACTTCCATCTGATCCATATTCGCTATCCTTAGAAGTTCAGTTCCTATGGATTGGGTATTCCCCAGCACTCGTTCACCAACCTCCACGGCCAACTTACTTATTGTCCCACTACGAGGGGAACGAATAATAGTCTTTTGCAACTCTTCTTTCGCCTGTTCAAGCTGAGCTTCGCTGCTCTGCACCTGGTATTTTGCAGCGTTAAAGTTCGCCTTTTGAGCCTCATAATTCGTTTCTGATTGTATAAATTCTTTTTCAGAAATAGCTCCTTTTTCAAAAAGCTGTTTGTTCTGTTTATAAACCGATTCAGCTTCCAGCAGCGATGCACGGGCCTGTTCCATGCGCGCTTTTTGCGTGAGCAACATGGCATTGGTCTCATCAATTCTGGCCTGATAAATATCCGGTTTTATGCGCACCAAAAGCTCTCCCTGTTTTACATAGTCCCCTTCTTTTATGGGTAGTTCTATGATCTCTCCGGATACTTCCGGACGCAAGATCACCTCTACTTCCGGCTGCATTTTTCCAGAAGCCGATACAATCTGAGTTATGGTTTTCAATTTGGCTTCGGTTACCTCAACCTGCTTGGCTTCCGGTTCACCTCCTAACCATCCCATCGTTTTACCTAATAATGCTCCTATCCCCAATAAAACAACGAGTCCAATACCAACATATAATAATTTTTTTGTAGCAGACTTCTTCTTTCTTGACATATTTTTAAAATCTAATTCTCTTAATTTAACGTCATTTCTTTATCTAATTTGCCTATATAATAATCCAGAAGTTTTTCCTGGAATATTAGATTATATAACGCCCGGGCATTATCTGACTGGGCCTGAACATAATTTGCATTCGCATCACTGAGTTCAATTAACGTACTTGCCCCTACATTATAGCGCTCTTGCTGAGTTTCATACGCTCTTTCAGCAGCCCTCAATGCTTTTCTTGTCGACTCTAACTCTTTTTGATACGATAAATAATCATTATAAGCCTGCGTGACTTCTTGAATTATTTGCAATCTCGTATTCTCTAATCCAAGCTTAGCATTTTTTAGATTAATCTTTGCCGTCTGTATCTGATTCATACGATTCCAATTATTGAAAATTGGAATATTAAGCGAAAATCCTATCGAGGTGGTATAATTTTGATCATAGAACTGATCACTAAAAGAAATCCCTCCACCAAAATATTGATCGCTATATGAAGATGACAGTCTCGCACTTGCACTTAAGGTAGGTATCAGGTTGTACCTTGCCTGTTTTAGCTGAAGTTCAAGAGCTCTAAGATCTGCCATTTCACTTTTAAGATCTGAACGATTATCTAAGGCATTCGTTATTAATTCATCAATATTAAACTCCTGTCCTCCGATCTGAATATTGCCATTACCTTGAATTTCGGGATGTGTAAATTCATAATTACCGCGGGGATCTATTTGTAATTGCCGCACCAGAGCAAGCCTACTCATTTTTAAATTATTCTCGCGCTGTGTCAGGGTTAACTCATTACTGGCTACCGTTGACTCCTGATTATACAGATCTACCGTAGGTCGGGAACCAACTTCAACTTGTGCCTTTACCTGCTCTAACTGTTTTTGAGAGGCTTCAAGATTTTCTTTTGCAATTTTTACCAGTTGCTCATCCAAGAGAACTTGCAAAAAATTTGATGCCGCATTGAAAATCACATCTTCTTTGGCTCTTTGCATCTGCTCCTCGGAAGAAAGCTTATCAGCCTTGCTTCTCCTCAAACTCAAAATATTTTCAAAGCCATTAAAGAGGGAGAGGTCAGCACTCAGGCTCCCGCTTAATCCATTTGTTACATTGTCTTCGAATACTTGCGTGTCACCCTGACGAACCAGCTGCTGTCCTTTTCTACTTGATCCACTGAGATTAGCTGATATTGAAGGAGCAAAGTCAGCATATTCACTCTTAATGCTACTTTCCGCTAACTTTAAATTATTAGATGCTTGTTTAAGCTGGTAGTTATTCTCCAGAGCAATATCAATAGCCTCTTGCAGCGAAATTTCTCGGGGCTGAGAATCCTGGGCATATACAGTAACACTCAGCATTAATAGACTAAATAGTAAACAGATACCTTTGCGCATATCGATAATTTATTTTTTGGGTTTACAACTCGGGAGGTTACACGATCAATGATACGAATTGTTACGGAGGGAATAGGTTATTTTACGTTATAAAAGATTAAAAGCTTTTTTAATCATCTTGTTCTCCGTTATTTGGCGCCAAGTGCTCTTCAGCCTTTTCTTCAAGGATATTTTCGATATAGTCGGTTGCAAAGCTTATGGCCTTACGGGTAGCAAGTCTCTTTAACTCAGATAACAGTGCCCCGCTAAATTCTCCCACTTTATCGGATGAAGAGGTCGATGATTTCCTTTTATGACCCAGTAAAAATCCTATTACCGCTGAGGCCCCTACAATAGGCAAGGGATACTTTCGAATGATATTTTTAGGAGCCAAACTACTACTTACATCTTCACGGACCTGGTCAATAGAATTATCCAATTCTCCCTCAATGTTATTCAATTCTTCTTCCAGCTCCTGCTTCTTTTTCTCCAGTTCATCAACTTTTTCTCGTGCCATAATATCCTATCCTTCTTTGGATTTTGAATGCCCTTCTTTTTCAATTTTCAAAGTCTCTTTAACGGTCTCTCCATTTTGCTCGATTGATTTTATTACTTCATTTTCAAACCGATGTTGCAGCTGCTTAAAAACACTTTTAGGTTTCAAATACATAAATAATCCACCTACCAGCAACAACGGTAACGAAACCAACACATAGCCCAGACTTCGACTCTCAAGCAAATCTCCAAGATAAATAGCCAAAGCAAATAACAGAAAACAGAGCCCTCCCAAAAGCAGAAAAACACCAATGCCACGCTGTACCGAGGCTGCCATTAATCCCGAAATGGCTTCTCCAATATTGAGCATGGTGAGCTCAATACGTTTTTCGAGATATAGCTTTAAGTCAGCAGTAATAGCACGTAACCGTTTCCCGAATTGATCTTTCTGTTTATCAGTTTTCATTATTTTTAATCTTCTGAACTCAATAATTTACCAACGATATAACCAATAAATAATCCACCTGCTACACTTTTAACGGGATGTTTTCGGATTAGATTTTCGGCTCGTAATTTTAGCTCTTCAACACGTTTCGCCAGCTCTTCTTCCTCTACCATCTGGCGACCGCGATCGAGTGCATTATCCAACTCTTCGTTTAAATTTTCTAAAATCTCTTCATCCATGACTTTAATAATCTTGTTAACGTAATAGGCTCCATCGTCTTAATTATAAGGAAATATGTGGACTTTAAATATTACATATTTCTATTTTTAGCCTCAATCCACCGTCCCATATACTTTGTACTCTCAGCGGTATGGTGCATTAACATCTGACCAATAAAGTTTTGCGCACGATGCCTTGGCAGATCTTTCCGAAGTCTTTTGATATTCTCTATTAGCTGATTATCGAAATCCGGTTCTATAAACTTTTTATTAAGGATTGAAAAACCCTTTTGTTGCGCTTCAGTCCACGCCTTTTTATCGCTATAAAGATGTTGGGCTGCAGACGCAATGTCTTCTGAATTCTCGGCTATTATTCCACCCCAATTTTCATCACTGCTTACAATACCCTCTGCACCTATACTTGTTGTCACACTCGGCGTTCCACACTGCATGGCCTCTATCAGCTTACCTTTAAGACCCGCCCCAAACCGAAGGGGAGCCAACAATACCTTCGCATTGGCTACCACCTGTTTAGCATCCTTTACCCTGCCCTTCACATAAAATCCTTCTTCGGGATTATGCATCTGTTCCGCCTCTTGGGTAACATAGGCTCCATATATATGCAGCTGGACATCAGGCAATTGCTTCCTGATCAATGGCCAAACTTTCTTTTTTAAATATCTAACGGCATCCATATTTGGGGAATGCCGGAAGTTACCAATTGTGACGAAGTCACTTCGTTCACTAAAATCCGGTAACGCATTCTTTGCATCCTCTGTAATTGGATCAAGCAAAAAGGGAAGATATTGTAACAGGCATGGATCTACGTCAAATACCTCCCGGAGCAGATCCATTTCCGCCTCAGAAATAATCAGGGATAAATCCGATCGAAAAATACTGGCGATCTCTCGCTTGGCATCTTTCGAGGATAATAGATCTTCCTTTGTACACGCTCGATTTTCGTTATGGGCCTTTTTTCGCGCCCTTCGCAAAAAATGCAGATCTTCAGTATCCAATATCCGCAATGCATTGGGACACTGCTCGGCAACACGCCATCCGAACTGCTCCTCAACCACAAATCGATCAAAAAGAACGACAGAAGGATTGAGCTCTCTGACGAATTCGTCAAAGGTTGAGCTGTTCATCTGGATAGAAACTTGGTCGACGCCAATAGCCTTCAGGTTGCTCATGTGATCTGTTTCGGCAGCCGAGCTCGCGAACGTTACGTTCCACCCCTGATCTTTAAATAGATGGATCAATTCAAGCATGCGTTTGCCGGCGGCCGATGAATTGGGTTCGGGCCATACAAAACCAATTATCAAAACATGCTGTTGATCATCTTTCATTATTCCAAAAGAAGTTATTCGTAGCGAAGGCTGTCGATGGGATCTAAACGGGCCGCTTTATATGCGGGATACACTCCAAATAAAAGGGCAATAACGAACATCCCAAAAAAGCCCGTCAGCACTGCCCAAATCGGAATAACGGGTTCGGTTTCGATCCAAATTGCCATGCCATTACCGGCCAGTATTCCAAGCACAATTCCTATTAATCCACCCAGCTGACAAATAAAGATTGTTTCAGTAAGAAATTGTGATACAATTGCTTTTTTTGTTGCCCCTACTGCTTTACGAAGCCCGATTTCACGGGTACGCTCGGTTACGGAGACCAGCATGATATTCATCACCCCGATGCCGGCTCCAAACAATGTAATACCTCCAATTACAAATCCAACGGCATACAAAATAAAGGTAAACTGATCGAAGGTACCCGCAAGAGAGTCATTTGTTTCAATTTCAAAATCATTTTCGGCACCGGGTGCCACTTTACGGACAACTCGCATTATCCCGGTAATTTCGTCCATAGCGGCTTCAATAAAATCCATAGCCGGCGCCTTAACCTGTATATCGATGTTGCGATCTCCACCATAAATCATAAGGCCCGCAGTATATGGAATCAGCACAAACTGATCCTGCGATTGCCCAAACACACTCCCCTTTTCATCTAACGTACCAATAATCCTGTATTGCTGTCCGGCTACCCGGATATTTTTTCCAATAGGATTCACATTTTGAAATAGTTCCTGTTGAATATCATGCCCGATGATAGCTAATAACCTTCCATACTGAATATCCTCAGAACTAAAATTACGGCCTTCACTCAGTTCATAAGCATTGTTTCCAAGATAATACTGGTTACTCCCAATCACTCTTACCGTAGGATCGGTTTCCTCATCTCCGTACGTTACTTTGGTATAATCAAATGTTTCATCCGGACTCACATTCTCCGCTAGTCGTAACATTTCTTGAAGCCGTTCAGCCGTTTCAAACGTAATATCCTGGCGATTTCGCACATTTTCTGCACTGCCACCCATCCGAACAGACGGCGTTTTGGAAACGTTGATTACGTCGCCTCCCATAACACTCATCGTATTCTGGAAAAAATTGTCTAGTACAGCTACCGCAGTGGTGGAAACAATCACCGAAAATACTCCTACAATAAGAGCCAATAAGGTTAGTGAAGACCGTAATTTATTGGCCCAAAGAGAATCAAACGCCTGTTTAAATACTTCTATAATATTCATTTTTATTCGTACCTGAGTGATTCTATGGGGTCTGATTTTGCAGCGCGGTAAGCAGGGATAAATCCAAAGATCAATCCAACAATTGAACACAGTACGATAGCTGCAATAACAACACTGATATCAATGCTGGCCACAAATATCTGATTAAGTAACATGCTCAGTGGATAGGAAAGCAGGAGTCCTATCAATCCCCCTAAAAGACACATGATCACCGCTTCAATTAAAAACTGATACATTATTTCCCACGCTTTGGCTCCCACCGCCTTGCGGATGCCGATCTCCTTGGTGCGTTCGCGAACTGATACAAACATGATGTTCATTACACCAATGCCACCAATAATTAGTGAGAGTGCTGTAAGTCCTCCTCCAACCATATACAGACCGGCTTTAAATGATGAAAGCTGAGCTTCAAAAGCTTGCGGTTTATTCAGCTCAAAATCGTTATCCTCGGTAGCATCAAGACCGCGAACACGGCGCATGATGCCCTCAATTTCATACTCTCCTTCTTCCAAAATCTTTTCATTTGGAAATTTTACTGCAATCTGAATGTTACCACGTAAACTAAAAAGCTGTCCATAAGCCTTAATCGGTGTAATAGCACGCCGATCCATATCAGCTAATCCCAAAAACTTTCCCTGTTTTTCCAATATCCCAATTACCCTAAACCGCTGTCCCCCAATGCGAACCTCTTCACCCAAAGGATTTTTACGATCAAATAAGCTTTCTGCCAGTGTTGCTCCCAGGACCGTTACTTTCGCTCCCCGCTGTATTTCTTCGGGCGTAAAAGCACGTCCCGTTTCAATACCGAGTCCAGCTGTTTCAAAATATTTATCGGTAACTCCGGCAATAAAAACGCCATCTGCACTCACATCATCATACCTGATGGAGGTGCCTCGCGACGCTGATGCCGAAACAGCGGAAGCAAGGCGGCTCGATTCTCGGATATCTTCCACATAATCCAATTTAATATCTCTGCGACTCCGATATTTCCACCATTCATAATTGGGTCCTCGATTCCATGGATGCTTTTCGACATATACTACATTCTGGCCCATCATGGCCATGCTCTTATCAAATTCAGCATCCATGCCATTACTCACGGCATTCATCAACGTTACCATCACAATACCAATAATGATACACAGGGTTGTGAGGAAGGAACGAGTTTTATTAATCCCTAAAGCGCTCAAAGAAATCTTGAGTCCCTCCCAGCTGCTATTTATAAATCGACTTATCTTAGACATGCCCTAATTTCGGTTCAAATTTTATAACGTCTCCTCTACGAGCTAAAATACGAAACGTTACAGGAAACTTAAGAAATTCATTTTTAGCGATCCCTTAAAATCAGCTATATTATACTGTAAAATTAAAGAAACTACATGATATGAAACTGGATATTTTGGCACTCTCTTCTCACCCGGATGATACTGAACTTTGCTGCGGGGGTACGCTGGCAGCGCTTGTTAACCAGGGCAAAAAGGTAGGCGTAATCGACTTTACGCGGGGAGAAATGGGAAGTCGCGGTACTCCTGAACAGCGGTTGCAGGAAGCTCAACATGCTTCCGATATCATTGGACTCGAAATTCGAGAGAATTTAGGCCTCCCGGATACGAAGCTTAAAAGCACGCGTGAATATCAGAAAAAAATTATCCAAAAAATTCGGGAGTACCGACCGCATGTATGTTTGGTGGGAGCTCCTTCAGATCGCCATCCCGATCATGGCAATGGCACAAATTTGGCCTTGGATGCCATTTTCTATAGCGGATTAACGAAAATCGAAACATTTGACAAGCAGGGTGATTCGCAAGAGCGTTGGCGTCCTTCGCATGTGCTCCATTTCATGCAGGATCGACCTTTTGATCCTGATATCGTTTTTGATATATCGGATACATTTGAAACGAAGAAAAAAGCTATTCTAGCTTTTGAATCCCAATTTAACGTAAAAGATCCCGGCGACGAACCCGAAACATATATTTCCAACGAGCAGTTTTTTAAGGGAATTGAGGCCCGTGCCCGCCACTATGGTCATTTGATTGGAACAACCTATGGTGAGCCATTTAAATATCACAACGGACCGGTACCGATGGCATCGTTTAACAGTTTATTTGAGACAGAGCCGCAGAGATAAAGTGAAAAGCGAGAAGGATTGCAATTTACTTCTCGATTCGTGCTTGCCTCTCATCCTTATCGAAATAATTCGAAATCTCATCCAATAAAAAAGAGTGCACGGTGGGATTCCCTGCCACAATTCTTTTACCAAACAGCCAATCGCTACCGCCGGACCAGTCGGTCACTTTCCCGCCTGCTTCCTGAACAATTAAAGCTCCGGCTCCCACATCCCACGGGTTCAGGGCATATTCATAGAACCCCTCAAAACGTCCGCAGGCTACGCAGCATAAATCGTATGATGCCGCTCCGGGACGACGCAGCCCCTGAACTGTTGTTATCAGCATGCGGAAAAATTCTAAATAATTGTCCACAAGACTCAAGTCATTATAAGGAAATCCCGTGCCTACAAGAGCGTTAGCAGGATTATCGAGCTTGGAAACTGAGATAGGATTACCATTCAAATAGGCCCCCTTGCCCTCTATTGCTGTAAAACAGTCATTTCCCGACACTTCGAGCACCAATCCCATTTTTGGTTTACGATTTTCCCAGAGTCCAATCGAAACACAGTAAACCGGAAAGCCATGCGCAAAATTTGTGGTCCCGTCAATAGGATCAATCAACCACGTTCGCCCCTCAGGCATTGCCTGTTCTGCAGATGACTCTTCGGCAAGAATATGATCATCCGGAAATTCCTTTTTAATAACAGACAGAATTTCTTTTTCGGCCTTTACATCCGCTTCCGTAACCAGATCATTTTTACCTTTATAATCGACCGAAAAGTTACTGTCTTTCTGATATTTCCGAATAATTTTGGCTGCTGATTTTGCAGCCTTTTTAGCAACATTTAATTCTATGGTAAAATCTGACATCTATTATGCCCTTAAAATTCGCTGTCAGTTTAAGAGTTATAATACATTATTGATCGGATTCCCGTTCATGCTTCATCTTATACTCAAACACTTTATCCGATACCTTATTCGCCGCATCAGAATCCGGATCGGGAAACAGTTCATCAATCGGTGATTCTTGCAACAACGTACGTTGACGTCCGGCCTCTTTCATCGCTTTCATCACCTTCTTACGCTCATCATCTTCTTCGGTTGAATTATAACGCTCGTATAAATCAACCTGCAGGCGATCGAGGTAATGAATTTTAAGCGCTTTTAGAGCACCTTTAGCCGTACTATAAGGATTTTTATCCTTCTTATACTGCACGCCGATTTTTTCGTGGTGACGCTCACTAACGGAATGTTCTTCAAGCACGATCTCTCCCACCAACTCGGGATACGGATGTTCCCGTTCGGCATAAGCCTCTACCGAAACTTCTTTCTCATCTTTATAACGATCAATGATATCCTTATAAAAATTGCGGAGCTGTTCATCCTCAAATTGCCGCTCGTTGCACTGCGAACCGATGTAGTCAATCATATCACGCTCATACATCAGCATCAGACGAATCAATTCCTTTTCATAATTGGGACGCTTCTTAGGCGGTTCGGGCTGGTTCTTTTTGGGTGATTGTGACGCTTCCCGATCATTATATCCTACCGAGTGAGGAACCGGAGCCTGTGGCCGCTGGTCTCCGTCTCCCTGCTGCTGACGTCGCTCCTCTCGCTCTTTTCTTCGTTTCTCACGCTGACGGGCTTTCTTGCGTTCATCCTTCAGCTGTTTGCGGATTTTTCCCAACTCATCAAAAAGCGCGCGATCTCCAATTTTTGCTTTGCTATTCAAGTGCTGCACATAGGTTTCTCGGGATACCTGATCCGGCATATGCGCAATACTTTCCAGAATCTCGGAAATTACCTTTTTCTTCTCTGCCGGCTCCTCCCACTTCCCCTCTTCTTTTGCTTTATGGATCTGATAGCTCAGAAAATCTTTCGATTCCTCGCGCTTCAATTCCAGGAATGAATCCTTTCCAAATTGGCGAACAAAGGAGTCAGGGTCTTCCCCCTCGGGTAGCTCCAGCAGCTTCACGTCCATCCCCTCGCGCAGCGCTATATTGATGCCGCGCTTCATCGCACGCTGTCCGGCAGAATCCGAATCGTAAATCATCGTAATGGTATCCCCGTAGCGATGCAACAATTTCATTTGATCGGGCGTCAACGACGTCCCGCTGGATGCCGCCACGTTATTAATGCCGTATTGCTGCAGCGAAATTACATCCGTATATCCCTCAACCAAAAGAACTTCGTCCGTTTTCCGAATATCATTTTTAGCAAAATTGATGCCGTACAGGACCTTGCTCTTATTATAAACTTTAGTCTGCGGCGAGTTGATATACTTCGCAGTCTTTTTATTATCTCCGAGCACACGTCCGGCATAGGCAATAACTTTACCCGAGGGATTAAAAATCGGGAACATCAACCGACCACGAAAAGCATCATAATAACCATCTCCGTGATTACTCGGCTTGATAAGCCCCGCTTCTAACAGGTATTCTTCGTTCAGTCCTGAATCAAGTGCCGTACGGTAGAGTTTTTCGCCATCCGAAGGAGCATAGCCAAGACCATATTTCTTGATGATGCTGCGATCATAGCCACGCTCTTGTAAATAATCCCGGGCTTTTTGCGCTTCTTTTGTTTCCATCAAATGACGATAGAAGAAAACTCCCGCATACTTGAGCGCATGATAGATTCCCTCGCGAAGATTGTGCTCCTCATCAAATTCTTCAGCATCCTCTTCGGGCAGTGAAACACCGTAACGGTCAGCAAGAGAGCGCATCGCTTCCACAAAACCCACGCCTTCCATCTCCATCACAAAATTAAAGACATCACCCGATTCTCCACAACCAAAACATTTATAGATTCCCAGATCGGGCGTCACGTGAAAAGAGGGCGTTTTTTCATCATGAAACGGACAAAGACCTTTCCAGCTTCGGCCGGATCGCTTCAATTTCACATAGTCCTCGACCACCTCGACGATATCCGCCGCGCCGCGTACTTCTTCTTTTTTTTCATCGGGAATCATCCTAGCCATAGCACGGAAATGATAAGAGAATTCTTCATGAATCTCATCTAATTCTACTAATAATTTCTATCGTTTAATATCAATACTCTAGAAAGCAACATGGTATAAAATCAATCCAAAAAAATATGCAGCGAGCGTAACTATTTACCTAAGAATAACGAAATCTTTTATTTACGGGGAACTAATTGTTTCTATTTAGGTTTTTATATGAACATTTCAACTTAAAATAAAAATGAGAGGTATTGTGATGCTACTTAGAACAATAACTATGTTAACCTTAGGATTGTCATTATTAGTTATTAGTTGTAATGATACAACCAATGGAGACCTATCTAATGAAAAATTATCCCAAATAAATCAATCAAGCCAAGTTAGTAACCTTGAATACAAGGCAAAGAAAAACTCGAACTCTAATTCGAGTACTATTTTAGAAATAGCAGCTACCAACGATGATTTCTCAATATTGGCCCAAGCTGTTTTATTTGCGGGTTTAGATAAAGCACTCGACGGAAGGCGCCAACTTACGGTACTTGCACCTACCAATGCTGCATTCGCCAAACTCCTCGCTGAAGGACAAACAGCAGAAGAATTATTACAGTCCCTTGGCAAAGAAACCGTCAAAGACATTTTGCTCTACCACGTAGCGCCCGGTAAACGTGCGGCAAATGCTGTTTTAGGATCAGAGCAGATAAATACACTTCTCAAGAAGTTTATTGATGTAGAACTAGATAGCGGTAATTTAACGGTCGGAAATGAAGAAAATGGATACGCAAACGTAGTCGCTACCAATGTATTTGCATCCAATGGTGTTATTCATGTAATTGATAGCGTTATGTTACCACCAACTTCTTCCTTACCTCCAGCCCGTAAATAAATACATTTTCATTATTTACGATTGTAAGTTAAAAACTATGGGAGTCCTTCAATAAAAGAACGGACTCCTGTTTTTTTGGCATTATCCTCTTCAATACACTTTTGCATCTCAGTTAATTTAGATCCCATAAATTTTTAGATCCTGTCTTTGCCAAATCATGATCTTGTCGGTATATTCAGACCGACTTAAGGAAATTATTTTAACTTAATTTAGGAAAGTTCATGAGCGTACTTGTAGGTAATGATACTCGATTAGTAGTACAGGGAATTACCGGCAGCGAAGGAAGCTTCCATGCCGAGCAAATGATTGAATACGGCACTAATGTAGTAGCAGGTGTAACGCCAGGAAAAGGCGGCCAAAAGCACCACGGTCTGCCCGTATATAATACAGTGGCTGATGCGGTGGAAAAAGAAGATGCCAATACATCGGTTATTTTCGTGCCTCCCGCTTTTGCAGGCGATGCGATTTCTGAAGCTGCTTTTGCTGGGATAGAAACTATAATCTGTATTACGGAAGGTATTCCCGTTAAGGATATGATTACCGCCAAGCAGATTGTTAATAGTCGCGGAGCTACGCTTATTGGTCCAAATTGTCCTGGTGTAATTACACCCGGCGAAGCCAAAATTGGGATTATGCCCGGCAATATTTTTACACCCGGCAAAGTGGGACTTATCTCCCGATCCGGAACACTCACCTACGAAGCGGTTGATCAGCTTACCAAAGCCGATCTCGGACAAAGTACAGCTATCGGTATTGGCGGCGATCCGGTGATCGGAACCACACACACCGATGCCGTAAAACTTTTTGAAGCTGATGATGATACCGAAGCCATTGTACTGATTGGTGAAATTGGTGGTACGGCCGAAGAAGAAGCTGCTGCTTATATCCAAGAAAATGTAGACAAGCCCGTTGTGGCATTTATTGCAGGCAGCACAGCACCTCCGGGCCGACGCATGGGTCATGCCGGTGCCATTATTTCTGGTGGAGAAGGCGGCGCGGATGCCAAGAAAAAAGCGCTGCGCGATGCAGGGGTTACGGTCGTTGACAGCCCTGCTGAAATAGGCATCACACTTAAAAAGCTTTTAGAAACAGCTTAACTTTCTAAACTCGTCCGGTCATATGATCGGACGAGTTCTTTTATTTTATTCCGGATATATGACCTACTTCATTTTTGGATTCGCAGTTGGTGTGTTTGTCAGCGGATTGATCGAAAAGTATCATAAAAATGAAGCGACAAACTGGATAAATTCATCTTACCTTTTCCTGATAAGCGGTATCACTTTTGTGATTTATATTTACCTGGATTGGTCTACCCTCCAAGAGGTTTTTGAAAATCTATTTTCCTGATTTATTCCTATCTTTTAGGTTCAGTTTTTTATGCTCAAATTGATCGGTTTTTATGTTTTTACATAAACTCAACAAAAGCTATTCCTTATTTACATACTTTTATTTGGTTCATACACGTTAGAATGATAATTTTTATTTCTAATTATGATTAAACGTAGAATTAACATATCGACCGGGCTTTTGCTGATAATGCTTCTGGGCATCAGCCTTTCGTTTTCTACGTTGCATTCCCACCACAATCTAGAGCTTCACAACTCTTCAGAATTTGCAGATACGGGACATTGTATTACTTCTGATGATACCCTGTGCCCTATTTGCGCTCATTTGATTGAATCCGATCTTATCTCGATCAGTGAATCAGATACTGCCTTTTTCAAGGCTGAAAAACGAATCACATTCAACGCTGAAGAAGAGCATCCGGGCTCTGTTATCACTAATCGTGGCCGTTCCCCTCCCGTTCTTGGTTAATTTCTGATTTATCTGCTTGTCCATTTTAGGACCTGCAAAACCTATATCTATACAAGAAATATTAAGATCAAAACAACCAAGAACTATGGACTTTTTTACAAATTATTCTACCAAATTTATTGCTCTCACTTTTGCGGCAACGCTTCTTTTAGCAGGATGCAGTAACCCAGCCAGCGATGACGATGACCACGACGACCACACCGAGCCACACAGCATAGAATTTGTCCTGAACGGTGAAACAGTAGTCAGCTTTACGGATGGTAATATAAGCGGACATTTTGATGTTGCCAAAGGTGATGAAACAGCCCTTATTACGGCCAATTTTTACGATGAGGATGGTGACGAAATCCACGGTGAAGACCTCGATGATGAGTATTCTTTAGCTTGGAATATAGGAAATACTGATCACGCGGACATTGAACAGCATGACGAAGATGGTCGTTGGAGTTTTCATATCGTAGGTAAACAAGCCGGAGAAACAACTGTGCAGTTCCTCCTTCAGCACGGTGACGATCACGCTGACTTTGAAACACCAGCTGTTGATGAAAATGACGCCATCGAAATTCACGTAACAGATTCCAGTCAATAATTACTGACGATTATACGAAAGGCCGGAAACCTGATAATTTCCGGCCTTTTATTTCTCCTGTTTAACATCGTTTATTAACAGCTTTTATGGCATCATCTACTAAGTTAAATGTCCTGTTAGTTTTATCAGGACTCATATTTTTTCTATTGCAGCTGTCAAATACTTCATTTGCCCAGAGCAGTGCTATAGAAGGCATCATTATTGATGAAGAAACCGGCAATTCCATCAGCTATGCGTATCTCTTTTTGGAAGGAATTAATCGTAGTCAAACAACGCACAGCGATGGTACCTTTTCATTTCGAAACGTCCCGGAAGGTACTTATAACCTCAAAATGCAGCGGATTGGCTATAAAACCCAATCGCGGACCATTGAAGTACCCCCTAATGATACCTTGAAAATCACGTTAACAATGACCCCTACCATTTTAGATAATGAAGGGATTGAAGTAGTTGGTCAACGTGACAGAGGAAGTAGTAATCATCTCGAAAATGCTTCACAAAATATTTCCGGAGCCTCTTTGCGTCAAAATTTAAGCACTACCCTTTCGGGTACGCTTGAAGATGTACCCGGAATCAGTACGCGTTCAATGGGTACTGCTCCCGGTCGTCCGATAATGCGCGGGCTGGGAGGCGAACGGCTGATGATACTCCAGGATGGAAAACGTACGGGCGATGTATCTTCACAATCAGCCGACCATGCTGTGACAATAGATCCGATGTCGGCCGAAGAAATTGAAATTGCGCGCGGTCCCTCGGCCCTCGAATACGGATCCAATGCTATTGGCGGAGTTATCAATGTGGTACGTAACCAAGTACCATCAAGCATACCCGACCACCTGCACGGCACTGCAAGTCTGCAGGGAGAATCGGTAAATACCGGATCAGCAGCAGGTATTGAATTTGGTTTACCCCTGGGAAATAATTTTGCATTAAAAGCAGACGGTAACTTCCGATCAACATTGGATACCAATACTCCGTCTGGTACCCTTGAAAACTCCGGTATTTTTTCAACAAACAATTCCGTTGGGCTCGGATATATTAAACCCTGGGGACATGCAGGAATTTCTTCTAATATTTATTTAAACAATTACGGTATCCCGCCAGATTCTCTGGGTGGTCATCCCAATGGCGTAGATATTGAGATGGAGAAATTTCAGCTTGAGGGAACCTCCGAAATTATTTTAGATCGTCCCTTTATACGCAAGTTGGAAATCGATCTCTCGCACAAAAGCTACTTTCACCAGGAAATAGAATCCAGCGGTATCGTTGGTACCGAATTTGGTGTACTTACCACTAATGCTTCTGTAAAAGCAAACCACAATAATCTTGCCTTTTTTGATGAAGGAAAATTCGGCATATGGGCAGAACAAAAAAACTATGCCGTCAATGGCACACGTACACCAGATTCCGATTCATATAGCCTGTCAGCATTTTTTATTGAAGAAAAAGATATCGGTCCCTTTCACTTAGAAATTGGCGCACGACTTGATCACACCGTCGCAATGCCCGATGCGGAAAATCAGTCGATACGGGGTCGTGAAATTCGCGATCGCAGCTTTACCGCGCTGGCTAGCTCGGCTAATGCTGTCTATGATTTTGGGGGCGGATTTTTCACTGGTGCCAGCGTCATTCATTCCTTCCGCGCGCCCTCACAAGAAGAACTTTTTTCGCTGGGTCCCCATTTAGCATCCTATTCGTACGAAGTAGGAAACCCCGATTTAGATTCAGAACGCGGTTTGGGTAAGGAAATATATTTGCGCTACAGAAAATCTAACGCTCGTGCAGAACTCACGTTTTTCCACAATGGATTCTCGAACTACAACTATGCGGCAAATACAGGTGAAAATCGCCCCGAATTTTTAGGCGGATATCCCATCTACCAATTTACAGGCACTGAAGCTGTACTACAGGGGATAGAATTTAGCTCTCAGCTTCAACTTTTTAGTAACTGGGCTCTTTCCGGAACCCTTAGCTATACCCACGGCAAGCGTAGACTTTTCGAACAAGAACAAAATCAGCAGGCAACAGACGACGAGTGGTCCCCCTTGCCTATGATTCCCCCACTGAAGGGAAATATCGAGCTTAGCTATAATAAAGATGGGCTTAAAATTGGTACTAAAAGCAAATGGGCGGCCGAGCAAAATCGTACCGGTGAATTTGAAACACCTACCGATGGCTACGCTATCTTTAACTTATTTGGACAGTATCACTTCGAAAAGTGGGATCTGCTCCATACGGTATCGTTAAATGCAAACAACATTTTCAATACTACCTATCGTGACCATCTATCGCGAATTAAGGAAATTTATCCGCAACCGGGACGCAATATTTCTATGCTTTACCGGGTATATTTTTGATCCCAAGAATGATCATATTTCAACTTTTGTTGTGAAATCTAAAAATTAAAATTTTTGATTTACTACTTTTAAACATTCAATGAAAGTACGTCCTACCATAACAAACCGAGCATTTCTTCTGGTGGTTGGACTATGTCTTATCGGGATTTCATTCCATATTCACGATGATATTCCGGTATTCTCCGATCAACATCAGCTTGAACACCATATCAGTCTCGATCAACCGGACTGCCTGGCATGCCTGCATCTGATTCAAAGCCTTCCTACCCAATCCCAGATTGGAAGTACCCTAAGTTTTCAAACCCATACTTTTCTACTTCAAAATCAACTTTTTGCAGGAACAGGTGATTACCACCGCATCTCAAATAAGTCCCCTCCCACCTATACATAACAATAAATACGCAATTCATTCACAGACTTATTTGAAATCAAATAATTTGTTATGCTGCATCTATTTAAAACGATCACCCTAATATTTTTAGCTTCTTTATTAACAACAGGATTATTTACATCATCTCTGCATGCCCAAAATCAATCCAATAATACCTCCAATATCACGGGCACGGTTACCGATGCCAGTGGCGCGCCTCTACCCGGCGTTAATGTCGCATTTGCTAAACTGGGAGAAGGAACATCAACGAAAACGGACGGGAAATACCGTATAGAAAACCTCCCCTCCGGCACCTATTCCCTTACCTTTTCATTTGTAGGATACACTTCCCAAACCCGGAAAGTAATTCTCCGTGCCGGTGAAACCACCACTCTTAATGTCACCCTTCAAAAACAGACATTGCAATCGGAGACCATCACCGTAACCGGAACGCCCTACGAATCGGATCCCCTTACAACACCTGCAGACGTTGATGTATTAACTGGTGACACCAAGTTTTCTCGTCAGCAAACTTCGCTGGGAGCATCGCTGGATGAACTGGCCGGGATATCCACCATCTCAACGGGAAGCCAAACCGGTAAACCGGTCATACGCGGCCTCAGCGGCAGCCGTGTGCGTGTACTCGATGATGGAGCGGCCATGGATTACCAACAATACGGTGTGCGCCACGGTCCCAATGTAGATCCGTTTACTTCAGAACGTATCGAAGTGGTGCGCGGAGCTGCAAGCGTACAATACGGATCAGATGCGCTCGGAGGGGCTGTAAATGTGATCTCCAATTCACTACCTGATGCCATCGATTCTAACCCCTTTTTACAGGGTCAAACCCTGGGTGAGTTTTCATCCAATAACAATGAGCTTGTAGGTGGATTGCACCTCAATGGCGCTGCGGGACGATGGGGCTTTACCGGCACCGTCATTCGCCGTTCTGCCGGCAATATGAAAGCACCCGATGTGCCTACCTTCCAAGAGAGCAATAATACCTCAGCTCCCAAGTTTTCCGGGGAATTAGATCATACGGACTATGACCAACTGAATGGCAGCTTCGGGATCGGTTACAAAACGGGAATCGGCCAAATCACCGGAGAATATACCCGCTGGCAAAACAATCACAATTTTCTGCTACCCAACGGCAAAGGACTGGGGCAAAATCTGGAGAATAACTCCCTGCAGATTGAGGGAGACTTGGATCTCGGAAATGATTACACGTTAAATCCCCAGTTTACCTATAGCCAGAACCTGCGGCAATCCAACCCGGGCGGACCCAATGCGGAGCCGCGGAGTGAACTGCCGGACGAAGGTTTTGCACACCTGGATATCCTGCTAAACAGCTATACGATGAAAACTGATCTCAAACATCCGGCAGTAGGTCCATTCGCAGGTACAGTTGGCGTTGAATATAAATACCAGGAACAGGATACCCGCGGAATAGAACCCCTAGTACCTTCGGCCTCTATCCAGAATATGGCAGCCTTCGTTTTTGAGCAGGCGGAAATCAACGATCTCACCTTCTCATTCGGGGCACGCGTTGACGCACGCTCTCAAGAAGCTGAACAAAATCCCGATCTAAATTTACCCGATGCCAATGCCGGTGAAACAGATGACGTGCTCAACCAATCGTACGTGGAATTTAGCGGATCGCTGGGCGCTACCTATCAATTTACCGAAGAGCTTGCCATTGCAACAAATATTGGACGCGGATTTCGCGCGCCGAGTCTTTTTAATCTACATGTGGATGGTGTTCACGGCGGTATTGCGGCCTACCAGGTTGGGAATCCATATCTTGATTCCGAACGATCACTAAATACAGATTTATCCATTCGGTGGCGTTCCGAAAACGTGCAGGCCAAAGCTACCGTCTATCGAAATGCCATTAATAATTACATGTTTTTAGTTAATACCGGAGAATTTGCCGGACCAAATAATGACGGCCCGCCAATTTTAGAATTTGTGCAGGGCGACGCACGATTAGTGGGAGCCAATGCTGATCTTACTGCACAAGTTCTGCCCTGGCTGCAATTGTCAGGCACTTTTGAAACAGTCAACGGCCAAAATGTGGATGAAGATATTTCGGAAGTTGACGATCTGCCGCTCTTACCTCCCACAAAACTAAGTGGCAAGGTAAAAGTGATGGGATCATCATTCGGTAAATTTGAAAACGTCTTTTTTAGCATGGGCATACAATATACATCGGCAAAAGAAGCAGCCGGACGCTATGAACCCTTTTGGCAGTTTGGCAATGCGCCCCAATTTAGTGACTTTGGAGTGGCCTCCACAGACGCTTATACCTTGATAAATGCTACTTTAGGTGCTGAGGTATCCCTCTGGGATCGCCCCATTGCACTACAACTATCCGGTAATAATTTACTTAATAAAGCTTATCGAGATTTCCTGGATACCTACAAAGGATATGCATTAAGTCCCGGCAGAAATATAACCTTCCGAATTAAGGTACCGTTTACCGTCTTGTAAATGTATTTAAAGAATCTGGAATAAAGATTGATAATTACAAGGGAATAAAGTTAGTTTAACCCCGTTCGCAAAATGACGGAAGAACAAAACATAATTTTATTATCTAATCAATGACTAATACTCTCAAATACCTTTCAACGCTTCTATTGGCAGTCGTACTTATCGGGTGCCAAAATGATGATTCACCCCAAGAAACTCCACAGCAATCACCGCAGCAACAGACTCAACAGCAAGGCCCTATGGGGCAAATGCAGCAACAGCAAGTACCTGATGTTGAAGTTTCTGATGAGGAAGCTGCCACCTTCGCCGATGCTGCCATGAGTGCACAGCAAGTACAGATGCAGGCTCAAAAACAAATGATGGGAATCATACAGGATGAAGGGCTTGATGTCCAAACTTATCAAAAGATTGCGCAATCTAAGCAGATGGGTCAGGGTGATTCCACGCAGTTCAGTGACAGCCAAATGAAAATGTTTGATGCCGCTACCTCTGCTATTCAAGAATTGCAATCTGAAATTCGGGATAGCGTAACAAAAGCTATTGAAGATGCGGGCATGAAAATGCAGCGTTTCCAGGATATCAGTCGTGCTGCCCAGCAGGATTCAGCGCTGCAGATGCAAATTCAACAACAGATAAAAGAGAAAATGGGTGGACAAATGCAACAGCAACCACCGCAAAACTAATTTTAAATTACACTCGTTTTACAGAAGTCCGCTGTATTAAGCAGCGGACTTTTTTATTTGGAACCACTTTCATGGGATATTGACAAAAAAGGTTGATCCTACTCCAACTTCACTTTCGACCTGTATATCGCCACCATGGGCTTCTACGATTTTTTTGGCAATCGCCAATCCCAATCCTGTACTTTTTTCTCCGGCTGTGGGTTCACTGCTTATTTTAGCGAAGGGTACAAACAAATCTTCAAGTTCATCTTCGGGAATACCCTGTCCTTCATCCTCGATATAAATGGTAATGGCACTTCCCGCCTTCTCGCTAATACCTACTTCTACTTCTGTTTGAGACTGTGAATATTTAATAGCGTTGGAGACCAAATTATCCAACACTTGTTGAAACTTATGGGCATCGATCTCTTTAGTTATGGGGATATCGGGCACCTTTGTAACCAGAGAGATATCTTTTTTATTAGCAGTTGGTCTATTCAGTGACACTATCCGCTCAATCAACTTACCAATATCTTCATCCTTTTTATCCAAATTTATACTTCCCGATTCGATAGCAGAAATATCCAGCATATTCTCAATAATTTGCACCATATATTCACTGGATTGTTTCATCTCTTTTACCAGCTGAAACTGATCATCGGTAAAGATGTCCTGTTCTTCATGATCTTCAATCAAAAAGTTGGAATAATTTTGGATTAGCGTTAGGGGATTTCGCAGATCATGAGCTGCCATTCCCAGCATTTGATTTTTGAGTTCATTGATCCGTTCCAGTTTGGCCGTCTTTTTCGTAAGCTTGCGCTGCATATTAGCCAGCTCATTATTGAGTCCGCTCATCTGATCATACATTGCCCACTCATCATTTTTTGATCCGGTAGGTTGCTGCTGTTCTTTCATAAAGGAACGCAGCTTATTAATAGACTCATTATTCATTTCCATCAATCCATTCAAAAACTGTTCGGTATCATCCGAATTGGCAGTACCTATTAACAAGTTTTCATCATCAAATCTAATACCTGAAAAACTAAACAGGCTCATTTCATCACCATCTGTAACATGCAGTTCCCAGTTATAAGCTACATCGTTGGTATTGATGCGCTTAATGAACTGATAGGCTTTGGGAATGCTGTCGCTCTCCAGGCAATCCACAAAAGAAATTGTTTCTTCTCCCTGGAGTGAAAAAAGCCCATAAGAATCGTGAATTATCTTTTGAAGAATCCCGTCATCATTTACAATGACAGCAATTCCGTTTGGAAGCGTCTGGTTCTGTTTACTCAATTTTTAATCAATTTATTTGCAGTTTCAATGGCATCGGATGCCGATCCTGCTGACGCATCAGCCCCAATTCTCTTCCACAAATCGGGTACAACTTTAAAGGGATATCCTCCAACCATTATTTTTAGATTCTCGAGTTCGCTATCATTCCGCAGTTTTTCAATCAGATTTTTAGCTTTACTAATATGTAAGGGTAACGTCACTGAAATCGCCAATACATCAGGATCATTTTCTTTAATCGATTGCATTAAATGGGTATCCGGCATATTAGCTCCTAAATAATGGGTTTCCCAACCTTCCATCTCAAAAAAGTCAGTCACCATGCGGATGCCAATTTCGTGGAGTTCGTTAGCTACCGAACAAGCAACCAATCGTTTATCACTCTTCTCCATGGCAAATATTTGTGGATATAACTGCGACATAATCAGCTGTGTGGCAGCGGTACAGTAATGCTCATGAGCCACGGTGATTTGATTCGTCTGCCAAAGTGCCCCCACCTCATACTGCGTCTTTTGAAAAATATGCTCGTAGATATCTTTTATCGACGTTCCATCATCCACCAGCGTTTTAATCAGCTGGGCCGCCTCTTTACGATTTCCCGACAGTAACAAATCCAGATATTCCCGTGCTTCATCAAACAATGGATCATCCTTATGCAAAAAAGTAATTTCTTCCGTATCAATATCCTGCAACGAGGAGAGCCCGTCATTAACATATTCGACTAATAAAGAAGCCTCAGTATCCGGCAATGTCTTTGTTATTGCTTCTCGTAAGATTACGATATTATCAAACAGATCACTTTTGGGGATATTCCGTTCTTGCAACATTGTTCGCGCCCAGCCCAAATAGTTATTAAACAGTTTCTTACTGTCAACACGAACGGCCTGCTCTAAGTAATCGAGGTGATAAATAGTATCCTCATAACATTTCTTTCTCCCCTCTTCCCCATAATCCTTATCCAGTTTCGGGTGACGTTCAAATTGCATCGCCGTAACAAGCTCGGCCAACTCCTCCTTGTGGGCCTCTAATTGTTGTACCACCTTGTGGTCTGATTTCGGCATAATGTGCCTCTATTTACGATGTTATATGATCAAAATAGCTGAGCGTAAAGCTCCGTTTTACCAGTTTTAATCCTTTGGGAATATTCTGATGAGATTCGCTACGATGATTATCATGCCAATGATGAAAGGACTCCTCATCTTCCCAATGTGTTATCAGCCAAAACTCTGCGGGGTTATCCTTCGGTGAAATTACATTAAGACCCACAAAGCCATCGGCATCTTCAACCAGTTCGGGACGATTCCTAAATGCCTCCCGCACTTCATCTTCCATATTATTCCGCACTTCAAACTTACTGATAGCCGTAAATCCCATACCACTACGGATGAACTTTATTTTTTTACTGCCTTAACCTAAATGCTCCCTACCTAAAATATGTAAATACTTTCAGGCATCATTTAATATAACAATTTAATCTAACAATTTAACATCAAAACAGTTTATCAATTATTCAATCAGTATACTCCTTCATAATTCCTACCATAATTAAATTGCTACATCGTATCTTTTAACAGCTGCTCTGGGATTTTATTATCATCCCGCTCGCTGTTCCAGGTAATATTTGTAATCCACCAGCGGTCTTGATCATACACCAATTGCACCGTATTTACTCCGCGGCGGCTCACTTTTCCATCCTCGGCCGACTTAATTTTAAAGGATGTCTGCACCGTAGCAATTTCCCCGAACTGGAATACCTCGCGAGCTATCTCCTCTTCCCAAAACCCATTCTTTTTAAAATACTCATCATTGCGATCCCTGTACTCATCGGGCGTCATGGAAATATATCGCAATGTGCCATCCTCAGCCTTACTTATTGCTCCCATCGTTGCCTCTTCTTTATACAACGAAGAAAATCTTTCCCAGTTGCGCTGACCGGCCGGACCGGAAATCACATCGTACAAAGCATTAATGATACCATCAATACTTTTAACATCATCCCTGTTAACCTGCTGACCATAAGAAATACTACTGAATGTGAAGAAAAGAATAATTAGTAACCCGTAAAACAATCTCATAATAGTATATTTTGTTATGGTTTATCATCAGTTTTTACTGAAATACGACAAGTAAGTTACTTCTAAATCTTATTTTATCATCACCTGTTAACCTGCTGACCATGAGAATCTCTTGGACGTGAAAGAAAATCGTGGTAACTCCGGTAAAACCAATCTTCATCCATTATCGGTATCTTTGCTATAGCTCTGTCATCAGTTTTTACTGAAATACGACAAGTAAGTTACTTCTAAATCTTTCGTCAACGGACCTCCCCTGAGCATGCGGTCGTTATATGATTCAAGATCAACACCACTATTAAATTGTAGCGACCACAAATTCTTAAACTGCGCCCCTCCCAACAGGTTATATCCGTTTTCAATCTGATCGCCGCCGAAGTTCCACAAATGATATTTTACAGCCGCGACATTATAAGATCGGAAGATTCCGTTGGGCTCTGTTTCTTGGTAACGCAGAAAATACGCTGCTCCTTGGTAATCGGTTCGCTGACCGAATCCACTGTCATTAACCTCATAACCAGGACTTGTAACCGAATAAGAGACCGAAGCCAACCAATGCTCTCCGGCAAATCGACCAAATGCCAGCCCGCCTGCATACCCCTGCAGGTTCGTTTTGTTGGGATCAACCGACAAGTAATCAGCATCCGGGCGATTGTAATATCGAAGGCTGCTTTGCTGGGTTAACTGCAGGCTTTCGGAGCTCCCGCTAACTGTACTCGCAGAAAACGTACCGCTGAAAATCCAATCTTTCTTTATCGGAACGCTAAAATATCCTCGTTTTATTTACATGCCATGCACTAATACGTTATCGGAACGCTAAATCTGCTCATTTTATTTACATGCCATGCACTAATACGTTAACCAACATAGCATTTATCGGAACGCTAAATCTGCTCATTTTATTTACATGCCATGCACTAATACGTTAACCATAATTGCTACCAACAACCGGCAGTAAACTTACCCTTTCTTCGGAAGTCCCATTATTTTTGTTTCAAAATAATGGAGTTTATCTAAAATATCGGTGGTTACAACTCACTGACAAGTATTTTAATGCATCATGATTTAGCTGGGAGAATCAATCCTCCACTTTTTCCCGGATAAAAAGTGGAACTTTTTTGACTTTCTTCTTCTTTATTAAGCTTGCACTACAAAAAGAAAAACAAGTCTACTATTACTAATACAAAGCAACAATCTCTCCTCAAAGATTTAAATCTTTACGTCATTTTCGGGATCACCCTCTCCGCGGTGATGGGCGTTTCCAGCATCGCTCCCGCCCTGCCCAAAATGGCCAACGTGCTGGATGTCTCAAACGAACGCATTGGGCTGCTTATCACAGCATTTACCGTACCCGGGATGTTTTTGACCCCTTTACTTGGTGTCTTTGCTGATCGTGTCGGGCGTAAAGCCATTTTAGTTCCCTCATTGTTTCTTTTTGGAATTGCCGGAACAGCTTGTGCTTTTGCCACCGATTTTACGTGGCTGCTCATCCTACGTTTTTTACAAGGCATTGGTGGAGCTTCGCTCGGTGCCCTCAACGTAACGCTTATAGGTGATCTCTACGAAGGAAATCGACGGGCAACGGCCATGGGTTACAACGGCAGCGTACTAAGTGTGGGCACAGCGGCATATCCGGCCATCGGTGGTGGCTTGGCGCTATTTGGATGGTTTTATCCCTTCTTTCTTACGCTGCTGGCTATTCCGGTTGGCTTATTTGTGCTGGCCAAACTGGATAACCCCGAACCCGATAATCACAAACATATAAAATCATACCTGGGTGATGTACTACAGGCACTGAAATCCAAAAAAGTAATCGGGCTTTTTGCTGCAAACTTTCTCACTTTTATTATGCTGTACGGTGGCTACCTGACCTTTTTCCCAATTTTACTGGATGAACAATTTGAAAAGTCATCCCTCATTATCGGTATCATGCTCTCCGGTTCATCTTTAATAACCGCTTTTGCTTCTTCTCAGCTCGGCAACTTAACCAAGCGGTTTCCCGAGTCAACGCTTATTATTACAGCAGCCATTCTCTATCTCGGCGTATTTTTAAGCATCCCTTTTATTGAAAATATTTGGCTGTTTGCTCTTCCCATCATTGTGTTTGGATTTGCTCAGGGCATCAACATCCCCAGCATTTTAAACCTTCTTACCCATCAGGCTCCCAAGGAATACCGAGCGGCATTTTTATCGGTAAACTGGACGATTATTAGAAGCGGTCAGGCGGTGGGACCTTTCCTTTTGGGATTGGTGTACGGCGCTATCGGACTCAGTGGGACATTTTGGATATCTGCATTGGCTGCGTTTTGCCTTTTATTAGTAGCAAGTGTGGCAATAAAAGGGTAAATCACTCAAGCCACCAGTTATTATATAAAATAACGGCTTTATGAAATTGTTAGGGAAAGAGAAATTTTTTATCGTATAGAAGTGATTTATGGCCCCAAATAAAAAAGGCCTCAGGAGTATCCGTCCTGAGGCCCCGTGCTTTAGGTTTCAGCATTTAGGAGTGACTAGAGTATCTAGTTGGCTAACTAGATGGGGTCTAGAGAGACAATAATAGTGCGTTCTGTTTTCAAGAGTATGGCAAACCCCTTTTGTTACAAAAAAATCTTAGTTTAGGAATTGTGCCCTCAGAGGCCCGGAACAAATCATTCAGCCTGTAATATCACTAATTCAACAGTTTATCAACTAACTTAGACCGGCCTGTTTATGACCTACCCAAAATTTGTATCCGTAATTCTATTGACATGCACTCTTTTATTACTGGATGGATGTGCTGCCCTTGAAGATTTATCCAACTCTATCCAAAAGCCACAGCTTTCAGTAGAAAATGTCCGAGTCAGTGATTTTAATTTTGAAGAGATAGAGCTTACTTATGATATAAAGGTCAATAATCCGAATGCACTGTCGGTGCAAATGCTGGCCTATGACTATAATCTTGATATCAATGAAAATACACTGGTAAGCGGCGACCAGAAAAAACAACTTGCTATCGAGGCATCCGGAGAAAGTACATTCCAAGTACCGATGCGCCTTAATTTTGCAGATATCTATCGAAGCGTGCAGAGTCTGCGGAATTCCGAAGAGGCCTCTTATAACTTTTTAAGTAATCTTACCTTTGACTTGCCCGTGCTTGGTCAAACAAAAGTTCCAGTTAGTAAAGAAGGACGCATTCCGCTGTTAAAAACACCCAGAATAAGCCTCGAAGACTTTAATGTTACTGGAATTAGTTTGAGCAGTGCAGATATTAACCTGCAGCTACGGTTTGATAATCCCAACAGCTTTGTGATCGACGTTCATTCTCTCAATTATGATTTAATGATCAACGGGGACCAGTGGGCCAACGGCACCGCCCTTGAAGGGGCGACTATTAAGCAAAAAGGCGTAACCACGCTCAACATCCCGATATCGCTAAATATTTCTAAAATAGGGATGTCGGCATATCGTTTATTAACCGGAGACGAAGCCTTTAAATATCAAATAAAGGGAGATTTTGATCTCAATGCCCGACATGAACTGCTCGGCCAAACTACATTTGATTTCCTGCGCTCCGGTAATCTTTCACTGCCTTCAAACTAACATTAAAAGAAACTCCATATCATTGTCGAAAGATTACACGACATACACTCAATCTCCTCTGGGTCCTCTTCAAATCAAAGCCGATGAAAAGGGGCTCACAGCCGTCAATTATTGCGATGATAACCCGATTGAATCACCAGACCAGCACGAACAGCCGGTACTCACAAAAACCATCGACCAACTAAATGAATATTTTGAGGGGAAAAGAAAAACGTTTGATATCCCACTTGTTTTGAAAGGAACCAATTTCCAGCAAAAGGTCTGGAAACAGCTGCAACAAATTCCGTATGGACAGACAATAACCTACAGTGAGCTGGCATCGCGCCTTGGAGATACCCAAAAAGCTCGGGCTGTCGCTGGCGCCAATGGACTAAATCCTATTCCAATTATTATCCCCTGCCACCGAGTTATAGGAGCCGATAATAAGCTTACCGGCTACAGTGGCGGGATCGAACGAAAACAATTTCTACTACAGCTTGAAGGAGCACTGCTTTTGTGACTTTGAGAAACACAACTATTCTTCTGTGATTTTGTACAAGCAATTGAGGGATCCATTTTCCGGCACTAAGATGTAAGAATCACAGTTGAAATTCATTGAACACCATTTCCGCCTTTCGGCATGAGAATTGTGAGCCGAGTTCCCAAAAGGCTCGTAAAAGTTCCATGGGAATCTAACTCCTTGGTGTTGCCATCATTTCTTAACTTCACGGTTTTAATCAATCCGGCATAACGAATGGTGTGCGGAACCCAGAGAGGGAAAGGAATAATTTGTATCGGTACGTAACCACAAAATCACCTCTATAGTTAAAGAACCATCAAAATTATTCCACCCGATGGGTGTAGCGTTTTCAGCATTCTCAGCCGGACACTTTTTTGGTTCGTTTTTTGGTGACAAAAAATGAATATAATCTAAACGATAAAGCATTGTCAGAATCTTTTTTAAAATCTTTTACTGTCATCCCCTACATCTGATTATTACATTCCATCAAATCTAAATCAATGAAACCGGAGCTATGAAGAATTACCTGATCCTGCTAACCGCTCTTTTAACTTTAACAATTGGCATTAATGACACCTTGGCCCAAGTCCAGGAAGCTCCTGATCGAACTATGGGCGAAGGACCTTATGATCATATGATAATACGGGGCGTAACATTGGTTGACGGAACCGGTTCTCCGCCCCGCGGTCCGGTAGATGTGGTAGTTAAAGGTAACCGCATTACCTCGGTACAGTCGGTGGGATATCCCGGCGTGCCCATTGATGAAGATCGCCGCCCACAGGCCAATGAAGACACAAAAGTTATTGAAGCCGAGGGTATGTACCTGCTGCCCGGCTTTATTGATATGCATGCCCATACCGGCGGAGAAGCCCAGGGAACACCCGCCGAGTACGTTTATAAACTATGGATGGCACACGGTATTACCACCGTTCGCGAACCCGGCTCTTTTAACGGGATGGACTGGACGCTCCGGCAAAAAGAGCGAAGTAGCCAAAATGAAATTACTGCGCCGCGCATCTTTTCCTACATTGGTTTTGGGATGGGGCATGATGGTGAAATAACATCTCCCAAAGAGGCTCGCAAGTGGGTACAAATGATTGCTGATAAAGGCGCCGATGGCATCAAATTTTTTGGAGCCCCTCGTCCCATTTATAAAGCTGCAATTGAAGAGGCGAATAAGTTAGGCCTTGGCACAATGACCCATCATGCACAAACGCGCGTAGTGTATAATAATGCGCTTGAATCTGCACGGCTGGGACTTACAAGTATCACCCATTGGTATGGTATTCCCGAAGCCTTATTTACCGATCAGCAGATCCAAGACTACCCGGCCGATTATAATTACAATAACGAGCAACACCGTTTTGAGGAAGCCGGGAAGCTGTGGAAACAAGCCGCTGAACCGTACAGCGACAAGTGGAACAGCGTGATGAATGAGATGCTGGAGCTGGATGTAACGCTTAATCCCACTTTTACTATTTATGAAGCCAGCCGCGACTTAAGTGCTCAGCGCCGCGCCGAGTGGCACGAAAAATATACCCTTCCCTCCCTTTGGGAATTTTACAAGCCCAGTAGAATTTCACATGGCTCCTACTGGATTAACTGGGGAACCGAACAAGAAATTGACTGGAAAGAAAACTTCGATCTCTGGTTTAAATTCGTCAATGAGTTTAAAAATCGTGGCGGTCGTGTTACGCTTGGTTCCGATGCCGGATATATCTACAAGCTCTATGGATTTGGATATATTCAGGAGATGGAGATGCTGCGGGAAGCCGGTTTTCATCCGCTCGAAATTTTTCAGTCCGCATCGCTTAAAGCAGCCGAAGTACTTAAAATGGATGATCAACTCGGTACTATTGAAGTGGGTAAACTAGCCGATATGATGCTGGTAGATGCCAATCCCTTAAAAAATCTAAAAACACTTTACGGCACTGGTGCTGTACACGTGAATAGTGATAACGAACCGGTTCGGATTGGCGGCGTTGAATATACCATCAAAGACGGCATCGTTTATGATGCCAAAAAATTGTTGCAGGATGTGGAAGAAATGGTGCAAAAATCGAAGCAAGAAAAGAATTACCAAATTACCCAGCCGGGACTGGATTACTAATCAACTATTTAATTTGAAAAGTTGCTAGTTCATGTAAATCAGATTTATATTCTTTATAGCAAATATTCTGAAAGTTCACATTATAATAAAATTGTAAAGGGTACTTGTATCATGAAAAAATCATTACTTACGTTATTGTTCTGCGGATTATTACTGTTTTCGGTTGAAACAGTTCATGCTCAAAATTCAGAAAATTCAGGTCTTGGTGTAGGGGCTGTAATTAATAATCCTTCCGGTCTTAGCGCCAAATACTGGCTCAGTGATAATATTGCGGTAGATGCAGCTTTTTCTTTTTCACTCTCAGACAACTTTTCAGACGTATATCTGCATTCCGACGTTTTAAAACATACTGATACGATTAATTCCGAAGCTCTTGAACTGTATTATGGAATGGGACTACGGCTCTTATGGGGCGATATCTACAACGATGTAAATGCAGGACTCCGCTGGCCCGTCGGTACAGAATACTCTTTCGCAGATACAAAGATAAAAAGCTTTATTGAGCTGGCACCTACCTTAGATTTTGCTCCTGATGCTCGTTTTTTCTTTGGTGGAGCTGTAGGTATGCGGATATATTTGAATTAATATAACTTTTATCAAGCAATATTAAACCAGTGCGCTGGACGAACCTTTTATCTCTTTCATTTCGAAGGAAAAAGTAAATGAGACCCCATTTTTGTCTTTCACTTTTTGTTCAGCTTCCAGCTGCTGAATGAGCGTTTCAATAATCGTCATACCAATCGATTTTGATTTTCGATATTCAAAATCACTTGGCAGGCCGCGGCCGTTATCCTTAATGCTAACAATAACCTTATCCTCGATATTTTCGAGCGTAACCTTAATCAAACCGCTTTCCTGATCGGTAAAAGCGTGTTCAAATGCATTTGCTACCACCTCATTTATAATAAGCGCACAAGGCACAGCCTGGTTCACATTGAGATTAAAGGAATCGTATTCAAGCTCTACCTTTATTTCTTTATCACTTGCTGAAACTCCTTTGATATTATTAATCAGATCTTTGACATAGGAACCAAATTCAATTTGGGAGAGTGAGGCCGACTGATACAGCTTTTCGTGAATCAGTGCCATGGTTTTAATCCGGTTTTTACTGTCAGTCAGCAGACGCCTAACCTCTTCATTTTCGGTGCTAAAGGTCTGCAGATCCATCATACCCGAAACAACGGCTAAATTATTTTTTACCCGGTGATGGATTTCCTGCAAGAGCGTCTCCTTCTCTTTAAGCGACTCTTTCAATTCTCGCTCATACTCTATCTGACCGGTTACATCCTGCCCAACTATTTGAATTGCTCTCTGATCACCTTCGTAAGTAATCGGGGTCGACTGTATTTTAATATGGCGAATCTTTCCATCTATGGCCTTAATCTTATAAATAACGGCTATCCTATGGTTAAGATCACCCTCCACCATTCAGGTGATAAAATTTTCATCCAAATCAATTACTTTGCTGCCTTAAAGAGTTTCCAAAATCAGTTTTTAATTACTGATATAAAATTTTTACCCTCTGTATACTCTATTTCAACTTGTGAATTAAAACGCTGTTATGCCCAATAGTAAACAGGTATCTATTCCAACCTTTAAACAGGTCCAAAAAGCATATCTTAAAATTCGTGATAAAGTTCATCGCACCCCGGTTATGAAAAGCCAAAAAGTAAATGAGCGCGCCGGTGGAGCGCTGTATTTTAAATGCGAAAATTTCCAGAAAGTGGGGGCATTCAAATTCCGCGGTGCCACGCATGCCGTTGGCAATCTGAGTGATGAAGACGCCAAAAATGGAGTAGCTACACACTCTTCGGGAAACCATGCGCAAGCAGTGGCGCTGGCCGCCAAACAGCGCGGTATCCCCGCCCATATTGTAATGCCCGAAAATGCGCCCAAAGTTAAGGTTAATGCGGTACGTGATTATGGGGCCAATATCACTTTTAGCGAATCAACACAGGAAAGTCGGGAAGCTACGCTCGAAGAGGTCATTCAAAAAACAGGCGCTACGTTTATTCATCCGTATGACAATCCAAATATTATCATGGGTCAGGGAAGCGCCGCTATTGAACTGCTCGAAGACAAACCGGAACTGGATATTATTCTGGCTCCTGTTGGAGGCGGCGGTTTGATCAGCGGTACGGCTATTGCCGCGTCGGGATTTTCGCCCGAAACCAAAGTGATCGGAACCGAGCCGGAAGTGGCCAACGACGCCTATCTCTCATTTAAAACCGGAGAACGTCACCCCGTACAAAGCACCGATACCGTAGCCGACGGACTGCGGACTTCCCTCAGTGAGCTCACATTTAATTGCATTCAGCAGCACGTTGATGATATTGTTACAGTAACAGAAGATGAAATAATTGAGGCCATGCGCTTCATCTGGGAGCGAATGAAAATCATCATTGAACCTTCGTGTGCCGTTCCTGTTGCAGCGGTTTTTAATGGAAAAGTTGATGTCTCCGATAAAAAGGCTGGTATTATTATTACGGGAGGAAATATTGATTTGGACCATCTACCCTGGCAGGATTTTGAGAATTAGGAATTAAGAATTTGTTATTGATGTCGGATAAGATCATCATAATTGGTAGTGGCGTTTCTGGAATTACCACTGCACTTACGCTACAACTTTTGGGTTACGAGACTGAAATTATTACTGCGAAAGTGCCCACTGAGATAGCTAATAAAAATGCACATCCCGATTTTGCCAGTCTCTTTCCATCGGCCTCGATAATCCCTCATTCGGTCTATTCACACCGGCTGGAGGAACTGTTTAAACTATCACAATCATTTTTCTACGAACTCAGGAAGCAAGTTTTTCCTGGATTAACAATTAACAAACATTTTGAGATATTTGAGTTTGAACCCGATCAGCCTAACTATTGCGAATGGATGCTCAACCTTGAGCTTATTGATAACCTTCCTGATGATACCATTCCCCGCCGCTCTGATGACAAATCTCTGAATGGTTGGGTCTTCGACTGTGTCTTTGCCGATTGGTCGCTCTATTTTCCCGCACTAATTGCTCTATATCAGCAGAGTGGAGGAACGATCACAAAACAAAAACTGGCACGTAAAGATATCTCTAACCTATCATCTGAGGTTATCATCAACTGCAGCGGTGCTGGCGGACCTTTATTGTTTGAGGATCCCAGTGAAAATCAACTAATAATGCGGGGCCATTTGCTTCACAAGGCTAATGCCCCATTAATTACAAACAGTGCAGATGAAATTACATCCTACAATTACACCCCTCAACCCGATGTGTATTCCGACGCCGAGGGTAATACCTGCGATGTGTATTGTTATCCCCGAAAAGACGGTTGGATACTCGGTGGTAGTCGTCAGGTGGGAGAACTAAAAAAATCGAATACCTGGGAAAGTCTTAATGACTCATCTACCTATACTATCGATGGGATTCAATTTCCACAAGAAATTATCAGCCTGAATAATGAGATTCTCAGCTATACTTACGATCATTCCTTTGAAGTATCAGACGACATTACTCCTTCGGTCGGTTATCGATACATCCGTAACCGCAAAAATGGGTTACGACTCCATCAAGAAAACGTATCAGGTAAAACAGTTTATCATAACTATGGCCACGGCGGGGCGGGCGTTACGCTTTCCTGGGGATGTGCTCTTGAAATAACTCATGAAATTACAACCAAAAAAACAAAAGAATTAAAAACCGAGCTGCTGAAAAACATCAGCAAAATTGATATGAAAAAGCTATCCTGACTCTTAGTTGTAGATTTGTTTTTCGGCACAATCCGGACAATCAAGCCAATTTTCTGATGGCATCTTCGGCAGTGCTTTGGGACTACTGCCCTTCTCAAAAACAGGCCGGTAAAGCACATCGCCTTTTTCGTGAGACTCCCCACAACTGTGGCAACTTTCCTCCCCATCGAGCTCTTTGGGCGTATATCCTGCAATAACCCAGCCTTCGTGACCGGCGTGTACGGCAAGACTTTCCAGTGCGGCACGAACCGTTTGAGATTTATTGCCGCTATAATACCTCTCTGACAATTCATTTAAAAGCTGTACGGTTTCATTATCAAGAGTGAAATTCAGCCGTTTCATAAGTGAAAATTTATGTTAGTATTTTTTCCAATCATTCCAATTTTATGTTTAAAGACTACGTCAACTACATCAGTAGACCATATACCAGGCAGCGAAAACCAAGAGTCCGCCAATAAATGTATTGAGTACAGCCCATCGTCTATATTTGTCAAGTTTGTGATGCTCATCGTGATCCAGGTCGGTATCCCGGTGTACATTGCCACCCACTTCGCACTCCGGTAAAAAATCGATTGCTACATGGAAAAAGACGCCGGTCGCAAAACCAAATATTAGCGCATTTATAACGGCATCAGATGGAATTTCCAATAAACTTACCGGAAGAGCCGTGAGACCAATAGCTGAAGCCGGCAGCAATAAAAGCAGTGCAGACTGACCCTGCATTGTAAGACGTCGTGAAGCGGCATAGCCGGCGGGACCTTTATGTGTTACAATGGCAACCCCAAGCAAGAGCCCCAGTTCCGGCATGGCAGCATAGACCATGCCGATAATCACACCTGCTGCAAGAGCATGCGAGGTAAGTTCCAGCACTACCGGAGGGGTCGAAAAGGAAGTGTGCGTTAACCCATGATTTAGAGTATGTATCGCAAAACCGGCCATGATTCCCACGGCAATTCCCAACCCTCCGTATACCGGATGATGGTTAACGGCAGTAGGTACTAGGAATATTGCAGCGCTGGTAATCATGGCTCCGCTTGCTAATCCATAGCCTGCAATCAGATGATTCAGTTTCGTTTTACCCGCAGCTTTAATCCCCATTGGAATAGCGAGAGCCATAGCGGCAAACGCAATCCATGATATACCAATAATTTTCCAGTTTGAAACCAACATAGCGAACAACGTAAATATGCATAATGTGATAACAGTGCCGTAAGCAATAAATTTATCAGACATATATAATAAAGCTCATTTCGATTTTGAAACTCGGGAAACCGAACAGGTTCGTGCAGAGTGAATTTTGTAATTGAACCAGTGACCGGCAATCAATAGAAGGCTCCCCATTGTTGTAACAGCCGATTCTATCCACATTCCCATCGAGTCGTGTAGCAGCCATGTTACACCAATAATCGCAAGACCTGTAAATAATAAACCGGATACTCGAGCAGGAACATTACCTGAACGTACAACAAAGTAGACGGTTGGTGTAATCAGTAAAAATAAGATTGGATGAGTCCAGCTATGGACTGATTGAGCAACCGGCCAAAGGGGCAATAGTGCTACAGCCACCGGAAAGAAGAGACAATGCACCGCACAAAGTCCTGACAGGGATATTCCTATTCGGTCCCAAAAAGATTTCGAAAACAAAAGACGATCAAATTGATTGCATTTTTAATGTGTATTAAAATACACACTTACCGCATTTCTTGCAAGACTTTGATCTACTCTTCTGACAAAAATTATTTACAAATAATTTCGAAAATCGGTTTCATAATTTCTGGAAGCTCCTATTTTTAAAACTCATAAATCTTTAATTAACGGTATCATAATGTTAAACGGTAAAAGAATTGCTACGCTGGCAGGCATCATCTTTTTAACACTTTATTTAGCGGCTCCATCCCTTGCGCAACAAAACAATTTTAGCAGCAAGGATTACGAAAAATCACAATACGATATTGAGATGCGAGATGGCATCAAATTGCATACTGTAGTGTATGCTCCTAAAGATACTACACAAGAATATCCCATCCTGATGAAACGAACGCCCTATAGTTGCCGTCCGTACGAAGAAGGAAAAGTGCCCGAACGCATCATGCATAATCCCCACCTGCAAAAGTCAGGATTTATCTTTGTCTGTCAGGATGTACGAGGCCGCTGGATGTCGGAGGGTGATTTTACGACAATGACTCCGAACCAAACAGATCCCGATAAAATAGATGAGAGTTCTGATACCTATGATACGGTAGAATGGCTTATTAATAACATTCCCAATAATAATGGTAAAGTGGGCCAATGGGGAATCTCGTATCCCGGATTTTATACTACCGCCGGATTACCCGATGCACATCCTGCTATGGCTGCCTCTTCTCCTCAGGCTCCCATATCAGATTTCTTTTTTGATGATTTTCACCACCACGGGGCCTACTTCATGAGTTACTGGTACGTCACTCCGCTGTTCGGCATCCAGCAAACCGCCCCGACCGATACTGCCTGGTACAATTTTGCTGATCTACCCACAAATGATATGTACAAATTCTATCAATCGATCACACCGCTGAAAAAATGCCAACAAGTACTATTCAAAAAACAATTTCTTCTGGCAAGAGCTAAAGAATCATCCCAATTATGACGAGTTTTGGCAAAGCAGAAATATTCTTCCGCACTTAAATGATATTGATCATCCCGTGATGACGGTCGGCGGCTGGTTTGATGCAGAAGACCTGTATGGGCCGCTTAACACGTATCGATCTATCGAGGAGAAAAATCCGGAGACCCAAAATACTATTGTGATGGGACCCTGGAGTCACGGCCAATGGGCCAGCAGTAATCCTCACCAATCGGTGGGAGAAATCTACTTTGGCGAAGGGATCTCTGCATTCTACCAAAAGGAAATTGAATACCCATTCTTCATGAAACACCTGAAAGGTATTGATATTAAAGACCTCCCTGAAGCATATATGTTTAATACGGGGAAAAAATCATGGAGTACCTTTGATCACTGGCCTCCTAAAAACACAGAGCAGAAATCATGGTATATCCACAGCGGTGGTCGTTTAAGTGATGAAAAACCAGGCAAACCAAAAAAGAAATATACCGAGTATAAAAGCGACATCGACAATCCGGTTCCCTATAAAGAAGAAAACGAACTTGTTTTTATTCCCCAGGATTATATGAGCGATGATCAGCGCTTTGCAGCTCGACGGCCGGACGTTATCACATTTGAAACACCTGTACTCAGAGAAGATGTAACACTGGCCGGAGACATGCTTGCGAATCTCTTTGTTTCGACCTCCGGAACTGCATCAGATTGGGTAGTTAAGTTGGTAGATGTGTATCCCGCAAGCACCGAAGAAAGTGAACATACTCCTGAAGGTGTAGAACTCGACAACTATCACCAGATGGTACGTAGTGAAGTAATGCGCGGACGCTTTCGGGACAGCTATGAAAATCCCAAACCGTTTAAGCCCAATAAGGTGACCAATGTTGAACTTCCATTACAGGACGTGTACCATACTTTTAAGAAAGGTCATAAGATACAGATCCAAATTCAGAGCACCTGGTTTCCACTCGTTGATTTAAATCCCCAAAAATATGTGCCCAATATTTTTAAAGCAGATAAGGATGATTTCCAGGATGCCATCCAGCGTATATATCACACCTCTAAATACCCTACTTCAATTGATGTAAAAGTGTTGAAAGACAAGTAGGCTTATATAAAAGATAATTAGATCACCACTCAAAGTAATAAAGGCCCCGAAATCCGGGGCCTTTATCAGTTAATAAGAATTTTAAAATCTAACTGGCTTCTCGAGCATACCATATTTTCCCATTGGGATATTTAAGTGCAATGCCCATCATTACTTTCCAAGCGGGATTATAGGAACTTTTTTTCTTTTTTATCCTGCTTTTCACATCAGGCTTTGCACCACCGTATTCCTTGCGATACTGAAACTGGGGAACTTCTACAATACCCGAAAGTTCTATGACAGAACTACTGTCTGTTTCTATAACATTTGAAACTAACCAGACTTTTTGCTCATTATATTTTTTGAAATTAGTTTCCAGTACAAGTTGACTTTTATTATATGACTTTATACTAAAACCTTCCGCTTTAAAGATCTCATCAAGTTTATCAAATGACTTGTTAACGGGATCTGAAGTTTCAATAAGTATAACATTAGCGTTCTCCATTGGAGTACTATCTGGTCCCGCAGGTCCCAAATTCATTGTAGCACAACTAACAAACAGTAGTAAAATAAATAACCAGACGTATTTCATTTCTCGATTTTTATATGTAGTTCCACTTTGCTGCATGAAAGAGAACCAACAAAATAATTGCAAGTTTTTTGTGATAAGCCGTTGATATATTTTATGAATGCAAACTAAAGAAAATTACTAATAACACCTTTGAAAAACCGACTGTTATTTCGCATTCCGATTTATCGGGATGGAAATCTATATTTTCAAAATATTATCTTCACTTAAACACTTAAAAAAAGAGCTGTCTGCCGAAGTGTTCAGCATCGAGAAAACAGTGTAGATTCGTAAGGTTTTTTTAGGATCCCTAATAAAAAAGGGCTCCGAAAAATCGGAGCCCTGATAATGCTTTACCAAAACGGATTTATTATCCCGCTTTCTTTTTCGCCTTAAAGTGATTGATAACACCACCATATAACACAGCTTCCTTTTGTCGATCACTGAAGGTGTGTTTTACAGTATATTTATTGCCCTTCGTCTTGTTGTGAATAACAACTTCATTGCCATTTTTAATAGCTTCTTGGATGTCATTTACTTCAAGAATATCACCCTGGTCAATATCTTCGTAATCCGCATCGTTTTCGAATTCTAACGGTGGAATTCCGAAATTAATCAGGTTTTGCCAGCCAATACGAGCATAACTTTTAGCAATTACAGCCCGCATGCCAAGGTATCGTGGTGCAATAGCTGCGTGCTCACGACTGGATCCCTGCGCGTAGTTTTCACCCGCAATCACTACATGTCCGTCGTGCTCTTCTTTGGCTTCCATCGCACGATCATGGAAATTTTCATCCACAACATCGAGCGTAAACTTGCTTATTTCGGGGATGTTACTGCGATAAGGAAGCACTTCAGCTCCGGCACGAAGAATTTCATCGGTTGAAATATCATCGCCCATCTTCAATAGTACAGGAACATCAAAGTCCTTTAGCTCATCAAAGTCGGGCATCGTTGAAATATTAGGTCCTTTCTTGATTTCGCCACGCTCCTCTTTGGGCTTAGGCGGCGTTAGCATCTCAGTATTAACAACCAGCTTCTCCGGATGTTCGTACTTGGGATACTTCATATTGTAAAGATCTTCAAGATCCCGGGGATCGGTTATCTTACCCGTTAATGCCGAAGCTGCCGCTGTTTCAGGACTTACCAAGAACACGGAATCTTCGGGCGTTCCCGAGCGATCGGGGAAGTTACGCGGAACGGTACGCAAGCTGTTCTGTCCTGTTGCAGGCGCCTGCCCCATCCCGATGCAACCGTTACATCCGGCCTGGTGAATACGAGCACCGGACTGTACCAGGTTATACATCACGTTGTTCTTGACCATATTCTCAATGATCTGTCGTGATGTGGGATTGATATCCCAAGAAACATTATCATTTACTGTTTTGTCTTTTACAATCTCAGATGCCATCCAGAAATCGCGATATCCCGGATTTGCGGAAGATCCGACATAGGACTGATAAATATCTTGCCCTTCCACTTCGCGAACTGGAACGACATTACCAGGGCTGCTGGGCAGAGCAATAAGCGGTTCTACATCATCAAGCACAAGTTCTTCGTATTTATGATACTCAGCACCTTCATCGGCTTTCAGCTCAACAAATTCGTGGCCACGCTCTTGTGATTCCATAAAGCGACGCACTTCGCCATCCGCAGGAAATACCGTACTGGTTGCGCCCATCTCAGTTCCCATGTTCGCAATTACGTGACGGTCCATCGTAGAGAGATTTTTCAATCCTTCACCAAAATATTCAATCACATATCCGGTTGCACCGTCAACATCATAACGACGAAGCATTTCGAGCACCACATCTTTGGCACTTACCCAATCAGGAAGATTTCCTTTTATTTCAACACCTAACACTTTAGGCATTTTTATATATAGGGGTTCACCGGCGATAGCAAAAGCTACATCAAGTCCGCCCGAACCAATAGCGAGCATTCCCATACATCCGGCCGCAGGAGTATGACTATCGGAACCCGCCAATGTTTTTCCGGGTATGGCAAAACGTTCCGTTTCAATAGGATGGCTTACCCCATTTCCAGGACGGCTAAACCACATTCCAAATCGTTCAGCAGCAGATTTTAGAAATACGTGGTCATCCGGATTTTTAAAGTCCGTTTGGATCAAATTGTGATCAACATATTGGCACGACATTTCGGTTTGTGCCTCATCCAGTTCCATGGCCTCAAGTTCAAGCATCACCATAGTTCCAGTGGCATCTTGCGTAAGGGTTTGATCAATTTTAAGACCAATTTCCTGGCCGGGAACCATTTCACCATCAACGAGATGGCTTTTGATTAGTTTTTCAGTAACATTAAGTGGTTTACTCATAAATATTTTTAGATTTATTTTCCGCTGTACAGTTGATTACACTATAGTAAAACTCTTTTAAAATCGTTTCTTAAAATACCGGACAACACCCCTATTCTTCAAGTAAATGTACAAGAAATAATAATTTATACATATTCTAAGCTATAGGAAGAAATATATACTTAGTTTTTAAAGTTTTTTTTCTTAATTAACAGTACCTCTTATAATAATAAAGTTAGTGAGATAATTTGAGTTTAATATTCGTATGAATACGAGCGATGTAGTAGCGATTCTTGCCGAAAATTGGGATATGACCCAAGCTGAAGCACGCGAATTATTAGATGTTATTACGCAGACATTTAATGAAAATATTGCTACCGGAAATTCTTTTACGATACCTAAACTGGGAACGTTTAGTACTAAAACTCGAAAAAAAAGAAAATCCTATAATCCTCACTATGAGCAATATATGGAGTTACCTCCAAAACGGGTTGTTGATTTTAATCCCAGCCAGGGACTAAAGGAAGACTTCAAACAAGCGGATATAAGCGATGAGTGAAAAAGTTACATTTGGAGAACTTGTTGAGTCGATTGCTGAGGAAACGGAACACTCCGAGCAGTTTACTCATGATTTTCTCAAGGATTTTGTGGACGTCATTCATGGCGGACTTGAAGGGGACGGCAAGGTGAATATTGCCGGCTTTGGAAAGTTTGAACTTCAGCGCGTGGATGAACGCGAGGGATATAATCCACAAACTGAAGAGAAGATAACAATTCCGGCCCACAATAAAGTGGTCTTCAAGCCCTACAAAGATCTCAGAGAGCTTGTAAATGCTCCCTATGCACATATGGAACCACAGCTGATAGAAGAAGAGGAAACAAAAACTTCTGAAAAAGAGCCACCATCCCCTGATCAACAAACAAGGGATTCCCAAACAGAAAAGTCCGGTGTTGAGGGTGATAGAAGCACTGACGATGAAACTGAGCAATTAAAAAAGGAAGAGAAATCGGAACCTGATTTTACAGAAAGTTCAAAAGAACAGAAACCCAATGAAGACGATTTCATTCCTACTGCTCCCCCCACTTTGCACGAACAAGATAGCGACGAGGATGAAACCAGTGATAAGGGGCAAGAAGAAGACCAGAAATCTCCTTTTAATTTGGGAGAACAGCAAGATTCGGATGAGGATATAGATATAACACAGTCCTCAAGTTCTGATGATGATGACAACGGTGATATTGTAGAATTCAATGCTACTCAGTTGGATGACGAAGATGATCTACTTGAAAAGTTCATCGGTTCAGAAGAAAAAGAACATCAAGATGAACACTCCGGAGATTTAAAAGACGAAGAAGAACTTGAGTCAGAAAAAAACGAGCCAAAAGAAATTGAAGATGAGCCAAATGAAGTAGCATCAAACGAGGAAGACGACAAAGAGAAAGAATCATCGAAGTCTGAAGAAGAAGTATTGGCAGAAGAAGTTGAAAAGCTTGAAGAAGCTGCAGAAGATTTAAAGCAGGATCAACCTGATCAGTCGAATCAGGAAGAGGAAAAGTCTCCCCTCACCACTCCTACTGCGGTAAGTCGTGCATCCGACCGAAGTTCTTCGTTTTCTTATGTAGCGGCAGCTGCAATTATTTTACTGCTCATTGCGGGAGGAGCTTGGTATTACAGCACCTTATCAACAAATGATACTACTATGATTTCTTCATCGGAAGAACCAACAGCCTCGGCTGATGCTACCAACCAACAGAATAATAACAATCAACAGCAGCCGGCAGAGCCAGAAGAGGCTGACGACGATGCTCAACAAGCAGCACAAAATCAAACACAATCAGCAACACCTTCTTCAGCAACATCACAATCAACAACTAATAATACGGCCAATAATCAGGCTGTTGAAATTCAAAAAGGACAAACCTTGTGGAGTCTTGCCGAGGAACGCTATGGAAATCCTCGTTTATGGCCCTGGATTTACGGCAACAATGGTTCTCTTGATGATCCCGACCTGATTTATGCCGGAAGTTCACTTTCAGTTCCCCTGCCATCGGGACCGCAGAATACCCTCACCGGCACTGATTCGGTGGGTGTTGCAAAAGGATTTATCGCCACCTATAAATGGTATAAAAGCAATGAGCAATCCAAAGCAAAAAATCACCTTTGGGCTGCCAAGTTATATCACGATGATTTACAACAACTTGCTGATATACCCATAGATAAAACAGATCTTTCTTATGCCAACAGAGCCCGCTAACGGTTAGTTTGGCAAACCTTAGACCATTAAATAAAATTTATAATAAAAGCACACCATAGGAGTAAATATATGATTCGTCACGTAGTTATGTGGAAATTAAAAGAGGAAGCGGAAGGTGCCACCAAGGAAAAGAATGCCGAAAAAATGAAACTTATCCTGGAAGGCCTAAAAGTAAATATTGATGAAATTAAAAATGTGGAAGTCGGAATCAATATTTCTGATGATGATGACGAAGCCGGTTCACCGTATGATGTGGTGCTGATCTCTGATTTTGAAACCGAGCTGGACTACACCATGTATACCCGGGATGAAAATCACAAAAAAGCCGTGAAATTTATTAACTCGGTAATCGAAGAACGCCACTTTGTCGATTACAAAGTAGATACCTAAGAGTTGATACATACAATATTATTCAGAGCAGGGGTTCATACTAAAAGCCCCTGCTTTTTATTTTCTCATCCTTACCCTGGCTTCTGTAACCAGCTGCTTAAAAATACGTCGCTGTGGCGGTATCTGCGGCATATATTCAGGGTGCCACTGTACACCCAAAATAAAATTCCGTTCAGTATGTTCAATAGCTTGTACAATGCCATTTTCTTCGCGCGCAACAATAGCTAACTCCTCTCCAAGCTCATCCACCGCCTGATGATGCAGCGCATTCACCCAAATCCTGTTAAAAGCCAGAATATCAAATAACTTGCTCTGTTCATCCACCTTCACCCTCTTTTTGGGCCATACACTATGTATCCTGGGCACTTCGGTATAGTAACTCGCAATATCCTGATGAAGAGTCCCCCCAAAATGAATATTTAGCAGCTGAGCTCCTCTGCATATACCCAGTATGGGGATATTTTTATCCACAGCCTGTTTAATCAGATCAAACTCGAGTTCGTCACGGTTGTTATCTACATCCTCTGATGATGCCGAAAAAATCTTCCGCACAAAGTAAATGATTGGAAAAAATAAAACTGTCAACAGATAGGTAAAAAATTTACGCAGACTCGATATTTTTTCATCCTTCAAAAACAGGTCCCCAATATCCTCTGCCCCATATCGTTCGGGATTAATATCTGCGCCACCTCCAATTATAAGTCCGTGAATATCTGCATCGGGCAACCCTTTTTGTGGATGAATACGAATAGCACGTCCCCCGTGCAAAAACACAGCAAACCAAGTAAACCACCAAGCTGCACGGCCTCCTTTATCGGGTCCCGTCACTCCTATATTTGGTCTATGCTTGCTCATCAAGATCCAGTAAAATTTCCAGGGTATTTGCCCATTCTTTACGAAAAGATATTACCGTTTCATCTCGTCGCAGTAGATATAACCGACTTAATTTCTCAAGCATTTCATTATTACTAACAAGCTTTTCAACCACCAGCCAGTGATTCCATTCATCTGCAAAGCGCCATTCCGGATCATCAATCCTGCTGTTGGGTAAACGATAATGATAAGTAGGCCGCGGATCGTTCTTCTCCCCCTCCATCACCGGTGCAATAAGCTTTTCATTCAGCATTCCAAAAATGGGCATCATATCCACCGGACGATTACGAGTAGGATTAAACTCGATATAGTCCTCGATAAATTGATCAACATCGGGTACATAATCAGGATTCAATATCTTTTTCACATATTTATCGGGGAAGGGATCCACAAACGGAGAAATTCGACGTGTCATGTCAATGTCAAGTGCCTTAAGCAGCCACGGATATACAATCATAAAAGCACGTAAGTAATCGAGTAGCGTAGTTAATTTCAGATCTGGAGATTCAATATTCAGGTGCATCCCAAAAGCATGCACCATAGAAGCATAAGTGCCCTTTGCTTTGTTTTGCTGAAGAGCTTCGCGTAATCGTTCCAGCTGATCGAGCTCCTGAATGGTAACCGGCGGCATAACAATTTCCAATGGTACCACCGATCGCGCCATTTTATCGACCACATCTTCTATCGACTTACGGATAGAATCTTCCTCCAGACTGATACCCAGCTTATCAAAAATATTTTCTTCGGCCATTCTCCGAAGAACACGCGCATCCAGTTCCACTCTAAAATCACCTAAATCAGTATCAGTAATATTTATATGGTACCTGTGCTCTTCAGCTATTTCCCCGCCAAAAACGGATGCAATTATTTCAGCAGCCTGCATAGGTTCAATACCGGCGAACTCGATCTCAAGGCCAACCTTTCTGAGGTTACCGTCTTTATTTTTTGTAATCGGAGGTAATAAAAAGGACATTGTAAAAACTTGAAAAGGAGCGTATTGATAATTTGCCAACAAATCAGCTTCTTAGCATAATCAAGTTTTAAACGACTGCAAAATATCATTAACAAAATTCAGGAAAAATTTATGAAACGACTCATCGGGCTTAGTCTGCTGCTGATCTTCTTCTTACCCATCATGTCTGCAGCCCAGTCAACCAAAGTTTTTACAGGAGCTAAAATAATACCTATAAGTGGCGAACCCATTGATAACGGAGTGCTCGTCACAAAAGGTGATAAAATTGTTGCTGTGGGATCGGAGGGTGAAGTTGACATTCCATCCAATGCAAGAGAATTCGATGTGTCCGGAAAAGTTATTATGCCCGGACTCGTAGACTCTCACTCCCATATTGGCGATGGTGATGGCGGTGATCGCTCTGCAGCACTCCATCCCGATACGCGAATTATCGACAGCATTGATCCGCACAGCGAAACATTCAAAAAAGCACTGGCCGGTGGCGTAACAACCGTCAATGTAATGCCCGGCTCGGGTCATTTAATGAGTGGACAAACGGCCTATCTCAAACTCCGTAAGGCAGATAAAATTGAGGAAATGCTTTTCGTAGATGATCCCAGGCACGAGATAGCCGGCGGACTTAAAATGGCAAACGGTACTAACTCCATAGGAGATCCTCCTTTCCCGGGAACACGGGCAAAATCAGCTTCGATGGTTCGGAAACTATTTATAAAAGCACAAGACTATAAAGAAAAAGTAGAAGAGGCCGACGGTGATCCCGAAAAAATGCCTAAGCGCGATATAGGTATGGAAGCCTTGGTTGAGGTACTGAATGGGGAGCGTATCGTCCACTTTCATACTCATCGTCACTACGATATCCTCACGGCTATTCGGCTTTCCGAAGAGTTTGGTTTTCGTCTGGTATTACATCATGTAAGCGAAGCATGGAAAATTGCCGATGAAATTGCAGAAGCTGATGTCCCTGCCTCTATTATTGTATTGGATGCACCTGGAGGAAAGCCCGAAGCAGCAGACATCAAATACAAAAATGGTGCTGTTTTAGAGAAAGCTGGCGTAACAGTGGGTTATCATACGGATGCTTCTATTACCGATACGCGACTGTTTTTGCGATCAGGAGCATTTGGCGTACGCGCAGGTATGAGTCGTGAGGCAGCACTCAAAGCACTAACGATCGAAAATGCTAAAATGATGGATCTGCAAGATCGTGTAGGAACGCTCGAAGCCGGCAAGGATGCCGATTTTGTGGTGTTATCCGGCGATCCGCTGAGCGTTTATACCAAAGTTGAACAAACATGGGTTGAAGGGATCAAGCGATTTGATTACTCCAATCCCAAAGATCGCAAGTATTCCACCGGCGGTTATGATGTATTCAGAGGTTCGGCTCATAATCATCACGGTGATAAATAATGCACTGCATCTCAAACACAATGTTGAGTTTGATTCAACATCTTCAAGAATTTAAGCTTCAAAAAATTAGCGCTATGAAAAAACGAATTACACTTCTTGCTTTCACACTATTGGTTGGATTAAGTACCGTTACACAAGCACAAAGGGCTGTGCAGGCCGATACACTATACACTATGGAAGGTGAAAAAATTGTGAATGGTATTGTCCTTATTGCAAATGACAAAATTGAAGCCGTGGGCTCAGCTTCACAAATTGACATTCCTTCTGATTATGAAACTCATCAGGCTTCGGTTGTTACACCGGGTTTGGTGGATGCCCACAGCGTGGTAGGTCTGGCCGGCATCTACAACCGGGATGATGACCAAAACCAGCTGGAAACCTCAGATCCCATCCAACCCGAATTGCGAGCCTTCGATGCCTATAACGCACGCGAGCAACTGGTAAAATTTGTCCTCGATAAAGGCGTAACGACCACCCATACAGGACATGGTCCCGGGGCTCTGGCCAGCGGACAAACGATGATAGCCAAGACGCCGTACAATACGGTTGAGGATGCACTGGTAGATTCTGCAACAACCGTCGCTTTTACGCTCGGCTCTACCGTTGGACGTAATTTTGACAGTCCCGGCACAAGTGCCAAAGGCATTGCTATGCTCCGGCAAAAGTTTATCGACGCACAGGAATATCTCGAAAAACGTCAGGCTGATGATCTCGATAAGCGTCCCGCTAAAGATTTAAAAATGGAAGCTCTTGCTGACGTACTTAATGGCGAACTTACTGCATTGATAACCGCTCAACGCTCTAATGATATTATGTCGGCCCTGCGACTGCAGGAAGAATTCGGCTTTGATATGATTTTGGACGGTGCAGCCGAAGCGTATTTACTAATAGATGAAATCAAAAAAGCAGGTGTTCCGGTTATTATTCACCCTACCATGGTGCGCACTTATGGCGCAACTCAAAACGCCAGCTTTACCACGGCAAGTAAATTGGCCGAAGCGGGTATCCCTTTCGCTTTTCAAAGTGGATTCGAAAGCTACGTGCCTAAAACCCGTATTATTCTCTACGAAGCAGCCATTGCTACCAGCTATGGACTTGATCGGGAAAAGGCTTTATACGCTTTGACCAAAGCTCCCGCTGAAATACTGGGTATTGCTAACCGCGTTGGATCACTGGCAGAAGGCAAAGATGCTGATCTGGTATTATTTGATGGCGACCCGCTCGAATATACAACTCATATTAGTTCTGTAATCGTAGACGGGAAAGTGGTGAAGAAAAAAGAATAGATGTTAAATTAAAACCTAAGGGTTTTCATAAATATTTATCAGAGGGTTTGCAAAACCTTACTGTCATCGCGCCTTGTCCCGCCCATGCGGGGAATATAATGCAGCGATCTCCTTTTACCAGCTTTGATCAGAAGATTGCTTCACAGGCTCGCAATGACGTGCTTTATTTTCGGGATTTTGCAAATCTCTCTGTCAATTGTTTGCATAGGCTTCGCGGATTATTCCGCGGAGCTTTTCTTTTGTTTGCTCATCTGTAAAAGCGTGATTAATAGCCTCAATATTACAGCGTAATAACTGATCAACATCCCAATCAAAAAGATCGGAGAGCATTTGGTATTCCTCCTCTAAAGTTACATTAGAAATAGTGCGCGTATCTGTATTTACGCTCAACGAAATTCCTTCTTCGTAAAGAGAATTAATGGAATGATCAGAAATAGTATCAAAAACATTGGTCTGTACATTGCTTGTAGGACACACCTCCAAATGAATTTCGTGATCCTTTAAATAATCAAGCAGTTCATCATCTTCCGCGCTTCGAACCCCGTGACCTATTCGTGAAGGCTTAAAATTAATGAGCGTCTCCCAAACGCTTTCTGCTCCACAGGCTTCTCCCGCATGAGCAGTACAGTTAAATCCTTTTTCATTCGCATATTCAAAAGCAGAAATATGATTATCGATGGGAAAACCCGCTTCGTCAGCAGCAATATCAAATCCCACCACCCTGCTGTCAGAAAACTGTTCCACAAGCTTAACCGTCTCCATACTCTGATCTTCAGAATAATGGCGTAACGTACATAAAATGATACCGGCCTCAATTCCCGTTTCATTTACTTGTTCCTCTACTGCTGCATTTACGGCCTCAACGACTTCTTCTGCCGACAAATCTTTCCTTGTATGCAGCAGCGGAGCAAAACGAATTTCAGCGTAGATCACATTATCTGCCTGTAACTGTTTAAATAAATCATCAGTTACCAATTGCAGTGCTTCGCGATCCTGCATCAAAACTACAGCACTTTCGGATCGACTGATATAATCGGCCAAATCCCGGCATTTATCCGGTGCAATAAACTGTTCACGGAACTTCTCTTCGTTTATTATTTGCGGATCTAATTGCTGCACAACATCAAAACTTAGTGAACAGTCCAAATGTAAATGTAGCTCAACTTTGGGAAGCGCAGAAAATGGCATATCAATATTCAATTATTAATTTGTAGTAAAGCTACTGAAAATCGGGAATTTATCAGAAAGCACAAATAAGCTCTGCAATGGAATAGCAAAATATTCTTTTTTGCAGTGATTTGGTATGATCCACGTTTCTAAGTGGTGCTTGGGTTCCTTATTTTGCATAGCAATAAAAATCAGCTATCAAATCATCTGTTTTAGCATCATCGATCATTCATGACATATCTCTCCACTGAAAACCTGGCAAAAAATTACGGGCACAAGGTACTATTTGAAGGCCTTACCTTTGGAATATCCGAAGGAGACAAAACAGCCCTTATTGCCGAAAATGGCACAGGTAAATCTACACTCCTTCATATTTTAGCCGGCAAAGAAACGCCGGACGAGGGCAAGGTGATGATCCAAAATGACGTCAGTATCGGTTTCCTTGAACAGGATCCCCAGCTCGACGAAAGCCTTACTATCCGTGATTATATAGCGCAGAGCAACAATGAAATGGTGCGGTTGATTCAGGAATACGAACGCGCTGCAGAGGCTCAGGCCAAAGATTATAACGAAGAAACACAGCAAGCATTTCAAAAGGCCGCTTCCAAAATGGATGCTGCCAACGCCTGGGATTACGAACAGCGCATGGAGCAAATTCTTGGGAAGCTCAGCATCCACGATTTGGATCAATCCATTGCAACCCTTTCGGGCGGACAGCGAAAGCGCGTGGCCCTGGCTTTTGTGTTGCTGGATGATCCCGACATGCTCATTCTCGATGAGCCGACTAACCACTTGGATGTAGAGATGATCGAGTGGCTGGAAGACTACCTTAAATCAACCAATAAAACGCTGTTGATGGTAACGCACGATCGCTATTTCCTGGATCGGGTATGCGATCACATCATTGAGCTGGAAAACGGCAAGCTTTATCATCACCAGGGAAATTACCAGTACTTTTTGCAAAAACGCGCTGAACGTCGAGAGGTTGAACGCAAACGCGCCCATAAGGCTAATCAGCTATATAAGCAGGAACTGGAGTGGATGCGCCGATCACCAAAAGCACGAACCAGTAAATCCAAATCACGCATCGATGATTTCAAGGAGCTTGAAGATGAGCTCGATACCGGGCCCGATGGTCCCGAACTGCGTCTGCAAATGGATATGCAGCGCATGGGCGGTAAAATTTTGGAACTGCTCAATGTTTCCAAAAGCTACGGGGATGAGAAAATCCTGGACAGCTTTTACTATGATTTTGAGAAAGGCGAACGCATAGGCATCATCGGTGAAAATGGAGTAGGCAAAAGCACCTTTTTAAAGATTCTTACCGGTGAAGAGTCATTTGATTCTGGTAAACGGCGTGTAGGAGAAACGATCGTCTTTGGTCATTACCGCCAGGAAGGACTCAATTTTGATGAGGAACAGCGCGTAATTGATGTCATCGAAGAAGTGCGCAAAGTAGTGGAACTGGCAGATGGATCAAAAATATCGGCATCGCAATTCCTCAAGCACTTCATGTTCACTTCCGATATGCAGTATACGCCGGTTAAAAACCTGAGCGGCGGTGAAAAACGCCGGCTGAGTCTTATGATGGTACTGCTGGAAAATCCAAATTTCCTGGTTCTTGATGAGCCTACCAACGATCTGGATCTGCTTACTCTCAATAAAATCGAAGAGTTCTTGATGGGATTTGAAGGTTGCCTGGTTATAGCTTCGCACGACCGCTTTTTTATGGATAAGCTGGTTGATCACTACCTTGTTTTTGAAGGAGAAGGAAAAATTCATGACCATCACGGTTCCTATGAAGAATATCGTCAGCTCAAAAAAGAACGTAAAGCCAAGAAACGCGCGAAAAAGAAGGCAGAATCTTCGACATCCCAAAATGGGCAGAAAACACCATCAGGCAATTATGATGAGCGTCTGAGCTATAACGAACGCCGCGAGTACAATAAGCTGGAAGATAAGATTGCGAAGTTGGAAGAAAAGAAAGAAGAGCTCGAAGCTGAAATCAGCGGCGGCGAACTAAATCACGAAGAGCTTCGCGAAAAATCAGATGAATACTCAGCATTAAAAGCTGAAATTGAGGAGTGTACGGAACGCTGGTTTGAACTGGCCGAGCGAGCTTGAAAAATTCTATCTATAACTCTTCACTAAAATGATAAATTAACACTAAGCGCCACACTGTTTCTACTGGCGACTGGCATAATTTTTACGCGCTCAGATTGAATATTTAAATGCCTTTTCGAAAGATAATAAGCCATTGAAAATCCAATAGCTGCACCTGCAGTAACATCGCTCAACCAATGGCGCCCCTTTGCAACACGGGCAATAGCCGTTCCAACCGGAATAGCCATCAATGAGTAGGTTATTGGTCCGGGATAATAAATCACCCAAGGTGTTAGAAAAGCAAATGCCGTAGCTGTATGGCCTGACGGAAATGAAGTCGCGCCGAGCTCCGCAAACTCCATATCGAACGGTCCTTCATTGTGAATAGGACGTTCACGAGCAAAAAGAAATTTCCCGGCATTAACCGTAAGATTAGTCATTATCAACGACTGCAATGAAGTAAAAGCTGCATCCTGAAATTTCGTGTTTTTAGTCAACAGCGAAGTGCCAAAAATACCCGCTGAAATCGGTACTACGGTCTCCCAAGCACCCCACCGGTTTGTGAAATCCAAAACCGAAGAATCCGAGTAATACCGTCGCATGCTGCCACTTATATTAGCATCAGACGCCGACATTGCAGCTATACCCATCCCAAATGAAGCCATAGTTAAAACCTGGTCGCCTTGAATATTCGAAACCATATTCACAGGATCATCTTTAAGCCACCGCAAAAAACGCTTATTATCCTGCTGACAGTAGGCGCACTTCACCCCAACCAACAAAACAAGCAGTGCTATAAATGATATGACTATTTGTTTCTTCACTGCACCATATATAATAATAACAAAATTAAAAACAAATACTTGGCGATATATTTTTCATCAATAATTTTTTAATCTTCCTATTCTCCTCGCTATACTTATATGTCTACTAAATAGATCTAATTTAACAATAATGGAACCTACCGAAATTCCCATTGATGGAACTCTTGACTTACATACTTTTAAACCCGGTGAGCTGGGCTCACTCATTCCGGATTATATTGATGAATGCCTGAAAAAAGAGATCTACGAGATTCGCATAATCCACGGCAAAGGAACGGGCAATATTCGGCGTTCGGTGCATGCTCTTCTTGATAGAAATGACAAGGTTAAGTCCTACTCTCTAGCAAATGATCGCAGCGGGTGGGGTGCAACTATTGCCACCCTTAAAAGAGAGTCATAATTTCTTGTGCTTCATAATACAGGTAAACAAGTTTAATGCTTAGCTGAGGCCGAACATTTTTACGGGTACTTTATCTATTATAACCCCAACGATCCACTACTCTTTAAACCTCGCGGTGGAGGATACACTCTCAATTTTGCCAGACCCACAGCAATTATAGCCACGACATTAATAATTGGTAGTTATATCATTGTCATGATTTATATGTAAGTATATCAACCCATAAATCAATTCCGAAGCTTAAATATAATAGGAATTGTAAACTGAACACGAACAGGGACTCCTCGCTGCTCCCCGGGTTCAAATTTAGCTAATTTTACAACTCTTACTGCTTCTTCATCACATCCTCCTCCGATTCCGCGAATAACTCTTGGATTTTCCACTTCTCCCTTTTCATTAACAATAAATTGTACAATCACCCGACCTTCAATACCTGCTTTTTGGGCCCTATCAGGATATATAATTTTCTTTTGAAGTTCCGCGAAACTGGTTTTCATTTCGGGCATCTTTTCTACCGAAACAAAGAAATCCTCTTCCTCCTCTTCAGCATCTTCTTCCTGCTGAGGTGGCGGGGGCATCTCCAGAGACTCCTCCATATCAATTTCTGCATCTATATTGATTTCCACATCCTCAATAATCTCATCATTGGGAACACCCACGGGAACCTGTGGGCGTGGCGGTGGAGGCGGACGATTTTCCTGTTCGGTTTGTACTACCTCTTCCATCTCAACTACCTCTTGTTCACCTTTAAACGTGATTTCTGAGTCTTTAACATCAAAATCAATTTTTGTCAGCCCAATAAATATCAGGAGGGATACGATAAGTCCTACTTCCAAAAAAAGTTTATAGTAAGTTTTGAGATTATATTTTGGATTTTTCATATCTGAATACATAGTAACCTCCTTTTTTAATTTGGAGAACCGAAAACAGATAGCTTATCGAACATCAAAATGTAAATGCGACACAATCCTATGTTTTCAGGTTTATTCTATTAATAGTACTACAAGAATCAGGCCATTCTTTAGTACTTGCCAGAGATGCTCCAAACCCTCCAGACAAGACATTTTCAGGTCTCCCGAAAAGTTACTATTGCAATGGTGCAAGAATTGCATCAATCGAGATTGTAGCAATGCATGACTAAAGAAAATTTCCCTTATCTTCTTTAGGTTAAAGGGAAAAGATTTGATATAAACTAACTTCGAATCCTATTTTGTGAATAATGCGAGCTTAAAACCAACTTTCACCTTATATTTACCATTTAGGAGAAGTTGAATTTCTTTATATTCAACTGATTTGAGACTAAACCATCTAATTAACTTTTTGTACAATGAAAATTCTACAGTTTTTAATATTATCGCTGGCATTCAGCCTTATGCTGTCTTCCTGCGATCAATCCAACAGTAAAACAGATTCGATGAATAACAATCCTTTATTTTCTGCCAGCTCCCTTCCCTATGAAGCGCCTAATTTTGATGCCATAAAAGTTGAGCATTATCGCCCGGCTTTTGAAGAAGGCATGAAGCGAGAACTGGAAGAAATAGAAACCATTGCTACCAATCCCGAGCCTCCAACATTTGAAAATACCATTGTAGCAATGGAAAAAAGCGGAGCACTCCTTCGGCGAACAAGCTCTGTCTTTTATAACCTTACCTCGGCCCATACCAATGACCAAATCCAGGAAATACAATCAGAAATGGCCCCTAAACTGGCTGCCCATTCTGATGACATTCTGCTAAATGCCAATCTTTTCGATCGTGTAAAAACCCTTTACCAAAAACGCGATGAACTTGAGCTGGATGAAGCCTCATTAAAACTGCTGGAAGATACCCATCGCGAATTCGTCCGCGCGGGAGCCGAACTTTCGGAAGAAGAAAAAGAGCGGATGCGTGAAATCAACGAGCGTGTTTCTTCACTTACGACTCAATTCCAGGATAACCTGCTGCAGATAACCCAAGAACGTGCCGTCTTAGTTGAGGACGTTGATAAGCTTGACGGACTCAGTGAAGATCGTATTTCAGCAGCCCAGGAAGCTGCTGAGGAGCGTGGTGAAGACGGTAAGTATCTACTCACTATCACGAATACCACCCGCGTCCCCATTTTAAAGAGTCTAAATAATCGCGATCTGCGAGAACGCGTGTGGAAAGCCTCTGCCTATCGCGGCATTGGACAAGATGACGGAATCGACAATCGACCCATTATTCTTGAGCTTGCCAAGCTACGCGCTGAAAAAGCAAACTTATTAGGATACGAAAACTTTGCAGCATATAAACTGGATCCCCAAACGGCTAAAACACCAGATGCCGCACTGGATATGCTTACAGATCTTATCCCACCGGTAATCCAAAACTCACAAAATGAAGCCGATGCCATCACAGAAATGATGCGAAAAGATGGTATTGATGAAGAAGTCCAACCGTGGGACTGGAATTACTACGCTGAAAAAGTTCGCGAGGCAGAATACAATATAGATGAGTCGGAAGTACGCCCCTATTTTGAGCTTGACCGGGTGTTAAAAGACGGTGTATTTCATACCATGGAAAAACTGTTCGGCATCACCTTCGAAGAACGAAATGACCTCCCGGTCTATCATGAAGATGTTCGCACATTTAATGTATATGATGAAAACGGCGAACAAATCGGACTATTTTATGCCGATTATTTTGAGCGCGATTCAAAACGCGGTGGAGCCTGGATGAACTCATTCGTCTCACAATCACATCTGCTTGACAAAAAGCCGGTGATTGTCAACGTAATGAACATTCCCCCTCCCGCTGAAGGAGAACCTGCACTTATCAGTTTTGATAACGTTACAACTATGTTCCATGAAATGGGACACGCCGTGCACGGACTTTTCTCCGATGTAAAATATCCATCACAATCAGGTACATCTGTTCCACGTGATTTTGTAGAATTTCCATCAACATTTGAAGAGGACTGGGCGATACAACCGGAAGTACTCGAAAATTATGCCATCCACTACGAAACAGGAGAGCAAATTCCCCAAGATCTACTCGACAAAGTGATTGAAGCGAGTAATTTCAACCAAGGATTTGATACCCAGGAATACTTGGCGGCAACGATGCTCGATATGGAATGGCACCTGCTGGGTCAAGATGAGATCCCACAAGATGTACAGGCATTTGAAAACAATGCTCTTGCAAAATACAACCTCGATGTCAAAGCGATTCCACCACGATACAAATCGCCTTATTTTGCCCATATTTTTTCTGGCGGATATGCGGCCAATTACTACGCCTATATCTGGAGCGAAGTACTTGCCGCTGATGCCTTTGCTTTTATGATGGAGCAAGGCGGATTGGAAAGAGAAAACGGGAACCGATTCCGTGAGTATATTCTTTCTCAGGGCGGCAGCGATGAAGCGATGGAGCTCTATAAAGAGTATCGCGGTCAGGAACCGGATGTCAAACATCTGTTGAAACGCAGAGGACTCGAAGTGGATAATTAATATTCAGTTCCTTACTCATTTCTAAAGGCCGGAATTTGAATAAAATTCCGGCCTAACTTATTTATATACGCCTTATCCCATATATCATCACATAATCACACTAAATTTGATAAAAGCGCTAAGCTTTTTTAGGATTAAAAAGAATCAAAAACAAATCATTTAGCGATGCGTCAGATAAAACAGCTCCTGTTTATTTTATTAATTGCAGTTACAATAACGCAATGCAATGACCTAAAATCTTCGCAGGATGCCGAGCTATACTTCGAAGGAGAGGTAACCTATATGGAAATTGAAGGCGGCTTTTGGGCATTAGAAACGAATGAAGAAACCTACGAACCCACCAATCTGCCCTCTGAATTTCAGAAAGATGGACTCGAAGTTACCGTTGCTGCCAATGTAGAAGAAAATAAAGTAAGCATCAGAATGGTAGGACCTATCATCCGTATCGTTGATATTACAAAAAGGTAATTTCTCTTCTAATAAATAATATCCGCATAACCTCAGATGTTCTAAAATAATAAAACCAATCTGAGATCTTTTTATTCGATTCGGGCTCTTTTTTCCATTTCCTGTGTTTTTTCACAACTTATTTCTCCTCCTTTTCTGAAACTTAAATAGATTTTTCTGCGTCTAATTTCTGACAAAAAAACTATACCAAAAACAGATAATTGATTACTCCAGTAACTGGGTCAAGGTATATTAATTTGCATTTTTTAAAATAATCGCATTAGTATTTTTGTAAATTTGCAATTATAATGTTCATCATTCACAATTTGTGCATTAAGAACTAGGACATTCTCTGTATAAAATTTAAAAGCCTCAAGAATTTGAAAGTTTTGAAATTATTCCTCGTATTTTTTGTCATAACAGGAACCATAGCTTGCCAACACACCGAAAAAACAGCAACAGAATCTTCTGACAACTCAGCTGATAAATCAGAGCTTGAAGAACTTTACTGGGATCGTATCGAGAGTGCCCGAACATCGTTCACAGAAGCCGATGTAAAATTTATGACAGGAATGATTGCCCACCATGCTCAGGCACTCGTCATGTCCCGCTTAGCCCCTAAAAATGGCGCCAGTCCCGAAATACAGCGACTGGCCGCACGCATCATTAATGCTCAGCAAGATGAAATAAAATCTATGCAGCAGTGGCTTCGTGACCGAGATCAGCCCGTGCCTAATATTGAAATTGAAGGACTTAACTTAATGATAGAGCTCAACGGTAAACCCTATACCATGTATAAAAAAATGCGTGGTGTCTTATCGCAAGAAAAAATCGAAGATCTTGCTGCAGCACAAGGCAAAGAGTTTAATCAACTATTTCTTAAATACATGATTGAGCATCATTCCGGAGCCGTATATATGGTCGAAAACCTGTTCAATACCGATGGAGCTGCCCAAGACGAACAAGCATTTCGGTTGGCATCCGATATACAGGTAGATCAACGCACCGAAATTGATCGCATGCAGCAAATGCTCGATCAGCTTACCGAATCAGGATAACACATTAACAACGCTTTACTTTTAACTTAAAACTATCTTTATGAACTCATTGTACAACCGCTTCATTTCTGTCACCGGATTAGCCGGAGCAAACAAGCGCTGGCTGGGGCTATTATTCATAGTAGCTCTATTCGGCACTTATGCCTGTTCCTCTTCATCATCGGTAACAGAAAATCAGCAAGAACAATCCATCGAAACACCCAATATAAAATCGCTGGATAATGTAACACCTCCATCTCCTGATCCTCGCGTAGGACTCAAAGCGGGATTATTCGATGCCGAAGAGGCCATCTGGAATCTCGAGATGCTTTCGACCACTCCGCCGCCTAAAGATTTTATTGGCTCAACAAACTCTGACCTGGCATTTAAAGGTAATTATGCTATCCAGGGAAATTATAACGGCTTTATGGTTTGGGACATATCTAATCCTTCAAATCCAAGTCTGGTCGTTGATTTCCTTTGCCCGGCTTCTCAAAGTGACGTATCCGTTTATGGTGACCTTCTCTTTGTATCCGGCGAAGGACTTGGCGGACGCCTCGATTGCGGTACAGAAGGAGTTGATAAGAAAGCAAGCGACGAACGATTGCGCGGAATTCGAATTTTTGATATCAGTGACATCGAAAATCCTGAATACGTTTCCAATGTACAAACCTGCAGAGGCTCGCACACACATTCGGTTTTAGACGATCCACAGGATGATGAAAACGTCTATGTTTATGTTTCCGGATCAGCTCCGGTACGTCCCGATGAAGAATTGCCGGGTTGTTCTTCGGCTCCTCCCTCCGAGGATCCAAACTCAGCCCTATTCCGAATCGAAGTAATTCAGGTTCCTTTGGACAATCCCGAAAATGCTAAAATTGTTAACTCTCCGCGCATTTTTAAGGATCTTACTGAAGCACCCACTCACGGAATGTCTCCTGCTGATAAAGAACAAATTGAGAAAGCAAAAGAAGAAGGAGCATTTGTGGCTGAAATTTTTGGTCAACCCCGTATCATTCCTGATCGCTATGTTCAACAGATGCTTGCACAGGTCGTAAAGCAACGCGGCGGCACTGGTGAACCCACCGCACAAGACAGTGCTATGTTGCGCGAAAATATTGGCAAGATGATTGAAGAACGCTTTGGCGGTAATGATGACGAGGAAGAAGATCTCATGGCCAATCGCGGTCCAAATCAGTGTCACGATATTACGCTATATCCGGAAATTGGATTGGCCGGCGGAGCTTGTGAAGGATACGGCCTTCTTTTGAATATTGAAGATCCCGCTAATCCTAAGCGCGTTGATGCTGTTGCGGATTCCAATTTTGCATATTGGCACTCTGCTACCTTCAACAATGAAGGCGACCAAGTTTTGTTTACGGATGAATGGGGCGGCGGTACTCAACCGAAGTGCCGCGAAAAAGACCCAATGGAATGGGGCGCAAATGCCATATTCACTATTGACGAAAACAATGAGATGGATTTCCAAAGTTACTATAAGTTGCCTGCGCCCCAGACACCACAAGAAAACTGCGTAGCCCACAACGGTTCGCTGATACCGGTACCCGATCGCGATATTATGGTGCAATCCTGGTATCAGGGCGGCATCTCCATTTTCGACTGGACCGATCCCAATAATCCCGTTGAAATTGCTTACCACGATCGTGGTCCCATCGACTCTACCCGTTTTCAAATGGGCGGAAGCTGGTCGGTATATTGGTACAACGGCGTTATTGTGAACTCTGAAATTGCCCGCGGACTGGATATCTTTAAACTGGAACCCAGTCCATATCTCACCAAGAATGAGATTGCAGCTGCCAATACCGTTACGTTTGAACAACTTAATCCACAGGGACAGCCGAAATACGACTGGCCTGCCACTTTTGCTCTTGCAAAAGCTTATGTAGACCAACTTGAACGCGGCGAAGGACTATCCATGGATCAGATAACTAACGCCAGAAAGCAACTTGCAACAGCTGAAAAGGCCTCAGGAGCCAAACAACAAAAAATCCTTAATGGGTTAGCTGATGATATGGATAGCCAAGCATCAAGATCCAGCCAAACGGCGAAGGTAAATAAATTAGTTGATACCCTTCAAAAACTGGCTGCCAAATAAATCACCGTTATCTGACGAAGTGTTTTATTTGTGATACTATTGGCTCTTATTGGAATTGCTTAATGCATTCCGATAAGAGCCTTTTTTATTTTAGGATTTCTTTAAACCAGAAATGGATGCAAAAAGTAAAGTCCGGCAACTTAGAAAGCTACCGAACTTTACCACTCATCTTACAACAGGCTTGTTTAGTTTGCCACCAAGAATACCTTGTCAACAACATGAACATAGCCATTTGATGCGTCAACGGTACCTAAAATTTTGGCGCCGTTGACATACACGGCATCATCCTTCTTTTCCGACTGAACATACTGTCCGGTAGCCAGATACACATTCATGCCGCTTGCCAATTGATCTTGATCCAGCGAAGCAGGAGATGCATGGGAGGTTAAAATCTTAGCCAACTTCGATTTGTTTTCGGGCTTCATCAACTCATCGAGCGTACCTTCTGGCAAAGCCTTAAAAGCTTCATCAGTTGGAGCAAAAACCGTTAATGGTCCCGGATTAACCAATATATTTTGGATACCGGCTGCCTCTATCGCTTTAGCCAAAATGGTGTGATCAGGGGATTCTTTAGCAATTCGCAAGATGTGTGCCTTAGACTCATTATCCACTACTCCGGCCTGTCCCGTTGTAGATGCAGATGCTGTTCGATTCTGACTGGTAGTGTTATTGGATTTTTCTTCGGTATTACCACATGAAATTAATGCCATTGAAAGGGCCGTTACCAACACTATCGTACCTATTTTTTGTAAAATGCTCATAATTATTATGGGTTTTATTATTTTGATATACCACCTAACAAGATTAAAAGATCTTTTTATCTTTAATTGAATTTATAAAAAAATTATTACTTGGCCAATTTTAAATTACACTTCTAATTTCTATCTGCATCTTTTCGCTGCTTTCTCTATCCTTTGGCATAGTATTATTTATCCCAATAAACCTTTTTATGCAGAACTACTCCCGACAGTCGTTAGCAAACGCGCTCAAAAATCAAGTTCGCCGTTTATCCGATAACATTGCTTCCCTTGATAAGCTAAGTAGTCGCCTTTCAATGGGCCGACTTTTCGGCTTTGTGGGTGGGCTTACGCTGGTTTATACTGCCGGAAAATGGGGACCGGAATGGCTTTTCTGGATAATGCTGGTGGGCTTTCTATTTGGATTTAGCCGGTTGGTAAAAATTCACAATAAAATAGAGCAGTCCAAAGAAGAGTTTAAAATTTGGAAGTCGATTCGGGAAAATCACCTGGCCCGCCAGCAGTTAACGTGGCAAGAATATTCCAGAACGAGAAACCACCTCAAATTACGAAGATCATCCCTTTGCCAACGACCTCGATATTATTGGCAACCATTCCCTGCTCCAACTTATTGATACCTCTACATACCAAGGCAGTACCGATACATTGGCCAACTTTCTGCTAACCCGCGAACCTTCCATTGATGATATCAAACAGCGTCAGGAAATTGTTCGAGAACTTACCTCAAAACCACAGTTCCGGGATAAATTACATCTTCTGGCAGAACTCAACAGCAAACAGGAACTCGAAACTGACTGGAATCTCGATGAGCTGCTCGACTATCTAAGGAATTCTAAAGTGGTCAACTATACGCTTCCTCTAACAATACTGGGAGGACTATCGGCTCTCAATATCGTGCTGCTGGTGCTCTATCTTATGGGAACTGTTGCTCCATATGTTATCATCAGCTTTGTGGCATACTTGGTGATTTACAACTTTAACAGTGAAAAGATATCCGGGCTATATAATGAAGCGCATCAAATTGAAAAACAGCTTAGTCGCTTCAATCCCGTATTACACTTCCTGGAAAATTACAATTACCAAACTAATAAACAGCTAAAGGTATTCTGTGAACCCTATTGGAGCAGTGATTATTCCCCATCAAAATATGTAAATGGAATTATTCGTATTGCCGGAGCGGCTTCCTCTCAACAGAGTGAAATTGTCTGGGTGCTGCTCAATTTTTTGGTGCCGTGGGATCTCTACTTTTCTCAAAAACTTAGCACCTATAAAAAAGAGCTCGCCCCAAAACTGGACGAATGGCTTACACATTTCTATCAGCTTGAGGCTTTTTGCTCAATGGCCAATTTTGCGTGGTTAAATCCCCAGTATCATTTTTCTTTGCCTAATGTTCAATCCTCCACCCCTTTTTCCGCAACTGATCTGGGTCATCCGCTCATTTCCCATGAAGAAAAAGTAACCAATGATATTTCCATCGATTCAAAAGGGGATATTCTGTTGATCACCGGCTCCAACATGGCCGGTAAAAGCACATTTTTGCGGACCATGGGTATCAATCTGGCAATGTGCTTTGCAGGGGCTCCCGTTAATGCCTCGGAATTTTCTACGATTCCTTTTCGGATTTATAGCAGCATCAATGTAACCGACTCGCTGGACAATGGACTGTCTCATTTTTATGCAGAAGTAAAACGCCTGCGGGAATTACTTGATATGCTTAATGACGATCATGATACCCCGGTATTTTTTACGGTGGATGAGATCTACCGTGGTACCAACAACCGAGAGCGCCTCCAGGGTAGCGAGGCATTTCTGAAAAATGTGGCGGGGAAAAACGGAGTGGGGCTTGTTTCCACGCACGATCTGGAGCTGGCCCAACTGGAAGAGTCCATCCCCGAACTCAGTAACTGGCACTTTGCAGAAACCATTGAAGGCAACAAGATGAGTTTTGAATACAAACTGAAACCCGGTCCCTGTCCTTCTACCAACGCCCTTAAAATTATGGAAATGGAAGGATTACCTACCTAAGCCACACAACCAAAAATTACGAACGATCACTTTATGATTATTAAACATATACGACTATTGTGCTATTTTGTGATACTACTGAGCACAGTTTTGCTCAGTGGATGTCAGGAGAAATCAAAATCTACCGTTTCAGACCAAGAAATTACCTATCAAGAAATTAGCTTCTTGGCTCTGGGTGATTCTTATACAATTGGCGAAAGCGTAGATGAAGAGGAGCGCTGGCCTGTTCAGCTTGCTGATTCTCTCCGCCAGCACGGCTATTCTGTATCGCCTCCTGATATTATTGCCGAAACAGGCTGGACTACTGCTGACTTACAACAAGCGATTGACGAAGAGAATCCCCAATCTAACTACGATCTCGTTTCCCTGCTTATAGGCGTTAATAACCAGTATCAAGGCTTGAATTTTGAACAGTTTGAACAGGAGTTTGAAGAGTTGCTTTCGCAGGCTATTACTTTTGCTGGAGATGATACGGCGGATGTGTTTGTGGTTTCAATCCCCAATTATGGAGCCACTCCATTTGGACAAATTCGTAATCCTGAGCAAATACGGCAAGAACTAAAGCAGTATAACGAGACCGCCGAATCCATTGCGCAAGAGTACGAAATAACATTTATCGACATCACCCCCATTTCTGAAAAAGCACTAGATAATCCGGAACTAACAGCCAGTGATGACTTACATCCTTCAGGAAAGATGTACCAGCTATGGGTGTCGAAAATGCTGCCATCAATTTTACCTAAACTACAGTAATTAGAATGGAGCTACTCAAAGAAATTGAACAAGCTCACAAGCGAATCCGGGATGATATTTTTCAAACGCCATTGATCTATACAAATTGGCTGAGTAATCACTGCAATGGTGATGTCTACCTGAAGCTTGAAAGCGAACAAATTACCGGATCTTTTAAAGCGCGTGGCAGTTTAAACAAGCTCAAATGGATACAGGAACAAAATCTTGACAGTCTGCCCGTTACTGCTTCAACGGGAAATCATGGACTTGGGTTTGCCCGTGCTTGTGATCTACTGGGTATTAAGGGAAAGGTCTTTCTTCCTCATAATGCGGTTGTATCTAAGGTAGAATCTATCAAGGCTTTTGATGTGGAAATCGAATTCCACGGAGATGATCCCTATACAACCGAAATGTACGCCCGTAAAACAGCAGAGGAAAACGGATGGATCTACGTATCACCCTATAATGATTCACAAATTATTGCGGGACAGGGAACCATAGGGATAGAAATATTGAATGCTATTTCAAAACCCGATAACATTTTAGCTACAGTGGGTGGCGGAGGTTTAATTTCGGGTATAGGTGCTTATGTAAAAGAGCAATCATCACAAACAAATATCATTGGATGTCAGCCAGAAAACTCACCGGAGATGAGCGCAAGCGTGCGTGCCGGAGAATATCGCGAAGTGGAATCCAAGCCAACCCTTTCGGACGGTTCGGCCGGTGGATTTGAACGCGATTCTATCACTTTTGAGTTGTGCAAAAAGCTGGTAGATGATTTTGTTTTAATTTCTGAAGACGAAATTGCCGACAGTATCCGTTCTATGATCAAGCACCACAGCAAATTAATCGAAGGATCAGCGGGAGTGGCTATTGCAAGTTTACTAAAGCAGCCTGAACGTTTCGCAGATCAAACCACCGTTATTATTGTTTGTGGTGCGAATATTTCCGAAGATAAACTGCAATCTGTCTTGTGTGATTAATCCACTTAATTTCAACTAAATCATTTATTCTATGAGAGCCCTTACCCTTTTTCTTTCACTTTTCATTTTTACAGCAGCGGGACAAGCTCAGAACGAAATATCGATAAATGCCGCTGCGCAGGTGCTGGTTCCTGCAGATAAAATTGCTTTTCAAATCAACCTGAATGCTGAAGGTGATACCCCACAGGAAGCGTATGATCTTCACAAGGAAAGAGAGAACGTTTTGGTCCGGCAGCTAAAAAAGCATGACATAAAAGATGAAGACTTAAAGTTTGAACCTATCTCCATCAATAAAAGCTACAATGGTTCATATAGAAATAAAGAAGAGAAACGTATTCAAACGCGTCAAAACGTTATTGTAACGCTTGATAATTTTGATATCTACGAACAAATCCAGATCACGCTTATTGAAAATAATTTTGATGAATTCAGCGGTAATTTTACATCCAGCGAATCTGAGAAAGGTGAAGATGAAGCCCTTAAAAAAGCATTAAAAATTGCACGTGAAAAAGCAGAAATTATTGCCAAAGAAACGGGTGTAACAATTTCAGGAATCAAAAATATCAGCCATTCATATAGTAGTCGCCCGCCCCGTCCAATGATGGAAATGGCTGCCAGTAAAGCTTCTGATAGCAGTCTGTTAGAATTTGACCAGACAGTAAGTGTTTCGGCAAATGTGTCGGTAACTTATAAATTCAAGAAATGATTTCTAAAGTAAGGGATGCCATTGCTCTAAATGTCGGCATCCCTTTTTTAATTCCGAAAGTCTACATTGGGATTTCTGTAAATCGGTACCTCATTAACGGCCTCAAAAAAATCTTTCGCTTTTGTTAGATCTTCTTTGTCATTAATAGCATACGGCCAATACTGTTCCACATTACCACGTCCCATCAACAGCTGCATAGTTCCCTGCGATTTGTGCTCGGCAATCACCCAGTTACCAATAATCTTGTAATCCAGCCGATTATCAAATCCGAACTTTTGCGTACGATCAAACTCCATCGGCTCCTGTCCTTCCATCAGCCTGGAAATCGGATAACCCTCCAACTGGGAATAGTTAGTTTTCTCTCCCAATGAATCAGTAATGGTTGTAGCAAAAACAAGGGGGCGTTCTTCTTCGGGAAGATCTTGTATCACTTGCAAAGCCAAAATTGCAGAGGCTTTATGGTGTCCATGTGTGGTTTTCGAAGGAATCATAGTAAATACAAAGTCGTACTGTTCCTCCTTCAGAATTTTTTCCAGTCGTTGCTTAATCCAGTCCGTATTCCATCGCTGCATGGCCGGCTCAACATCTTTCGAATACTCGAAATCAGTCTGATCAAAAAAGAAGTAGTTGCGCATTCCCACGATTTTACCGCCGGCCATCAATTCCCGTTTACGGATACTTGGCAGATACTCGCGGCCTACCTCCTCTTTATCAAGTTCACGGTTATAAATATAATTTCCCAGGGTTGAGTACTTATATCCTCCTTCACCGTTAGTCATAATTGCGAGATCTACGACGCCATCCAGCAAATGCGTAGTCTTGAAAACCGTGGCCGCAAAAAGGGCATCATCATCGGGATGGGCGGTTACCAGCAATATTTTTGGTTCATAATCAAGCTCCTGAGCTTGGGCTTGTTCCGTAAATCCGAATAAAAAAAGTAAGGTGACAATTAAGAAAATCCCTTTTATTCTGCGCATAATAATAGTGAATACTTTTAATTAGTATGGTTTTCTGCTCTTTTAGATTTCAATATCGGTTTTAACACCTTCCACGTTTTCTCAGCCAACAACCTGTGTCCTGCTTCTGTCGGATGAATTCCATCAGACTGCATTAATTCCGAATTACCCCCCAGTTCATCTAAAAAATAAGGAATTAGTTCGGCATTATTTTCTTTAGCCAAGTCGGGATATATCTCCTTAAACTTAGTGGTGTAGTCGGGACCTAAATTAGGCGGTACCTGCATGCCAGTAATAATAATTCTCGCATCCGGATACTTGGCTTCTACCCTATCAATAATATTCTGCAAATTTTTCTTCGTTGTATTCAAATCAATGCCCCGAAGTCCGTCATTGCCACCCAGCTCAAGCACAAAAACAGATACCGGCTGACGCAACATCCAATCGATTCGGGATAAACCGCCGGCTGAGGTTTCACCGCTCGATCCCCCATTAACCGCTTTGAAATTCCAACCCAGTGAATCAATCTTCTGCTGAATAAAGGCCGGAAAAGCATTTTCTTCTCCTACTCCATATCCTGCAGTAATACTATCACCAAAGAAAAGTATGCGTTTTTGGGATTCCTGTCCTAAGAGCAACATCGGAAGTAAAAAAATCAAAACAATAGCCGTCAAAATCCGTTTCATTAATCAGTAAGCGTAAATTATTGTTATAGCATTTTCATTTAGGTTGGGAAACGCTTTCCTTTACGGAATGATTCACCCGTTGGTAGATGTTACTACCCATAATTCAATTATGATATTATTTTTATGGCTTTAGATCCAATTCTGGAAGTTACAAATCTTACTCAACAATTTAGAAGTGGCGATAAAAAATTAACCGTTCTCGATCACGTCGACTTTTCAGTAGAAGAAGGTACCACTTGTTCTATCGTGGGACCATCCGGCAGCGGAAAAACGACCTTGCTAGGACTTTGTGCAGGGCTCGATCGTCCAACAACCGGAGAAGTAACACTCAATGGTGTAAAATTAGGCCCGTTAAATGAAGACCAACGCGCCGAGGTTCGCAATAAACACGTGGGATTTGTTTTTCAAACCTTTCAACTGGTGCCCACCCTTACCGCTTTAGAAAACGTAATGGTTCCGCTTGAACTCCGAGGAGTAAAAACATCCGAGGTAAAACGAAATGCCGAAGAATTACTTACACAAGTTGGGCTTGCTGATCGGATGAGTCACTATCCTGCTCAACTTTCAGGTGGCGAACAGCAGCGCGTTGCTATTGCAAGAGCATTCATCAATAAACCAAAGATTCTTTTTGCAGATGAACCCACCGGAAACCTTGACTCCGAAACAGGGGGCACTATCGAAGAATTGCTCTTCGATCTCAATAAAGCCCGCGGCACTACTCTTGTTTTGGTAACGCATGATTTATCACTGGCCGAGCAGTGTCAGCGTATCATCCGGTTAAAAAATGGTCAGATCCACAAAGACGAATGGATTGACAAACCAACTGCAGAACAGGTTCAATAAGAGTTTTTAGATATCAGATTTATGTCATCATTCTTTTCTAAATGGTCATGGAAGATGGCCTGGCGCGATGCCCGATCCAATAAAAAGCGATTGTTCGTTTACATTTCTGCCATCATTATCGGCGTGGCGGCACAGGTAGCAATTACTTCGTTTCGTGACAGCCTCAATAATACGATCAATAATCAGTCGAAAGAACTACTGGGAGCCGACCTCAAAATTGAAACCGAGCAGCCTCCGCCCGATACGCTTACCGCCTATTTTGATACCTTGGGCGGCGAACAATCCACCATTACGGAATTTCCATCCATGGTTTTGTTTCCACAAAACGGGAGTACGCGACTGGCTAACGTCCGCGCGCTGGAAGGGAATTTTCCCTTTTACGGGGCACTCGAAACCATCCCAAAAGAAGCAGCCCAAACGTTCAAAACGGATACCACTGCCCTCGTCGATCAGGCGCTGTTGACCCAATTTAATATTGGGGTTGGTGATTCCATCAAAGTCGGAGAAGTTACATTTACTATTGGAGGTGGAATTACCAAAGTCCCCGGAGAGGCCGCGGCCGCAGCAATGGTAGGTCCCCGCGTATTTATTCCCGCTTCAATGCTGGAGGCTACAAATCTTGTACAGCGCGGCAGTCGTGTGGAATATAAGCAGTACTTTAGTTTTGCCGATGAACGGGATATGAAGGCCATCGAAGCACGCGTCGACTCGCTGCAAGATGCTCTCGGCATTGATATCGACACGGAAACCGTAGAAGAACGGCGTGAAGAAATCGGTGAGGCGGTTGGTAATCTTGGCAAATTCCTCAATCTCGTTGGCTTTATCGCCCTGCTGCTGGGTGGGATAGGTGTGGCAAGTTCCATCCATGTGTATATCAATCAAAAGATCAGCACGGCTTCTGTTCTTCGATGTTTTGGAGCTTCCTCTAATCAGACGATGAGTATCTTTCTGATTCAATCCATTGTTTTGGGATTCCTGGGAGCCCTTGCAGGCACGATAATCGGAGTAGGTGTTCAATATTTATTACCAGGATTATTTAGTGATTTTCTGCCGGTTAATGTAGAACTAACTACCTCTTGGTTGGCTATTGGACTCGGACTCTTTACCGGTACTGGTGTTGCCCTTGCTTTCGCCCTTCTGCCGCTTCTGGCGCTCCGTAAGGCTTCTCCGCTGTATGCTCTGCGCACGATGGAGGGATCAATTACAGAACTGCTCTCAAACAAGACAAAAACAATTATTTACGTAGCTATAGCGCTTGTTGTTATGGGATATGCTACCCTGCTTACATCCGATTGGATTATAGGCGGATTATTTACTGCCGGGATGATTATCTCTTTCGGATTACTCTGGCTGGTCGCAAAATTATTGATCAAGCTTATTCACCGATTCTTTCCCTCTCACTGGTCATATGTCTGGCGGCAGGGATTGGCGAATTTATACCGCCCTCACAACCAAACAACCACGCTTATGCTTTCTTTGGGATTGGGTATGCTGCTGGTAAGCACGCTCTACTTTAGTCAGGATATGCTGATGGAGGAACTCGATTTTGCCACCCGCGATGATGCTCCCAACCTCATTTTCTTTGATATCCAACCCGATCAAAACGAGGGCCTTAATCAACTGCTTGAAGAAAACAATGTACCCATTCTTCAAAATGTGCCCATGGTAACCATGCGACTGGATTCACTTCGTGGACGCAGCACTCAGGAAATTGATGACGACAGCACCAATAACGTCCGCGGCTGGGCACTGCAAAGAGAGTATCGATCCACCTATCGCGACAGCCTAATTGATTCCGAAACAATACTCAAAGGCGAATGGATTGGACAAGCCCCCGATACCGGGCGCGTTCCCGTATCAGCAGCCAAAGAAATTTCCGAGGATCTCAACTTAGAAATTGGCGATTCGCTTACATTTGATGTACAAGGAGTACCCGTGGAAGCTTATGTAGGAAGTATTCGAGAGGTAGATTTCCAGCGCGTGCAACCCAACTTTTTCATGCTCTTCCCCACAGGTGTTTTAGAACCTGCGCCCCAAATTTATGTCACCGTTTCTCGGGCTCCCAACCAAGATATTTCGGCTTCTATTCAACAATCGGTAGTTCAGAAATATCCCAATGTTTCAGCTATTGATGTGAGTCGCATCCTTGAGACCATCAATCAGTTTATCGATAAAATTTCGTTTGCTGTACAGTTTATGGCGCTGTTCAGTATTATTACCGGACTTATCGTCCTTGCCAGCTCTGTAGCTACCAGCCGATTCCAGCGTATTAAAGAAAGTGTATTGCTAAGGACTCTCGGAGCCAGCAAAAAACAGATCATCCAAATACTATCAGTAGAATATCTATTTCTGGGTATTCTATCTGCACTTACAGGACTTATTCTTTCAGTAGGTGCTACATGGCTATTAGGCTACTTCTATTTTGATATCACTTTTGTACCCAACCTCTGGGTTATAATTCTGGGCACGTTAATCGTTACCGGACTTACCATTTTAATTGGTATGTTTAACAGCCGAATCGTCTACAAAAAAACTCCTCTCGAAGTCTTACGCATGGAAGCTACGTAAAACGATGGATATCAAACAGAAAACAAATTTGATCTCCCTCATCATACTGCTGGTATGTATTTTAGTGTCTATTCTAATCTATCAGTACACAGGCAACATCGTTGTGGCTTTATTTATTGCTCCTCCTATTATCCATTGGATTCTAAGAAAAAGAAACAGTTCGGAACATTTATAAATTAATCGCAAATTCTTTTACAATTTGTATTAAGATTGCAGCTTAACCATATTATTGCCACTGTTTAAACAAAACATCTATTGATATGGCTACTTCGGGTAAGATTACAAATATGCTGCCAAGCATACGATTTCGCAAAGCAGGGCATCGTAAAAAGCCGGGAACGGCGCCGGGGACCATTGAGCATATTGGTGAACGGCACATGGATGAAATCAAAATCACCGTTCATGATTACGATGAAGAACAGATTGATGAGATTCCAATTAATAAAATTCAAAAAGTCCAACCTTATTTAGATGCTCCTTCAAAAACCTGGGTGCAGGTACGAGGCCTACATGACACTGAGAAACTGAAATCGATCTGGAATTTCTTTAATCTGCATCCACTCATTCAAGAAGATATCGTTCACACGGCGCAACGCCCCAAGGTAGAAGTCTACGATAATTGTATCTTTTTTGTACTTCGTCTGCTTTCGTATTCCCAAGAGGAACAAAGAATTAAGGCTGAACAAATCAGCATTGTGCTTGGCAAAAATTACGTACTTTCATTTCAGGAAACTGATATTGATCATTTTAAGCCCATTATTAATCGCTTGGCAATAAAAGGATCACGCATCCGAAAGCACGGTACCGACTATCTGACCTATGCCTTGGTTGACGCTGTTGTGGATTATTACTTCAATATCATAGAACACATAGCTGAAGATATTGAACGACTTGAAGACGAACTGCTTAAAGACCCTGAGGATCACCTGTTGACAGAGATACATAAAATCAGGCGTGAAATTATCTTCTTTCGAAAGTCGGTTTGGCCATTACGTGATGCCATCAATACAGCTATCAGAGATGAATCTGAATTTATTCATGATAACACAAAAATATATCTCCGTGATGTTTACGATCACATGATTCAGGTAATTGATAACATCGAAAATTACCGCGACATGATTCTGGGTCTGCATGATATGTATATGTCCCACGTGAGCAATAAAATGAACGAGGTAATGAAAGTGCTCACCATAATTGCCACCATTTTTATTCCATTGACATTTGTTGCCGGAATTTATGGGATGAATTTTGATCCCGGAGCAAGTCCCTATAACATGCCGGAACTCAGTTGGTATTGGGGGTATCCCGCCGCGATGGCTGTAATGGCAATAATTGCCGTAATTATGATTTTCTACTTTAAACGGAAAGGCTGGTTCTGAGATAAAAAGATATTTTTGTATTTTAAATAAAGCATTTAATCAAATACTACCATCATGGAAAATATAAAAATACTTGTCCCGCTCGACTTTTCTGACCTTGGCTCAATAGCGCTACATTCCGCCGAGAAACTGGCAAAACTATTTAATGGAAGCGTCACTCCTTTCCACTCCTACCTGCCACTTAATGAGGTTGATGGTGGTCCTTACATGTTTGGAATGGGAACGTCTACGATGGAAGATTTTGATGAAATTGAGGAAGCACTCCACGAACGACTGTCAGAACTGGCCAAGGATGAAATTGATTCCTCACTAGTTACTGAACCATTGATTTCTATCGGCAATCCGGCCCAATCTATTGTGGAGGAATCCGAAGATTTTGATATGATTGTAATGACTACCCACGGCCGAACGGGATTTTCCCGGTTTTTCCTGGGATCTGTTTCCGAGAAGGTTCTTCGAATAGCTCATGTGCCTGTTTTGATTGTTAATGAAGAACGGGAACTTACAAATTTAGAGCGCATAATGGTGACGACAGATTTCTCTGATCACTCAAAGGAAGCCTTCCCGGTCGCTATGGACATTGCTAAAAAAGCCAATGCCAAACTGGAGCTGGTTAACGTAATGGCGTATGATCCTCAGCACGAAGACGAGCCTGATGATTCCAAGAAACAATTGCGCGAACAGCGGCTCAAAGTTTTAGCCAAAGAAGAGATGCACAAATTGGGCGATCTGCTGGAGACTAAATTAATAACGTCAGAAGACACCCCGCACGAGGCTATTCTTAATTACAACCTTGAGAATCCTCACGATCTTATTGTAATGTCTACGGTGGGACGTACCGGAATCGACTACCTTATGATGGGGAGTACCACTGCAAATGTTGCCCGACATGTAAAAAGTCCCGTACTTAGCGTTAACCCCAAAACCAATAAGTAACTGTTAATGAAGTTTTCATTTCAAAAACTCCCCTATTTCCTTACTGCCTTACTGTTTGTTTTAGCATCATGTGGCACGCCCTATCAACCCGAAGAAGAACCCGATGAAGAGGAGGAACAGGAAGAAATTGAACAGAATGATCCAGTACCTCCCGATGGAGTGCTTGAAACGGTAACTTGGAATATTGAATGGTATGGTTCGGAATCCAACGGCCCTTCAAACGAAGAGCTACAGACAAAAAATGTTGTTGAAGTTGTAGACTCTTTGAATGCCGATTTGTATGCCTTTCAAGAAGTGGCAAACCAAGATGCACTAGACAATATTATACAATATATGGCTGGATACCGTGGCTTTACGGCCAATCACGTTCCAAGAAATCAGGATATGACCTTTGTTTACAATACTAATACCATTGACTCTCTTGAAGCCGGATCAATTAAAGATGTAAGGGAAGCCTATCAAAGTGATTGGTCTTACTATTGGGCCAGTGGCCGAACACCCCTATTCTTTCGCTTTAACTACACGTATGAAAATACTACCCAGGAATTCTATGCAGTAGTAATTCACGGAAAGGCCAATACTGGTAGCAGTTCAGAGGAATACGCTGAAGCCTACGAACGTCGGCAAAAAGCTGCGGAGGGACTTTATTACTACTTAAAGGATAATAAACCGGATGCCAATATTATTCTGTTAGGAGATTACAACGATGATGTTGATGAATCAATTTATTATGAAGAGCAAAGTCCTGACAACTATTCCCAAACACCGTATTATCAGTTTGTGAATGACACAGATGACTTTGATGTAATTACCAAAAAGTTCTCTGATGCCGGCGAATCAGCCTCTGTGCCTGAGGAGTATACAGATCTTATTGATCATATTACGATCAGTGATGAGCTTTTTGATGAGCACATGCAAAACAGCACGTTAATTCACGACCCTCGATCGTACATAGAAAATTACGGTACTACTACTTCAGATCACATGCCGGTTTGGGCCAAGTTTGATATTACAGCTAGTTCAAAATTGCAGGCCAACAACCAATAAATTCTTACAAGGTCATTCTAAGGCCGGCCATCACATTAAGTCGGGTCACCTGCTCCTGAACGACTTCAGTAACATCGGGCGTAGAATAGAGCGCATTTTGATCATCCCAGAAACTGTATTGGAGGCCAAAATCGAATGTAAGACCTTTGGTTAAAACGGCACTAAATCCACCGCTGATAAATTGGCGCTCACTATCAATACCATCCTGCGGACTGGGGAAATAAGCATATCCCAACCGAGTAGTAAAGGAATTATTGGTCTCATATTCCAAGCCGCCTCTCAGGTTTATAACATCCGTAAATGCCGATCGTACGGTACTATTGATATCATTCTCAAGGGGATTGAGATCCAGCTCATCAAAATCAATTTCTGCATCCGAGTAGGCTATAACCTCGGCCGATCCCGATAGCGTAAGCTTCGGAATCCCCTTAAATGTTAGGCCCGCTTTAATTCGCTGTGGACGTGTTATAGTGTATGAAAATGCGCCGGGTGCATCATCAGAAAACTGTATCGTATTATCGAAAGTGCTTGTTATTATTGTGTTGAACTCTTCATCAATAAAAAGTTTAGAGGGGAATTCGTAACTGGCGGCCAGTCTAAAATCGGGTATTGGTTCATAAATAATACCCAGTCGGGCACTAAATGCCTGAATTTCTGCATCTATACGATCTTCGCTTAAAATATTATCGATATCCGTATCGGGATTACCGTCACCGTCCGAATCGATAAATGTGGCATTGTAATCATTCTGCCGATCTGATTCCAAGAATTCTCTTCGATAGGTATATGTCCCGCTGTAATACCCTATTGAACCACCAACATAGAAATTCTCCAAAAATTCAGTGGCTAAAAAAAGCGAGTATTCGCCTGTTTTTCCGCGTTCGGTTAATTCAAAATCCTGATTAATACCGGGATACTGCGGAAATCCAATTCGAAAAATGGAAGAAGTCTCGGCGTAGGAGCTATCCGTGGTAGCAAAATCGACAGCATAGGCATCAAAGGCCGCAAAAAAGAGGCTGTCATCACTGGTAGTGTTATAAAAATCAGTGATGGTAGAGCGTTCATTTCTACCGGAAGCCGAAAGTGCACGATTAAAATCCGTTGTTTGACTGTATCCGCCTCCCACAACCAAACTACCACGGGTAGTGGGTACTTTATACACCAATCCCAAATCACCTATACCGGTTTGATTGTCGGAGTAGTTAGAAGTATTGCCCAAATAGGTACCCGTTTCGTCAAGAAATCGACTGCTTAACCCCATTGAGAGAAAACTTTCATCAAACAAAGCCATCGATGCCGGGTTTTCCTGATAGGCTCCGAATCCGGTAGCATTGCTAACTGCAGGTGTTACCAAACTAACGGGATCATAGGATGGATATTCCAGACTGTATCGCAGCACGTCATCCGCACTCTGAGCCATAATTTGAGTGGAAGAGATAATAAACACACCGATGAGTAGCAGAATACTTTTTTTAGACATACTTCTATCATTCATGAATTAAAAATGATTTCTTTTGTTGGAATGTGGTCGCTTAGCTATCAGTTGCCGCGACTTCGGTCAGAACCAGATGAAGAGCTGCTGTTATCACTCCGGCTTCGGGACGAAGAACTACTGCCTCGCGAACGTGAATTGCTGGACGACGATTTGCTTTTTGTAACCGAGCTGCGATTATTACTGCTCGAATTACGGTTTATAGCCGACCTGTTTGTTGATGGATAACTGCTTCTGGTACGTAATGTTCGCCCATTATTTCCATTCGAAAAGCTGCCAGCACTCTGCTCGAAAAAGTTCTTCATTCGGTTAAAAAACGTGGGTGTTCTATCCCTGTCGCTATTTAATCGAGAGCGGTTTATATAATTATTTCTATGATTATTCCTGATTCGAGCTCTAATTTCTTCCAGCTGTTTTTCATCAATGACCAACGGTATCTCGTCACTGCTGCTGCGATAATCATATCTACTTCTCTGATTGTTATCGATTTGATCCTGCCCTCTTGTTCGGCTTCGACTTGAGGAGCTGTTATCCCGGCTTTTGTCACGATTAACGGATGATGAACGATCAGACGTACCTCTAGTACGAGTTGTCCCTACCGATCGGGTACGAACGGTTGACGATGTTCGATTAGTCACCGCAGCACTTCGATCCCTGTTAACTGACCTGGATCTATTGCCTTCCGTCTCTACGCGATTTGTGCCAATAGAACGCGGACCATAACGGCCATTATTATTATCTCTTACTTTTTTATCGGGATAATATCCATAACCATATCCAGACTTTCCATAATAATTCCAATATCCATAGGCATATCGACTGTAATATCGATGCCAATAGTAGTCATAATAGGGATTATAGAATGGATCATAATAACCGTAATGATAACTTGGCCATCCCCAACTTAAACTAATAGAAAATCCATAATGCGGTCGATCGTACCAGCGTCCATATAAACTGTGAAAAGCCCAGCGATCGTAGCTAAACGGGTTCCAAGAATAAAAAGACCCCCATCTTGAATATGGATAAGAATTATATCCATACCAGTCATTACCATAAAAGTTATATACATCGCCATACTTAGTGGCATATTCATAATCCTTATAGTAGACCGGAATATAGTCTTCGGTTTTCTTTTGTTGATACTCTGCCTTAGCTGCATTTTCATCCCCTTTATCTTGAGAAGACTCAGCTTGCTCTTCACCACTCCAGGAATAGGCGGGCGTATCGCTCGTTTGTTTCTTATCCGTAACCTTTTTCATGGTTTGACTATACTGAAGCTGCGTATAGCATCCGGTGAGAAAAAGTGCTAAGAGGGTGATTATAAACACTTTCACTAATTTCATAATAGACTCCATATTTTACCCAAATTGGCAGAAGGTTTCAGCTGCTTCTGTTATTATCTATAACAATAGTAGTAAGCAGAATCGTTGCATTCAATCACATATTCATGCGAAGGGAATTACTAAATTTCTCCCTTTAGGGACTTGGCAATAACTTCTGCCTTAGAATTAACGTGCAGCTTCTTGTAAATATTACGGATGTGTGCACGAACGGTATCAATAGAAATATCGTAGCGATCAGCTATCATTTTGTAGCTTAGTCCGTCTACAAGTCCATTTACAATATCATGCTCGCGGGGCGTCAGATCTGAATCGGTATTCTTTTTTGGCGCATTTTCCTGGAAATGATTAATCACTTTTCGCGCAATCTGTGGGGACATGGGTGCACCGCCATCAACCAGCTTTAAAATTGAATCCTTAATCTCTGGAAGAGAAGTATGTTTTAACAGGTATCCCGATGCACCCGCCCGTAAAGCATTAAATATTTTGTGGGAATCGTGATATACCGTAAGCATGATGATATCCACATCTTCATACTTCTCTTTGATCTGGCCGATACCTTTAATACCCGACATGCCTGGAAGCTGAATATCCATCAAAATAACATCTGGCGCAGGGTGCTCTTCCAGATATTCCTGCATCTCCTCTACCGAATCCACTGCAACGGGACACGACAGCTCATCCTGCATATCCAAGTAGCGCTGTATTAAATCCCTTATTTTTTTGTTGTCTTCAACAATTCCTACTACTGGTGCCATATTACCGGAGTTTATATATTTAAACTAAATACGTACTCATTAGTTACGATTCTCTACTATCACTTCAAAACCGTTCTTATCATTAAATGTAATTTCTGCATCAATTCGTTTCGCTCGCATTTTCATATTCCTCAACCCCTGCCCACTTTTTCGCGATCCCGAAACTTCGGTCCCATTATCTTTAATACCCATTGTAAATCCACTTCCATCAGCACATAACTTTACATCCACACGGTCGGCGTTGGAATGCTTGGCTATATTATTTACCGCTTCCTTATATATGAGATACAGATTTTCTTTTAATGATACATCCAGCTGTTGCTGCATATCACAATCAAAATCGTAATACACCTTACGGTCCGGCAGTACATTATTCATGTGATCCTGCATGCGATCGGTCAGATCTCCAACGGTATCGTTACGAGCATCAATTGACCACACGATGTCATCCAGACTGGAAACTATTCTCCTGCTTTGTGCACCAATTTGCTTTAGAGATTCCTCCAGCTTATCCGGCACCTCCATTGTTTGCAGAAAATCAGATTGTAAAGCAATTTCCGTTAGAGCTGAACCTACATCATCGTGCAGATCACTGGCAATTCGTACGCGCATTCGCTCCATTTCTACCATCCTTTTAACGCGATAGTAGTTATAAATAAACAGGATTATACCTGCCAAAGCGATAACAACCAGTGCAATAAACCACCATTGTAGCCAAAATGGAGCCTGTACCGAAAAGCTAATACTTGCAGCCCGGGGACTCCAATTACCATTAAAGTTTCTCGCTTTTACCTCAAAGGTATAATCTCCGGGCATAAGCGCGGAATACCGAACCGAAGGCTGTGTAGTTTCTTGCCATCCCTCATTCGAATTTTTTAATCGGTAGCGATATTTCATCTGGTGTGGAGCCGTAAAACTAATGCCAATAAATTCAAAAGTGATATTATGATTATCACTCCCAATATCCAGCGGCTCTTTAATTGATATAAGTTCACCGGATACGCTGATATTTTCTATATGTACTTTGGGAGCAGCATTGCTAATCTTCTCTTTGGAAGGATCAAAAACAGATACACCCCCTACTGATCCAAACCAAAGTCGACCGCGGCTGTCTTTAAACGATGCACCGGCATTCATTTCGTTTGATGTAAGTCCCTGATCAGTTGTAAGCAGTCGAAAAGGCTGCATATTTGTATTTTCAGCTCCCGATTGATAGGCTTGATAATCAAATCGAACAACCCCCTTGTTGGTTCCGATCCAAAAAATCCCACGATCATCCTGTTCTATAAAGTAGCATACCTCATCGGGCAATCCATCTTCTGGTGTTATAGATTCAAAGCTATCCCCGGTAAATCGGGCAATGCCCCCGAATGTAGCAACCCATAATTCCCCATTATCTGCAATTATTACATCCAGGATACCATTATTGGGCAGGCCATCCTGCAGCGTATAGTTTGTAAAGGTGTTATCTTTGAATCGACTTAACCCGCCATAGGTTGCAGCCCAAACTGAGCCATCAGCTCCCCTTTCGAGTGCCATTACCACATTATTAGCTAACCCGTCTTCTTCGGTAAATTGACTAAATTCTTTATCTCGATATTGAATAATACCCTCCCCATATGTTCCCAACAACATATCTGAACTATTGGGAAAAGGTAAGATTGTACGAATTTTACGATGGGGAAGCTCATGCTCGTCAAAATTATTAAATGTGTTATAATTGTAGATACTAAATCCCCAGCGCGTACCAACCAGTAACTGGTTCAAATCATCAGTTCGCAACGTATATACTTTATCATCTACCAAACCATCGCCGGCATTGATAGTTTCGAGTGATTGCCCTTCAATCTTGGTTATCCCGCCCCCGTAGGTTGAAACCCAAAAACGCCCCTTGCGATCTTCTGTAATTGAGGTTACAACATTATTGGGCAACCCATCCTCAATAGTATAGTTTTCAAATTGATCTCCTAAGAAAAGACTGATACCCCCACCAAACGTACCAAACCAAATATTCCCTTCAGTATCATAAAATGTTGAATGAATGATATTATTGGCTAATCCTTCTTCTACTGAATAGTTTTCAAATTCCCCGTCAGCAAAGTAGCTCGCTCCTTCTTCGGTACCCAACCATAAATTATTATTACCGTCTGCTGATATGGATTGAATTCGATTATTAATTAAGCCCTCTTGTTCGGTAAAACAACTGATTTCTTCATCAGTTACAGTACAGAGCCCACCCCTACTGGCCACCCAAAGGTCTCCATTTTCGGTTAATGCAAGATCCCTCAAACGATTATCCGGCAATCCATGTCGCGTTGTAAAGGTTCTAAAATTCCCGTCTTCCAGCTTTGTAAGCCCGTCACGAGTAGCAAACCAAATAACTCCGTTTTTATCTTCCAGTACATCCCGCACTCGATTACTGCCCATTCCATGCACTTCTCGATACTGAGTCAACTGCTGACTGGAATCCCAATGCCAAACCCCTTCGCCATCCGTTGTAAACCAAAACTCATTTTGACTGTCTTTATAAATTGATAAAATAGAACTCGAGTCCAGGGGCTTCAGCTCAGGTATGGTATGGATACTGTCTTTTCTCATGACATTAACACCGCCTTCAGTTCCAATCCACAGCTGATTTTTTTCATCTGCTAAAAGCGACTGTATTCCATTATTCAGCAAACCATCCTCAACGTAATAGTTCTTAAATCCAACGCCTTCAAAACGGTTTAAGCCATAACCCGTACCGATCCACAGATATCCGTCTTCATCTTGGGTAATAGTATTTACAACTGCTTCGCTTAACCCATTTTCAATGGAGTACGTGCGAAAGGGATATGTTTGCGCCTCCACTACAGCGGCCGTGCAAAGAAGTAGTAAAAATAAGCAGATTCCTTTTTTCATAATTATAAAACGAAGCGGCTGAGGAAATATTAAATGGCTACTCCCTATTCTATTAAAAGTTTAGACCAATAAAAAAAGCCCCGAAATTCGGGGCTTTCAATTTTCAAATAAGTTTATGGATTTTATCCTAAGTAGGCACGTAGCGCAGCGCTTCTGTTATGGTGACGCAACTTACGGAGTGCTTTCTCTTTAATCTGACGAACACGTTCGCGCGTCAAATCAAAACGCTCACCAATTTCTTCGAGCGTTAACGAGTGTTCGCGGCCAATGCCAAAATAGAGGCGAATAACTTCTGCCTCTCGATTAGTCAGCTTTGAAAGTGCACGTTCAATTTCAACTTTGAGCGATTCGCCCATCAGATCCATATCGGGATCGGGGGTTTCCTCATTTTCAAGCACATCGAGCAGGCGGTTGTCTTCGCCCTGTGCAAAAGGAGCATCCACGGAAAGGTGCCGACCAGAAATCTTAAGCGTATCAGCTACTTCCGAGACGGTCATATCCAAACTTTCTGCAAGCTCGGCAGCAGAAGGAACACGTTCATACTCCTGCTCCAACTTGGAAAGCTCTTTACCAATCTTGTTGAGCGCACCCACTCGGTTCAGTGGTAAGCGAACAATTCGGCTCTGTTCTGCCAGTGCCTGTAAAATAGACTGACGAATCCACCAAACGGCGTACGAAATAAATTTAAAACCACGCGTTTCATCAAAACGCTTAGCAGCTTTAATCAAGCCGAGATTCCCTTCATTGATAAGGTCGCCCAGCGAAAGCCCTTGGTTTTGATACTGTTTTGCAACAGAAACCACAAAACGAAGGTTTGCTTTCGTTAGATCTTCAAGTGCTTTTTGGCTGCCTTTTTGGATCTCTTTGGCAAGCCTGACCTCGTCTTCGGGGGTGATAAGTTTTTCTTTTCCAATCTCCTGTAAATAGCGATCGAGAGATTCTGATTCTCGAGTAGAAATACCTGAACTTCTAGCCACGGGATATGATGGGTTAAATTAGGATTTATTTACGTTGATTTGACCTGCTGCTAAAGATCACTTTGATAAGACAAACAAGTTAAATGGGATATATAACGACTGAATCGGATATATGTTGCCTATTCTAGATCTATATAATATAAGACTTTAAAATGTCAATTTCGAACCAACTTTGTCTACTCTGCTTAACTTTTATTCAACATTGATGTGCCCGGAAATGTTTCCGAAATTCCGAAAAAATCAGCTGCAGTACTTGCTATATCACTGAACGTATCACGGGTTCCCAAATTAACGCGTTCAGCCTTTTCAGAAGGACAAATTAATAAGGGTACAAACTCTCGGCTGTGATCGGTGCTTTCGGATGTAGGATCGTTACCGTGATCACCGGTAATAATCAATATATCATCCTCATCTAACTTACTTACAATCGCCGGTATTGCCCGGTCAAATTCCTGCAGACATTCTGCAAATCCTTGGGGATCAAGTCGATGTCCGAATTTTTGATCCGTATCAATCAGGTTTACAAATACAAAACTATCTTCAGCAGCCGACATCAGGCTTAACAGCTGTGAAATTCCCTCGGCATTGCTTTTTGTGCGCCGAAATTGGGTGAAATATTCATCGGTAAAAAGGTCAACTACTTTACCAATAGAATACGTTTTAATTCCCTGCTGCTGCAATTGATTGATGATATTATGTTCAGGCGGCATCATCGAATAATCATGACGTTTATCCGAAATGCGTTCAAAATTTCCCGGCTCTCCTGTAAAGGGACGTGCAATAACTCGTCCTACCGCGTGTTCGTCCTGCAGCACTTCATTGCGGGCAAATTCACACCATTCGTAAAGCGTATCTACAGGGGTTACATCCACATGGGCGGCAACCTGGAATACACTGTCTGCTGAGGTATACACGATAGGATATCCGGTTTCCATATGCTCCTTACCGTAATCGGCAATAACATCGGTACCCGAATACGGTTTGTTCACCAACGCATTTTCAACACCGATTCCCTCACAAAACTGATCAATAACCTCTTGGGGAAACCCATCGGGATAGGTTGGGAACGGCCGGTTTAGCTGTATACCGGCAATTTCCCAGTGGCCCGTTGTAGAATCCTTACCGGCCGACAGCTCCCGCATTTTTCCATAGGCACAAATAGGTTCCGATTCTACAGCTACTGATGTTAATGGAATAATATTGCCAAGCCCCATTCGCTGCAAATTGGGCAACTTAACTTCTGTTTCTTCACAAACATGACCCAGCGTATTTTCATCTTCATCTCCATATTCGGAGGAATCTTCTTGTGCGCCGACGCCAAGACCATCGATAACAATTACATAATAATTTCCCATAAATGTTATACCGCTTCGTTTTTATTGGATTTTAGTGCCTGTGATAAAGCTGATTTGGCATTTTTTAAAACTTGATAACTGTCACTATAGTCACTGTCTAAACGTACAAATCCCACTTTTATACCTGTTTCAATATGGATACCGTTTGAAAGTTCAAAGGAACCGTCGAACTTCTTTTTAATAGACTTACTCCAGTTTTTTACGGCATCCTCATCTTTGCTCTGGATTAAAAAGGAATACACATAGTCGGAGTTATATCCTAAAATTCCGTTATATCCGAACTGACTCGGATTAAATGATGCAATTAAGTCTTTCTGCATCTGATCCAATTGATCCATCCGCAGCTTAGTTCTCAGTTCAGGCAAATTAGATAAGGTTACCAACCCAAACCAGGTTTTCTGCATTCCTGAATCGGGTTTGAGACGATGTAATTCTGAATTAACAGTCTGCTCCCACAGCTCTGGCAAATAGGCATCATACTGATTTGCGAAAACAGAACTGTCAACATTCAGTTGCGGATTGTTTGAGAGCATTTGTAATCCCGCAATACGCACCAAATTTACCAATTTATGCTTGGTAGATTCCTTAAATATAAGGGGATTTTTATCGTACACCAGCACCACCCCCTGTCGCCGGTCTTTTATCATCAATGGAATAGCAAGCGTTGCACCCTCCGAGTTAAGTTCTCTTGGCGAAAGCCGCTTTGGATTATTGTTAAAATGGATGGCAAACTCTGCTTTTCCTTGCTCAACTGCCTCATAAGCCAGCGAACGCTCTTCCATTTTCATGCCGATAGGCGGGGCGTATTTGGCATTATCAGCATTCAGAACATTGTACCAATTGTTCATTCCCTTCGCGATAAATGAAACTCCGCCGTCATACAAAAACGATTGAATAGTACTCAATAGCTTTTTTATTAACTCTGTCCGGTGGCATCGAACCTCTAACTCCGAAATACAATCCTCATAATTAATCCACTCATCCTGCTGCTCGTAAAGATCACTGATCTCCAGGTAGGTATTCAGCACATTACGCAGCGCATTGATATACGAATAAATAACATCACTCTTATTTTCGGTAAAGATATGATCCCGGGATTCCAAAACCGTTATGGCTACCGTTTCCCCATTATTTACAAATGGAAGCAACGTAATATACTTGACCGGCACTTCGCTGTAGTAATGATTTAACGCGGAAGCGGGAATATCTTCACCGATCTCTATCGCTGTAGGTTCATCCAGATCCTTAAACTCATCGAGAAAGTGCTTGTCAAAACTAATCCGATCCTTAAACATCACATTTTCGAACACTGTCGATTTTGTCTCCATCACAAACTGCTCCCGCGAACGGTTAACCCAATACATATATACCGTTTCCATCTCGGAAGCACTCTGTAACAAAAAAATCAGGTCATTTAGCACCTGCTTGAATTCACGAAGTGCTTTTTCCTGACGTTTCTGCCCCATCAATTCGGCATTCGATCGTTCTTTATCCCGTGCCGTTGCGTAATTATCCATCCCCTGTTAATTTATCTTTTTTGCCAATTCTTCTGCCTGTTTAATCATCTCCTCAATAGCTGAAAGACCGTTGTCCCAAAAGTCCGGCTGCGTAATATCTAATCCCAACTTGCCAACTATGTTTTCCGGCCAGTCCGATCCTCCCGCGCGCAACATCTCAATATATTTATCTGAAAACCCATTTTCTGAGCGCGTATATTCTTGATAAAGTGCCAGCACAAGCAACTCACCAAAGGCATAAGCATACACATAACCCGGCGTATGTAAAAAGTGCGGTATATAACTCCACCAAAGATTGTATTCCTCCGTAAGTGTAACCGAATTGCCATAGACCGCTTCCTGTGTTTCACGCCATAACTTAGAAAAATCATCGGTGGTAAGCTCTCCTTTTTCACGCCGATGGGTATGCATGGCATGTTCAAACCGATTCATGGAAACCTGGCGAAAAACCGTTGCAATAGTATCATCGATTTTACCGATCAGCAGTGCCAGCTTTTCTTTGGGATCGTCGAGCTTGCGCATCAATTTTTGAAAAACCAACATTTCTCCAAATACAGACGCTGTTTCAGCTGTCGTCAAGGGCGTATCAGCCTGTAAAACTCCTTGCTCTCGAGATAAATACTGGTGGACTCCGTGCCCTAATTCATGAGCCAGTGTTTGCACATCACGAATATTTCCATCAAAATTCATAAATACATACGGATGCACCGACGGTACAGTACTGGCAGAATACGCTCCACCCCTCTTGCCATGCTCCATCGCAGCATCAATCCAGTTATTATCAAAAAACTTACGAGTAACAGTACCCATCTCTGAATGAAAATCGGTGTAAGAATCCAAAACCATTTCCTGGGCTTCATCCCACTGAATTTTCTTTTTGCTCTCAAGAATGGGCGCATACCGATCGTAGTCGTAAAGCTCATCATATCCCAGAAGGCTACGCTTCAGATTATAAAACCGGTGAACTAGATCATAATTGCTCGTAACCGAATTAATCAACACCTCGACCGTTTCGTCATCAATTTCATTAGCCAGGTTTCGAGATGAGATCCAGCTATCATAGTTGCGCAATTTATCATCGGTATGCTTGTCAGCCAGCAGCGTATTAAAGATAAACGTCAGCGTACGGCTGTGATCTTCGAACGTTTCCGTCAGCGATGCATGTGCTCGCTTTCGCAGATCTCGATCCGGCTCATGGAGCTTACTTAATACTTCTTGTTGCGTTAGTTCCTCTCCTTCTAACTCAAAACGGGCTGCCCCCATCGTCTCATCAAAATACCGATTCCACGCGCTACGCCCTGTCACTTTTTTTGCTGATAATACCTGCTCTTCCTTTTCACTCAGCACATGATCTTTGTATCGACGAGATGTTTCGAGATAGTGCTTGTACTGTTTCAACTCATCACTTTCGATCAGCTTTTGTGCTTTTTCATCATCTACATCCAACCACTCTACATCAAAAAACACCAGCATCTGATGAATTTCGGAAGAAAGCTCACTTGCTTCCTGTTTTAGCTTGCCGTATTCGGGTTTATTGGTATTAGTTGACCAGATGAGATGCGCATACGAACCGATCTTGCCAACCATTTCAATAAGCTCTTCATAATTTTCAAGAGCCTGTTTCATACTTTCTTCATCAAGATCGGCTACGTTCCCTTTATACGTCGACGCAAATTCTTTAGCCTGCTCAACGACTTTCTGTTTGTCATTTTCAAGAGCAGGATCATCAATAGAATTATAGAGATCAGAAAGATCCCAATAAACATTTTCTGCCCCTGTTTTTTCTTTCACTTTATCGTTCATAAATTGCTTGAAACCTATTTATAAAATCATTGTTGGGATATCGAAATAAGCAAAATAAAATCAAAAATTATCTCTGCTCAAGAATCGTAATTTAATATCACAATGATTAACTTTACGCTTGATTGTTTATGGTTTAAAGAAACCAAAAATAACATTCAATATTAACTCTTGCAGACGTTTATTTACTAATAATTTCAACCCACTGAATAAGACCATATTTTGAAGTCGCTCGAAGCTGTTTTCGGACCTAATTCCGCACTTGTTGAAGAACTTTTTAATCAATATAAAGAAGACCCTTCTTCTGTTCCCAATCATTGGCGCCAATATTTCGACGAAATTGAAGGAGTAGAGCAGGCAGAAGATCTAAAAGCTGAGGCACAAAAAGCCGGTAACGATCCGGCACCTGCCAAAGCTACTCCATCCAAGGCCAAGGAACAGAAAAAAACCAAGAAAGCGCCCCAGCAAAAAGAAGATGGCGACACTGACATCCCCTCAGGAGCTACCCTTGAAAAAATCAAAGGGATTTCCAGCAAAATTGTTCAGAATATGGATGAAAGTCTGGAGGTTCCTACGGCTACGTCGGTTCGTTCACTGCCCATGAAGATGCTTATTGAAGATCGGGTTATTATCAACCGACATTTGAAACAGCGTAATGAACCTAAGTCTTCATTCACGCACTATATTGCCTGGGCCATTATCAAAGCGCTGGAAGAATATCCGAATATGAACAACTCCTTCGCCTACAAAGATGGGGAGCCCTACAAAGTTATTCCGGATCAAGTAAATCTGGGGCTGGCGATTGATGTTCAAAATAAGGATGGATCTCGCAACCTCCTTGTGCCCAACATCAAGGGCGTAGATAAGATGAACTTTAAGGAGTTTCTCTATGCCTATTCAGAACTTATTGATAAAACCCGAAACGGCAATCTCGAAATTTCTGACTTCCAGGGCACTACCCTTACGCTTACGAATCCGGGAATGATCGGAACCGTGCAGTCGGTACCACGGCTGATGAAAACCCAGGGTGCTATTATTGCGACAGGAGCCATTGATTATCCGGCGGAATACCAGTCGATGTCGCAGGAGGTGCTTAATAAGTTGGGCATCAGCAAAGTCATGAATGTGACTTCAACTTACGATCACCGGGTGATACAAGGGGCTGAGTCGGGAGCATTCTTGAAGAAAGTTCATAGCTTGCTGAACGGCGAAGAGGATTTTTATAACGAAATTTTTGAGGATCTTGAGATTCCATACGATCCTCTGCCTTTTGGTGCCGATACTTATGTGGGCCAGCTCGATGGCAGTGGTGCAACGCTGGAACAAAACAAGCGCGCCATTAATGTGATGCGACTTATTAATATGTATCGCACGCGCGGACATGTACTCGCTGATCTTGATCCGCTGAGTGACGAACCGAGACAAAGTCCCGAGCTTGATTTAAGTTACTACGATCTTACCCTTTGGGATTTGGACCGCGAATTCTACTGTGGTGGATTAGGGGGCAATGAAAAAGCTACGCTTCGAGAAATCATCACCTTGCTCCGCGAAACATACTGTGGCAAGCTGGGTGCCGAGTTCATGCATATTCTTGATCTCGAGGAACGCAAGTGGCTACGCGAACGCATGGAATCAACCACGAATACGCCTGATTTAACCAAAGATCAGAAAGAGCAGATTCTGCACAAGCTCAATCAGGCGATGGCTTTTGAACAGTTCTTGCATAAGAAGTATATCGGTCATAAGCGCTTCTCCCTCGAAGGGGAAGACACGCTTATTCCTATGATGGATCACATGCTTGAAAAAGCAGGTCAAGACCAAGTAGAAAAAATATTTATGGGTATGGCTCACCGGGGACGATTGAACATCCTCGTAAATATTATGAACAAGCCGTACCGAAAAGTCTTTGCTGACTTTGAAGGAAATCTCGATCCCGACAGCATTCAAGGATCCGGTGATGTAAAATATCATCTGGGATCGAAAGGAATCTATGAGACTACGTCCGGTGAAGAGATTGAAATTGAGTTGATGCCAAACCCAAGCCACCTCGAATCGGTTAATCCCGTAGTTGAGGGGGCAACGCGCGCTACTCAGGATCACGACAGCGAAAATGCAGAGAAGAAAAACGTACCTGTACTCATCCATGGTGATGCAGCTTTTTCTGGTCAGGGCGTAGTTGCAGAGACCTTGAACATGTCGCAGCTAGATGCCTATAAAACCGGGGGAACCATCCATATTATCCTAAACAACCAAATAGGATTTACGACCCTTCCCAAAGACGGACGTTCTACAGAATATGCTTCTGACCTTGCCAAAGCTATTCTTGCTCCGATCTTTCATGTGAATGGTGACAATCCCGAAGAAGCCGTCCACGCTATGCAGATGGCCTTCGAATACCGCCAGAAATTTGGCAAAGATGTGGTTATTGACCTAATCGGCTTCCGGAAACACGGACATAATGAAGGTGATGAACCTGCATTTACGCAGCCAGGTATGTATCAAGAAATCGACAATCATCCAACGGTGCGCGACATTTATACAGATACACTGTTGGGTCGTGGTGAATTTACCGAGGAAGAGATGCAGGAAATCTTCAATGAATTTGATGAACTTCTTCGTGAGGCTTTTGAGGATGCTAAAAATGCCTCACCCCTTGAAGTTACCGAAGACATGATTAATCGTCATGAAATGACGCAAGAAGATTGGAACGAGTTTCCGGATACTACCTATTCCGAGGATGAACTCAAAGACATTGCTGTCAAACTCAATACGGTTCCTAAAGATTTTGATGCTAATCCCAAGTTGTTACGACAGCTTGCCAAGCGCGCCGAAATTGTTGACAAAAACGAACAAAAAATTGATTGGGGCTTCGCAGAAGCACTTGCTTTTGGATCGCTACTTAAAAACGGTACTACTGTTCGTCTGACGGGACAGGATGCTGAGCGCGGAACTTTCTCACACCGCCACGCAATTCTGCACGGAACAGAAACAGATCAACAGTTTATTCCACTTAATAATCTTGAAGACGACCAGGCTCCATTTTATCCATATAACAGCTTGCTCAGTGAATTTGCTGCAGTCGGCTTTGAATTTGGATACAGTGCAGCCAACCTTGATGCACTCGTTATTTGGGAAGCCCAGTTTGGTGATTTCGCCAACGGTGCCCAAGTGATGATGGATCAATATATCTCAGCGAGTGAAGCGAAATGGGGGCAAAATTCATCATTAGTTATGACTCTGCCGCACGGCTACGAGGGCCAAGGGCCTGAGCACTCATCAGCACGACTGGAACGGTATCTACAACTCTGTGCTGAAGATAATATGCAGGTTGTCAACCTTACGACTCCTGCTCAGTATTTTCACATCTTGCGTAAGCAAGCAAAACAGGATGACAAAAAACCGCTGATTATTATGTCGCCCAAGAGTTTGCTGCGTCACCCGCTTGCAACTTCCAAAACAGATGATTTGGCCAAGGGACAGTATCAGCCGTTTATTCCTGATCAGGAAGTGGAAGACAAGAGCAATATCGATCGATTGGTGATCTGTTCCGGAAAGGTCTATTATGATCTGTATAAGCAGCGTCAGGAAGAGGAAATCGACAATGTGGCTATTGCTCGATTAGAGCAGTTTTATCCTTTTCCTGACTTAGACATCAGTAATATTCTGGAGGAATTCAGCCATGTTGATGATATTGTATGGTGCCAGGAAGAGCCCAAAAATATGGGTGCATGGACATTCGTCTCTACACGTATTATGCAGCAGCTCAAAGATGGACAAAATCTTCGCTATGTAGGTCGACTGGCTTCAGCTTCACCGGCTGCCGGACAGAAGAAAGTCCACAAGGCTGAGCAGGAGAAGCTTGTAAATGAGGCGCTAAACTAAATATTAGTTGAGGATATCCTGATCAACTTCGGATATTGCTTATATAATTTCTGGCATCGTAGCTTTGCTGCGATGCCTTTTTATTTTGCAGGATTAAATTATCATGTAGCAGAGTTAACTGTGTTTAGAAAGCCAACAATCATACAACAAAAGAAAGGCTAGCTTAATCAACAACGTTTTTCTCAAGTGCTTGGCCCTTTTGGGCTCCTCCCCTTGATATATCTTCCAGGCTTAAGCCCTTAGTTTCGTCTACGAACTTTTTCACAAAAAAGTATGCAACTACTCCAAAGAAGGCATAGATACCATAAGAAATGCCAAGTCCCAGATTAGACAATAACACCGGAAAACTGATGGTAATTACAAAATTTGCGCCCCACTGAGCCATTCCACATACGGCAAGTGCAGCACCTCGATAGTGATTTGGGAACATCTCACCGAGCATCACCCACATTACCGGCCCCCAAGAAAAAGCAAAGAAAGCGATATAGGTATTGGCTGCAAGTAAAGCAATCATTCCTTGCGTTGGATTTAAGCTTAATCCATCCGGTCCCCCACTTGGAGCAATACTAAATACATAAGCCATAACTCCCAGCATAACTGCCTGTCCTAATGATCCCACCAATAAAAGCGGTTTTCGCCCTACTTTATCGATAAGCATGATAGCAACAAAGGTAAAGAAAATATTTACGCTTCCGCTTATCACATTTTGCAGCAGAGCGTCACCCTCCGTAAATCCCGCAGATTTCCAAAGTGTGGCGCCGTAATAAAAAATCACATTTATACCCGTAAACTGTTGTAAGATAGCTAAGCCCAAGCCAACCCAAATTAGCGGATGAACTTTCCCGGAATAACTGTCATAGATATTTTTAAGTTTTGGCTTTATCCCCTGTTGCAGGGTCGATTCTATATCAGCAACCTTTTCTCTAATATTAATTTTAGGTAGGATTCCCTTAAGCACCTTTCCGGCTTCCTCTACTTTTCCAGCTGCAACTAAATATCGAGGGGATTCCGGGATGGCCAGCAATGAAACAAAGAATACAGAAGCAGGAATTATTTCAGCCCAGAACATCCATCTCCAGGTTTGAAATCCTCCCCATAAAACTTCTGTAGCCCCACCCGATAATCCGGCCAGCCAGTAGTTACTCATAAACGCCATAAATAATCCTATAACAATCATCAGCTGTTGTAAGGTAGCCAGACGTCCACGTACCTTTGATGGAGCTATTTCACTTATGTATGCGGGAGCAAGAATACTGGCAGCACCCATTGCCATCCCGCCAATAAGACGGTAGATTACAAATTCTATCGATCCCCCCGAAATGCCTGATCCCCAAGCACTTACTATAAATGCAAGTGCCGTAGAAATCATGATGGGCTTACGACCAAACTTATCAGCTAAGTTCCCGGCAAAGAAAGCCCCTACCATGGCGCCTAATAAAACAGAAGCTACATTAAAACCAGTTCCTGCAGAATCAGATCCAAAAGCTAATTGGATAGCATCAACGGTACCGTTAATAACCCCACTGTCAAATCCGAATAAGAACCCTCCCAATGCCGCTGCTGTAGATAATAGAATTACACGGCTAACATTATAACTTTTATCCATCTGAATTCTATTTTATTATGTAGGATTTTAAAAACTACTGTTTTTGATAAACGTGCACGTAGTCTACTTCCATCGTTTGTGGAAATACGGTTGTTTCATCAGGATATCCAGGCCAGTCACCGCCCACAGCAATATTTAACAAGATGAAAAACGGAGCATCAAATTCACGCATAGAAGAAGATTGGGTACTTAATGAAAAATACTGCTCGCCGTCAAAAAACCATTTAATCTGCTGGTCATCCCATTCAATAGCGTAAGTATGAAAGTCCTGTGACAACTTTTCTGAATGGGTTACTGATTCTCCTTTAGAAGTATGTCCATTATCATCCCAGTGCGCCGTACCATGTAAAATACGATCATTTTCACCGCCGCCAATCATCTCCAGGATATCAATTTCTCCGGTAGCAGGCCACGTCGTCCCTTCAAAAATGTTTTTACCTAACATCCAAAATGCGGGCCATATACCTTGTCCTTCCGGCATTTTAATGCGTGCTTCCACACGCCCATATTGCCAATAGTGATCATTTTCATACGTAATCATTCGAGCAGAGGTATAATTTGCACCCTGATAATTCTCTTCTCGTGCAGTAATCGTTAATACGCCGTCACCAACACGTGCATTTTCTAATCGATCGGTGTAATACTGCAATTCATTATTTCCCCAGCCACTAGCCCCAATCTCAAAGTTCCATTTGTCAGAATCTGGTGCTCCCTGATAATTAAACTCATCGCTCCAAACCAATTCATATTTTCCACTGCTTGCGGTCGTGTCTGAGGGATTTTCATCATCCGTTCCTGACGTTGTAATACCTTTATCATCTCCACAGGCATTTAGTGTAAACACCATCATAATACCAATAGTGCAAAAGAGAATTTTTTTTCTTAAATCCGAAATCATGATTAAAGTAGTCTAAGTTGAAATCTTTCGTTCATACATGTTACATTTTAAAACCATTTACTGCCCAGCTTTTTTTTCAAAGCTCTACTGGCAAACTAGTATTTAACAATTGAGTACTACTTTCCTATTAAACTCATCAGACCAAATAAAGCTTAGAGGTATTAAAAAATGACATCTATAAAAAATGGAAGGAAGCTAAACCTTCCTTCCATAAAGATTTAAAAAAGAACGGTTTAATTAGCCGATGTTAATTCAAAATCATCAATAAAGAAGGTTCCAGTCCTTCCGTGTCCTTCTCCACCGATCTGAATTACAATACGGTCAAAGTCTTCGCGATCGCTGACAGCACTGAAATCAAACTCTAAGTCTACCCACTTTCCAGTCTCCGATACCTGCTGGATCACTGTTTCTTGAGTTTGCCATGAATTACCACCCAGTCCTGTTTCACCGTTAACATTATGGAGCTTTACCTCAACTTGCTTCAAGAGGTTTCCTGGTGCCCATGATTGTGCATTGGGATCTACCGTTTCATAATCATTGTAGGATGGCAAATAAGCCCTCAGTCGAATGAGGCTCCGCTCATTCAAGTTTAGTTCGTAACCAAGATCAATATATACGTTTTCAAATTGTCCCTCTCCTTTAGTGTATTTAGCAACCTTATTAGTTGTGTCAGGAACTAAAGGTGCAGGATCATCATAGCTTTCATTGAAATTCGTGATCTGATCAGTGACCCAGCTCACGTTTCCTTCCTCGTCAAAATTATCCTCCAGGGCTTCAGACTTATAAGGTAATATTTCTGGTGGATGTTCATAGCCTTCAGGAATCAATCGATGAAACCAAAAAAAGTTATTTTTTGTGTCTGAAAATCTAATTACCATCAAATTTTCTTTCAGTTCTAAGATATCATATGTCCTAGTACCTGTATAAAACCCCATAAATGAAGGTTCAGAAATTTTCAATCTAAGTTCTCCATTATCTGCTTCTTCTAATGAAAATGATTGATTCTCCGGAGCAGTGTAGGCGGTTACCAAATCATCACCGCCCGGACCAGCTGTCATAGGATTATTAAAAATTTCAGCATCTGAATATTCAGTTTTTAGGAAAACATGACCATTTGTTTCCTGCTTATAAACAAATCCATCATCAAGTTGAAAAGTATACCGATCGTCATAAAGACCAGCACCTGACTTAGCCTTTGGAGCGGCTTGCCACCATGCTGGCGTTCCATAACCATCCTCATTGGGATCAGCTGGGCCTAACCCCATATGACCAATTTGAGTACTATCAATAACCCAAGTTTTACCATTTATAGCATCAATACCACCTGTTAACATATTTAAATTTGGATCATCCAACATAGCAACATTTGTCTCAGCAATAGTTACTGTGCTGCTATCTATTGCATGCCCGGATTCGGTAAAAATAGTTAGCGAAACTGTATATTCGCCCTTTGTAGGAAATTCACCAATAACTTCATCTCCTTCGGCCGTTGTGCCATTCCCAAAATCCCAAAGCGCCCTAAAACTATCAGACGTATTTGTGAAATGGATAATATTAGGGTTTTCGGAATCAGGTTCTGATGTGAAAGTTACATCCTCTGATGTTGGTGCGGAGCCTAGCTCACCGCCTGTCGTACTATCGGTACATGACGACATAAAAAAACCAACCATGAGTACTAAAAGCACCGTAAATTGATATGTCGGATTTTTTGAATTTTTGAACTTATACATAATGAAATACCTTTCAGATTTATATTTATATACCGATAGTTTTGCATACCAAACTACTTTTATACTTCTCCAAAACAGTATGCAATACTATCAGCATAATCAGTTTAGTACTACTCTTTATTCATAACCATTGTTCTGTTCAAGAGCTGAGTTGTTTAGTGACTCCAGCGGGATAGGCAACACTTCGTGTATACCTTCCTGGAATCCTTCATCAGCCAAGACATCTGCAGCCCGACCGGTACGCACTAAATTAAACCACCGGTGCCCTTCTGTAGCGAGCTCTAACTGCATTTCTCGATAAATATTATCAAGCGTAGGAGTAACAGGGCCCAGACCCACCCGGTCACGAACCTCGGTGAGTAAAGCTTCAGCTCGAGTATCACTAGAACCGTTCAAACGAACGAGCGCTTCAGCCTCAAGCAGGTAGGTGCCTGCAAGACGAACTTCTATATAGTTGTTGGGATAATTAAGTTCAATAGTCCCACTTTCAGCTGTGTATTCTTGTAGCGGGGCAAACTTCTTAATAAAGTATCCTGTATCTTCGAAGCCCGGCTCGTAACTGGCTGTTCCGTTGTCTGCCATACTTCCAATATCAACAATAGTATGATCGTAGCGTGGGTCGCCCTGAAGAGCATTCACCAATTTGGAAGTGATAGGATTAAATCCATACCCACTGTTGTATGTGGGACCGCTATAACTTCGGGCGCCAACAAACTGCACATACACATTACCCTGGATATTTCCGCTTCCAAACATTCCCCAATCAGCTTGTTGTTTAGCTGTGTGAGTAATTTCAAAAATGGACTCCGAATGGTATTTATTATCCGGGCTGAATATTTCAGGATAATTGTCTAATAATTCATAAGCCGTAGAGGTATTCACTTGATTTAGCAAATTTGCAGCGCGCTGCATCTTCGCTTGATCTTGACCGTCTCCAATTTCATACATCAGCGATTTCGCCAAAAATGCCCGTGCCGCGCCTTTCGTTGCACGCCCAGCTTCGTTTGAAGGCAGTGGAGCCTTAGGCAAGTCAGCAATAGCAGCAGACAAATCTTCGTCGATCTGAGCATATACATCTGCAGGCGGTGCCTGCTCTTGTTGATAAATCTCACTGGTCTCGATCGGTTCTGTAATCAACGGAACGTTGCGAAAAAGTCTAACCAACCAGAAGTAATAGTAGCCGCGTAAAAATCGAGCTTCAGCAACATATCGTGCTTTAGTTGCCTCATCCAGCCCCTGGACACCCTCTATTCTTTGCAGTAATAGGTTTGCCCGGTTAATACCGGCGTAGCTACGGCTCCAATAGCCTGCCTGGGGACCCACGGCACTACTCAGATCATAGGAGTTCCACGCCTGCCAAGCTGTTACATCATTCGGTCCGCCACCACCGGCATTCATACCGTCCGAAGCACTATTAAGCGGTCCAAGGATATTTATAAAGGTACCATCAGGTCCGCCTGTTTGCCATCCTATTGGATTATATGCAGCTACTAATGCTGCAAACGCCTGGTCAGGAGTCTGATAATAATTTGACTCTAACTGCTGTCCTTTAGGCTCCACGTCCAAGACGTTATCACAGGAGGCAAAGGAAACGACTACAGCCAAACACATAAGATATGTAAGTAAACTTTTCATCATTTTCACCAATTGTTGTGTTGTTTAGATTTGTCTGATTTAAAATTTGATATTTACACCAACTTGGAAAGATTGAGCTTGCGGATAAATGCCGCGGTCGATACCAAAGCTGGCTCCGCCAACTTCAGGATCGAAACCGGAATATGCGGTTATTGTTGCCAGGTTCTCGGCACGAACGTAAACACGTGCTTGTTGAATACCGAGATCACTTGAAAGCTCTACCGGCAACGTATACCCAAGCTGCAGGGTTTTGATCCTGAAATAGCTTCCATCAGACAGATAAAAATCGGATGGATTTGTAAAGTTATTATTGGGATCGCTATCTGAAAGACGCGGATAAGAATTAGAAGTACCCGGTCCTGTCCAACGATTCAATGCCCGTGTTGTATAGTTGGCGGAAGCAATGTCGAGGCGGCGCAGTCCCTGGAAAATTTCGTTTCCATATACACCTTGTCCAAACATCTTCAAATCAAACTGCCTCCAATTTGCAGAAAGGTTGATACCAAATGTCCAAGGAGCTGTTGGATTCCCGATGAAGGTACGATCTTCACTGGTAATGCGGCCATCACCATTTAGATCCTTCCAGCGAAAATCACCCGGCTGGGCATTTGGCTGGATAAGATCTCCATCAGAGTTCGTATAGTTATTTACTTCTTCCTGCGTTTGGAAAATACCCTGTGTCTCGAAACCGTAAAACGATCCAATAGGTTGTCCAACAGTGGTTCGCGTAAGCTCATAAGCACTTGCCTGTAGCGGTATCGATCCGACTAAGAAATCGTTTTCACCAATATCGGTAACCTCGTTCTTATTATAGGAACCATTTGCCGTAACGCTAAAGCCGTAGTCCTCAAACTGCTTGTCATAACCCAATTCAAGTTCAACACCATCGTTAGTCAAGCTTGCTACATTACCAAATGGATTGCCGCTGGCACCAACATATGAGGGGATTTCAACCTGGAGGAGCATTCCATTAGTCTCTTTGTGATAATAGTCAAAAGTCAAAGAAAAATTATTCAGAAAAGTGGCGTCAAAACCAGCATTAATCTGAGTTGTTTCCTCCCACTCCAGGCTTGGATTAGCCGGGGCATTCGGGCTTGCACCAGTGTAAATACTGTTTCCAAACACATAGTTGCGACCTCCCGAAACTGTTGACTGGTACTGGAAATCACCCAACGAGCGATCATTACCGTTGACCCCGTAAGATGCGCGAACTTTTAAATAATCAACAAAAGTGTCCGGGAAGAATTGTTCAGAGGTTGGCACCCAGCCCACCGAAACGGCGGGGAACGTTCCATACTGATTTTCACTTCCAAATCGGGAAGAGCCATCAATCCGGAGCACTACCGTTAGCAAATACCGGCTATCATAATCGTAATTAACTCGGCCGAAGTATGAATTAAGGGCGTATGGCTGTGCCTCTCCTCCAAAAGCAATACGCTGATCATTAGGCACTGAAAAGTTCATTGAGGCATTATCAAAATTCTGTGCCGGGATGGCCTGATATGTTCCACCAACAGTAGTAGCGTTGGTTTCGCGCGTGCTGGTTCCTACCAAGAAGTCGAAATTATGATAATCAAGGCTGGTGGAATAGTTAATAGTATTTTCCCAGCTCCAGATTAAGTTACGACTATTCTCGCGAGCAAAACTATTGGTACCCGTATTCTGAGCAACTGAACTCAGGTAATAAATTGGAGTAAAAGACTCAAAGCCAAAGAAGGCTGGCTTAACGCCAATATCAGTCTTAACTAACAGGTTCTCTATTGGTTCAACCTCGAGACTGAGATTACCAACAATATTATGAGAGTACCCATAATTTCCGCGCTGTGTTTCGATATATGCCAGCGGATTCGACATTTCCTGTCCTACATATCGCGAGATTCCGTAGGGATAACCTTGCTCGTTCCTTATTACAGGATTATTGCTATATGGAGGGCTATTAATAGTAGATTCATTAGTAATAAGTACTGGTGTTATGGGATCCAGATTAATTGCAGAACTAAGAGGACCGCCAAACTCAGTATTGGTTCCCAAACTTCCGCGATTCTTCTCGTATGTATAGCTAATATTTTCACTAAAGGTTAGCCAGTCAGTAACATCAACAGTAGAATTTAATCGAAATGATACCTTTTTATTATGCGAAATCGGTGATGCTACAATACCCTGCTCATCGTAATACCCAATTGAGGCATAGTACGAAGATGTTTCATTACCACCGCTAAAACTAAGGTTTTGATTAATCACTGCTGCAGAATTATTGAAAATCGTTTCCTGCCAGTCGGTACCTTCGCCATACTGCTCTGGGTTAGGAAAAATAATCCCGTTACCTGCCGCTACAGAAGACTCATTTCGCAACACGGCATATTCTCTGGCATTCAACAAGTCCAATTTTTGTTCAGGTCCTTGGATTCCATAATAACTACTGTAGCTAACTTCGAAATCACTGCGTGAGCCACTTTTTGTAGATACAAGAACAACTCCACTTGCAGCTCTTGTACCATAGATTGCTGCTGAAGCAGCATCCTTTAATACTTGGATTGATTCAATATCACTTGGATTCAAATAGCCAATACCGCCATTTTCAATAGGAACGCCATCCACAATATAGAGAGGGTCACTATTATTTATAGAGGTCGTCCCACGAATTCTCACAGATGATGAGGAACCAGGTGCACCTGAACTTGAGGTTACCCGAACTCCCGAAACACGACCTTGCAAGGCATCATCTAAGCGCTGTACCGGCGCCTCATCCAAATCCTCTGAACTTACAGAAGATATTGAACCACTCACATTTCTTCTCTCCTGTGTTCCGTATCCAACAACTACAATTTCTTCTCCCGCTGCAAAGACCTGGGGCTGAAGAGCAACATTTAATACGTTTTGTCCATCATATACAATCTCTTGAGTCTGATAACCAATATAAGAGAAACGCAATGTATCCTGTGGCTCTACTGATGTGAGAGAGTACTCTCCATCCATGTCCGTCGAAGTACCACGACTAGTTCCCTTGATAATAATATTCACTCCGGGAAGTGTTTCGTTTGTTTCACTATCAGTTACAACACCGGATACGGTATCAGCTGCAATTTCTAATTTTGTCTCAGGTAGCTTTGAAATCACAAAGGTACGATTATCAATATAGCTATAATCTAAACCATGAGGCTCCAATAGCTTTTTAATTTTTTCTCTTAGCGTTCCATCGAGCTCTTTTGCAGAACTTAATTTTCCTTCCACAATACTGGATTCGTACAGAAATACCACATTGTAACCGGTTTCAATACGTTCCAATTGTTTTTCTAAACTTACCTTTGTATCAACCTCCTGGGCTTTCACAAAATTTTCATTTAGAACATACTGCGTCGACTGTCCCGCCCAAGCGGCATTAATCCCAAATAAAAGGATGAATAAAACCAAGAAGGTGTATCTTTTAGTCTTCATATCATTTAGATTTTTTATTATGTAATTAATCATGATCCAGTATCCTGTGAATCAATTTTTGGTGTTGATATAAACTTTCTGTTCCCGCTTTTCGATATCCACATTCAGCGTCTTAGCAATACCTTCCAGGATGAAACTTAAGTTTAAATTCTTAAATCTGCCTGTAAGCTTCTTATCCAAAAGTGCTTTGTTATTTACTTTTACTTCCACACCGTAAGTAAATTCAATTCTTTTAATTAAGTCTGATAATGGCGTATTATCCAACACCAGACTATCGCTGGCCCAAGAGGTATACACTTCGGGATTCACTTGCTCCACCTCTATTTTGTCAAGATTTTGAGAAAATAGGGCCATTTGATTTGGCTCCATGACATACTCCAGATCTTTCTTTCCCAGAGAATCTTGAACATTGACCCTAACGCTGCCCTCTTTTAATACCACCCTGCTACGCCCATCGGTAGTATTTACTGAAAACTCTGTTCCCAAAACCGAAACATTTCCATCAGGCGTATGCACAATAAAAGTTCTGGAATCATACTTTGGCTTTCGGGTAATACTAAAAAGGGCTTCTCCCTCTAACCAAACACGCATGGTATCAACGGTTGTTATTCTTTCAGGGTACCCGCATTTGAGAGTTTGCATTCATCACTATATCAGAGCCATCAGAATAGTGTACCGTTGTTTTTTGTCCTGTTTTAGTTTCTATAAGTTGATAATTAATCGAGGCGGCCCGGCTACTTTCTGTTCCGTCGTTCTGTTGTAAAAGTGTGTGCCGGGCCAAAAATCCAACCAACAGTAAAATACCCGCGGCTGCGGCCATAGTGGCCCAAACCATCTTAGTGTGCTTTTTCTTTACTTCCTGAAGGGGCTTATATCGATTTTCCGAGTCGATACGCTCCATCAGCCGTTCTAACTCCAGATCGGAATCTGGCTTTGGAATGGTTTGTGTACCCTTATTAAGCAACTTTTGTGCTTTCTTCGCTATTTTTGCATTCTTAGCACTTTCCTGCATCCAAGCAGTCCATTGCTCTATTTCTTCCTCCGATGCACTTCCTTTCAGAAAGCGGACAAAAGAGTCATCCTTTAATATTTCGGAGAGTTTATCAGGCATTGGTTTATTTACTTTTTCTATTGGATTATCCTCGATTCTACCCTAATAGAGGGGGCTCAACCTGATTTCTACTCTATATTTTCTATATTTTTTTCTCTTGAAATGCAATAATAGCATAAATTGCTGTAAGGCAACGACTTACGAGACAATGAATTCAGAAAAAAAATTAATTTTTTAAAAAAATTCGCAAGTTTTCCAAGGCATCGTATACTAAATTGTAGATACTTTGTGCGCGAATCTGCAGAACTTCAGCAAGCTCGTTAGTAGATAGGCCTTCAAAATATTTTAAATAGATCACTTCTCGCTGACGCGGGGTAAGTTCTGCAATCGCCTCTTTTAAACCTTCATGTTCTTCCTCCCCCAGCTCCAATGTTTCCTGCCAAACCTGGTAATTCGGCAATACATCAAATTCTTCTGAAAAATATTTCTTATCAATATCCTGTCTGCGTTCAATATTTTTCTTTTTCCGAAGAAGTTGGCGACGAAGAGATATGAAAAGATAAGCTTTAATAGAATCTGGTTGATTAAGATTATTCCGGTATTTCCAAAGGTTGTAAAAGACTTCCTGAATCGAATCGCGAACCAGATCAGTATTGGGTACGATCCGATACCCATAACGGTAAAGAGAATCAAAATTGTCATTAAAAAGAGCTGCCAACGCTTCTTTATCTCCTTGGCAAAGCTTTTCCCAAAGCTCAACCGATTTTAAATTATCGTAGTCAAACTGATTAGCGCTCATTAATCTGTGCAGGTAATATTCGCCATGTTATGATTGGATAAAATACAAATATTAAAGACAAAAAACTCTTTAGAAAGTGATCACTTGTTTTATCTCAAAATTGGAACAATAAACTTTTAAAAATAAGTCACGGTTTAAATTCAACAAATATTAACCCTTAGTTGGTTAGGATCTAAACAAAAATTTATCAATTCCTATCAAAATGAGACTTAAAAAACATATAAGAGTTGTAGTATTATGCAAGTTTTATACTTGCTCTTGATAGTTGCAAAATCTTGCAGTAGCTTCAAGGCGTTCCGTCGTTCTGAAATTTTAAATACTTCTGTTGCAAACAAAAGGCGGAAGTACTTTATATTTAAATTTAAATTTCAGAATACGACGATTATGGATTTTCTACTATTTCTTTTCTCACGCAAGTCACAAAAGGGCGTTTCTCTTCTAATCGCCTCATTTTTAAGCTTCTTAATATTTTTGGGAAGTTTTAATATAGCATCAGGTCAAACTTACTTAGATCCTGAAAGCCCTATCAAAGAACGGGTAGATGATCTACTCAGTCGCATGACGATTGAAGAGAAAGTAGGTCAGATGACGCAGCTTAACATCACACTTATAAACGAAACCGGTGTTCAGCGTAATGTTAATCTAGATCCGGAAAAAGCCAAAAAGTTATTGACCAATCATCACATTGGTTCATTTCTAAATGGTGAGGCTGTACCACCGGAACAATGGATTGAGTATACTCGAGCACTCCAAGAAATAGCTGTTGAAGAAACGAGATTAGGCATCCCGATTATTTATGGTATCGACCACATACACGGAGCCAGCTATGTGCAAAACAGTACGATATTTCCGCATAACATAAATATTGGTGCTACTTTTAATCCTGAACATTCGTTCCAAAACGGTCGTATTACAGCTCTTGAATCTGCACCGCTGGGACATACCTGGAACTTTGCACCGGTATTGGATCTCGGTCAAAATCCATACTGGCCCAGACAATATGAAACATTTGGTGAAGATCCTTATTTGGCTTCCAAGCTTGGTACTGCTTATGTGAATGGATATCAGCAAAAGCATGATATTGCTCCTTACAGGCTGGCTGCAACCGCCAAACATTTCCTCGGATATTCTGTACCACGATCAGGCTGGGATCGCACCCCGGTAGATCTTTCAATGCAGACCATCCACGAGTTTCATCGTCCATCCTTTCAAGCAGCCATCGATGCAGGAATTAAAACAGTGATGGTTAACAGTGCCGAAATAAATGGGATACCGGTCCACAGTTCCAAACAACTTCTGACTGATTTACTTCGGGATGAAATGGGATTCGAAGGCATCATATTAACAGACTGGGCAGATATCGGTAAACTCGTTGATTATCATAAAACGGCCCAAAATTATGATGAAGCCACGTATCAAGCTATAGAAGCAGGTGTAGATATGAGTATGACTCCGGAGTCATTGGAGTTTAATGAAAGCCTGTTAAAGTTAGTTAAAGAGGGACGTATCAGTGAAGAACGTATTGATGAATCAGTACGTCGTATTCTAAAACTTAAATTTGAGTTGGGATTATTTGAGCATCCATATCCATCTGGCAAAGGGTTAGATAATATTGGAAGTGACTCTCATAAGAAAAAAGCGCTCCAGGCAGCTCGGGAATCTATGGTACTGCTAAAAAATTCTAACAACACCCTGCCCTTTTCAAAAGGTTTAGAACAAATTTTAGTTGTCGGGCCATCGGCAAACAGCAAAAAAAATCTTTCCGGAGGTTGGACATTAGCGTGGCAGGGAGCCTCAGAAGATCGTTATCCCGAATCAATGAAAACCATAAGTGAGGCTATTGCAAACAAGTTTTCTGATACTAAGGTTGTTAGCATAGATTCAATTGGACCAATGAATTCAGATCACAGATCCCATTTTAATGAAACCTTAAAAAATTCTGATGCAGTTATCATAGCAGCCGGGGAAGAACCTTACACTGAGTTCGTTGGTAATATTACCAACCTTAAACTTCCCGAAGATCAGTTGGATCTGATTCGAGCTGTAAATCAGTCTGGCAAACCCACCGCCTTGGTATTGGTAGAAGGACGTCCCCGTGTTATTACTGATATTGTGGATGAAACTGAGGCTATTGTCTGGGCCGGTTTACCCGGTTTTGAAGGGGCCGAAGCCATTGCTGATGTGTTAAGCGGCGATTACAATCCCAGTGGTAAACTTCCCTTCTCCTATCCACAGTTTGTAGGTCATTTTGCGCCATATAATCACAAATCAAGCGCTGTATATTATTTTGATCCTGATGTTGCCAATAATATCGAACAGGCTGATAAGACCACCGCGCTCTGGAATTTTGGTCACGGTCTAAGCTATACCAACTTTTCTTATGATAATTTAGCAGTTAGCGACACCACATTAACCGACAATCAAAAGGTAACAGCTACGGCAACAGTAACAAATACTGGAGATCGAGTTGGCACTGAAACAGTGCTGTGGTACATCACAGATGAGGTAGGACGTATTACCAGACCAGTAAAAGAATTAATTCATTTTGAGCGTCTGCAATTGAAACCCGGAGAGCAACAAAAAGTAACATTTAAAATTGAACCCAAGAAGCATTTGGGATATCCCGACTTCAGCGGTAAAAATATTCTGGAGGAAGGGTATTTTCAGATCCACGTAGGTTCGCAAAGCACGCGCTTTCATCTTAAAAATGATTCCCAAAACATTCAATTGCAGTCCAACTGATTGCAATTGGTGAACTACAGTAATATTTAAAAACATTAAAAAAGCCCTGAACTTTAGCTGAGTTCAGGGCTTTTATTTTACAGTAATTTGGCTTTTCTATCGCAGACCATTTTTAATGCCTTTGCAAATACGACTTACGGCATCATGGCTGTGCAGACTTTCCATATGCACACATCGAATCACAAAATCGTGGATCCGTTCTTCTTCATTCAACTGTTCATAGAGCAATCGAGCAGCATCTTCCACAAATTTCTGATACGCGCCATTCATCTCTGCAAAGGCCTGCTCATCTTCGCGCTTGACCATTACCTGGGTTTCGGTCATCAGCGCTTCCTGGCAATGGTTAACTAAATCCTCCACAAAAATTTCTTCGTTTAGCTCAACCGTTAAATTTGCAATACTGCGCTGGCTGTGCGGAATACTGGCTACTTCCCTGGTTTCGCGAGCATGCTCGGAAAGTTCATACGAACATGGACAAGCACTACTGTATTCAAAATCCAGATGCATAAATTTCCTGAATTTACCATCGGCATCCATGGTCCCTTCAATAGCCACCGTATAATATTGATAGCCTTCCAATCCAGAACGCAAACTCTCTTGTTTAATCGGATAATTAAACGACAATCGCAGATACGCCGTTTGCGTATCGAGCTCTTCTCTATAAGTCTCAAGAACTTCTTCCAATTTATCCGGATGAAAAACATCATCTTCAAAATCATAAAACGACCGCATAATGCGACTCATATTGATGCCTTTCTTTCCGGCCTCTAGTCCCACATACCCATCAACCGACGTTTCCAGCGTAAGCAGTTCTCCATCGGGACGGGGATACTTCAAAGGCAATTTAAAGTCCGATATACCAACTTGCTGAATGGGAACATCTGCTCCTTCAATCAACGAAGCAGGACCATTTTGCAAATCGGGAAGACTTGCTTTATAGTCGTCGGAGACCGTGAATGTAGGATCGTAATGTCGTTTCAATTTTGTAGAAATCATTCGTTTAATGATACAATTCTTAAGTTAATCTATAGCGGGAATCTCTTTTTCTAAAAGATACGGACAATATTTAGCGGAATTTCGTTCGGTTTCTTGCAACTCAACCTCATACAAAAATCCACGTTGTTCAGTGGCTTCTCGAATTGGATCTTTGAGTTCTTGAAAAAATACTTCTACCAAATTTTCAGTTGATGGCATAATTCCGTCTAAAAAAGGAATATCCATATTGAGATTTTTGTGATCACACTTCTCAACAATACGTGATTCAATTATTGCTTTAAGGTCTGATAAATCAATAACATAACCGGTATCCTTATCCTGTTTACCGGCAACAGTTACATTTAGGATGTAATTATGTCCATGCCAATTTTCATGATTACATTTCCCAAACGTTTGTTTATTCCATTCATCTGATTTTTCAGGATTATGCAAACGATGGGCAGCGTTAAAATGGACACGTCTTGTTACAAATATCAAATTAGTAGATTTTATCTTTTACTGGGTTCAAATATTGAATCCCCATAACGCTGATTTTAGATCAAGGGTTCCAAAAATCATAATTCGAAGTTATCAGCTTCAGCTATTTTTATCAAATAGCTGATAATGTGAAAGCACTATTTTCACATCATTTGTTTAGCTATTTAATAAAAACACGGTAATAACAACCCAGAAAGTATTATTGATGGCAATAAAATCCACTGGACAATCTTTTAAACTTGTGACATCATATAATACATTTCTGATGCAATCTGCCGGCAGCGCTCATCGTACGTCTCTTTCTCCTTGGAAGTGCCATCAGATTCTTTGGGATCAACATACGGAATAGAAAATCGCTTTTCGGCTCCAGGCACTATAGGACAATTTGCATCGGCATCCGAGCAAGTCATAATAGCCGCAAAATCTTTTTCGGGATTATGGGAATCATCAAATGTTTTAGAAAAGCAGATTAACGGCTTTGATTCATCATCAAAAGAAACCTCATACTTTGGATTCTCTCCACCTGGATTTTCGACCTTAAAACCAGCTCGTTCAATAGCTGCTACAGCACGCGAATTAAAGGCTGTGGCTTCGGTACCTCCGGAATACGTTTCCACACTTTCTACCCCAAAATACTCAGCTAGTGTTGCTGCCCAGATCTGGCATAGATGACTACGTCGGCTGTTATGGGTGCAAATAAAGTTGAGCTTGGCCGGCTCTTTTGACCGAATATAATCAGCAATTTTAGCTAATTTTTGTTTTCGCTGATCTGGTATCTCATTCACCAAATTATCCAGATCATCAATGTAGGATTGTAATGTTGAGTACATGTAATTTGTTAGGTTATAAAGGCTGAAACCTAGGCTCTGAAGTTACTTCTGTTCCGCAGCAGAGCTACGAAACGAGATGAATAGATCCTGAAACAAGTTCAGGATGACACTGTGGTAAATTTAACAGCAACCTGAACCCGGTTCGCAAACATTACCAGCATCAATCATTTCAATTTTCTCCTGGTCTATATTCTTTTCAGATTCCCCACCAGGCTTTTGAGCAAAAACGGTAATACTATAAATTCCGGTATCTCCATTTTTAAAGTTATCTATTTCTTCTTCTGATAAATATTTAGCCAAGATATCATCAGGCAGCTCAATAGTTTTTTCTTTCTGAATGGTACTATTTTCGAAGCCGGTTTCTTTTATATGACCCAAGGTACTCATCTTTCTGGATGGCCCCAGCTACACATCCCGCATACATTTCGGCGTCTTCGCGCAATGCATCAGGCAGCTCTCCGACAAGTACAATATCCGAAATACTAAAATGTCCGCCGGGTTTTAACGTGCGAAAAATTTCTGAAAAGACTTTAGGTTTATTCGGCACCAGATTAAGTACACAATTACTGACGATTACATCGGCCACATTATCGGAAACAGGCATGTTTTCAATATCCCCATAACGAAACTCTACGTTATTGTAGCCCAACTTGTCGGCATTTTTACGGGCTTTGGCAATCATCGGCTCGGCAAAATCGATACCAATGACTTTGCCTTCGGCGCCGGCCTCATGACGTGCTACAAAGCAATCGTTGCCAGCTCCCGATCCCAAATCAATAACGGTATCCCCTTCTTTAATTTTAGCAAATTGAGTGGGCAAGCCGCAACCGAGTCCCAGGTCTGCATCGGGATTATAACCCTCAATCGAATTGTAGTCATCACTCATGACATTGTAGACCTCATCGGAGCTACAACATGAGCTGGAGTCGTAATCCTTGGATTGTTCACTAATTTGGCTGTATTTTTCTTTAACCGTTTCTTTCAGTTCTTCATCCTTTTTTTTATTAGTACTCATCTCAGCAGCAGTTTTCTTTATTTTTAGTTGTTACATCGTTAATTAATGGAATCAGTAGTTCGTTTATTTCCTGAATGCCCTCTTCGCTTAAGCAATAGCACGTCCGCACACCGTCTATTTCGCCGGTTATAATACCGACTTTTTTTAACGCCTTTAGGTGTTGCGAGACGGTTGATTGAGCCAGCGGAAGCTCGTCTGTAATGTCACCACAAAAACAGGTTTCCCGATCTGCCAACAGTTCTATGATGGCTATACGTGCCGGATGTCCGAGCGCCTTCATCAACTCAGCAGATCGCTTTTGCGAGGGGTCAAATAGTTTTGCTTTAGTAATCGCCATAATATCTATGATTATCGTATATTTACGATTAAATATACTGCATTTTTATTCTCATTTCCAACATTAATTGATTGTCTGTACGGTTGAAAGTGTCATTCTTCGTTCGCTTTGTCAGAAAATTGTTTTCAACGCAGGAAATTTGTTATCCCAATACCTTCTCTTTTTCTTTCTCTTCTTTTCTTTCAACGCTCGTTTGGTAGTGTGGTCTTCTGCTATTGGCAAACTTAACCAGCGACAGCATAATGGGTACTTCAATAAGAACACCGACCACGGTTACCAGGGCCGCTCCGGATTGTATCCCGAACAACATGATGGCCACAGCTACCGCCAGCTCGAAAAAGTTACTAGCCCCAATCATAGCACCGGGTGCGCAGGTTTGGTAATTCAGGTTTAGCCACTTGCCGCCGAACCAGGCCAGGAAGAAAATAAAGTACGTTTGAATAATCAGAGGAACGGCAATAAGCAGTATCACCAGCGGATCCTGTAAAATGCGATCTCCCTGGTAGGCAAACAATAGAATAAGCGTCAGCAGCAGGGCAGTAATCGAAACCGGTTTGAATTTTGGCAAAAACCGAGTGCTATACCACTCCATTCCCTTCTTGTTGACTAATATCTTGTGTGTCAAATAACCGGCAACCAGCGGAATCACAACAAAAGCGACAATGGAGGTAATCAGGGTATTATAGGGAATGCTGATATCTGTTATTCCAAGCAAAAAGGCTACAATCGGGATAAATAAAATTAATATCAGCAGGTCATTAACCGAGACCTGTACCAGCGTGTAGGTAGGATCGCCATCAGATAGATACGACCACACGAACACCATGGCCGTACAGGGAGCGGCTCCCAACAAGATGGCACCTGCAATATATTCCTGAGCCATGGCCGGATCGATCCACGCGCTGTAAATATGGGAGAAGAAAATCCAGGCAAAAAAGGCCATCGTAAACGGTTTGATAGCCCAGTTCACAATGACCGTCCAGACGACCCCTTTCGGCGCTTTTCCCACATCGGCCAGCGAATCGAAATCGATCTGGAGCATCATCGGATAGATCATGGCCCAAATTAAGAGAGTAATGGGGATATTAACCTTATACAAATTAAAATCGCTGAGTACCTCAATGGAATCGCCAACAAGCGAACCCAGGCCAATGCCGGCCCCAATACACAGAAGTACCCAAACGGTTAAGTATTTTTCAAAAAAGTCAATGGATTTATTAGAATCAGACACAGTTTAGCTCTTCGTATTTTGATTAATTTTACAATTTGTAATAACAATTATTGATCGGCGGGAATAAGCAAAAGGGGCTTGGTAGTACGACGGGCGACCCGGTGGCTGTTACTGCCAATAAACAGATCCTCCACATAACCTTTTCCCTGGGAACCCATGACAATCATGGACGCATCTTTTTGGTCGGCATACTCGGTAATTTTCTTCCAGGGTCTGTGGGAGGATACGACAGCAGTAGCTTCTACAGTTTCAATCCCTTTTTCTGTAAGCCAGTCTTTTCGCTTATTTAATTCCTTCTCTTTGGCCGCATCGGACGCATTTTGGACATGCAACAGCGTTACGTTTGATGCTTTAAGCTGTCCATTTCCAAACACCAGTAGCGCTCGATCTGCATTTTCCGAAAAATCAGTGGGAGCCAAAATATGGGAGGTCAAATTTTTGCAGATAGAAATATTGGTGTCGTCTTCGCTGTCCGATACTCTGAGCAGTAATACTGGACGAGCAGACCGCTGAATAATCTCAGAGGCCACACTGCCTAACAATAGTTCTGACAACCTGTTATGCCCGCGGTGACCGACAATAAGCAGGTCGGCCGACAGTTCTTCGGCTACTTGTAAAATAGTAACCGGTGCATATATACTTGACTGGATCTCTAACTTCCAGTCCGCATCAAATCCCTGCTTATTTAGTTTTTGCGCGTACCCTTCTAACTTTTTCTCAAAAGAAGAAGTATCAAACTTCTCGGGACCGCCGGGATAGGGATTCGAGACAGCGGTAAGAAGGGTTACCTTGCTGATGCCCAGTTTCTTCAGGTCTCCCATGCAGTGGACCAGATCATCACTTGATTTTGAGAGATCGACGGCTAACAGTGCGTGTTCAAATTTCATGGCTTTTTACCTGTTGTTTAAAATATAATTTTGTGACTTGGGATCTCCTATTTCGCGACCATATCGGCACGGTCTTTAACTAATGCCTCCAGAATATCGTCATTGGCAATCCAGGGAATAGCGTAAAGCCGGTTGGCGTGCTCTTCTTCGATCTCTTTAAGCAGCGGTACCTCTTCGGCCGCGCGCTGCTTGAGCAGCGGATCAGAAACGGGCGTGGCCGACATGCTCTGGTTGGCAATCCACGCGTAGGGCTCAATGCCGGAGCGGTGCAGATCGTCCTGCAGTTTGGCAGCTTCAGTAATCGGGGTTGTTTCCGGAATGGCTACAATCAGCAGCTTCGAATAATCCGGATCCTGCAGGTACATATAGGGCGTTTTGATCTTGTCCTTGTCCATACTGGTATTGCGCAACACCTCTTTGTGGTAGCTGCCGGTCGTATCTATCAGCAGCAGGGTATGACCCGTCGGCGCCGTATCGACGACCACGTACTGGCGTTTTGCTTTATGGATGACTTTGGAAAACGCCTGGAATACGGCTACCTCTTCGGTGCAGGGCGATTCGAGATCTTCGCGAAGCAGCCGGCGCTCCTCTTCGGTTTTATCTTTGCCTTTCTGCCGGAGCACTTTCTCGATATATTCCTGCTTTTGCTCATCGGGATCAATGCGATCTACGGTGAGCTCTTCCGGCAGTTCCATATCGCCAATATGACCTTGCAGGTGCGCGGCCGGATCGGTGGTGGTCAGGTGAACCGGGTATCCGCGCTGGGCTAATTTCATGGCTACTGCAGCGGCAATAAGCGTTTTTCCGACGCCGCCTTTGCCCATCGTCATAATGAGGCCGTGATCCTTATCGGCGATAATATCATCTACCAGTCCGTTTAAGTCAGGAAGTTCACTTTCATGCTCTTCGGTCAATATCGATTCGCTCTTATCTTTAATCTCATCGTTATCAAGCGGTTCAAAGACCTTGCGAAGCTTATCGATTCCCAACAGGTTATAGGGACGGAGCGGGAACACCAATTGCTCCATCTCTTTTAAACGCTCAGGCATCTGCTCGAGGTTTTCATCCGCCTGCTCCTTCATCTTACGCGCAAACGGATCGGAAGAGTCAATGGGTTCGAAATAGCCGTTAATCAGTAGCAGCTGATTCGAAAGGCCCAGCTCGTCGAGCTCTTTGCTTGATCGGTTGGCTTCGCGCAGCGCAGAGGCATCGGGACGGCTCACCAAATAAATGGTGGTCGTTCCTTTATCCTGCAGCCGCTCAACCACTTTTTGATAGCGCTGCTGACTCGTTTTAAGCGCTGAAGACGGACCAATACAGCTGGCGCCATCGGGATTTTTCTCAATAAAATCACTCCACGCCTCCGGCAGTTCAAGCAGTCGCAGCGTATGTCCCGTCGGAGCCGTATCAAAAATGATCACATCGTAGGGCTGGTCATCTTCATCGCCAGCCACATATCGCGCAAATTCATCAAAGGCCGCAATCTCCGTAGTACAGGCCCCGGACAGCTCTTCACGGATCTTATTTATTTCATCCTCCGGCAATACATCTTCGAGCGGAGACAACACGCGATTGCGGTATTCCTCAGCCGACTCTTCGGGATCGATATTCACGGCATGCAAATTAGGAACATCATTCACCGGCGTAATTTTATCGGAAATATCGGTTTCCAATACCTCTTTTAAATTGGAGGCCGGATCGGTACTGATGAGCAGCACATCTTTGCCCTCATCGGCCAATTTTACGGCCGTAGCACTGGCCAGCGAAGTTTTGCCAACGCCACCTTTTCCGGTGAAAAAGATATAGGGAGTAATTTCTAGATTTTTCATAATGCTAAGTTATATTTATTCAATTTTTTCCTTCGTATTTTGAGAGATGACATAACATATAATGCAATTGTCATCCCCTTTATAAAGCTGCCTAAAAAGTCACGTTAAACAATCAGAATCCTTAAAATACGGCCTATTATTCTAATCGATCAATCCTCCTGCCCTTGTGGGATGGAGCTCAATTCCACAGGGCCTGTCCTCCTTCTCCCACCGACGTATCGGGGCAGGCAAGGAAGAACTCTTGAATTACGATCTAGGTCAAGATGCCAAAAGGTACTTTTAAAGTCCCTCTTGGCGAAGAGGGATTTAGGGAGATTGATATTACCTTTATTATTACGACAACAATTTCTTGGTCCAGACTTTTGGGACAGCCTCACAATTCAAATTTCTTTTCTAACAGCAACCACTACCCGGTGCGCAACCGTTAGCTGCTGATGATTTACCAGCTCCCAATAATTTATTGGATAGTTCTACTATATTACCTGCGGGTACTTGTTTTACATTTTGAGCAACCTGCAGCGTCTGGGCGATAGTCTGTTCAGACACACCTAAATCTTTAGCTTTTTTATAATGTGCTTTTAAACAAGTCTCACAATTTGAAGCCAATGCTGCAGACAACGCTACCAGCTCTTGTACCTGTTCATTCCAAATATTCTCATTTTCTACCATTGTACGTTCTTCTGTTTTCTGATTCGAAGTTTCGCCATTTATATTTAATAGCTCCTTCAACTGATTACGGTCTGGATAATCCCCTTCCAAAATAACGGATCCATTTACCGCTATTATGGGCAGGATATCAGAACCTTCATTTTGCAGGCGCGTGATGACTTCCGGATTGGATTTAAACGCCTCGGGCTCCTGTCCCAGGTTATATCGCTGAACGTTAATGCCCTGCGACTTTAACCATTTTACATCATTGGCGAAGTCTACCAGTTCATCGTCCACATCCGGTCCGCAAACGCCCGTGCTACAACACATGGCGGGATCAAAAACTTCAAGGGTCATCGTTTTCTGTTGTGTATCTTCCATAATAAGGTTCTCTGTTTTATACGTATTGATTAATATTCTTTGCCATATTTCCTGGACAATGCTACTTGACCCGCATGGTAAGCCGTGTGCGTCATGATGCGAGCCAGGGCTTCGGCTTTGGTAACCGTGCCAAATTCAGCCGTCGTAACTTCCTCGTCCCAGTCATCTACCTGCTCAATAGCTGCTTTCAGTTCATTTCCGGCTCGTTCAATTAATTCCATGAGTGATGCTAAATCCGTAAACTGCCCGCGATCTTTGGCCAGGCTTCCAATCGTTTGAGCTTTCACATCCAGCTCGCGACCAAACACATTTTTGCTGAACAACAGCTCTACTTCTGCCATATGACGCAACAGCCAACCCACACTATTCGATTCACTATCGATGCGTTTTAACAAGTCGGCATCCTGAATGTCATCAAGCTGATTGGTCAGCCTTTTGCGTCCCATTTTCCACATTGACAACTGCATTTCTTTCATTGAAATAAACTTTATTTATTTTTCATCGTAAATATACGATTAATAAAAGTGCCTCCCAAACTATTTGTCAAATTTTTGCTTTCATGGATATCTTAGCCGCCGTTTCTCAACATATCTGCAAACGCATCGGGGAGTGGACTTTCTTCAACAGCGTTCGCTGCTTTTTCCACATGGTATTCAACTCGAATGAATTCCACATTCAGATCATTTGCATCTGAAAGGTTTAGGTCTCCATCCCATTCCAGCATGGCATAACAGGCCCGCGGATCACCGTCTTTTGGCTTGCCAACAGAACCGATGTTAATGGCGTGACGGTATTTCCCATCACTGTCTTCCAGGATTTTGTGATACGGTTTGTGGGTATGGCCAAACGCCATGATATGCGCCTCTGCTCTTTCCATCATTCGGATCATGCTTTTATCGGGTCGGTCTTCAAAAAGATATTCATTAATTTTTCTAGGGCTTCCGTGCACAAGCAGCAGATGGTACGGATCCGTATTTACGCCGAACTCTATGCGCAAATGTGCTGGTAACGAACGAAGATAAGCGCGGTTTTCATCAGTAATGACCTTGTTTGTAAAGGCAATAGACTCAGCCCCGCGCGCTTTATCTTCTTCCGTTTGATACGCACAACCACAATCATCGCTGTTTAGTCCAACACCCTGGTCGTAATTACCGGCAATCACCGGAATTCCTTTTTCTCTTATCGTTTCAATCACTTCATTTGGATAGGGCGCATATCCAACAAGATCCCCAAGGCAATATACCGCATCAGGGGAACGACTGTAGATATCATCCAGCACAGGATTCAGGGCGTCAATATTTGCATGGATATCGCTAAATAGGGCTATTTTCATGATTGGTTTTACTTTATATAAGAGTTCAAATACATTTTATTTAATTTTTCAATACTGCCTAAGCTCATATATGCGGGTGATATCTTCGCAAATACAGGTTTCACACACTACAAGCAGCCCGACAATGGCCATTCGGGCCGGGTACCCTAACGCCTTCATCAATTCGGCCGTCCGTTTCTGAGTAGAAGTATAGAGTTCGCTTTCGTTATTAGCATAGAATTAATTATTAATCGTAATTATACGATTATAAGATAGGGTTACCAAATATTTTAAGAGAACTACTGGTTAAAATCTTTAGTCGCCATTACGCTGTGTATATTCCTTCTTCCTTACTTATAGATTTTTATCAGAACTTATAATCTTTAGCAGAGGTATCTTTCTGATTCCTTTTATGCTGATTCTGGTATGAGAGAAGCTTAAATTTTACCGCTATTAATGTTCTATTTATGCTAACTTAACAAGCGGTATTAGTCATACAAAAGGTCTTTGCAAAACCCAATATGTCATCCTGCCGTATCCCGCCTGGGAATTATACTCTCGTTGAAACTTCGGAGTACAGGTTTCAATCTGTATTTAGACATTGTACAGGACTTTTTAGATTCTAAAGAGATACTGAGATAAACTCAGCACATGGTTCAGAATGACACAAATTAGTAGTTTTGCAAAGGGCTGATACAACTTTTCTCACCAGTAAATTTTGGACAATCGTTATCTATATTGCAATTCGGTGGTATTTAAGAGATTTAATCAAATAAAGAGTTGGAGTTAAATCTGTTACCAACTTCTTTATTTAATGCCTGACTACTATTGCTTTATGTATTGCTGGCTTTCAAATACTCGCAACCCATCTTAGCTGATTCATAAATAATTTTTAAAGCCTATCTATCTATGACATAAAAAATTCCAATCAAATTAATCGCAATAATACGATGAATAGAATATATTAATCGTTATATTACGATCTATTGAAATTAGAACAAAACCAATAACACGATGAAAAAAATAAAGATTTTAGGTCCAGGCTGTCCCAAGTGTAAAGCAACCCATCAAAATGTATTAAAGGCACTAGAAAGTTTACAGCTTGACGCTGATGTTCAAAAAGTTGAGGATATGGAGGAGATGTTAAAATATGATGTAATGACAACGCCAGTACTGCTGATTGACGAGACGATTCATATTAAAGGACGAGTAGCACAGGTAAGCGAAATTAAAGAGTTGTTGAAACAGTAAGCAATAGATCAAAAAATATTACAGATATGTTTGACTGGTTAGAATCATTTGCAGACTGGTTTGTTTATTCAATTTTACAGATTTCAGCAGAGTCGCATCTAGGCACAGCATTAAACTTTTTTGTGTATGATACCATCAAGATTTTAATCTTGCTGTTCGTCATTGTATTCATCATGGGTATTGTAAATGCCTACTTCCCGGTTGAACGACTCCGAAATCTCTTACAGCGAAAAAAACTTTATGGATTAGAGTATTTTTTATCCTCAATTTTTGGAGCTATTACTCCATTCTGTTCCTGTTCATCGGTTCCTCTATTTATAGGATTTGTAAAAGGCGGCATTCCTCTCGGGGTCACCTTCTCTTTTTTAATAACCTCCCCCCTTGTGAATGAAGTAGCTATTGCTATGTTTATCGGTCTTTTTGGATGGGAAGCTACTCTCATATACGCGGGCTCCGGGATTTTACTTGGAACATTAGGAGGATGGTTGTTGGGAAAATTCAATCTGGAATCATGGCTTACAGACTGGGTAAAAAAACTTATGGACAATACCAGTCAGGAAAAAGTTGCTGTAAATGAACAAAAAAGAGGATTTCTTGAACGCATACCCGAAATTTCCAGAGAAGCCTGGGGAATCGTTAATAGTGTATTACTCTATATCATAATTGGTATCGGTATTGGGGCTGCAATGCATGGATACGTTCCGGGTGATTTTTTTACTGAATATTTAGGCAATGGAAGTTGGTGGACGGTACCTTTTGCTGTGATTCTGGCTGTACCTATGTACGCAAACGCAGCAGCTATCGTGCCTGTAATCGAAGTTTTTGTAGCAAAGGGGGTACCATTGGGAACGGCCATTGCATTTATGATGGCTACCGTAGGACTTTCACTTCCCGAAGGAACGCTCCTGAAAAAGGTAATGACCATGAAACTAATTGCGGTCTTTTTTGGGGTGGTAACAATTTTTATCATCCTATCAGGATATCTATTTAACCTGATTATATAGATGTAAATACAAAAGGACAGATCGAAGGCATTGATACTACGCTGTATAAAGCTTAGAAATTTCACACTGCACATTTAGGATACAATTACATCAGCTACGTTATTAGAAAAGGACATGCCTTCAATATCCCTATAGCAAAATTCTACGTTATTTGAGTCAATTTCATCAACATTTTCCGGACTATAGCAATCAATAGCTCCACATAAATAACTTATAGTTCATCATGCCGGGCAGCTTCCATCACCCTAAAAATGTGAAGTACATGCGGAAAAATGGCGTCCATACTTTCTTTTGCACCATTAGTTGAGCCCGGTAAGGCCAGAACCAAGGAGTCTTCAATCAACCCGCTTACGCTTCTGGAGAGCATACTATAAGGCGTGCGATCTTGCCCATAGCTTCGGATGGCTTCCTCAATACCCGGAATTTCACGGTCTAACATAGGACGTAGTGCTTGAGGCGTTACATCGCGGGGCGACATTCCCGTGCCGCCGGTGAAGATGATCATGTCTGTTTTTTGATCCACGTGTTTACGAGTAAGGTCAATTATCTGATCTTGTTCATCCGGAATAATCGTATATTCTGCTATGGATATGTCAGACTCTTCCAATTTGGAAATAATTGCTTTTCCGGCACGATCTTCTTTTTTACCATCTGCAATGGAGTCGGAGCAGACAATAACTGCTGCCGATAGCCCCTCACGTAATTTTTTAGAGTAGCTGCTTTTACCCCCTCTTTTCTCAAGCAGTTTAATAGAACCGATTTCAATCTCTTTATCAATTGGTTTTAACATGTCGTACGCCGTGAGAGCTGCCACACTGGCCGCATGCATGGCTTCTACCTCTACCCCGGTTTTGTAGATGGTTTTGATTTCCATTTCGATTCGAATAGTCAAATCCTCAATAGTGAAGTTAATACCGGCATACTCGATGGGCAGCGGATGGCAGTCGGGTATCATATCGCTGGTTCGCTTGGCTGCAAATAGAGCGGCCGCTTTTGCCATCTCAAAAAGATCCCCTTTAGGGACATTTTTTTGCTCAATGGCCGTAATAGTTTCCTGCTTGCTTACATTAACCACGGCTTGCGCTTTAGCATACCGTAGTGTTGAAGATTTATGTGTGATATCTACCATAAAATTATCGGTTTACTTTCCAGCTATAATTTTCTTCTCCTATGATTTCTTTTCCCCAGATCGGTAATTCATTTTTAATTTTTTCAACAAGAACCCTACACGCTTCAGTAGCATCTTTCCGATGTTTGGATGAGACAAATACAAACAAATTGATTTCACCAACCCCGATATTCCCCAAGCTATGATACACGTGCATGCACGACAGAGAATAAGACTCGAAAAGCTCTTCACGAATCTCTGCGTACTGTTTTTCCGCCATCTCACGGTAGGCGGTAAATTCAATAGACTGTACTACCCCATCTTCCTTTTCATCGGCACGGATCTGCCCCAGAAATATCTGATGCGCACCAATAGCCGTTTTAGTACTGTGTTTGGCGATAGCTTCGGAAATAAACTCCGGAGAGATGGCTCCTTCCATAAAAAGTGATGATGATTTACTCATAATGTTCGTTTTGTTGAAATTGCTTCCAGTGATTAAGTCCGCCTTTGAGATTATATAGGTTGTCAATGTGACCTTCATTAGATAACTGCCGTATGGCCGATGCACTTCGCCTGCCAACCTCACAGTAAACAACCGTTATTGTATTTAGATTAATAGAATCCATTTGCTGATTAAGCTTGCTCATAGGTAAACGAATTCCTTTCAGTTCTGGGGGCGAATCACCCTCATGGTTTTCTCTTACATCAATGAATTGAATCTGATCTGATGTTTGCAGCATTCCTGCCAGTTCTTTGGGCGTTATTTGCTGAACTTCGCTATTATCACAGGAAAAGTTATAGCTATACTCTCGCAGGGACTCAAAATCCTTCGGGGTTTGTTGTGCTGGATCATAATTACTTTTAAGTGTCATTATGGTTGTATTCATGGTCAATGCATCAAGCATCCACAATTTTCCGGAAAGAACATCTCCAATACCGGTAATCCACTTAATAATTTCGTTAGCCTGCACAGTTCCAACAATTCCGGGCAGTACTCCTAGCACACCAGCCTCCGCGCAGTTCATGACAGATCCATCTTCAGGCGGTTGCGGAAACAGGCAGCGATAAGAAGGGGGATTCTCCGAGCTGCGGTAATCATGAAATACGCTTACCTGACCCTGATAGCGATGAATAGACCCATACACCATCGGCTTTTTTAAGATGGCACAGGCGTCATTAATCAAATAGCGGGTGCTAAAATTATCTGTGCAATCCACCACCAAATCATAAGGCTCAAATAATTTCTGGACATTATTGCTTGAAAGTTGCGTATTGTGTGTGTGAATTTCGATCAGTGAGTTACGCTCTCGGAGATAATCGGCGGCTCGTTCAGCTTTGGGATACCCAATATCCGACTCCTTGAAAATTACCTGCCGCTGTAGGTTTGTTAATTCTACCACATCGCGATCTACAATTCCAATAGTTCCCACACCGGCCGCCGCCAAATATTGCAGAACGGGACATCCCAAACCACCGGCACCCACCACTAACACCTTGGCCTGCTTTAATTTTTGCTGTCCTTCAGGTCCCAGCTCTTTCAACAGCAAGTGCCGGCTATAACGATTGTATTCACGTTTAGATAACATCATTCAACCTCCTGAAAATGGCGGAAGCAGTGCAATTTCATCATCAGTAGAAATCTTCTGGTCATTCGAAATAATATCCTGATTTACAGAAATTTTATAATTCACACTCTCAAAAGAAGGATACTTCCTATTCACTTTTTGTAACAATTCTTCGGTTGTTGAAACATCCGAAATTTCAATTTTATTAGCTTGGGCATTGTCCGCTAATATTCCAAATAATTTAACTTTAATAGTCATAATCAGTCTGATGCTCTTCTACTTCCTCAGGGGTATTTAAATTAGCAAACCAATTTTTATTTCCTGTGTCATAATCTGAAATCTCTATGAAGGCCGTATTAATTTTTGTCAGAAATTTACGCATGCTTAAATTTTCGACTTCAATCGATGATTTCATTTGTTCCGCAATCTCTTTTTTATAAACAGCACACAGCGGTTGTTCTTGATCTTTATAAACTGGGACATACGCCTGATTTTCAGCCTGGTAATTTACCAGACTTTTTAAAAATGAAACAGGAACCAGTGGAATATCGCAGCTGAGCACCAAGTTGTTCTCTGTTTGCGAATAATGCAGGCCGGTATAAATCCCTCCCAGTGGGCCTTTGTCCTGAATCAGGTCGGAATACGTAGGCACACCAAATTTTTGATAGCCGGACTGATTTGTAATAATCATGATTTGGTTCGAAATAGATTGGGCTTTTTCTATTACATGCTGAACCATTGGTTTATCATTTAGGCGAACCAACCCTTTGTCGCTTCCCATACGACGGCTTTGACCTCCTGCCAAAATTATAACGGTAATTGGTTTTATATCAGCTTGTTTCATAAGGGCAATAAATGAGTTTCCACGTTGTCTCCAGGTTCATATTGCTTCTCACCGGCTGGTAACAACACCAGTGCATTGGCTTCGGCAAAAGTCTGAAGCATATCGGATCCTTGTCCGCCTAAAATAGTTACTACTCCGTCTTTGATTTTAGCCTTAAAAAAGATATCACGAGTATCATTCATCATAAAAGAATGTGCCAACGGTATGCTCTTTTTAGGGAGTTCATAATCCGGCTCACCGCTCATTTTTTTGAGGGAGGGCAACACATATTCATAGAAACAAACGAGAGCCGAGGCAGGATTTCCGGGCAGTGCAAATACAAGTTTATTTTCTTTCTTACCGGCGTAAATCGGTTTCCCGGGTTTTTGTTTTACTTTGTAGAATATTTGCTCAACGCCAAGTTCCTCAAGCGTCTGTTTCACCAAGTCATATTTTCCTACCGAAATACCACCTGTTGTTATAACCACATCAAACTTATTCAACAGATTTTCTAAAGATGTTTTCAGTTCATTACTTATGTCCCGAACCGGTTCTGCTGCTTGTGCAGTAAAGCCAGATTGCTGTAGTGCAGCATTCAGCATTGAAGAGTTACTTTCATAGATTTCGCCGGGCTGCAATTCTTCACCCGGCTTACGTAACTCGTTACCTGTAGCAAGTATAGCTACTTCTGGTTTTTGGATTACTTCTGCCTCAGAAATTCCCAAAGCATTCAAAAACCCGATAGCAGCGGGCGTGAGTTTAGTACCCTTTTTCAATGCTAAATCTCCTTTCTTGATCCGGGATCCTGCCGGGCGAATATTGTTTTCACTAGCTATATCTTCAGTTGAAATGGTTACTGATTTTCCATCTGTTTGTACATACTCTTGCCTGACTACGCATCTGGTTTGGTCAGGGACAGCTGCACCTGTAAAAATACGGACAGCACTGTTTGGTGGCATGGAATTATTGAAATATCCGCCCGCCTGTACTTCTCCTTTTACCGGCAGGGTAATATGCTCTTGATTGGCTAGTTTATTATCCGCAACTCTCACCGCGTACCCGTCCATCGCCGATTGGTCGAACATCGGAATTGTAATATTAGAAAAGAGATTATCTGCCAAAATATAGCCTTCACTTGTAACAGTCGATACTTCTGTAGGTTGTAAAGGTTCGATTGATTCAAACAAAAGGGATTTGGCCTCAGAAATGGAAATCATATTTAGTTTATTTGTTAAATGCTAAAATAAAAATACTAAGTATGGATAATTTGCTTGAATTGCTAAAAAAAGACCTGATTAATTTAGCCTTGCAATGTAAAAGTAGATCAGATTTCAATGTGTTGCAAATTTGCAATAGGTCAACAAAAAAACCATGCGTAAATGCAATGAATAATTGAAATCAACGACCATATAAAAAAACATGACGCAAAATAAATTCTTGGACAACTGCTTATCGCTGCAATATAATGGTATTAATATTTTTTATGAGTTTATTCTATCCAAAATTATCTACAATGGTATTATTTTTGCAATAATAGTTTGTAGTTATTGAATCGATAGTTAATAACTATTAAAGGAGCAATAAAAGATTGATCAAATAAATAGTATTGAAAACATGTAACACAAATCCGAAATGATATATAAATACATTTAACTATTAATATACTGATCAGCAACACTGTAATATTTAAAAGGATTAACCATGAAAAAAATTAACCAACTATTACTACTTACTGTCACTGTTTTCTTTTTAAGTGGTTTCATATCAACAGTAGTGGCACAAGCGGAGTCCGAAACAGAAGACCCAAAATCGGAAGTCTGGGGATATATCTTTGGTGACATGTTTTGGAAAGCTGATGGTGATGAAGCGCTTTGGGGTGGTGGAGAGTTTATGAATACTGAGAAAAACGCTATTGGCGGAAACCTGCGAAGGGTTTATGTAGGTTACGACCACAACATTTCCAGCAATCTTACCACACGAGTACTGTTTGAAACAAATTCAGGTACTCTAAATCCAAGCGGTAAATTTTCACCAGTCATCAAACTGGGTTATTTGAAGTGGAAAATACCGGGTGATTTTCTCAATAATCAGGTATTGAGTGTTGGCTTAATCCCCACCCCTATTTTTACCTTCCCGGAAAAATCGTTTGGATACCGTTCCGTAGAAAAAGAGGCGCTGGACGCCCGGGGAATTGGCCGTTCTGCTGATCAGGGTATTTCGTATAGCGCAACGTTTGATGAAAATTCAAATTATGGCTTTACCGCTTTGGTAGGAAATGGAACCGGTAATAGGCCAACGGATACCAAACGGCTGGAATATACAGGATCTGTATTTGCAAAATTCCTGGACAGTCGGCTCACCGTTGAAACCATGTATAACTATAAGTCGCTGGGAGATGACAGAGAAAATTCTATTCTCCGCGGATTTTTAGGTTACGAGGCGGATTATTTCCGGTTGGGCGGAGAAGTAGCACGGGTATTAAATAGTGTGAATACCCCGCAGGGATACCAGGATGTAGAGCCACTGCTCTATTCGGTATTTGCCGCGTTTTCAATTCCACAAATCGGGAACCAACTTGAATTTTTTGGGCGGTACGACTGGTACAACCCGGATACGGACTATAATACCGGCAAAGTTTATCCTAATGATCCCCAATTCTTTTCCAATCAGGCCCTGGCGATTTTTGGCCTGAATTTTCAACCAATAGAACGGGTGCAGATTATGCCCAATCTCTATTTTAATATCTATGATGAAAAAAGAGATGACTTTAATGACCGCAAAACAGATATTGTTTTAAGAACAACGATTTACTACTCATTTTAGCCGATACTTAAACCCAAAGACTATGAATGAACACGATAAAAGCAAAAAGGCCGCAAGTGACTTATCTGTCGTAGCCGAAGAGAATCAATTAAAAGAGATCTTTGGACAGGATTCGGAAACGTCAGCAGAGAAACTTCCGGAAAATAATAGAAAAGGATTTTTAAAAAAGGCTGCCACAATACTTGGCATGGCTTCAATGTCGTTACCTACCTTGGTAAAAGAGGGTTTAGCCGCTGTGACGGAAGACCGGACCGATGAATATGATGCTCAATTTATTGAAGATATGCCGGTCTTTGATATTGATGAAGAAGAAAATATGATTATCCGCATGCAGAAAGAGCTTCAGACTGCGATGGAAAAACCGATTGAAGAGCGCAGCTGGGTAATGATAATCGATTTAAGAAAATGTACCGGATGTGGCGCGTGTACCGTATCATGTGTTGCTGAAAATCATCTACCTGCGGGAGTGGTTTACCGGCCGGTTATTGAAGAGGAAATCGGTACCTACCCAAATGTATCTCAACAATCACTTCCCCGGCCTTGTATGCAGTGTGAAGAGCCACCTTGTGTACCCGTTTGCCCGGTAAATGCAACCTGGGTACGTCCCGATGGCATTATTGATATGGATTATGACCAATGTATAGGATGTAAATACTGTATTACGGCTTGTCCCTACCACGCGCGCACGTTCGATTTTGGGATTAATTATACCGACGGGACCCCTGCCAAACAACCGTATGAAAAAGCTGCGAATTACGAATACAACAAAGGATATACCCATGATGATGGGGATCCAGTAATTGGCAGTGTTAGAAAATGTCATTTCTGTACTCATAAACTTGAGGAAGGGATGCTGCCCTCATGTGTAACAACATGCATAGGATACGCCACCTATTTTGGGGATGCCAATAATCAAGATAGTCTGGTTTCAGAACTGCTGGGTCAGCGCAATCAATTCAGGTTGAAAGAAGAGCTGGGTACCAAACCCCGGGTTTATTATCTCACCTGATTTTTTACAAACCTCTAAATTTTTTCATTATGTCAACTAACACAGCAACATTCAAAATAGACAGAAATAAAGATTTCAAGATATCACTGGGGGTTTCAATTGCAGCACTCCTCATTGGTGCCATAGGAATTTTCCAGATGTTTGTGATGCACTACCATGGCGCCCTGACAAGCTACGTACCCTGGGGATTGTTGGTAGGTGCCTACATTTACATGATATGGATTGAGGTTGGAACTATACTGGCCTTCATTATTCTCTATTATGGTATGAAAATGAAGTCTTTGGAGAAGCTAACGCCCGTGGTGCTCATAGCCGCAATATCAGCCCTGGCGGCAGCTATGACTCTGGTGGGAACAAAACTTGGCCATCCATTCCGGGCCTGGAAGGTATTCCTGGAACCTAGTTTTAGTTCGGTAATGATCTGGGAAATCTGGACACATATCCTCTTCATTTTTCTGCTGCTTGGCATGCTCTATGCTACCATAAAAAACAAGCATGTTCTCATGAAACGACTTAGCTTTATTAGTGTGCCTATAGGAATTGTATTTATCAGTTTGGTGGGGGCACTTTTTGGCGTGGTGGCGGCACGTCCGTTCTGGAACGTATCGGTTATGCCGCTCATGTTCTTTATCGCTTCTATCGTTGCTGGTGTAGCGTTGTTAATACTTATTCACTTACTCTTTTCACCAACCAAGGGTACCCAAGCTTATACAAAGACGGCTGAAAAACTAACCCGTACATTTATTGGGGCTATATCCATAGGAATTATTGCTGCTCTGGGAAATGCAATTATCATCGCTTTTCCCAATGTACCGGCTTATGACGAAGCTCTTCAGCTTGTTCTTTTCGGACCATATTGGTGGACCACCTGGATCATTCATATTGGCATTGGCATTATTATTCCGCTTGCGCTGCTGTTCTTTTTCAGTCAAAATCTAAAAGCTGTCGGTACGGCCGCCGTTTGCTATCTGATCGGCTTCTCAATGGTACCCGTAAATATTATTATTCCGGGACTTGCTTACCCGATGTCGGGCATGGAGGGAATTGAGGAGGCCTTCAATCACGCAAAACTATCGTTTGAATATACTCCTGCATTGGTGGAATGGCTAGTAGTAATATTTGCAGTAGGTTTAGCACTATTCATATTTACACTTGGGTATAGATACATTCTTCAGCCGTATTTTGAACGGACATTGAATCAATAACAGGTCATTTATAAAGAAAATTTTAAAATTAAGCACGGTATTAGTTATGAGTTCACAAAAAAACCAAGGCATTAGCAGAAAAGACTTTTTAAAAACAGCTGCATTTGTAGGTGGTATTCCAGCATTGCTTTCACAGTGCCAACGTGCTGAAGAATTAAACGAAAAAGTGATGGCTGGCGACCTATCTGGGGTGGAGTTCTACGATATTTCAAAACCGGAAAACATCATTTACACAACCTGTTTGAATTGTAATACCGGATGCCATATCAAAGCAAAAATATCAGATGGCGTTGTTGTAAAAATAGACGGTAACCCGTTTAGCCCATGGACAATGAATCCTCATATCCGCTATAATCACAGTCCGGCCAATAAAGAAATTGCCAAACTGGATGGTGCTATTTGTCCTAAAGGGCAGGCCGGTATTCAAACTATGTATGATCCGTATCGAATTCGTACCGTTCTGAAACGGGATGGAAAACGTGGAAGTGGAAAATGGAAAAGCATCCCTTATGAGCAGGCTGTAAATGAAGTAGTTAACGGCGGTAAATTATTCAGCCATATACCGGGCGAAGAAAACCGCGAGGTGGAGGGATTGAAGGATATTTGCGCCATGCGTGATCCCAAGCTGATGAAAAAGATGAAAGCCGATGTGGATAAAATTCACAACGATGAAATGACCGTTGACCAGTTCAAGGAAAAATATAGTGAGCATCTGGATAAACTAATTGACCCTGATCACCCAGATTTAGGACCGAAAAACAATCAGCTTGTCTTTAATTACGGTCGAATGAAGGCCGGCCGTTCCGAATTTGTAAAACGGTTTGTACATCAAGCTTTCGGCAGTGTTAACAAACCAGGACACACCACAACATGCCAGGGATCGCTCTATTTTGCCTCTAAAGCCATGAATACGCAATATATTGACGGAGAATGGACGGGCAGTGAAAAAGCCTATTGGCAGGCCGATCTCAAGAATGCCGAATTCGTCATTTTTGCCGGTTCTAATGCTTTTGAGGGAGGATATGGCCCACCCTTAAGAACAAATAAAATTACAAACGGACTTACCGAAGGGCGGCTAAAATTTGCAGTAGTTGATCCAAGAATGAGTAAGCTGGCCGCCAAAGCCTGGAAATGGATACCGGGTAAACCCGGTAGTGAAGCGGCTCATGCCCTTGCAATGATTCAGTGGATTATCGATAACAAACGATATGATGAAACCTATCTGCGTGCGGCAAATAAAGCCGCAGCCACGGCTGTTAATGAGCCCAACTGGAGCAATGCCCCCTGGCTGGTAAAAATTGATGAAAATGGCGAACCCGGTGACTTTCTGAGAGCGGGTGACCTTCCTGAATCAATTCGTCCGGCCGGAGATGCAGATCGTTTTATCGTGCTTGATAACGGCCGTATTAGAGCATTAAATCCCAATGACACCCAAAATGTTGTAACCGGCGATTTACTAGTTGATACTACTGTTGGAGGAATTCCAGTAAAAAGTAGTATGCAGCTACTCTACGAATCATCCAAAGAACACACCATCGAAGAGTGGGCCGAGATTTGTGATATTACGCCAAAGATGATTACAGAAGTAGCAAAAGAATTTACTGCTCATGGCAAAAAGGCCGCGGCCGATATTCATCGCGGGGTATCACAGCATACGAATGGCTATTACAATGTCGCCGCCTGGATGAGCCTTAACTTATTGATCGGAAACTTTGGATGGAAAGGGGGTATGAGCTACCCTTCTACCTACAATGTAGATGGCGGCAAAGACGGACAACCATTTGATATTAAAAAAATGCACCCGGATAAGCTGTCCCCGTTCGGCACCGACATCGTCCGGCATGGAGAATCTTACGAAAAACATACTACCTTTGAAGGTTATCCGGCCAAACGACCATGGTATCCACTCTCATCAGATGTTTACCAAGAAGTGATTCCTTCTATAGGCGATGCTTATCCTTATCCCGTCAAGGCTTTTATAATGTATATGGGAGCACCGAACTATGCCCTGCCTGCCGGACATAAGCTCAATGAAATTATGAGCGATACGGAAAAAATGCCGCTTTTTATTGCCAGTGATATAACGGTGGGAGCTACCTCAGCGTTTGCTGATTATATCTTCCCAGATGGAACCTACCTGGAGCGATGGGAATTTCACGGGACACACCCCAACTGTACTCAAACTGTTCAGGGAGTTCGTACGCCTGTAATTACCCCTCTTGTAGATTCTTGTGAGGTATATGGGGAAGAACAGTATATGAGCCTGGAAAGTATGTTGATGGCGTTTGCAGAGGGCCTAAATCTGAGCGGATTCGGAGAAAATGGATTTGGAAACGGGCAAAAATTCACCCATCAGGATCACTTTTATCTAAAGATGGTAGCCAATATGGCCTCCGATGGTACACCGGTGCCCGATGCGACCGATGAAGAATTAGACTTACTGGAAAAAACAAGAAAACATATTGAACCGTACGTTTTTGATGTCAATCGGTGGAAAGAGAGCGTCGGTGAGGAACTCTGGAAAAAAGTAGCTTATGTGATGACCCGAGGTGGGCGATTTATGAATTACCCTGATACCTATGAAGGTGAACAGCTTACCAATGCGTTTGATAAGCAAATCAATATGTATTGCGAAAATACGGCAAGAACCATTAACAGCATGACCGGTGAACATTTCAGCGGTATTCCCGAGCATAACCCGGTTACAGATAGCCTTGGCAGAGAAGTAAAGGATTGGGAAGAGGGGTATGACCTGCAGTTGAGTACCTATCGGCAAACAACCCAAACCAAATCCAGAACCAATGTTGCCTACTGGCTGCTGGCCATCAGTCCTGAGAATTATATTCTCATGAACAGCATGACAGCTCGCAAAAAGGGACTGAAAACAGATGATGAAGTGGTCATTAAAAGCAAGACCAATCCGGAAGGAATTTGGGATCTTGGTGAAATGGGTACTAAAAAAGTGAAAGGAAAGATTAAAGTGGTGGAAGGAATGCGTCCCGGAACCGTCACCTTTTCACTCGGTTTTGGACAGTGGGGCAATGGTGCCCGAGATACGGTGGTAGACGGTGATGTAATAAAAGGTGATAAACGCCGTGGACGTGGAATACATGCCAATGCCGTAATGGCCGTAGATCCTTATTTGGAAAATACCGCTTTTAGTGACATTGTGGGAGGAAGCGCAGTATTTTATGATACATGGGTAAAAGTGGAAAAAGTATAATCATTTAATACTCAATGGTGTTGGAACATGGCTCTTACACCTTATCAATTTTCTAATTCAACTCAGATAAACTTATGGATAAAAAACAAAAAGACATTCCACAACCCTTTATCGATTTTACAATAGATTATCCTGATGTGGGGCAGGCTTATGCTGAATTGGGCCACGCCGTTCACAGCGCAGGACCTATTGACAAGAAAACCCGGGAACTCATCAAGCTGGCGATGTCGTGCGGAGCTCAAAAAGAAGGGGCCGTTCATTCCCACACGCGAAAAGCACTTGAGGCCGGTTGCACTAAAGAAGAAATTCATCATGTAGTTCTGCTTTTGTTGCCAACGGTGGGCATGCCGTCGATGATGGCCGCTATGACCTGGGTGAATGATATACTTGATGAAGAAGCAGAAGAATAAGTACAGAAATTATATTAACCTTGAGTATTGAACTTGTTGGACTGCTTACATTAGGCGTTTTTATTGTTTCTATCCTCTATTCATCTGTGGGCCACGCCGGTGCCTCTGGATATATTGCGGTGATGTCGCTATTTAATATAGCTCCCGAAGAGATCAAACCAGCGGCACTGAGCCTGAATATCCTCGTGGCTATTATTGGGTTTCTGAATTTTTATCGTGCTGGCCATTTCTCGTGGAAATTTACCTGGCCGTTTGTGGTCTTGTCGATTCCGGCAGCCTTTGCAGGCGGATATTTGAATTTACCTGCTGATATTTTTGAAATATTGGTCGGTGCTATTCTTTTGTTTTCTGCTGTACGATTTTTATTTAAAATGAAAGAACCGGATGATATTGTAGATATACATCCATCGGTTAAAGTGTCTTCCGGTGCCGGTATTGGATTTTTAGCCGGTCTCACGGGAACTGGTGGGGGAATCTTTTTAACCCCCTTTATTTTATTGATGAAATGGGCACCCGTAAAAGCTACGGCTGCTGCCTCTGTTGTTTTTATCCTGGTAAACTCTATTGCCGGTTTGGCCGGTAATATTACCGCCACGACTACGCTCCCGACTTTTATTTTACCGATGGCGATGGCAGTAATGGTCGGTGGATTTGCCGGCTCATACCTGGGGAGTAAATCGTGGAATGCAGTAACTATAAAACGGGCTCTATCCATCGTTCTTTTTATAGCGGGAATAAAGCTTATATTTACTTGAAAATAGAATCAAACATACGCGCCCAGCTCTTGATTAGAATCTTGAATATGGAAACCTATTAGCAAATGTTAAAAGACAAACACGGTCGTATCCACAATTATCTGAGAGTATCCTTAACCGAAAGGTGTAACTTTCGTTGCACATATTGTATGCCGGAAGAGGGTATTGATCTGACCCCGAAATCGCATATTTGCACCTATGAAGAGCTCTTACAAATAATTGATACGTTTATAGATCTGGGTGTTAATAAAATACGCCTTACTGGTGGGGAGCCGCTCGTACGCAAAGATGCCGATCACATTCTTCATGAACTTGGCAAACGTCCGGTTGAACTTGCCATTACGACCAACGGCTTGATCGTAGACCGATTTATTGACGTATTTGAGTCCTGTGGTTTGAAAAATGTAAATGTAAGCTTGGACACGATGGATCCTGATAAATTCACTCTCATCACTCGCCGTTCGGGTTTCGATCGTGTACTCGAAAATATCTATACCCTTGTGGAGCGCGGATTCAATACCAAAATTAACATGGTAGTGATGCGCGGAATGAACGAGGAAGAGATCGCAGATTTTGCGACACTTGCAAAAGATCTTCCGATAATCATCCGTTACATCGAATTTATGCCGTTTGACGGTAATCGATGGAACTATGAGAAAATGGTTCCGGCCGACGAAATCAGGGATCGCCTCTCAGAGCGTTATACCTTAATTCGTGGTGAAGATGCCCCGCATGACACCACCAAACATTACAACATCGATGGATTCAAGGGGCAAATAGGTGTCATCAGTTCCATGAGTGAGCAGTTTTGCGGAAGCTGTAACCGTATTCGCCTGCTTGCTAATGGCTCCATCAAAAATTGCCTATTCTCCCCCGATGAAACCAATTTGTTGCAACCGTTACGAAATGGAGAAGAACTGGAGCCAATCATCAAGGAGGTAATCTATCACAAAAAAGCCAAACACGCTGGGATGTTTAATCTGTCCAATCAGAAAAACCGAACGATGACGACGATTGGGGGATAATTTAAAATGGAAAAAGATATTATAAGTCTAATATCCTCATACTATTCTTGAGATCTGAACACGTTATTCAGCCCTTCAATACGGTTAGAATTCAAGAAATATAGATTTTCAACAGCGCTCTCCGTCTATTGCAGCGCTGAGATTCTGGACAAGCGGAATTACAAGGTCATTTATTTCTTTTATTCCTTCCTTGTCTAAACAATAGCAGGTTCGTACTCCGTCAATTTCACCTTTTATAATACCGGTTTTTTTTAACGCTTTCAGATGCTGTGAAACCGTTGACTGTGCCAGGGGAAGCTGTTCAGTAATATCACTGCAGATGCAGGTTTCTCGTTCTGCTAGCAATTCTATGATCGCGATGCGGGCCGGGTGCCCGAAGGCTTTCGGGATAGCATGGCGTAATATCTTTATCAATAAATGAAGCTCAAATCTTTGACATCATATAATACATCTCTGAAGCGATTTGCCGGCAGCGTTCGTCGTAGATTTCCTTCTCTTTTGGGGTACCATCCGACTCTTTAGGATCGATATACGGAATAGAAAATCGCTTTTCAGCTCCCGGCACTACAGGACAATTTGCATCGGCATCCGAGCAGGTCATAATAGCGGCAAAATCTTTTGTGGGATTATAGGAGTTGTCGAACGTTTTGGAAAAGCAGATCAACGGCTCGGATTCATCATCAAAATAGACCTTATACTTTGGATTTTCTCCACCGGGATTTTCAACCCTAAACCCGGCCCTTTCTATTGCCTGCCACAGCCCTTGGATTAAAAGCCGTAGCTTCGGTTCCACCGGAATAGGTTTCCACATTATCTATTCCAAAATAATCGGCTATCGCTGCCGCCCAAATCTGACACAGATGACTGCGTCGACTGTTGTGGGTGCAAATGAAGGTTAATTTAGGCTGATCTTTTGAGCGTATGTAATTAGCAATTTCTTCAAGTTTACGCTTTCGTTCATCTGGTATCTCATTAACTAAAGCATCCAGATCGTCAATGTAAGATTGTAATTTTTGGTACATATAATTGGTTGGTTTATAGATGCTAAAATCTGGACTGCGAAGTTTAATTCCGTTCCGCAGCAGAGCTACGGAACGAGAATAATTCAGTATTTCTCTTTCCCGACGCAGAGTATCGAGACGAGATAGTCAGTAAAATTAACATTGTCAATCCTCCTAACCTTCCGCCCAGGCGACAGGCTCTTCTCCAAGGAGGAACGCTATTACAGAAATTCCAAGCTTACAAGTCCCTCTTGGAGCCGCGACCGACTACCGGCGGTAAGAGGGATTTAGGGTGATTGATTAAATTGAATCATTAGCAGCAACCTGAACCCGGTTCGCAAACATGGCCATTCCTCTATCATTTCAATTTTCTGGCTGTCTATATTTTCTTCTGACTTTCCACCGGGCTTTTGAGCAAAAACCGTGATACTGTAAATACCGGTATCTCCATTTTTAAAATCATCTATTTCTTCTTCGGATAAATACTTCGCCAAGATATCATCAGGCAGTTCAATAGTCTTTTCTTTTTGAATGGTACTATTTTCGAAGCCTGTTTCTTTTATATGATTAAGGTAAACATCTTTTTGAATAGCCCCTGCTACGCAACCGGCATACATTTCGGCATCTTCACGAAGGGCTTCGGGCAAATCGCCTACCAGCACAATATCAGAAATACTAAAATGTCCGCCGGGTTTTAGCGTGCCGGAAAATTTCCGAAAAGACCTTTAGGTTTGTCAGGTACCAGGTTCAGTACACAGTTACTGACGATTACATCGGCCACGTCATCAGAGACCGGCATGTCTTCAATATCACCATAGCGAAATTCGACGTTATTAAAACCCAACTTTATCTGCATTTTTTCGAGCCTTTAGCAATCATAGACTCGGCAAAATCAATTCCGATTACTTTGCCCTGTCGCTCCTGTTTCGTGGCGAGCTACAAAGCAGTCGTTGCCGGCACCCGATCCAAGATCAATAACAGTATCGCCTTCATTAATTTTGGCGAACTGGGTTGGAAGCCCGCATCCAAGTCCAAGATCGGCATCTGCATTATAGCCCTCAACCGAGTTGTAGTCATCACTCATGACGTTGTAGACTTCATCGGAGCCACAGCACGACCCGGAATCGTAATCCTTGGACTGTTCACTAATTTGACTGTATTTTTCTTTGACCGTTTGCTTCAGTTCTTCAGCCGTTTTCTCTTTGGTACTCATATTAGCAGCAGTTGTCTTTTGTTGCAGTTGTAAGATTCGTTAATAATGGCGTTAGAAATTCTTTCATTTCTGCTATGCCTTCTTCATCCAGGCAGTAGCAGGTACGCACGCCGTCAACTTCACCTTTAATAATACCGGCTTTTTTCAGTGCCTTTAGGTGTTGCGAAACCGTAGACTGAGCTAGCGGCAACTCATCCGTAATATCACCGCAAATGCAGGTTTCACGCTCGGCCAAGAGTTCAATTATTGCTATACGTGCCGGATGCCCAAGAGCTTTCATAAGTTCGGCGGCCCGTTTCTGTGAAGTATCAAATAATTTTGCTTTGGTAATTGCCATAACATTAATCAATTATCGTAAATTTACGATTAAATATACTTGTTATTTAGCTTTGTAGCAATTCAAATTTTGTTAATCAATCGCATCCATCCACTTTCTTGTCTTCTTGTCAATGGATACCTCAAAAAACTCCCTGAGCTCCTCCAGCTTGTCGGGATTAACCTGAATGGCTACTTTCCGACCTTTTTTGATCTTTTCTACCAGCCCGGCATGCCGGAGCTCTTTCAGGTGAAGGGAGAGTGAAGATTTGGAGATCCCCAAATCTTCTTTCAAGGCTCCGAAGTCGCAAGTAGGTTCTTCCATACAACAATCTTCTTTCCGGTTAACTACACAGCAGGTATGGACCCGGCGAATTAATCGCTTAAGAATCGCCAGTCGTTTGGGATGGCCCAGCGCTTTGAATGCAACGTCGAGAGATTGGCTCATAGCAGTAATTTTGTTAAGCTTACCCCATAAGTTTAACAGTTTTTAATTATCTAAACAATTATGATAACCTATCTTCAATCCTTGCTGTACTTTATCGTAGCCGGACTCTTTGAAATTGGGGGCGGCTATCTTGTTTGGCTCTGGCTGCGGGAAAGCAAAAGCTGGTGGTACGGACTTTCCGGGATGATCTTGCTGGCACTCTACGGCTTCATTCCCACCCTGCAACCGGCTCACTTCGGCCGAGTATATGCTGCCTATGGCGGGGTATTTATCATTCTATCGATGCTGTGGGGATGGAAAATAGATGGCATCCAACCCGACAAGTTTGATATTATAGGTGCCCTGTTGGCCCTGGCTGGTGTTGCCATCATGATGTACTGGCCACGAGGATCCTAATAAAATGTACACTTCTCCATATTTGACTGTCGCTGACAAAGGTTATATGTTTTATTGTTATTGAATTTTTAAACAATAAAACATTATTATGAATTCTTTTCTTACCGGTCCGTTACAAAAGAGAGGGCTGCTCTATGGCTTGTTAGGAACCTTGCTTATGTCTCTCATTATGTTAATTGGAATGGGAACTGGACTGAGCCCGATTCCCCAACCCATTCCGCTGGCTATTGTAACATCAGTATTGGACAATATAGCCCAACCGCTGCTTATAATATTCGCGATCTTCACCCACTTTGGCTACGGCGCCTTTTGGGGTGCGGTGCTATTTCGAGTAGTAAAGAAGCGCGGCCAAACCTGGCACGGCCTTGCCATGGGCCTATTTCTCTGGTTCATTATGGAATTGCTCGTACTGCCATGGCTGGGATGGGGCGTATTTGGCTCGGCCATCACCCCTAAAATTGCCGTTGCCACCTTGGCCCTCCACCTTGGTGTACGGCGGAGTATCGGGCTGGGGTTTAAACAGGATCTCACCAGCAACCGATAGTTCTAACTAGCACAATTATCTAATCAAATTAAACGCAAACTATTCACTATGTCCGACAATCGATCCATTGCATGTAATTTAGCTGCAATTGATAAAAATGAACGAGAGCAACACAAGGCCAACTCAGCGGAGGTATTCACCGCTATCGAAGAATGGCTGGAACTATTTAACGGCTACGCCTTTCGCCTTCCAACCGACAGCAAAATAATTGAAAAGGCGGCAGTTTTTATGGCCCGCGAACGACAGTGCTGCCCCTTCTTCGAATTTAACCTGGAAGTAACACCGGAGAGCGGCCCGGTTTGGCTGAAACTCACCGGCAATCAAAAGGTTAAAGAATTCATCAAACACAATATAATCCCCCAGCTAAAACAGGGACAGCCGGGAATAAGGCCGCAAAGCTCAGAAACATAGCCGACAATACATTTCTAATATGGGATCAAATGCTACACACAGATACTTAGATGAAGTAATTAAACATCTATTATAGAGTCATTACAGCAATCTCTTTTCTGCGGATCTTAGTACAGGAATCGCCATACTCTGTTAGCGCTATCTCTGATAAGTAATAAAATGTGAAACTGTTCGCATTTTACTCAGTTCTCTATAAATTTATGTCACTGTTTTTAGGGCTAAATTCCAACTTTTCTGTAAATTCCTTCATAATCACATCCGTGCTATCATGAAACGTCTGTTGCTACTTCCTTTTCTGATACTTTTTGCCTGTAACACCCAGGCGCAAGACCTCACTATTGATCCCAAAATGTACGATATCATCCGATTCGGTCAGTGCCGACCGGCTGGAATCAGACATCCGGACACTGGCCGGCTTCGGCACACGGCATACCATGTCTGACACCACCTCATCAACGCGGGGTATTGGCGCGGCACGCCGGTGGATTAAGCAGGAGTTCGAATCCATCAGCGAAAAATGCGGCGGCTGCCTGGAAGTCCACGAGCAGCGTACGCTTGTCGAGGGGGACCCCGACAGCCGAATTGATGAAGATACCTGGATTGTAAACGTCTATGCTGTGTTAAAGGGTAATACCCATCCCAACCGCTATGTAATTATGAGCGGCGATATCGACAGCCGAGCCTCCGACATTATGAATGACAGCATTGCTGCGCCGGGTGCCAATGATAATGCAACGGGGATGGCCGGAGCTATTGAGGCAGCGCGCGTACTCTCAAACTATGAATTTGAGAACAGCATCATATTTGCCGGGCTTTCCGGAGAAGAGCAGGGCCTCTACGGCGGACGATTTATGGCCGAGAAAGCCAAGGAAGAAGGATGGGATATTATTGGCGTGCTCAACAACGATATGATTGGTAATATTCGGGGCATCGACGGGGTGATCGACAACCGCGAGTTCCGCATATTTTCTGAGCCTTACTCGGCAAATGCAACCGAGCGTGAACTACAGATGAAACGGTTTTACGGCGGAGAAAACGACGGGATTTCACGTCAGCTTGCCCGCTATATCTATGAGACCACTTCATTGTATATGCCGCAAATGGATCCCATGCTCATCTACCGGCTCGATCGCTTTGGTCGGGGCGGGCATCATCGACCGTTTAACGAGGCCGGCTTTGCCGGAGTTCGTATTATGGAAGCTCATGAAAATTATACCCAGCAACACCAAGACATCCGCACGGAGGATGGTATTGAATATGGGGATGTAATTGAACACGTGAACTTCAATTATGCTAAGAAACTTACCGCTGTTAACGCCGTAGCTATGGCTTCGCTGGCTGAAGCCCCGCCTAAACCTGCAAATGTAGAAATTGGCGGTGCAGTAGAACCTTCTACTACCCTGCGATGGGACAAACCGGACAGCGACCTGATCAAAGGCTACAAAATATACTGGCGGCCTACCTCTGCACCACTCTGGGAAAATGTCCGCTATGTGGGTAATGTCAATAAATTTACGCTGGAAAACATTGTTATCGATAATTACCTCTTTGGGGTTACCGCTGTAGGCAAGGATGGCCACGAAAGCGTCGTTTCGTATCCAAGTGGACTTATTCGAGACTAGAAATATGAGCGCCTAACATTATTTCCTTTCTGAGTTCTATAAAAGGCTGGCAGCTAACTGTCGGCCTTTTTATTTGGATATAGTATCGATCCTGCAACCTGTAATATAGCCTATCCAAGCAGTGGTAGTCTCTAAATATTTATGTACTTTACAGCTTATGAAAAACACTCATTTTCATATCAAAAATATGGTTTGCAGCCATTGTGCCGAGGTTCTGGAAGAAAAACTATCCCAGGCCGGCTTTAAGATTGAACGAATTGAACTGGGTGAACTGTACCTGTCGGAAGCTCTTGATGAACAAGAATATGGGCAGTTAGTAAATCTAATTCAAGATAATGGTTTTGATCTTATCGATGATGAAAACAGCCGCATCGTGGAACAAATTAAGCAGCTCATCATCCAACAGGTTCGTTCAAACACCCCGATGCAAAAGAATTTATCTGATTTATTAACCGACAAGATTCATAAAGATTATCAGCAGCTAAGCCGACTGTTTTCGGCCGTGGAGGGTAAATCCATTGAGCGTTACTTTATCCTGCAAAAGATCGAACGAGCCAAAGAGCTCATCGTCTATGATGAGAAAAGTCTGAGCCAAATCGCCTTGGAGCTCGACTACAGCAGCCAGCAGCATTTTTCGCGGCAGTTTAAAAAGGAGACCGGCCTTGCCCCTTCCCACTTCAAAGATATCAAAGAAAATAAGCGCACTTCTATCGACCAGTTGTGAGATAACTCGCACACTGATATTATCTCCACTCAGCATCACTCCCCACAAAATATACTTCGCCCTAAGCCGCTATTCCAAGTGGTAACCACTCCCATACAAAATCCTGCAAAAGATTTACATAAAGATGCAAGAACTGCATAGCGGCGAATCCTATCTTAAGAATTGAAATTCTTTGCATCCCCAACTTCCCATGCATCAAAGGGGTTTGAACAAAACCACAGCTTATTAATGATATCATTTGTACAAAGATATAAAGAAGCTGTCAGCAGCGCATTGCTACTGGCAATAGCTATCGTAACAGAACACGCCGTATCATTTTCGGGTCAAGCTTACGTGTACCTGCCGCTCTATGGACTCTCGTACCTGGCCGTAGGTGGACCGGTCTGGATGAAGGCCTTTCGATCCATCAAAAACGGCACCATTTTCAGCGAATTTATGTTGATGGGCATTGCCACCGTCGGCGCTTTTGCTATCGGCGAATACACCGAAGGAGTGGCAGTAATGCTCTTCTATATGATTGGGGAATATGCCCAACACGGGGCGGTCAACCGCGCCAAAAACTCCATCAAAGCCCTTATTAATCAACAGCCCGATACGGCTATAATTGAACGCGATGGTAATACCGAAGAGGCCCATCCTTCTGAAGTCAAAATTGGAGAAATCATCCAGGTCAAGCCCGGCGAAAAAGTACCGCTGGACGGGCAACTACTCACCGAGAAAGCCTCGTTTAATACCGCTGCCCTCACCGGCGAATCTAAGCCCATGAGTCGCCAGGCCGGTGAAGACGTCTGGGCGGGATCTATCAATCAGGATACCCCGGTACGGATTGAGGTGACCAGCAGCTTTGAAGATACCAAGCTTTCGAACATCCTACAGATGGTTCAGGAAGCCTCTAAACGGAAGGCGCCTACCCAGCGATTTATGACTCGCTTTGCCAAAATTTATACGCCTATTGTAGTTTGGCTGGCAGTAGCGCTGACGTTTCTTCCGTATCTAGTTGTTGAAAATTACGTCTTCCAGGATTGGTTTTACCGGGCGCTTATCTTCCTCGTTGTTTCCTGTCCCTGCGGACTGGTGATTTCCATCCCCCTTGGCTATTTCGGTGGCATTGGTGCAGCATCGCGCAACGGCATCCTGTTTAAAGGATCAGACTTCCTGGATCAGCTGCGTAAAATCACCATCCTATTTATGGATAAGACCGGCACCATGACCGAGGGGTCTTTTGAAGTACAGGATGTCCAACCTGTAAACGGATACAGCCAAGAAGCGATCCTTCGGCTGGCCGCCTCCCTGGAACAGCAATCCACACATCCCATTGCCAGGGCTATTCTCAACAGCGTTAACGGGCAGCCCCTGCATTCCGTAAAAAAACAACAGGAAGTTTCTGGGAAGGGGCTGCAGGGTATTATCGATCAAAAAACGGTGCTGGTTGGCAATCGTGCGCTCTTGCAGGAATTCGATATTCAACTAGCTACCGACGAACTGGATCCCTCCTGCACTTATGTGCATGTGGCCAAAGATGGAATGCATGTGGGTACCATCAGCATTGCCGATCGCATTAAAGAGACAGCAAGCAGGCCATTGAACAGCTGCACCAATTGGGGATCTCCGAGCTCGTTATGCTGTCCGGCGACAATCAGGCGGTCGTCGATCGTGTGGCCGCAAAGCTGAATATAGACCGGGCCTATGGCGGCCTGCTACCCGATGAAAAGTATCGCTATGTAGAACAAGCCCTGGACGCATCCCAAACGGTAGGATTTGTCGGCGACGGGGTCAACGATGCACCGGTCATTACGCTGGCCGATGTAGGCATTGCCATGGGCGGTATCGGCTCAGATGCTACGGTTGAAACAGCAGACGTAGTAATTCAAACGGATCAGCCTTCTAAAATTCCCACAGCTATAGAAATTGCCCATTTTACCCACCGCGTGGTATGGCAAAATATTAGTTTTGCGCTGGGGATCAAGGTCTTGGTAATGGCGCTGGCCGCTTTTGGAATGGCAAATATGTGGGGGGCTATTTTCGCTGATGTAGGGGTAGCACTGCTGGCCATTGCCAATGCCATTCGGATTCAGCATAAATATTCAGCTGACCAGACGACCTTTCCCCTATCATCAAGCAGTACTGATACGAAATCACGAACCAATAATCCCCCTGAAACCTGCTGTGAGGCATGCTAGCTGTTATCAACTTTTGGATTGCCAAACAATGCTGGATGTAACTATCCCAAGTGGACAACTAACAAAGTCTAAGCAATACCGAAGCAGCGCATCAACCACATACTGAGACAAGTATTTTTATATGGCTTTTAATTTTATTTAGTAGTAAATTATTCGATAATCATTTACACATGCCGCAATCAGGCAACGTTAAGCGTACATATAGCACGAACTCATTTGCATATGATCCCCCAAGACACTACGAAGTGGCAAAAATTCTATGCCACCGGTAAATACAAAGGATTCCGAAAAATCAGCGAACACGTTTTTAAATTATCCGGTACTACCCGTGTAACATTTACTAACGGTGAAAAAAAGGTCTATGCCGCCGGTAATTTTAAAGAAGAGGCGCTGGAGAAAATCTTTAAACAGATTGATCGGCACTACTCCAGCAATTAGCAAATATTCTGCCAGGCAGGTCCATTATTACTTCGCCTTTGATTTGCTGAAATTATGGTCTTTACTGCTACTTTCCTTTATCCCACACTTGTTACGGGATGAAAGTTGAGTCCTTTTTTATTTTATGTATTTTAGGACCGAAACAGTTGATCAAAATTTTAGCAGATATTTATTATGACACAAGAAGAAGCAAATAACGGAAATCGGCTTATTGAAAATCTGATGGGTAGTACCATTAAGATTGATCAGGAGGATGTCAAAGATATCCCCCTGGCCTTTCTTGCTGTTGAGGATATGAAGTTCCACGAGTCGTGGAAATGGTTAATGCCGGTAGTTACTAAGGTTGAAGAAGACCTTGGCTACAGCGTACTCATTCAAGATAACTTCTGCCGCGTAATTGTTGACGAGGATACCGGTTATGAGCACGAGGGCGAATCCAAGCTGGATGCGGTCTGGCATGCTATCACTGCATGTCTTGACAGCGAACTGTAATGCTTGTACATGCAAGTTTTTTAAGCCTCAATCCACCAAGATTGGGGCTTTTTCATTTTTGCTCTATGATAAATATCATACTTGTTGATAGTTGAAAAATTAATTAACACAATTACGATTTTTTATTCATATCAACACAACCTATTTATCATGGAGCATTCCCAACTGCGTATTTCTGACAACTGGTTATCATTTTCGAACGACGACTTGGTAATACCAACTGTTTGTAGTGTCCTTCTGCTGCTTTCCTCGATTACGCCCCTGCTGCAAGTTGTCTTACTTGAACTGCTGAAAGTTTATGAGCCCATCAGCAGTGCACTGGGACTCGAGCTAACACAATTTGTTTTTGCCAGTTATGGACTTATTTCAATAGCTATATTCTACCAGTTTTATAATGCCGAGACACAGTGGTCCAAAATCGTTGCCAATATTTTGGGCGTGCTATTCTTCTATCCCCTGATTACGCTGATCATTCGGTCGTTTGGCTATAATGCTACCGGCGTATTTTTCGCAGCCGCCCTGATTTATGGGTGCTTTTTCATCGGCATTGGATTGTACCGTTCAGCCAATCCACAAAAGTGACCGATTATTTGATAAAATCGTTGAATGCCGCAAAGTATCCCTCAAAATGGCCAGTGTCGTATCGCTGAAGCTGACCGGGCATCGGCATCCCCAACACAGACTTCCCTTCTTTTATCAGTTGGCGGATGGCAGGTGTTAACTGCAGCTCTCCGCCGGCATCAGTAGAAATATGCTGGAGGGCATCAAAAATTGTGGCGTCCAGTACATACCGGCAGGTTGATGCCCAACGGCTGGATGTTTCTCCGCTTGTGGGTTTCTCGATAATATCAGCAAGCTTACCAAAGCGTTGCCTAGCTATGCCGGGCTCCTCGAAAACGACCACACCACGTGAGGATACTTCGGCTTTGGGAATCCGATACGTGGACAGTACCGCCGCCGCTTGGTTTTGCTGTTTTAACGCCATCAGCTCTTTCAGATGATCTGATCGGCCCGCACCGCGAACCGGCGCATCAGAAAAAACAACTGCAAACGATTCATCACCAATAAAATTATTGGCCTTCAAAATCGCCTCACCCGGCCCTGAGGCGGAATTATCTTCTACCAATTGAATGCCGGGCTTGTCCCCAAAATAGTTGAAAATAGCGCTATGCTCGGTCCGTGCTACAATTACAATTTCACAAATACCGGCTGCGTTCAGCTCATCCAGAATATGCTGTAATACCGGCTTTTTACCAAGCGGCAACATAGGCTTGGGCAAATAATCACTGATGGGTTGCATACGAGTTCCCAGACCAGCGGCGGGAATTATGGCTTTCGAAATGTTGCTCATCACTATGGTATTTATATATTTTGCGTTAAGTTCTGGAATGCAGGTAACCAGTTATTTGCTATTTAAGTTGTAAAGGAATTACCGGAAAGCTCAATTACTTTTTGCTACGCAAAATAGCAATAAGTCGTTGGTAGCTCGTTACATTCTAATAACGGTATAGATTAATAAATACCAGGCCGGGAATTTCAAAAATGATCTCAGAGCCGGACTACCCACTCCAATTTTACCGTCATTGTCAACGGTTCCCATCTGGCAACTTCTGTCCACCGTGCTTGCAATTGCATTCTTAAGCTTTACCCAGTCGATAGCACTGGCCAAAACGATAGTTCGCCCCATCCCCAACTACAAGATCGATTCAAATCAAGGATTGTTCAGTATTAGACTTACAAATACGGTCGAATCGATTTTAAGGCCTGTCCCGTTGCCGGCATTTTCGCCTATCGCAGATAATGATGAAAATAGAGCCAAGAGCAGTATCTCACTTCTGATAAGTGCGGCAATAGTAGCTACTCACCGATGCTATTTTTAATACCATTGATCTACTATTTGCCAAAAACTGTCTTGCCCGCAATTACCATCACCACTGTGCCGGAACTAGTTGAGTTGGTCTAGCACCATTTCTATGGAATGTTCGTACTCGTGAATTCATCCTATTAATAGTCACCTTTACTGCTACCCTGACATTGGGGATCCTTAAAGATATTGGTATCGGAGTACTAATTTCGCTTAGCATTGTCATCCACCGCAGTAATTATCCTAATAGTGTGATGTTGAGCCGAATCCCCGGCACCGATCACTTTTGATAACTTCAATGCCACCCCCGAAGCAATTACCCAAACCCACGCAATTATCGTGCGGATTGCCGCCTTACTTTATTTTACCAACATCCTCTATCTAAAAAATAAACTAGAACAGCTCGAAATTAAAAGTGATAAGAATATCGATCAGGTTATTATTGATGCGATCGATATAAATGATGTGGATGCCAGCGCACTGGACTGGCATATGTTATTGGCAATCATCAATTTCACCTGGATATCCCGCGAGCCGTTGACAGCCTGGATAATCAACAAGAGGAAGCCTCACACCTGGCTTAACCATTTGCCCTCAATTTTATAGTACAAGCTAAAATTTTTCTGGAAAATTCCTTATTTTCGGTGACTACTCTGGATAACACATGATACATATTCTTAGAAACACTATTTTTGAGACTCCTCAAGCTATCCGGCACTCATTTTATTAGCACTTAAGTGCAATAAAAACAAATACTTAGATCGTAATGAAATCCCTTTACCCCGATTATGATGTCATCGTCGTAGGCGCCGGCCATGCCGGCAGTGAAGCTGCAGGTGCTGCCTCCGGAATTGGCGCAAAAACACTTTTAATCACGATGGACCTCGACTCCATTGCAAAAATGTCCTGCAATCCTGCAATTGGCGGTATTGCCAAAGGACAGCTGGTGCGAGAAATTGATGCGCTTGGTGGACTAATGGGTACGGTTGCTGACAAATCGGGTCTGCAATTTCGAGTATTAAATACCAGCAAGGGCCCAGCCATGTGGAGTCCGCGCTGCCAGAGCGACCGTGCATTATACAGTAAAACAATGCGCCAAGAGCTTGAGAAGAAAGAGAATCTTCACTTTCGGCAAGATAATGTCGTTGATGTATTAACCACTGAGGATGGGAAACGCGCCACCGGCGTCCGCACCAAAACCGGTCAGGAGTTTAAAGCTGATGCCGTTATCCTCACTACCGGTACTTTTGGCAACGGACTCATCCATATTGGGGAAACCAACTTTGGGGGTGGTCGTTCTGGAGAGCGCGCATCCATTGGTATTTCAGCAGCCCTTGAAGATCTTGGATTTGAAGTGGGTCGACTAAAAACCGGAACCCCTCCCCGTATCGATGGACGATCCATTAATTATGAGAAACTAGAGGTACAGTATGGGGATGAAGAACCGCATGCATTTTCGTTCATGACCGACTTCCTGCCCACCCGGGAAGAACAAATGACCTGCTGGATTGGCAACACAAATGAGGAGGTTCACGATATGCTCCGCTCCGGATTTGATCGAAGCCCCATGTTCAATGGCACGATCGACTCTACCGGGCCACGTTATTGCCCCAGTATTGAAGATAAAATTAATCGCTTTTCTGATCAGGACAGCCACCAACTTTTTCTCGAGCCCGAAGGATGGGATACCTACGAAATGTACCTCAACGGATTTTCTACCTCCCTTCCCGAAGATGTACAATACAAAGCATTACGTACTATCCCAGGTTTTGAAGAAGCCATTATGCTGCGCCCGGGCTATGCTATTGAGTACGACTACTTTCCTCCCTATCAAATCCGCCGCAGTATGGAGACTAAAATCACCGACGGGCTTTTCTTTGCCGGACAAATTAACGGAACAACCGGCTACGAAGAAGCCGCATGCCAGGGACTAATGGCCGGCATTAATGCTGCAAGACAATCACAAGGGAAAGATGAATTTATACTAAAGCGATCCGAAGCATATATCGGGGTACTCATTGATGACCTGATCACCAAAGGTACCGAAGAGCCATATCGTATGTTTACTTCTCGTGCAGAACACCGCATCCTGCTTCGCCAAGATAACGCTGATCTCCGCCTTACCGAACTCGGTCATAAGATTGGACTTGCCTCTGATGAACGCTATGAGCAGTACCAAGAAAAGAATAAGTCCATCGATAAAATCCACGATCTCTTTGCCGACTATACCGTTTACCCCGAAAAGATGGATCCTATGCTCGAAGAAAACGGCACCTCAACTCTCAACCAACCCGTTAAGGCAAAGACGTTAATTCCGCGTCCCGAGCTTTCAATATTTAATATTCTTGAAGCCGATCCCGAACTCAAAGAGAAAGCCCTGGACATAACCACCGACGAGCTCGTCTTTGAACAAGTAGAAATTCAGATCAAATATTCCGGCTATATTGAGAAAGAGTTTGAGATGGTTGAGGAAATGAAAAAGCAAGAAGACACCGTCATCCCCGAAGAGCTTAACTACGATAAAATTCAAAGCCTTTCCTCCGAAGGGAAAGAAAAAATGGACAAAGTGCGTCCCGAAACACTTGGTCAGGCCAGCCGAATTAGTGGCGTCACCCCAAGTGATATCTCTGTGCTAATGGTTTATTTAAATAACTAACACTCAACTAAGCCTACGTTTCACGTGGAACATCGAAATATTAAAACACAGAACGTTTCACGTGGAACATTTGATCATGCAGATCAACTCATTGGCAAACACAGAAGCCAACTACAAAACTATCTCGATCAACTTCTCTGGTGGAACAAGCGAGTTAATCTTGTGAGTCGGGATGTTTCACGTGAAACAGTATGGAAGCATATTCAGCATTCATTACTATTATCAGCGTTTAAAAGCTTTGGATCAGCAGAAATAATTGTTGATGCCGGTACCGGAGGCGGGCTTCCGGGCATTCCGCTGGCGATCACCCACCCCGATAAGCACATTATTTTAAACGATCTCGTTACAAAAAAGTGCTTGGCTATAAAGCAAATAGCAAAAAAAATGGGGCTTAACAATATTGGTATTGTTGATGGATCCATCGAGGATTTTAGATACGACGAACCGTTCCTTCTTATTTCTAAGCACGCCTTTAAAATAAATCAGCTTTACAAGATCGACCGCCTCCCTCCCATGGTCGACGATGGTGTTCTACAAAGGAACTGATTTTTTCAATGAGCTCGAAGGACTACCCTCTTCATTTGAGCTTGAAAAGCATGAGTTATCCGAAGGGTCCCAGTTTTTCCAAGGTAAAGCTCTCGTATTCGCTCACCGAAGCTAGCTATCCCCCCCCAATCTGCAATCAAGCTTTTACGGCTTCGCTTAGAACAGTTGGTAAATTAATTTATCTTTGTACCCTTTATACAGAAGCCTAAATCACAATAATTGAATATTTAGTATATCGATGAATAGCTTCTGAGCGCCGCATGAAGCTTATCCTGATGCTTCAGCAAGCCAACCAGCGTATTACGGTAGACAAAATTGCTGAAAATTTTGATATCAGTCGCCGTACCGTATTCCGTGACTTTAATGCTCTTTCAGAAATGAACGTGCCGGTTACTCACGACCGATACAATGGATACGGTATTGTGCGTGGGTATAAAATTCCGCCCCTCATGTTCACCTCTAAAGAGTTAGCCACAGTTATGGTGGGACTCAACTTTGTTAAATCCCAGGTTGATAAAAAGCTTATCGAGGATGCCAAAGGGGTAGAATTAAAAATCAAAGAGGTTGTTCCCGAGGACTTACTGGACTTTATGGAATCCCTGGAAGAGCGAACCGTGGTGGATCCCTATCTAAATTTTGGGGCCGAAAAAATGGAGGGCGGCGACTGGTATGTGATAAGCAACGCAATCTCGGACAATAAATCCATCAAGTTTAATTACCGATCGAAATCGAGAGGAAGAAATCAACCTCCCGAAAAATTGATCCCTACATTCTCGTTTTTTATCGGGATCACTGGAATGTGATCGGGTACTCACACAAAAGAGATGACGAACGCAACTTTTTGCTTGATCGCATGTCAAAAATACAAATTTTGGACGAAGATTTTGTCCCATATGGCAAAATTGACGTAGAAGGCCTAATTTTCCGATCTGACGGGAGTTCGCAAAAAGTAATAGTAGATGTATCTGAATCGACATTGAAACGATTTCAGGCCAATCTGCCGGCTAATATATTAAAGAAAAACAAAATAAAACCTAATTTATTTCGGATAGAGTTTATGTTTGATAATATGGACTTTATCAATAAATGGTTACTTCAATTCCCAAAAGATGTTGAAATCATTTCTCCAGATATTTTAATTGAAAAAAGAAGTGATTTACTACATGAAATGATAGATAAGCAAAATAATTAAATACAATAATGAACAAACAATCTATTGGTATCGTAGGTACCGGCAACGTTGGAGTGGCTGCTGCTTATGCCCTCTTTAATCAGCGACTAGCCAGTGAAATTATTCTGGTAGATAAGGATAAGAAACGTGCCGAAGGTGAGGCCATGGATCTGATGCATGGGCAGTTGCTCGTCGGAAATGTTAATGTAGAATCCGGTGACTATAGCGATCTCTCAGATGCACAGGTTATTGTGATATCGGCCGGTATTAGCCAGGGCTCTTCCAGCGATAGTCGGCTCGACCTTTTAAATAAAAATGTAGAGGTCTTTCGAGAAATTATTGCCGAAATTGATAAGCATGCCCCAGAAGCTATTCTCGTAATCGCCACCAATCCTGTTGATATATTAACATATGTAACCCAGCAAGTTAGCCGTCGATCGGCAGCAAGGCTCATCGGTACCGGTACCCTTTTGGATACAGCACGGTTTCGTTCACTCCTCGGAAAGTACTACGGCGTAGATCCCAAATCGGTACACGCCTATATTCTTGGTGAACACGGGGATTCGGAGGTGCCGATCTGGAGCCAAGCTGCTATTGGCGGCAACCCATTGCAAGGCAACGAGATATTGGGCCAATCGTTTGAGGAATCTAAAATGAATGCCCTGTTTGAGCAGACAATAATGCTGCTTATCACATAATCGACCGGAAAGGATATACCAATACCGCCATTGGTGTTGTCATCACGCGTATAGTTCGCGCCATTCTTGACAATGAAAGTAACGTCTTGCCGGTCAGCGTTAATACTAGGGGCAACTATGGCATCAACAATGTTTGCCTGAGCTTACCCTGCGCTATCGGTATAGGCGGGGTGAAGGGGCATATTATACCTGATATTACAGATACCGAAAAACAGCAGCTGCAGAAGTCGGGCGCGGTACTGCAAGAGCAGATCCAAAAGCTTAATATCAGCCAGGAATCTTAAACTCTCAAAGTTAGCTTAAATTAAAAAAGCCCGGCAGAGTAATTCACTCTGCCGGGCTTCTTCGATATGATCTTATTTGAAGCTAGACCGTTTGCGTCCTCTTCTTCGTTAACAACACGGGTTACCGCACCAATTTTACCATCGGTATCGAGGCGCATAATACGAACCCCCTGGGTATTACGTCCCATGGTTCGAATATCACCGCAATTCATGCGGATAACTTTACCACCTTCAGTAATTACCATCAGATCGTCGATGTCTGAGACTTCTTTCAGTGCAATAAGATCACCGGTTTTCTTGGTTACCTTGAGGGTAATTACCCCTTTGCCACCGCGACTTTGCTCGCGATAATCTTCTACTTTCGAGCGTTTGCCGTAGCCGTTTTCAGAAATCGCAAGTACCGTTGCTTCGTGGGTATTTTTAAGTACAACCATGTCAACGAGTTCATTATCGTCTCCAAGCTGCATACCCTTGACTCCTGAGGTGTTTCGACCCATATCGCGAACTTCATCCTCGTGGAATCGAATTGCGCGACCTTTGCGGTTAGCCAAGATAACATTACTCTTTCCATTGGTCAGTGAGGCTTCGAGCAGTGAATCATCGTCATCGATATTGATTGCAATAATACCGTCGCGACGGGGACGACTGTAAGCTTCCAGCGTCGTCTTTTTAACCTTACCGTTCTTGGTTGACATAATGATGTAATTGTTATTGATATACTCCTCATCGTCCAGTGTCTCTACCGGTACAAATGTCTTAATGGAGTCATCTTTATCAATGTCAATAAGATTGACGATTGCTCGTCCACGAGCGGTTCGAGAGGTTTCGGGAATTTCATACACTTTCAACCAGTAGCACTGCCCCTTCTCAGTAAAGAAGAGAATGTAATTGTGGTTGGTGGCCACAAACAGATGTTCAACATATTCGTCATCTTTGGTATTTGTGCCTTTCATTCCCTTACCGCCCCGTTTTTGTCGGCGATAACCACTGACGGGCATTCGCTTAATAAAGCCTTTATTGGAGATCGTAATCACCACATCTTCATCGGCGATCATGTCCTCAACGCTGAAGTCATCAGCTGAGTGTACAATCTGCGTACGACGAGAATCACCGTAACGGCTCTTAATCTCTAGCAGCTCGTCTTTGATAATTTCTTTCTGTCGATCACGATTCCAAAGGATCTCTCGGAATTCAGCAATTTTTTCAGCAATATCGTTGTATTCGAGCTCAATCTTATCGCGCTCGAGTCCGGTAAGTTTCTGCAGACGCATATCCAGAATAGCTTTTGCCTGGAGATCGGTAAGCGCAAACTGCCTGCGAAGCGCCTTGTTGGCTTCGTCCGGACTGTTGGATGCGCGAATCGTTTTAATAACTTCATCGAGATCATCAAGAGCAATCTTAAGTCCCTCGAGAATATGAGCACGCGCTTCGGCCTGATCCAGATCGTAAAGCGTACGGCGAATTATCACCTCAACGCGGTGCTCAACATAGTGATAGATAAGCTCCTTCAGTGGCATCACCTTGGGTCGGCCTTTAACCAGCGCCAAGCTAATCACACCAAAAGTGGTCTGCATCTGCGTATATTTGTACAGCTGATTAAGCACAATGCCGGTATTGGCATTCTGCTTACACACAACTACAATACGCATCCCATCACGGTCCGACTCATCGCGGATCTCGGAAATATCCTCAATCTTCTCGTTTTGCGTGAGTCGCGCAATTTTTTTCACCAGCGTTGTTTTGTTTACCTGATACGGAATCTCGGTAATCACAATCTGCTCGCGACTACGACGAAGTTCCTCCGTAGTGCACCGTGCACGCAGCGTAATTTTACCGCGTCCCGTTTCGTAGGCTTTCTTTACGCCATCATAACCATAAATAATACCGCCGGTCGGGAAGTCCGGAGCCGGGATGTGTTCCATCAGCTCTTCGGTTTCAATATCCGGATTTTCCAGATAGGCGACAATGCCGTCGATCGTCTCATCAAGGTTGTGGGGGGCCATATTGGTGGCCATTCCCACCGCAATACCGGAAGCGCCATTCAGCAGCAAGTTGGGAAGCATCCCCGGCAGAACCGTTGGCTCTTGCAGGGTGTCATCAAAGTTAGTTTGGAAATCAACGGTCTCTTTGTTGATGTCGGTCAAGCATCTCTTCGGCAATGCGTTCCATACGAGTTTCCGTATAACGCATAGCAGCAGCTGAGTCGCCGTCGATGGAGCCGAAGTTTCCTTGCCCATCTACCAGCGGATAACGCAAAGAAAAGTCCTGTACCATTCGAACGATAGAATCATATACCGCTGAGTCGCCATGCGGGTGATACTTACCCAGCACCTCACCGACAATACGGGCGCTCTTCTTATAATTTCTGTTATGAAGCATCCCCAGCTCACTCATGCCGTACAGAATACGTCGGTGAACTGGCTTTAGACCATCCCGAACATCGGGCAGGGCACGAGATACAATCACCGACATCGAATAATCGATATAGGCCGACTGCATCTCATCTTCTATCGCTACAGGTACAATTTTATCTTTAGCCATGAATAAATCAGTACAGTGTTAAAGTTAATTGCATTTATCGATCATAAAAGTGGTCCAGTTGAAGTGCATTACCTTACACTCATTCTTAGCACTCCCAACGGTCCACTAGGTGGATCCTTAAATATCAAGCGTTGCGTACTTGGCGTTGCGCTCGATGAATTCGCGACGGGGCTGCACATCAGAGCCCATTAGTCTTGAGAACAGCTTGTCGGCCGCAGCTGCATTATCAACCGTTACACGCTGCAAGGTTCTTGTTTCGGGATCCATGGTAGTCTCCCAAAGCTGTTCCGGATTCATCTCTCCAAGTCCCTTATAGCGCGATACATCAAACTTGTACCGCGATTCTTTATGCTCTTTAATTAGCTTATCGCGGGTTTCGTCATCCCAGGCATAATCAATTTTATCTTGGCTGTTGGTGACGCGATAGAGCGGCGGCGTAGCAATATAAATATGGCCACCTTCAATAAGAGGCTTCATATATCGGTAAAAGAAACGTCAAGCAGCAAGGTGCGAATGTGAGATCCATCCACATCAGCATCCGTCATAATAATAATTTTGTGATAGCGGAGCTGCTCAAGATCAAAGTCTTCCTCTGAGTGGCCTACCCCGGCACCAAGTGCCGTAATCATCGCCTGAATTTCGTTGTTTTCCAGTATGCGATTGATCTTCGCTTTCTCAGTATTAAGGATCTTACCGCGCAGCGGCAGAATGGCCTGGAAGCTACGGTTTCGTCCCATCTTGGCAGATCCACCGGCCGAGTCACCCTCTACCAGATAAATTTCGCTCTGCTTGGGATCCTTAATCGAACAATCCGCCAGTTTACCGGGCAGTCCCCCTCCACTCATCGCACTCTTGCGCTGGATGAGTTTCCGTGCTTTTTTAGCAGCCTGTCGTGCTTCGGCCGCCAAAATCACTTTCTCAAGAATTCGTTTCGCTGCCTTAGGGTTACGCTCCAGGAATTCGTTCATCTGTTCATATACAATCACCTCAACAGCACTTTGCACTTCAGAGTTACCAAGCTTGGTCTTGGTTTGACCTTCGAACTGCGGCTCCGGAACCTTCACGCTGAGAACGGCGGTCATACCTTCGCGAAAATCACTTCCCGATACTTTAATGTCGCCCTTAATCAGGTTGTTATCCTTGGCATATTTTTTCAGTGAACGAGTGAGCGCCCGTCGAAATCCGGAGATATGCGTTCCACCTTCACGCGTATTAATATTATTAACGTATGAATGCACGTTCTGCGAGTAGCTGCCATTATATTGAATGGCAAGCTCAACCGGCACCATATCCACTTCTCCCTCAATTAGGATGGGCTCCTCCATCATGGGCTCGCGGTCTTCATCGAGATACTGAACAAAATCCTTGACGCCGCCCTCATAATGGAAGCTATCCTGCAAATCATCCTCATCTTCGCGATCATCACGGAGATTAATCGTAATTTGTGGATTCAAAAATGCCAGCTCGCGCATGCGATCGGCAATAATATCGTACTTAAATTCGGTGGTTTGGTTAAATATCTCAGCATCAGGTGTAAAGGTAATAGTCGTCCCGGTCTTGTCGGTTTCGCCTTTCACCTTGAGCGGCTGTACGGTCTTCCCGTACTCAAATTCCATTACATAAATTTTACCGTCACGATGGATCTCACAATAAAAATGAGAAGAGAGGGCATTTACACAACTAACGCCTACCCCGTGCAAGCCACCCGAAACCTTGTAGGTATTTTTATCAAACTTACCACCGGCGTGCAACTTGGTAAGGACAACCTCAACAGCGGGTAATTTAATTTTAGGATGCTCATCAACCGGAATGCCGCGACCGTTGTCGGTAATAGTAATAGATCCGTCTTCATTAATTATAACATCCAGTTGGTCGCAGTGGCCTTCCATGGCCTCGTCAATGGAGTTATCAATAACTTCATTTATCAGGTGGTGAAGTCCGCGCTGACCGGTATCTCCGATATACATGGCCGGGCGTTTTCGAACGGCCTCTAAACCTTCGAGAACCTGAATATTTTCCGCCTTGTAATCTGATCCTTTCTTTTTCTCCATAAATATAGGTATGAGTGGGGTTTATAATAACAATGAAGACGCCTGAAAATAGGGCATAAATACGCAAAATCAAAGTAAGCGATGGGCTTTATTGGCGAAAGCCGAGTTGGGCGCGCAGATCAAGTCTAACAAGTATAAAAGCATCCCAGACAATCACTACTTTATGTTCTCCCGAGAACCGCCCCAATATGTTAAAAAATTAGGTCTAAAAGAAACATTGATATTTTTAGGGATTAAGCCTATTTTTTCGGTCTATCTGAGAAATTGCAAACAATGCTTATTACGAGTTATGGCACGTAAAGATGATATTACTGGAAAGGGAGCTCAAAATGGTTATCGCTCCTCAAATGCTAACAACAAAACGAAGCATAAGTTTCAGCAGAACCTGCAGACAAAAAAGTTCTACGTTCCCGAGGAAGATAAGTGGGTTAAACTAAAAGTCTCTGCCAAGACGCTTCGTACGATCAACAAAAAAGGCATCCATGCTGTACTGAAGGAAGCGCGCAAAAAGGGAACACTTATCAAAGACGTTTAATCGTTATCGGTTAACTGTTATACGTTATTGGTCATTGCCTTTGACAATAACAATTAACAACTAACCCAGAAACAACAAACATTATGGCAAAAGGAAACAGAGTACAAGTTATTTTAGAATGCACGGAAGCCCCTGGCACTTCGCGGTATCATACGACAAAAAATCGTCGTAATACGCCCGATCGACTTGAGATTAAAAAGTACAACCCGGTGCTTCGTAAGCATACCGTTCACAAAGAAATTAAATAGTAACACTGTATAGTTATGGCGAAGAAGAAAACATTTGGAACTGAAGGACAGGAACAACAGGCTGGCGACGGCCGCATGGCAAAGGTGATTGTGGCTCACAAAACGCCCGATAACAATTATGCTTACAAAGAAGCCGTTATCCAGGAAGATAAGGTGCAAGACTTTATTCAAGAAAATAAAGACTAGTTCGATCAATCTTTATTTGCCGGAAAAGGTTGCATTCGTATAAGCGGATGGAACCTTTTTTTATGAGCTCTTAACAGCTCCCGGATTCCCCTTAATTTTTAGCTAACAGCCTATGTCTATCAAAGACCAAATCATGGCAGACTTAAAACAGGCCATGAAGAACAAAGAGAAGGATAAGCTGCGTGTGTTGCGCTCATTAAAGTCGAAGCTGCTGGAACGCGAAATCAGCGAGCGTAAAGAGGGCGAAGCCTCACTTTCTGATGAACAAGCCATTGAAGTACTGATGAAAGCGGCCAAGCAGCGCAACGAATCCATTGAGCAATTTGAAAAAGGCGACCGCAATGACCTGGCCGACTCCGAAAAAGCGGAGCTGGAAGTTATTGAGTCGTACCTGCCCGAAATGCTTTCCGAGGATGAGGTACGCGATATTGCCCGTGAAAAAATTGAAGAGCTCGGAGCTGAAGACATGTCGGATATGGGGCAAGTCATGGGCGTCCTGATGCAAGAACTGAAAGGTAAAGCTGAAGGGTCAATCGTCAGCAAGGTCGTCAAAGACGAACTCTCCTGATTATTTTGCCCTATGAATATCCTGGACTTCCTGATATTTCTGCCCATCGCATATTTTTGCTATCGCGGTTTTTCTAATGGGCTCATCAAGGAAGTGCTGAGTATTGTAGGAATTGTGCTGGCCGTGTTTTTAACCTTCCAGTATATGGAACCTGTTGGCCAGTTGATAAGCCCCCTTTTCGAGGAAAAAGCTTCTGTTATTCCTTTCGCCTCCGGGTTGATTATTTTTCTAACAACACTGGCCGCCGTACACCTGGTGGCTTACCTGAGCAAAAAGTTTCTTGAGGCTGTCAAGCTCAACATTGTTAATCGACTGGCCGGTGCCGCCTTTGGATTTCTGAAAAGCGGCATTGTAATTAGTGCTGTTTTATTAATCCTGGCCGGGTTCAGCATCCCTTCGCAGCAGGCGCGACAAGATTCAGCCACCTACTCGTACGTAGTGCATCTGGCCCCTTGGGCATACGATACTGTGGCCAGCGTTTATCCCGGCGCCGAAGATTTTAAATCAACGGTCGAAAAGACTCTCGACCAGTACAACCCAATCGAAAGTTTTCCCATTCTAGAAAAGAACCGTAACTCTTAGCATTATCATGACGTTTCCACCTGTTGAAGAACAACTCGAAGTTATTAAACGCGGTACCGCTGAAATTGTACCCGAGGATGAGCTTGTCGAAAAGCTCAAAAATTCCAAAGAAAAAAATAAACCACTTAAAATTAAGCTGGGCTGCGACCCCACCCGTCCCGACCTGCACCTGGGACACTCGGTGATCCTACGTAAATTACGGCAATTTCAGGATCTAGGTCACGAAGCCATCCTAATTATTGGAGATTTTACAGCGCTCATCGGCGATCCTACCGGCAAAAGTGAAACGCGTCCCGCACTGTCGAGCGAAGAAATCGAAGAAAATGCAAAAACCTATCTCGATCAGGCCACAAAAATTCTGGACGAGGACAAAACCTCTATTGTCTATAACTCAGAGTGGTTGGGCAAAATGAACTTTGAGGATGTCATCAAGCTGACCTCGAAATTAACGGTTGCCCGAATGATTGAGCGCGATGACTTTTCGAAACGCTACGATAATAACGAACCTATCTCGCTGCACGAATTCTTATATCCGCTGGCACAGGGCCAAGACTCGGTACATCTTCAGTCGGATGTTGAACTCGGCGGCACCGATCAGAAATTTAACCTTCTGGTGGGACGAGAACTCCAAAAAGATGACGAACAGGAGCCGCAAATTGCGCTGATGATGCCACTACTAGTAGGTACCGACGGCACCAAAAAGATGTCAAAATCCTACGATAATTATATTGGTATTACCGAGGATGCCAACGATATGTACGGCAAGGTGCTCTCGATCCCCGATGATCTGATCTACTCCTGGTTTGAGCTGATCTCGGACGTTGATGTGGATGAGCTGCCAAAGTACAAGAAGAAAATTGCGGAAGATCCCCGTAATACAAAGCACGAGCTGGCCCTCAGCATAACCCGCATTTACCACGGTCAAGAAAAAGCCGAAGCGGCCCGCAAACACTTCGAAAAAACAGTGGTTGGCGATCAAATTCCCGACGATGCCCCTACCATGGAATACGATGCCGGAACCGAAGTTCGTCTGCTCGATATCGTATCAGATGCCGGTTTCACCGACAGCAACGGCCAAACCAAGCGCCTGATCCAACAGGGCGGCATCTCTATCGACGATGAAAAAGTATCCGACAAAGGCTACAGCGTGACGTTTAAGGGCGATACCGAATTTACCCTTAAAGTTGGTAAACGGAACTATGCAATTGTAAAAAGTAAGTAATGCGTATTCAGTGATGAGTAATAGTAACTTGTCACTCACCACTTTTCAATCATCTTTCTGCGACTAAAACTAAAGATTTACCATCGTGCTTAAGATCTCATCCCTCAAACCTCAATGGTATCCGCGCGGCGCACCGTCACGGCTTTTTAGACTGGGTTGATCAGAGTGATCCCGATATTATTTGTCTGCAGGAACTCCGTGCTATGGAACACCAAGTGCCAAATCCTATCAAAAACCTTGACTACCACGACGTGTATCATACCGCCGAAAAGAAAGGCTATTCCGGGGTCGGCATTATGTCGAAAGAAGAGCCAATCAACGTGGAAAAAGGAATTGGCGTGGACTGGATTGACAGCGAGGGACGTGTAATCAAGGCGGAATTTGAGGATCTTACTGTCTTTTCAATCTACGCCCCCAGCGGTACGACCGGCGATGAGCGGCAGGATCTGAAGATGGAGTTTCTCGACTACTTTCTGCCCTATGCGCAGAAATACCTCAGCAGCGCCAAACCCGTTGTCTTCTGTGGAGATTACAATATCTGCCACAAAGCCATCGACATTCATAATCCAAAGCGGAATAAAAATACCTCCGGCTTTTTACCCGAAGAACGCGAATGGGTTACGCGTCTGCTCCAGACGGGTTTTGAAGATGTCTATCGTCGACTCCACGAAGACGAAGAGGATCTGTACAGCTGGTGGAGCTATCGCGCGGCATCCAAGGAGCGCAACAAGGGATGGCGCATCGATTACCAGATGACAAGTCCCGATCTGCTGGAAGCAGCCACCGAAGCCGAAATTGAGATGGAATGGGATCTCTCAGATCACGCCCCAGTGACGGTGACCTACAAACACTGATAGCTTTCCCTGCTGCAAAATTATATATTGCTCCTCCATTATAATTTAATATTCAAAACAGACCTCAGCACAATGGGTACCCACTTTGATGGCGACGAGAAAGAGAAGCAGGTGTTAAATACATTCATCAAACTAATGCGCGCAACCGAGTCGCTCACCAATCGTCTGAATAAACACCACGCGGACGCTAACCTTACAGTTAGTCAATTTGGAGTAATGGAGGCTCTGCATCACCTGGGCCCGTTAAACCAAAAAGCATTGGGCGAAAAGCTTCTCAAAAGTGGGGGAAACATTACCTTGGTGATCGACAATCTCGAAAAAAGCGGGTGGGTAAAACGCCAGCAGGATCCCGAAGACCGACGATCGATGCTCATTCACCTGACGCCCGAGGGAAAGAATTTTATCGCTAATTACTTTCCAAAACATCTTCAACGTATCAAAGAAGAATTTGAGGTCCTATCTGAGACTGAACTAAACCAACTTGCTTCTATATGCAAGAAATTGGGATTACAAAAGGAACACAATAATTAACTCTTCGGTTAGTTAATATAGCTCTAGTATAGAGACACATCCCAAATGTGACTCCATATATCCCAACATGGGAATGGGTTTGAACGCTCATTCCCTTTTAGTCGTATCGAATAGCATCCAGCTGGTATCTACGTTGGCTGCACGCCGCGCCGGGTACCAACTTGCCAACAGGCAGAGCAACAGGCTCCCCACCAGCACAATGCTAATATCCATCCAGTTTATGCTCACGGGATAGGCGTCGATAATAAAGGCCGATGAGAGCTTGATAAGTCCGTACTGCTGCTGCAGCCAGCTCAGCAGTAGTCCCAGCCCTCCTCCTATTACGCAACCGATAATACCGATATAGAGCCCCTGCCGAACAAAATATTTTTGACGTCTGAGGGGTAAAACCCATAGTAAGAAGTACACCTATATCGCGTTTCTTTTGTATCACGATCATGGTAAGAGAGCCAATAATATTAAGTACGGCCACCAGCACGATAATCATCAGGATAACGTAGGAACTCCATTTTTCGAGGTACATGACATCGTAGAGGGGCTTTTTCAAGTCGTACCAGGTAGAGAGTTTAAAATCGGATCCAAGAGTGGCTTGCAGCGATCTGTTTAACCTCCTCGGCCTGGTTGGTATTTTGCAGGCGAAGATCGATGCCGGAGACCATATTGCGCATCTCAAAGAGCCGCTGAGCCGCTTCTTTGTCGATATAGACAGCGGGGCCGTCGGTGATTTGCAGGCGCGAATAAAAGCCGCGCACCTCAAAACGGTAGCTCCGCGGCAGTGAAAAGCTGAGTGAGTGATTTACGCATACCGTCGGCGCTGAGCAGTACCACCTGGTCTCCGATTTCGATTCCAGCTCGTTTTGCAGCTGCTGATTAACAAGCATGCCGGGCTTTTTGTTTTGCACGGAAAGGTTTACCGTGCCGGATTCCAAACTCTCCTGCAAGTTATTGACCTTGAAATATTCTTCGGCGCTGATGCCACGGACGTCCACTACTTTATCGGAGTTACTTTGCTGAGCCAGCAGGGCTTTACCCTCGACATAGGACGCCGCGGCCCTGAGTTCAGGGATTGCCGAAAGTTTTTGCTGCATATCACCGTTATAAAGCAACGTATTACCGGCTACCGATTCTATACGGATATCGGGATCATTCTGGAGGAGAAAGCCTTGTATTACATCAAAAAAACCATTGAACACCGAAAGCACGACAATGAAGTAGTGCCGTACCAATGGTGACGCCCAAAATGCTGATGATGGTGAGCGTGGAGATCAGCGACACATGTTTTTTTGAAAAGAGGTAGCGCCTGGCTATAAATCCGGTTGTTTTCATAAATCCTAAAATAGGAAATATGACCTTACTATTTTAGCTAACTTTTTAAAAACACCATTTGCTGAGATAGGAGAATATGGAGCTTTTTGGGGCATAATACGACGGCTAAAACTGTGCCCTTACGTTTACTTTTCTATTCTTTAAAAACAAATAGGTATTTATCAACCTTCATTACAGGCCGAGCCCGTGTACTTCTAAAAGAATTGTGTAATTTTTTGTAAAAAAGGGGATTAAATATTTTTAATGCTTGATCTCGATTGATATTGCTCTGCCAAAAAATTAGGCTTGTCGAAACGGGATGTGATTTTAACTAGTTGCTCTTTCAACAAACGGCTTAACTACTCTTTCAACGAAATATCCTTCCCCGAAGTGCAATAAATACAACGCTACCAATCACTCTAACTTATAATATAATGGACAAACACATCTTTACCCTATGCAGTGGTATACCTACCAAACAGGAAAACAGAACTACAGATAGTAACAACGGTTGGACTATTATCTGTTTCACCTTTTTAATATTTATCCTATCTGCCTCAATATCTATCGCGCAAGTTACCGTTACCGGAACAGTCACCTCCGCTAACAACGGCAGAACCCTACCAGGAGTTAATGTTCTAGAGAAGGGTACATCTAATGGAGCTAGCACTGATAAAAATGGGGAATATGAATTAGAGGTTACCGGACCTAATGCTGTGTTAGTTTTCAGCTATATTGGCTATTTATCGAAAGAAGTACCCGTTAGAAACCGGCAAACTATTAATGTAAAACTTAAGGAGGATGTCGAAAAACTTAAGGAAGTTGTTGTTATTGGATATGGAGAGCAAACACGTGAAACCCTAACCAGTTCAGTATCCTCCGTAAGTTCTGCAGACATTCAAAATACACCTTCGGCCGGGGCCGATCAGCTTATTCAAGGACAGGCCGCAGGAGTTCAGGTGAGTTCTAATTCCGGTATGCCCGGAGGTGGAATATCCATTAATATTCGCGGCACAAACTCAATTTCTGGAGGCAGTGACCCTCTATACGTTGTTGATGGTGTTCCAATTGAAACAGGGAACTTTGGACTTGGCACGGGGGGAGCTCAAACAAGCGCCATTGCCGACCTTGACCCATCCAATATTGAATCTATAGAAGTCCTAAAAGATGCTTCAGCTACAGCCATTTATGGAGCTCGTGCTTCAAACGGAGTGGTATTAATAACGACTAAACGAGGGAGTAATAGTGAACCCATTATCCAGTTCAGTACCTATTATGGTATTAATGAGGCTGTAAATACTCCCGATCTCGTGAGCGGCTCCAACTTTGAAATGTTAATGAATGAAGCAGCCCGGAATAACGGGGAACCTATTCCCTACAGCAATCCAGATAATGCAATCAATACAAACTGGGCTGATAAAGTCTTTCGTACAGGTGCCGTTAGAAGTCATGATTTAACATTTAGTGGCGGTAACGAATTCATGAAATACTCCATATCGGGTTCAAATTTCACACAGGATGGGGTAATCCGACCTACCAATTTCAAGCGAAATAATGCGCGCGTTAATCTGGACTTACAAGCAACTGATAACCTTTCCTTCGGCACTAGCATCACTTATTCAAACTCGAGCCGGAATAGGGTGCGTAATAATGATAACATTACGGGCGTACTTGGCGGGGTATACTTTTATCCTACTAACCTACCAGTGTATCAGCAGGATAATTCATATACTAAATTTAGCATTTTTGAAAATCCTGTTGCTGCAGTAGAAGAAGTAGACTTTGATATGAGCGTAAACCGGCTTATTGGAAATGTGTTTGGAGAATATGAGTTTACACCCGGACTTACCTTCCGCACCAGTTGGAGTTATGATTACAACCAAGTAAGTGAGGAACGATATAACAACACATTTACCAATGAAGGATCTGCTGTTAACGGCAGTGCATTGGCCACAACTGCGCTGAGTAACAACTGGACCGTAGAGAATACGTTAAATTACCTATTTAATGTTGATAGCCATAATTTTAGCGTATTACTGGGTACCAGTATTCAAGAGTCGACATTTGAACGTACTACCGCAAGTGGCCAACAGTTCCCCAGTAACGACTTTCGCCGTATTGAAGACGCCGCTGTGCAAACGTCTTCTTCAACCGGCACTAGTTCAGGAATAGCCTCTTTCTTTGGGCGGCTAAAGTACGATTACGATGGCAAGTATTTGTTGACCGCAAACGTGCGTCGTGATGGTTCTTCACGTTTTGGGGAACGAAACCAGTGGGGTACGTTCCCATCTGTAGCCTTGGGTTGGGTCGCTTCCGAGGAATCTTTTTTCAATATTGACTGGATGAGCAACCTAAAGTTACGTGCCAGCTATGGTGTTACCGGTAACCAAAGCGGTATTGATAACTTTCAGGCACTGGGATTATGGGGCGGAGAAAGCTATACCGAAAACCCCGGTACCAGCCCTCAGCAACTGGCAAACCCTAATTTAAAGTGGGAAACAACCAATCAACTTGATCTTGGCATCGATATTGGCCTTTTCGATGACCGGTTGAGTATTGTGTATGACTATTACTATAAAAAAACTGATAACCTTCTATTGGCTGTTCCAGTGCCCATGTCAACCGGTTTTGAAGAACTCGTACAGAATTATGGCGAAATTGAAAATGAGGGCATGGAGCTAAGTATAAGCGGTGATATTATTAGTCGAGAAGAGTTAAAATGGAATTTAAACTTCAATATATCGGGCAACCGCAATAAAATTCTTGAACTCGCATCCCCATTTAATGTGTATAACCGTGATATCTACCGGTATCAAGAGGGATATCCGATGTATTCATTCTACTTACACAAACAGCTTGGTGTAAACCCTGAAACAGGAGAACCTATCTTTGAGGATGTCGATAACAACGGCACATTTAATCCCAATGTAGATCGTAAAATTGTAGGTAATGCCAACCCGGACTTTTTCGGTGGGATTACCAACCGGTTTAACTACAAGAATGTAGACCTCTCGGTATTCTTCCAATATAGCTATGGGGGTGACCAGCTTAACTGGAACCGTTTCTTTCAGGAACATGGAGGTACTCGTAACACAGGCTTTTTGAGTTCCCAGCTTGATCGCTGGCAAGAGCCCGGCGACCAAACAATGGTACCTAAGATGACGAGTGATAACTACGCTAGTAACTTGCGTCCTTCCCGTTTCCTAGAAGACGGATCATACATGCGGCTTAAAAAGTTAACTGTTGGCTATTCACTGCCCAATCAGTTTTTAGGAGAGTTGGGCATCTCAAGTCTACGTTTTTATGTCACCGGCCAAAATCTGCTGACATTTACCAATTACAGTGGATTAGATCCTGAAGTAACAGCTACTGCTACTTCATCTCTTACCAAAGGGATTGAGTTTTATACCCAGCCTCAGGCACGTTCTGTAATTGGCGGCTTCGACATCAAATTTTAAAACGACAAACTATTACGTTATGAAATATTTACAATTTTATTTATTAGGCATATTGATTGTTGCTTCAGGTTGCGACGTACTCAACCAAGATCCGCAAACTGCTATCGCAGAAGAAGATGCCATCAGAAACGAAAAAAGTGCAGAAGCGGCTCTTAATGGCCTCTATGGGCAACTACAATCCGGTGATTATTACGGGGACAACATTCTAATTATCAGCGATATTGCTTCGGATATTTCTCAAAGTGTAGGTACCTGGGACTTTTACCGAGAAATAGATACGTACAATACCGTTCCCGGAAATCTCGAAAACCGAAACTTATGGTCCGAAGCCTACGCTACGGTCAATCATGCCAATAACATCATTAGCCAGGTTCCTGAACTAGAAAATGTCCCTCAAGAATCGAAGGATCAGATTATTGGGGAGGCCTACTTTATTCGTGCCTTGGCTTACTTTGATCTTACCCGTACCTACGGCGGTGTTTCGGGTGTAGCAGGTACAATGGGAGTGCCTATTGTAACAGAACCCTCGCGAGCAATTGGAGAAAACAGTTACCCCTCTCGTTCCTCTATCGAGGAGTCTTATACACAAGTAGAGAACGACCTCAAGGAAGCTGAGTCCAGACTTTCTGGTTTTTCAAATCCCAATTGGGCTTCCGAAGCAGCAGCAAAAGCCTTACGGTCCCGATTATATCTTTATACAAAAGATTATGGTTTGGCAGAACAGTATGCAACAGATGTTATTGATAATTACAATTTTAGCTTAGTAGAAGACTTTCAGGATATCTTCTATAGCGAAAATACATCAGAAGCTATTTTTGAGCTTGCCTTTAACACTACAGATCCAAGCAGTATCCGTAGTTGGTACTTCCCTTCCAGTCGTGGCGGTAGAGGTGACATTGCATTGCATACCGATTTTGTAGAAAAGGTTAAGTCACGCCCTCAAGATGAGCGAGGTGATTTAATCGGTTTTGATGCCAATATTGGGGTTTATTATCCAAGCAAATATCAGAAAACAGGTGCTGACGACAATATTCAGATTCTGCGGCTGGCTGAAATGTACTTAAACCGTGCTGAAGCCCGCGTTCGTAAACAACCTGTAGATCTTTCTGGCGCCCTAGCTGATCTTAATGAGATACGAAACCGGGCCGGCTTGCAAGATACCGCTGGTACGGGGGTTGATACAGCACAGGAAATCCTTCGAGCTATAGAACTGGAACGAGGCATCGAATTTTTTGAAGAAGGCCATCGCTGGTACAATTTGGTACGTACTGGCAGAGCTCAGGATGTACTTAGCAATATTGATCGCGAAAACAGCGAACCGGTCTCCCTTGATAACGCTGGTCGATTGGTCTTTCCAATCCCTTCCCGCGACATTGATGCCAATGAAAATCTGCAACAAAATGAGGCATATCGATAGCATATAATCATCGACAGCTCTTTACATTTTTTATCCAAAAATAGTGCTGCAATTTAAATACGTTGTTCATGTACGTATAATAATTTAAATATCAATTTAAATCACCGGTGCGATGTTTACCACAAATAAACAATTACAAAAAATATGGCTGAGTTCAGCTATAGCATTTTGCCTTATTTTTGTTGGAGGCCTTATGCTTCCATTGCAAGCCCAGCCATTTGGCCACGGACTCGAAACAGACAATCCTACGTACGATCAGACCTATCTACAGGGACTTGATTATCGCAATATTGGTCCCTTTCGCGGCGGACGATCGGTCGCGGTGGCGGGTCATAAAGATGAGCCTGCTACTTACTACACCGGATTTACCGGCGGCGGCGTCTACAAAACCACTGATCGCGGAAAAACGTGGATCAATGTCTCAGACGGAAATTTTAATACCGGATCGGTAGGCGCGCTTACGGTGGCGCCATCGGATAAAAATGTAATTTATGCCGGGATGGGCGAAACTTGTATCCGTGGAAATATGTCGGCCGGGGACGGGATCTATCGCTCGGTGGACGGCGGCGACAGCTGGACCCATATTGGACTGGGCGAAACGCACTTTATTGGCGAAATAGCGGTCCACCCCGAAAATGAAGATGTAGCCTGGGTAGCTGCGCTGGGTCACGCTTTCGGCAACGAGGGCAATAAGGAACGCGGCGTTTTTAAGACAACTGACGGCGGCGAAACCTGGGAAAAAGTACTGTATCACAATGAACACACCGGAGCTGTTGATATCACGGTGGATCCCAACAATCCGCGCGTACTGTATGCTTCGCTCTGGGAGGCCTATCGCAATCCGTGGAAGATGGTAAGCGGCGGCGAAGGCAGCGGCCTCTATAAAAGTACCGACGGAGGTGAAACATGGACCAATATCTCGCAGCGTCCAGGAATGCCTAAGGGACTGATGGGCAAGATTGGTGTTACGGTTTCGCCAGTAAACTCAGATCGCGTTTGGGCCATGATCGAAAGCAACAACGGCGGCGTTTTTCGATCTGATGACGGCGGTAAAACATGGACACGCACTAACAAGGCCCGCAAGCTGCGTCAACGCGCCTGGTACTACACACATATTGAGGCCGATCCGCAGGATGAAAATACGGTGTATGTGCTAAATGTAGACTTGCACAAATCCACGGACGGCGGAGAAACGTTTAAATCCATTGATACGCCACACGGCGATCATCACGATCTGTGGATAGCGCCCGACGATAATAAGCGCATGGTGGTAGCCGACGATGGCGGCGGACAGGTTTCCGACAATGGCGGTGACAGCTGGTCATCTTACCATAAATATGCCACGGCGCAGTTTTACCACGTGATTTTGGACAACCAGTTTCCCTACTGGATTTATGGTGCTCAACAGGACAACAGCACAGTGGCCATAAAGAGCCGTACATCCGGATATGGTATTGATGAAGATGACTGGATGCCCGTGGCCGGCGGCGAAAGCGGATATATTGCCCCGGATCCGGAAAATCCGAATGTAACATACGGCGGTAGTTATGGCGGCTATCTCAATAAGTTTAATGACTATACCAATCAAAGTGATCGTATCGACGTGTGGCCGAATAATCCCATGGGCGCCGCGGCCAAGGACATTCGCTATCGTTTTCAGTGGACGTTCCCGATCTATATCTCACCGCACGATCCCGACGTTATTTATACGACTTCGCAATTTGTGCACCGTTCTACCAATGAAGGTATGAGCTGGGATCAGATCAGTGAGGATCTCACCCGTGATGAAGAATCAAAGCAGGGCAAATCAGGCGGCCCTATCACCCACGATGATACCAGCGTGGAATACTACAACACTATTTTTGCCTTTGCTGAGTCACCTATCGAAGAGGGCGTGCTCTGGGCTGGCTCCGACGGCGGTCTTGTGCACCTAAGCCGCGATAACGGCGACACCTGGACCGAGGTAACGCCCGAAGGCATGCCCGAGTCGATGGTAAGCATTATCGATGCCTCCCATTTTGACGCCGGAACAGCCTACATTGCGGTCAACCGCTACAAGTTTGATGACTTTCAGCCGATGCTCTACAAAACAGACGATTACGGGCAGAGCTGGACGAAAATAACGAGCGGCATTCCCGAGAAGGACTTCACGCGCGTTATCCGAGAGGATCCCAACAAAGAAGGGCTGTTGTATGCCGGTACCGAAACCGGAGTCTATGTATCATTCAACGACGGTGAAATGTGGCAGCCCCTGCAGCTTAACCTGCCGGCCGTGCCGATCACAGATCTTCGCGTTCACAAACGCGACAAGGACCTTGTGCTCGCTACGCAGGGACGTTCGTTCTGGGTGATGGATAACCTGAATGTACTGCACCAAATAAGTGAGGAGACCACTAGTAAACATCACCTTTACCAGCCAGAGACGACCTACAAATTTGGCGGCCCCAGCGTTAACGAACCGGGGATGACACAGGGACAAAATCCCGAGCCGGGCGTTGTAGTACACTATAATCTCGATGAGGCTATCTCCGATAAAGAAGTAAAACTTCAGTTCCTGGAATCCAACGGTGATATTATTCGCACCTATTCCAGTGAAGAGGATATCGAAGGCAATGAAGTGAAAGAGTCGAGCGAGTTTTATGAAGAAGAGGAAAAGACGGAACCTACCGTCCTTACCACAAAGAAAGGACTCAATGAGTTTGCCTGGAATATGGAGTATCCCGGCGCTACCGACCTCGACGGCCGACAAATTTGTGGGCCGGCTCTACTGACGGACCCAAGGCAGTTCCTGGCTCCTACGAAGTTCGGCTAATTATTGAGGACGAAACGGTGATGAGTCAGCCTTTTGAGATTGTCAAAGATCCGCGCATCGAAACCACACAGGATGATTTTGAGGCCCAGTTTGATCTGCACCAGACGATTATTTCCAAGCTAGATACGACCCATAAGACCATCAATCGCATTCGGGAGGTCCGCAGCAAGCTGGAGGATATCAAGGCGGAGTATGTGGGCAATGAGCAAGTTCAAAAACGAGCAGAGTCGATGCTGGGCACGCTCAGCGAGGTCGAAAGCGCGCTCATGCAGACCAAGGCTGAGAGCTACCAAGATGTGCTGAATTACCCCATTAAGCTTAATAACAAGCTGGCCGCCCTGGCTAATACCGTTTCTACCGGCGATAACCATCCCACCGAACAGCAGTATGCGGTGTACGAAGAGCTGGCCAATAAAGTAGATGCACAGTTCCAAAAAGTGGAACCTATTTTAAAGGGCAATATTTCTGATATGATCCAAGAGGTAGAACAAGAAACGGTGCCGATCGAAAATTAACCCCACGGATATAATTTATATAAAGCCTCACGGTTCGCCGTGGGGCTTTTTTTATTGAGCCTATATTTTAACTCTATCTTGTTCTTACCCACCAAGTAGGGGAAGAAACTCATTTACTAAAATAGCCTACTATAAGTTCCTTTTAGCTGTTACAAAGCTTCGGTCCATCAATTGAAATAAGTTCAATTAATTGTCTTAACTGGACTTAGATTGAGATATAAAATAGTGTTTCGTGGTCATCCTCCTGCACCTCCTCCAGTTCATATCATTAACCTATCCTAAACTTTGCCAAAGGAGGACTTTTAAGGATTCCAGCCCGCCAGCATAATTCTCAGCCAGTCAATCTAAAGGTTCGTTTTTTCTTGACTGAAAAAATGAACTATTTAATTTTAAGGATATTCTTCCCAGTTAGATAAGAGAAAGTATTAGTTCCTGAAAGAAATACTGAGACAAAGTCAACTTCGCTGAAGTATCCTAGACTCAACACATTATTCAGGATCAGCTATCCAATACTTACTCCTCTCCTTCTCCATCATTACCAACCGGCAGTTTTACCGAGCTGCGAACATGCAGATCGCGCTGCGGGAACGGAATTTCTACCTCGTATTTGCGGAACGTGCGGACGATAGCCTGGTTTAGCTCATTTCGTATTCGGGGATAATGCTTCACGTCCGGAATCCAGGCCCGCAGCTGCATATTCCAGGACGAATCGCCAAACTCGATCAGGTGCACTTCTGATTGGGGCGTCTGCATCACGCTCTTGTTTTGATCGGCAACCTCTTGCAGAGCCTTCAGAACTGTATCCAGATCGGAGCCATAAGCCACTCCCACATCAATATCGAGACGATAGGTGGGATCGCCGTGGGAATAATTGATTACATCTTTGGATACAAATTCGGAGTTTGGCACTATGATTAAAATATTATTAACCGTACGCACCATAGTAGCTCGAATATTGATCTCAGTAATGTCGCCCTCAATATCACTGACTACCACACGATCGCCTACGCTAATGGGTCGTTCAAAAAGAATAATAAGTCCCGATATAAAGTTGGAAGTAATATTTTGCAGGCCAAAACCAATACCCACCGACAGGAGCCCAAAAATAACGGTCAGACTGCTGAGATTAATCCCCACAAAATTAAACGAGATTAATACCCCGATGCTGATTATGAGATATTGCGTGATTCGCGAAAGGGTATAGCTAGTGCCTGCATCTATTTTAAAGCGTTTGAAAATGCGCCTACTTAACATCCGGCGTATCCAAATACCAAACAAAACAAAGACCGTAATAAGTAACAGGAAGATCAGGATCGAAGCCACTGTTACCGGTGCTTCACTAATCGTAAATAACTTAAAATTGAGAACTTCCTGTAAGTAACTAAAGATCTCTTCCCACGTCATTGCGACTCCATGTTCGATGAAAATGATATCCAAAATAAAAGATGCTGCCTTGAGTAGGACAGCATCCCAAAAATAGTCTATCAGAAGTTAGGGAATAATTCTATTCATTATCCAAATCATTTTCTGATATGATTTTTTCCCAAAGCTTGTCGCCATCAGAGCCGTAAGTTTGGAGAATTAGTTTGCGGTTGTCCTCCCCTCCTTCAACGTGAATCATCCCAAAGTTTTGATCTTTATGTACCAGCGTACCCGCTACGCGCTGCGGATTATTGTATTCTTCGCTTTCATCCAGCGAGCTATAACTGCCACTGGAGAGCGGTGAGGATGTAAACTCATAGATGGGATAATCGCGACCGCGGTTTGTTTTGATAAGCTCGGTAAAGTGGCGATCACCCGATACAAACATCACGCCGGGAATATCCTGCTCTTTTAAAAAGTTCATTAGTTTATCGTATTCGGCTTTATAAGCGTAAAGCGACTCATTATCATGCATTTTGTTGGTTGCCTGGTTACCCACAACTACCAATTTAAAAGTCGCTGAGCTGCTTACCAGACCATCCATAAGCCACTGTAACTGCGCCTGACCAAAGAAATCTTTATTTTCTCTTTTCAGTCCATTGGGCGCGCGATGGTAGCGATCATCCATAAAAAAGAACTCCACATCGCTGTATTTATACTTGGTAAATACCCCATTTGTCCCCTCTATACCATAGCTGGGATTGGCCCAGTAGCGTTTAAAAATATTCAGCGACTCCTCTTTCATGCGGTACGAGCGATTAGAGTTGTTGGGACCATAGTCGTGATCGTCCCAAGTGGCCAAGTTAATCGCATTGGCCAACAGCGGCTGCATGGTTTGGGTATTACGCGCATCCTGATAGCGGTAGTCCATGCGCGACTTTGAGTAAAAATCGGGCTCACGGTAATAAACATTATCACCAAGCCAGAGCATCAGATCAGGATCTTGTTCGCTAATTTCAGACAGGATGCCAGTGCCCTTACCATAGCCTTCGCCAGGTCGGTCATAGGGTTTATCATTGATAAAGAGGCACGATCCCATGGCGATAGAGAAGTTAGGAGCGCCCCGCCGATACTGCCACAGCTGCTGTGTTGTAAATTTTGTGTTGTAGGATAGCTGAACCTGCTGTCCATTCAGGTACAGATCGTAATGGTAGGTAGTGCCGTAGCTGAGATCCTCCAACTTTATGTGAGCAGTATTGGATGCTGTTTCTTTCGTCCTTCCATTATAGGTTTGAAAGTCGCTATCGGTACCCTTTTGACGATAACGAATTTCAAAATCGGTTGGCTCAGTTGTTTGAATCCAGAGATTGGCCTCCTGCATTTCAACATAGCCTAGCATGGGCCCGGCCTCGAGCAGTTTATTGGCCTGCTGGGCATAAACCGTTGAAATTGAAAAAAACATCACAAAACAGAACAAATAGGCAAATCGTCGCATAGCAAAGATATTTTTAGGGCTTTCTTTTTGCCCTAAAGTAGTAATTGACGAGCTCTTTTTCATCAGCCTAATATTATCTGACTATTATCTTCTGATCGGAATTGAATATACCTGCTGTTTGCGCTATTTTCATCCTCACTTACCACAACTGCTATAACCAGATATAACGTTATGCGCATCATCATTTTTGGGCCGCCCGGCGCCGGCAAAGGCACGCAAGCAAATCGTATCAGCGAAGAGTTCAATATTCCGCACCTGTCCACTGGCGAAATTTTTCGCTCTGCCATCAAGAACGAAACGATCGCCGTGGGGGCGCCTGCCGGCGCTGCACAAGGATCCCTTCGATCGGTTGCTGGTCGCCCAGGCGCAGTCCGAGGGGGTGTTGCTGCTTACCGATGATGAGCAGGTGGCGGGGTATCCCGGGCCGATTCCAGCGGGTTTGAAACCTCCCGTTTCGGATCAAGGAAATGCCGGTGGAGCGACCGTTAGGTGTTTGTGATGCTGGTGATTGTGCACGGCTGGAGCAACTCCGCGACGTCGTTCGAGGGGCTGTATGTGCCGACAAGAACCCGCGGTTATTTGCCGCGACTCCCTATCAGAAGAAGTTCTTCATAGCAGTCCATGTAGCCGATTGAGTGGGTGAAACGGGGTTTGCCCGGAGCCGGAATCGCTTTAATCGGGTGACAGACCTTGGGAATCTTGCTAAGACAGGGGGGCCGAGGAGACAGGCGTAACGCCAGCTAAGATTTGACACTCGACACTGGCGCTACGCCCCAAACCGTGCTTTCGCACAGCCGTGTCAGTATCGCACCAGACGCGGTTTTTATCCAGCCCTCATCGGCCTTTCGTGCCGATGAACGCCAGCGCTCGTCTTTACCACTGTACCCGCTGCCATTGTCAGGTCTTTATCTGTCGGCGCTGCGACCGGGGGAATGTCTATTGCGCAGACGCCTGTGCCGCCGACGCCCGCAGTGCCTCACTACGCCGGGCGGGATCGCGTTACCGTCGCACCCGCCAAGGTCGTGTGACCAACGCCGCTCGCCAACAGCGGTTCCGGGACCGGCGAAAAGAAAAAGTAACGCATCAGGGTTCCCCGCTGCCGGTCGCGCTTGCTCTACTGCTGTTCGCATTAAAACCACCGGAAAGTCCTCAGGAATACGCGCCCAGTAAAGACCCTGCCGTCATTCGTTGCCGGTTTTGTGGTCGTGAATGCGAACCTTACTTGAGACGGGATTTTCTGCCACCTTTTGAGCGCGCTCGATGGTCACCACCGCCGTGAGGGCGCAGCCCCCGAGCAGGAGACCGCTATTGACTATCGATAAAGCCCTGGAAGCGAAGATTCTTCGCTATCACTTCGTGGAACAGTGGGGCGTGAACACCATTGCCCGACAACTGGGTATTCACCATTCTGCCGTTGACCGAGTGCTTTGTCAGGCCGGTTTGCCCAAGGCCGAGCGCAGCCGCCGGGCGTCGATCGTCGACCCCTATCACCCGATGATCATCGAGACGCTCGCCCAGTATCCGCGGCTCACCGCCGCGCGCCTGTATGCCATGGCTCAGGCGCGTGGCTACAGCGGCGGTGCGAGCCAGTTCCGGGCGCATGTCGCGCAACTGCGTCCGCGCAAGCCCAGCGAGGCGTATCTGCGCCTGAAGACGCTCGCCGCAGAGCAAGGACAAATTGACTGGGGACACTTCGGTCACGTACACATCGGCCGGGCGAAGCGCCCCCTAATGGCCTTCGTGATGGTGTTGAGCTGGAGCCGGCAGATCTTCCTGCGCTTCTATCTCAACGCGCGCATGGACAACTTCCTGCGCGGTCATGTGGCGGCATTCAACGCCTGTGCCGGCGTGCCCAGGGTACTGCTGTACGATAATTTACGCTCCGCGGTGCTCGAGCGACAGGGGGAGGCGATCCGCTTTCATCCCACCCTGTTGGCCCTGTCGGCGCACTATCGCTTCGAACCGCGTCCGGTGGCGCCGGCGCGGGGTAATGAAAAAGGCCGTGTCGAGCGGGCGATCCGCTATATCCGCGACAGTTTCTTTGCCGGGCGCCACTGGTCAGATATCGACGACCTGAATGCGCAAGCCGACGCCTGGTGCGCCGGGTTCAGTGCCAACCGCCCCTGTCCACAAGATCCGAGCATCACCGTGCGCGAGGCCTTCGAGCGTGAGCGCAGGCACTTGATCGGATTGCCGGACAATCCCTATCCGTGCGACGAGCGCCTCGAAGTGCGGGTCGGCAAGACCCCCTACCTGCGCTTTGATCTCAATGACTACAGCGTGCCGCACACCCAGGTACGACGCGCCTTGACGGTGCTGGCCTCGCTGGATCAGGTGCGGGTGCTCGCGGGCACTGAGGTGATCGCCGAACATCCCCGCGCCTATGGCAAGGGCGAGCAGATCGAAGACCCCGTCCACCTCGAAGCGCTGGTCAACGCCAAACGCGCCGCGCGTCATCATCGCGGCCAGGATCGACTGGCACAGGCCGCCCCGGCCAGTGGGGCGCTGTTACAACAGGCCGCACACCGCGGCACCCCGTTGTCGCGTGCCACCGCCGAGCTGGTGCAACTGCTCGATGACTACGGCGCGGGCGAGCTCGAGCAGGCCATTGCCGAGGCGCTCGACAACGATGTCCCCCATCCCAGCGGCGTGCGCCAAGTACTCGAACGCCGCCGCGAGCAACGCGATCGACAACCACCGATCACCCTGACGCTGCCCGACAACGATAAGGCGCGCAACATCGTTGTGCGGGCGCCTTCGCTGGCGCTGTATGACCAGCTCAACCCCGATACGGATATCGATGATGACCACAAAGCGGAGAAAAACTGATGACCACAGACTGTGATGGCGATCCGATCCGGCGCGACGAGCTCAGGCAACGCGCTGGCGCGCTGAAACTCCACGGCCTGCTGGCCCACTGGGATGAGACGCCCGAGGCCCAATGGCCCTGGGTACGCCGACTCATTGAATGCGAAGAGCTCGAGCGCCGGCGGCGCGGACTCGAACGGCGCCTCGGCGCGGCGCGCATCGGGCGCTTCAAGCCGCTGGCCGACTTCGATTGGCGTTGGCCGGCACAGTGCGACCAGGGCACTGTATCCGGGTTCATGACGCTGGGCTTTATCCCCCAGGCCGCCAACCTCATCCTGGTCGGACCCAACGGCGTCGGCAAATCGATGATCGCCCAGAACATCGCCCACCACGCCATCATGCAAGGCCATAGCGCGTTGTTCGTCAACGCCGCCCACATGCTCGGCGACTTGGCCGCGCAGGATGGTGACAACGCGCTGCGCCGGCGGCTGAAACACTATGCCCGCCCGGACGTCCTGGTCGTTGACGAAATCGGCTATCTGTCCTACGGCAATCGCCACGCCGATCTGTTGTTCAACATCATTAACCGCCGCTACGAGCTCAAACCAACGATCGTGACCACCAATCGACCGTTTGCCGAATGGAGCGAGGTGTTCCCGAACGCCGCCTGCGTCGTGTCCATTGTCGACCGACTGGTGCACCACTCCGAGATCCTCGTCATCGAGGGCGAGTCCTATCGCATGAAAGAGGCCAAAGAGCGGGCCGCCGGGAAGAAAAAACCACCAAAATCCCAACGGGCCGTCCCCGCCAAGGCCACTGACAACTCCTCGCCAGGAGATCAATGATCATGTCGATGAAAGTGATCCGCTTATACACGCACTGCTCACCTGCCGAAGCTCACACCATCATCGAGTTCCTGGATCTGCTGCGAGATCAGCTCTGGGACGTCTACGGTGACCAGATCATCAGCCACCTGCAGGATGTGGACGAGCGCCACACCGAGCTTGAGCTCGACGACAACATCGAGTTCTAGCCAGGAGGGCCAAAGTGCGCGAACGATGGCGTCAGTGGACCACTATGCTTGGATGCGAAAACAGGGCGCGGCAAATAGTCGCGGTTTTACTCCGGCAACAACAGGGGCTGGCGCGGTTCTTCTGAACCGGCGGGAGAAGCTGTTTGCCTAGCCCCGCCCGGAGAGCCTGGCCAGCTATCTGATCCTGGAACAGGACCGCCCGCCGGCCTGCTCTACGGCGCGGCGCCGACTGGGCCGCCGACCCGCTGGTCGGCGACGACCGCTTCGAGCTGCCCGAGCTGGAGATCACCGCTCCGTCGAACAGATCTACGCCGGCGCCCTGAAGGAATTTCCCTGATTGCCAGGATCCGGTCGATTTCCTTGAAGACACCGCAACGATCACAAGCCATGCCCAAGAACACGGACGTCCGATGATTGAAAGCGATGGTGGCGAGAATTCCTCAGTGCTGGGTGGTAAACCCACCATTCGAACTCCTCTCAAGTCGACTTCATCCTCTCCCTTCTTGCCGAAGGTTGGACGGAACAACAGGTGTTAGAAAACTATCCGCAACTGGCCCGCGAGGACCTGAAGGCGATATTCGGTTTTGCACAGGCGTGTCTGGCTGACGAGAAATGCGTTAGCGCTTGGCAAGCTTGCGTGAATTTCCTGCGGACGAAAACGTCCCGCGCGGACTCGGTCAGAGCGTTTACAAGCCGCCGGCCATGATGTCGTCTCCATCAGCGAGCGCCATCCCGGTCTTCCGGACCGCCAAGTCTGGAAATGGCACATGTAGAAAGCACATGCTCCTGACGTTCAACAGGGATTTCGGGGAACTGATATTTCAACGGCGGCTCCCTCCACCAGCCGTTGTGTACCTCCGTTTCCACGCCGGGCCGAGCCCAACGAACCGGACGAATGGTGTAGCGCTGCTGGAGAGTATGCCAACCATCAAAACAGCTTTATAGTGCTCGAACACGACACCTTTCGGATACGCCCTTTGCAGAAATAAGAAGACTAAGATGCACACAAGGGGACACGTTGGCGTGGGTACATCGACCGCGCTGGAGTCGTAGCTACCGATTATGCCTGTCAACGATGCGCGACGCGAGACCTGACCCCGAACCGACCCGATGTAACGGTGATTGGTAATTGGTGATTGGTGATTGGTGAATCGAATGGGTGCCATGCCGTACAAGGAGGCCAGCGGCCTTCCGGCGGTGATTGGTGTCAACTGCGGTGACTGGTGATTTGTAATTGGTGATTGGTCGGTAGGGATGAGGCGTTGATCGAAGCCGGAATCAGTTCCGCAGCACGAACAGCATTTCAAGAATCTTATCCTCGACTATCCGCGCGACGCTTTGGCGTTCTTCGCTGCCGCCGAGGCGGCGTTGGTCGACGATACCGCCCGCGTCGCCCCCCATTCGCCGAGCAGAAGCAAGCCCTCTCTCGCCCATCGTATGCGGACCCTGATCTTCATGGGTTCAAGCCGTGATGACATCCGGGATTTTCCGGAAGAAGCACGCCGCGAACTTGGACGCCAGTTGCTTCGTATCCAGCACGGCCTCGACCCTGAGAACTGGAAGCCGATGAAGACCGTAGGCAAAGGCGTACGTGAGGTACGGGGCAGCGGCGGATCAGCAGATAATGGTGAGTGACATGAATGAAAAAATGACGGTGAGCTGCGGCAATGTATTCGAGGACCTGGGCTTTCCGCCGGACGAGGCGGCGGCGATGCAGGCGCGGGAGACGCTGCTGATCGCGCTGGAGAAGGAACTGCGCAAGCGCGGCAAGACGCAGCGGGAATTGGCAAAAGAGCTGGGCGTTTCGCGTAGCCGGGATTCCCGAGGTGCTGCACCACAAGACCGAGCGGTTAAGCGCCGACAAGCTGGTGGGGCTGCTGCATCGGGCGGGGAAGCGTGTCGAGATCCGGATAGAATGATAACATGATTCGGAGACCGGGGTTCGGGAATTGCAGTACGGCGTTGGGATTCGTAACGGGGATTGATATCCACCGAGAGGCCAGCCCCGTGGCCGATTTTCCTTCGATCGAGGCCGTTATCGGCAAGAGGGTTCGCCTCCTACGGCCTGAATCGGTGCAGCTGCAGGTCGCGGAAGACTTTGTAATGCTTGGTATTGGCCGTGAAAGGGGAAGCCCCAGGTTGATGGCGGTGGCGGCTATCAACGCATCGGCGAGACGCAGGCCGCTGGCGTGGAAATGCTCCTCGACGTAGATGGCGGCGCGGGTGGAAATGTCCTCATCGATGGGGACGACCGGAATCTGCCAGTCGCGCAGTGTTTCGCGTAGTGCACGCAGCTCGGATTTATCCCGCATGCCCTGGACGAGCTTCGATGTAGGTCACCACGGAAAGGTGTATCTGCTCAAGGTCGTCGAGGGCGCCGGCCGCTTTGGCGTTCCCCCGCAGGAACCAGATCATGACGTCCGTGTCGACGAGCATCAGAAACGGGGGCGCCGGGCCTGGTCGATGTAATGCTGTACATCGTGGTCTTTGTCATGGTCTTTCCAGATGCCGAACGCGGGCGCATCGTTCATTCGCCGGCGGCGGCCGGATGCTTTGATCGGGGACATGACAGCCGTGGGTTTGCCGCGATAGGTGATGGTGATTTCTTCACCCCGCCGGACGGCGTTGAGAATGTCCTTACTATGCAGTCGCAGGTCTTTCGTCGTAGCTTTCATAATAGCGTCGCGGTCGTTTGCAATGGTTGGTGGAAGTATACACTCTAAAATGTATATTTGCCATGAGAGGGGATACGCGTCCATCCCCGGAGACCAGCCCCTGGCCGATTCGACGGTGATTGGTGATTCGTGATTGTTTGTTCGGGATCGGGGCCATCGGTCCGTAGGAGGCCTGCCTCTGGCGATCATGCGGCGTTGGGGCCCGGCCTTCGGTGTTCGTGATGCGGAACGATATCACCCACCGAGGCCAGCCCTCTGGCTGATTATTCCTTCGATCGAGGCCGTGATCGGCGAGAGGGCCCGCCTCGGGGGGATACCGGTGACGTTTTGGGGGGCAACGAATTTCACAGGCCGGTTCCGGTAGTGAAGTTCGGCCGGTCGAGCTCACTGGATCTCAAGCTCAAGGGTCTTGTGTCCTCAAAACGAATAGACTAGTCTATAAACCAGTCTAATTAAACGAGGTTATGGACTGTGACTGATTCCTCCGAGATCGGTGCGTACGAGACCAAAACCCGTCTGCCGGCCTTCCTGCGCGCGGTCCAGGCGGGTGAGCGTTTCACGATCACCCAGCGTGGGAAGCCGGTTGCCGAGCTGGTGCCGTATGGCACGACGCGACGCCGGGTGCAGGTGGACGCGGCTGAACGGATGAAGGCGTTCATGCGCAAGCACGAGCCTGTAGCGGGTGTGGATGTCAAGGCGATGATCGAGGAAGGCCGTGATTGATGCGCTTCGTGCTGGACAATTCCGTCGTCATGCGCTGGCTGTTTTGTGACGGAGGCGAAGGCGACCTGGCGTATGCATCCTGACGTGCTGGATGTGCTTGGGCAGCCTGAGGCGCAGGCGGTGGCACCGGCGATCTGGCCGCTCGAGGTGGCCAACGTCATTGCCCGAGGGGAAACGAATGGTTTGGTGACCGAGGCGCGCAGCTCGGAGTTCATCCATTTGCTCGAGTCCCTGGCCGTTGAAGTGGACGCCGAAACCGCGCAGCGCGCGTTGGACAGTACGCTTCAACTGGCCCGGCGCTTCGGTCTTTCGGCCTATGACGGGGCCTATCTCGAGCTGGCATTGCGGGAGGGATTACCGTTGGCGACCCTGGACAGTGAGTTGCTCGATGCCGCTGCAGCGACGGGCGTCGATCGGGTGTGATAGGAGGTCAGAGGCCTTCGGCGGTGATTGGTGATTGGTGATTGGTGATTGGTGATTGGTGATTGGTGATTGGTGATTGGTGATCGGGGGTTGTGAGTCGTACACAATTGTACGATACTTAAATTAATGAACGGAAGGGAGTTCGAGAAACGGGTAAAACGGCTCGCTCGCCGGACAGGGAAGGAGGTTCGTTACGAGTCGCACGGCAAAGGGAGCCACGGTCGTCTTTATTATGGGGAGATCGGCAAAGGTTTGTTGCAAGCCATGTGTGCTCAACTTGGTATTTCCCCGGACGATCTGTGAGAGGGTCAGTTCAATGCGCTACATCTATCCAGTCACCGTCGAGCGAGATGAGGATGGGCGGTACGTCGCCTGCGCGGCGGACGTGCCCGAAGCCATCACCGATGGCGCAACGCGTGAAGAAGCCTTGGGTGAAATGAGCGAAGCCCTGGGTGCGGCCCTGGCCGGGTACGTTCTTGGCGGGCGGGCGGTACCGGAGCCCTCGCAGGGGGCTGCCGCTGTCTGTCTCGTGCCCGTTGCGCCTCTGGTCGCAGCAAAACTTGCCCTGCGCACAGCGATGCGGGAGGAAGGCGTGTCGAATGTCGGGCTGGCGCAACGCTTGGGCATATCCGAAGGTGCGGTCCGGCGCCTTGTGGATCCTGATCACGCATCCCGTCTGGATGGCGTGGTTGCGGCATTGCAGGCCCTGGGTCATTCGTTGATTATCGAAGATCAAAGCAATGCGGCGTAGGTTTTTGGTGATTGGTTGTTCGTGATTCGGGGATCGGGGATCGGGGATTGTAGGAGGCCAGCCCCCTGGCCGATGCTTGCGGAGACGCTTGTGACATGATTACACTTTCTGGTATAGTGTTATCATTATGATACGAACCCAAATTAGTCTGTCCAAAGAAGAATACGACGCCGCCAAGCGTGAGGCGAAGCGGCTGGGTATTTCGCTTGCCGAGTTGCTCAGGCGTTCGTTGCGGTCGAGCTTGCCGGTCGATGACAGCAAGCCATGGATGCGCTTCGCGGGCTTCGTCGAGACAGGCGACCGTGACTCCAGCCAGTCGCTAGACGATGTCGTCTATGGCCCAAAGAGCTAAGGCCTATGTCGATACCGCTGCATTCATAGCCTTTGCCGATCGGTCCGACAGTCATCATCACCAGTTCTGTCGGCTGTTTGCCGACCCGCCCACATTGATTACTTCCACTGCGGTTGTCAGCGAAGGTCATGGATGGTTTCTGAAGCGTTATGATCGGTTCCGCGCGCTGCAGTTTCTGCAGATGATCGAAGAGATGGATTTCCTGGACGTTCTTGCGGTAGGACAAGAGGAAGTCAGTCATGCGGCCGGTTATTTGAGAAAGTTTGATGATCAGTCTTTGACGCTTGTCGATGCATTGGGCCTGCATATCATGAAAAGGCATCGTATTCGGAGCTGCTGGTCGACAGATCGCCATCTTGGCTTGACTGGTGCGGCGCTGGTTATTCATGCGCATTAGACAGCCGCGAGACGGCTCACCTCGTACAGGGGGTTCGAAGATCGGGGTTCGGCGTTCGGCGTTCGTGATGCGGATCAATACCCTACCCGCCAGTAGGAGCCAACCCTCTGGCCGACGTAACGGTGATTGGTGATTGGTCCGGAATGGGTGCCGCCGCCCGAAGCAGAGGGTAGGGAAACTGTGGAAAGTGGTTTATGGGCGGGCCGGGTGAGCGCGGGTGATTACTCACCCGCGCTCACCCGGCCAAATTTCTATTCTGGCTGTGCCTGACGGTTCTCCTGGTTGTCTCCCTGATACCGGACATATCTTTCAACCAGGAATTCACCCCACTCGGCATCCGCAAGGACTACGCCCTCCATTACCTCGGGTACGCGGCGCTCGGCTTCATGTGCCTGAAGACCTGGGGCGTAACCCGAAAACCCCTCCTGTTCGTTGATCCATCCTCAGCGAACTGGTCCGGTTCGGCATAGCAGACTGCTGGAAGATCGATCATCAGCAACCTGCTCGGCGTGGGGACCGCAATCGCGATTGTCGTGGGGTTGAAGGTAGCGAAGAGTAGTTGGTGATTGTAAATTAAGGGTTCGAGGTCGAGCCTTGCCGCGCGCAAGGAGGCCAGCCCTCTGGCCGATGTGACGGTGATTGGTAATTCGTGATTCGTGATTGGTCGTTCGGGTACCGGGGCGCCGGATGCGTCGGAGGCTAGCCCCCTCAATCGGCGGGGGTACCCAATCAGCTGTTGCTCCCAAACTGGGAGGTTGGTATATTCGGTTTATGCGGGTGATCGCTAAACGGACGTTGCGGGCATTCTGGTCAATTCCCGGGCATGAAGATGCCAAAGAGCCACTCGAGGCCTGGCACAGGGAGGCGTTACAGGCGGATTGGTCGGATCCCCATGCGGTCAAGGCGCAGTTCCGCTCTGCCAGCATCCTGAAAGGCAACCGTGTTGTGTTCAATATAGCGGGCAACAAATACCGTTTGGTGGTCAAGATTAACTATCCGTACCGTGTCGTGTATGTGCGTTTTATTGGCACACACGCCGAGTACGATGCGATCGACGTGGAGGCGGTGTGATGGATATCAGGCCCATTAAAAGCGAAGTTGATTATGATGCTGCACTGGCGCGTATCGACATGCTCATGGATGCGGAGATGGATACCCCGGAAGGCGATGAACTGGACGTGCTCGTTACGCTTGTGGAGGCCTACGAGGCCAAGCATCACACTATCGAGTCCCCTGATCCAGTTGAAGCGATAAAGTTCCGCATGGAGCAAGCCGGTCTCGATAGAAAGGCGTTGGAACCCTACATTGGCCCCAGTGGCCGCGTTTCCGAGGTATTGAACCACAAGCGTCCTCTTACGCTCGGAATGATCCGCAAGCTCTGGAAGGAGTTGAATATCCCCTTGGAAAGTCTTGTCGGTCCAGACAACTCAAACCCTCGTCCACGTGCATGAGTAACGTACTGGCCGATGTGACGGTCATTGGTAATTCGTGATTGGTCGTTCGGTATCGGGGCGTCGGAAACGGAGGCCAGCCCTCTGGCCGATGGGGGGTGACCGAAGCCCCAATCGGCGAGATGGTTCACCTCTTACGGTAAGAACCTGTGTTAACCTGAATGCTCGGTTCTCGTGGCATTGAAATCTGGGCTGATGTCCACCGCGATGGGTTTTGATTCGAATAGGTGAATCGTTTACACGCTGCTGATTGCATTAAGCGGAGATCGAAATATGACTACGACAGAGCGCCTACAGGTCGATCCCAAGGTCATGTCAGGAAAGCCGGTAATTCGAGGAACGCGCATTACCGTCGAGCTGATATTGCGAAAGCTGGCTGATGGCGCCACAGAAGTCGAGCTTCTTGATGCTTATCCCGCACTTGGGTTCGAAGACATCAGGGCAGCCATTGAGTATGCTGCGGATACACTCGCGCATGAGGAAACCATTATTTTGGAACCGACTAACAAGGTTGCCGAAGGGTAGTCGGTGGAGTTTCTGGCGGATGAGAGCTGCGATTTCGCGGTCGTCCGGGCGCTGCGGGAAGCGGGCTATGACGTCGAGGCAGTCAGGGATGTGCTTCCAGGGGCTTCGGACCAAGCTGTAATGGCCCGCGCCGGTCAGGAGCGCGAGTGTTGCTCACGGAAGATAAAGACTTCGGTCAACTCGTTTTCTCAGAAGCCGCCGGCTCGCCCGGTGTGATTTTTATTCGATTTCCCGGAAACGCTCGCATGGAGATGGCAACAACGGTGGTAAAATTCGTCGAGGACAATCCGGACAAGATCGCTGACCGTTTTGTTGTCGTTCAACCGGGCCGTATTCGCGTCTCACGCCGCTTATGAAAATAGGCCATGAGCGTCGTCAGACTTTCGGCGGTGGTTGGTTATTTGTAAGTGGTCGTTCGGGCTTAGAGCCAACCATCTACGTAGGAGGCCAGCCCCCTGGCCGATCAGCCGGTGATTGGTGATTGGTAATTCGTGATTGGTGGGTCGGAATGGGTGCTATCGCCCCCGTAGGAGGCCAGCGCTCTGGCCGATGGGCCGCCGGCGCGCGGCCTTGCGCACGGATCGGTATGTGTGCAGGGTCGATACCTCCCGGATCCGACGTGTGAGTTGATGCCAAGCGGCCCGTCCCGCGAAATCGAATCGAGCTCCACGCCGGCAGGCCGGGTGTCGGAAACCGGCGTGCAGTTGACCTCCTCGGCGCGCCGCAACTCGCCCGGCTCGCACACTCAATGGCTTTACAAATCTCTGTTCTGGCTGTGCCTGACGGTTCTCCTGGTTGTCTCCCTGATACCGGACATATCTTTCAACCAGGAATTTACCCCACTCGGCATCCGCAAGGACTACGCCCTGTAGAGCGTCAATCAGGGTGAGAAGTCAGCGACAATCAGGCCAAGCATGGCGTTTCCTTTGAGACGGCACGGCTGGTATTCAGTGACCCGAGGCACCTGTCTCTTCAAGATCGACATGAGGATGGCGAAGAGCGCTGGCAGACGCTTGTAGCCCATACGTATCGTGAGGAAGACTCCGGGCGGGAGGTCAGCCCTCTGGCCGATTCATCCGGTGTTCGATGTTCTTTCGGTGTTAGTTCTGCGGGGGAGGTCGGTGAGCTCGCGTGTAACCCCGTTGGCGTAGGGTTCCGCGCCGACCGGACTGTGATACTATAGTCTGCCATCATATTAGCGGCAATTTTGACAGCATGAAAACCATCAGTATCCGCGGTCTCGATGAGGAAACCGCTGCAAAATTGAAGGACGAAGCCAAAAGGAAGAACCTGAGTGTCAATGCCCTGGTTTTAGACCTGGTTCGCCGTGGAATTGGTCTGAAACCGGCGTCGGAGCGCCGCCGCGTGTATCACGACCTCGATCATCTGGCCGGTTCCTGGTCGCAGGAAGAAGCCGCGCAGTTTCTGGAATCGATCCAATGTTTCGAGGAGGTAGACAAGGAGCTGTGGCGTGAAACGGATACTTCTCGATACTAACGCGTATACGGCTTTCAAAACCGGCACGCCCGACGCGGTCCAGGTGTTTCGTATCGCGGAGACGATTGGTTTCAGCACCATCGTTCTGGGCGAGCTGTTAAGTGGTTTCGCGGCGGGTGGGCGCGCCGCCGAGAACCGGCGTGAGCTTACCGAGCTGCTCGATTCGCCCCGGGTATCGATCTTCACGGCGGACGAAACGACGGCTGAGTACTACGCACACACGTACCTTCATCTACGTCGCAAAGGCGCCCCGATACCCACCAATGACCTATGGATCGCCGCAACGGCTCTTCAGCATGGTCTGGCTGTGTTCACTTATGACAAACACTTCCTCGAGGTCGATGGACTACTTGTCGGCAGTCGACCGGAAGATTTTATGCCGTGAAACAAGGGACGTTGATCGAAGCCGTGGTCGGCGAGAGGGCTCGTCTCCTGCCGAGGCGTGATTCGTGATTCGTGATTCGGGGTTCGGGGTTCGGGTTCGGAGGAGGCCAGCCCTCTGGCCGATTTTCTTCAATCGAAACCCCATCGGCGAGAGGGCTCGCCTCTTACGCGCATGGTTCGGGACACCGGCGCCGTAGATAGCCCGCTGGCCGGTGGGCTGCCGGCACGCGGCCTTGTGCGCGGATCTGGGGAGGGTTGACAGCGTTTTCCCGGTTAATTAGTGTGTAATCAATTACACATACTGAGGGAACGCCATGGCGCACCGCGTGAATGTCATGATCGATGACGAAATATGGAAAGAGTTCCAGAAAGTGCCCTCGGGCGAACGTAGCCGGGTTGTAAACCGAGCCATTGCCGATTGGATAAAGAACCGCCGCCGTCGCAGCGCGGCGCGCAGTATGGATGCCCTGCGTGCCGCCATGCCGGCTGTGTCTTCATCGGAGATCGTGACATGGCTGCGGGAGGACAGAGAGCGGGACGATGGACTGTGAGCTTGGTCATTCCCGATGCCTCTGTCATTCTGAAGTGGGTGCTGCCTGATACGAGTGGCGAGGCGGATCAGGAGGCCGCACTGCGGCTGCGCGACGCAGCGGTCGCCGGGACTGTCGAGCTCGTCGTTCCCGCGCTATGGCGCTACGAGGTGGGCAACACGCTCGCGCGCCGCTTCCCCGAACAGGCTCTGGAGATAATGCAGCTACTGGACAACTTTGGTCTCGGCAAGGGCATGGAAAACGACGACTGGCTGACCACTGCCATAAGATTGACGCGCGACTATACTGTCACCTTTTATGACGCTTCTTACCACGCTTTGGCACTGGCGCACCAAGGTACCTTCGTTACGGCTGACCGCCGTTACTTGAACAGGGCCGGAAAAGCTGGCTGCGTCGTGCTACTGGCGCAATGGGCATGAGATTCGGGGTTCTGGGTCGGCCGTCCGTGGGAGGCCAGCCGGTGTGACGGTGATTGGTAATTCGTAATTGGTGTATCGGAATGGGTGCCATCCCCTCCGTAGGAGACCTGACCCCTTCCTTCTGGTCATGAATAGACAATATTGAATACACACCGCTGGACCATTCTTTGTATGGGACTAACAAAGGACTGATGACTACATCATGTTCGAGTTGTATGTCGAAAAGAACGTCGACGGCTATATGGCACTGGATGATAATGAACAGGACGAGTACCGGAGGCGATATCCGGAGGAGGTCGAGATGGTGAGCACGTTTGCGGAGCGATTCAAGGAACAGGGTTTGCAGCAAGGTTTGCAAGAAGGGATGCAACAAGGCCTGGACCAGGGGAAGCAGCAGGGCGAGGCTGCAGTGCTGTTGCGCCTGTTGGAGCGGAAGTTCGGTGCCGCGGCACTGGCGCCTCACCGGGCGCGGGTGGAGCGGGCCGACGCGGACACGCTGCTGGTTTGGTCGGAGCGTATTCTGACTGCCTCGAGCATCGAGGAGGTGTTGGGGGAGTGACGGGGCTTTCGGCGGTGATTGGTGTCAACAGCGGTCACTGGTGATTTGTAATTGGTGATTGGCGGGTTGGAAGTCGTGTCATCGGGAAGGTAGGAGGCCAGCCCCTTGGCCGATTTTCGGTTGACCGAGGCCGTAATCGGCGAGCGGGCTCGCCTCCTACCGGCTGGTACAATACATGTCATGATGAGCGAATCTGTGGAAACGACCCGAACCGTGGCGTTTCGCTTGGAGAATGATCGCGAGCGATTGACAGAAGTCGCGGGCCTGTACGGTCTGCGGTTAGTTGTGCTCTATGGTTCATACGCAAGGGGTGCTGCCGGGGGAGGCAGTGACCTCGATATCGCTGTGCTCGGCTGTCCGGCTGGCGCTTACCTCGATTGCTATCAGAGCTTAAGTCATTCTTTTCCGGGTCACACGCTGGATCTGGTACGACTGGAATCGGCTGATGCCTTGTTTCGTTATGAGATCATGCGAGACGCCGTACTGTTGTATGGCGATCCGGATTTGTTCTGCGAGTATCGGGCGTTCGCTTATCGCGACTTCGTGGATTCAGCCGACCTGCTGGCGTTGGAGGAAACATTGTCCCAAAAGAAGCTGGAACAGATAAAGGAGCAGCTCTATGGTCCGTCGTGAGCTTCTCGGACGCAAGCTTCGACTGATTATTGACGACCTCCAGCTCCTCGTTCAATTCAAGGATGAATCACTCGCGTCATTGAAGCGTGACGAGATCAAATTGGCCGCCGTGGAGCGGATGCTCGAGCGGATCGTGATGCGTGCGATTGACGTCAATGAGCATTTGCTCAGCGAACTGTGGGCGGGGGACAAGAGGAGCACGCGCCTCACCTACCGGGACACGTTCCTCATGCTCGCCGATCTCGGCGTGTATTCGGAGGATTTCGCGAAGAAAATCGCGGACAGCGCGGGTCTACGGAACATTTTAGTGCATGACTACAATGACGCTGACCGGGAAATAGTCCATAAATCGATCAAGTCGTGCTTGCAGGATTATCACCTATATACCGAGCACGTGAAAACGTATTTGGACAAGCTATCCGAAGACGAGTAGCCGAATCGAACATACGAGGCCGCACCATGAGCATAGCCGACCAGCAACGGCCAGCCCAGACCGGGGTGGACGAGTACCTGGAAGGGGAGCCGGCCACCGAGGTCAAGCACGAATACGTGGCCGGCACCGTCTACGCCATGGGCGGGGCGAGCCGGGAGCACAACCTCATCGCCGGTAACCTTTTTGCCGCCCTGCACGGCCACCTGCGCGGCGGCCCCTGCCAGACCTTCATGGCCGACATGAAGGTCCACCTGCGGCTGGGCGACGACGAGATCTTCTACTATCCGGATGTGGTGGTCGGCTGCGACCCGGACGATCGCGCCCGCTACTACCTGGAGCGGCCCCGGTTCATCGCGGAGGTGGCTTCCCCGGCGACCGAACGGGTGGACCGGCGGGAGAAGCTGCTTGCCTACACCCGCCTGGAGAGCCTGGCCACCTACCTGATCCTGGAACAGGACCGCCCCGCCGGCCTGCTCTACCGGCGCAGCGCCGACTGGGCCGCCGAGCCGCTGAGTGGCGACGACCACTTCGAGCTGCCCGAATTGGAGATCACCCTTTCCGTCGAACAGCTTTACACCGGCGCCCTGGAGTAACAACAGACGCATTGCCTTGCTGGGCGCCAGGCTGGAAGGCTAGCCCCGTGCCCCCGCCGATCGCTTAATAGTCGCCACCGCAATCCACCGCCCTGGACTCGGCCACCGCCGGCCGCCTGGTACCGGCGGCCGAGGTCGAGGCAAAGTTCGCAGCCCGTCGAGCTGTCACGCGCCGTGGGCTTAAGGACGACGTGGACCGCCTGGAGATCGCCATTGCTGCCGAGCCGCGCTTCGACGAAAGGGCGCGCGTCGGCTACGCCCAGTGAGACCGGATCCGCCAATCTCACTCCCGCCGAAGTCCGTGACCTGTTCCACCCCAACGAAACCCTGCTGGTGGACATCACCATTTTCTTGAACCGCCGGCGGCGTGAGATCCAAAACCGTCGCGATGCGGTGGTTATCGCCGGGTAGGAGGCCAGCGGCCTACGGCGGTGATTGGTAATTCGTGATTGGTCGTCCGGAACACGTGCCGCCGCCTTGGACTCCGAACAACGA
>NZ_JAXHLU010000014.1:0-208763 GCF_034521915.1 Fodinibius sp.
AGCGAGGCGATACGCTTGAAGACCACCGGAGCATCGGCGCTGTTGGCCGTGCCGGCCACCATGTGCATGCCTGTTCCGGAGAAGTTGGAGTGCTTGGAGATCGGCACGCGCAAAAACTCCTTGTTGTCGTTGTCGGCCTGGCAAGATCACACCGGCGTCTTTCAGGGAGTTCACAATGCCGCGGGCGTCGATGCCGTTGGCCTCATCATCCTCGATGAACTGCTTGGTGACCTCGAAGGAGAGGGCCAGGATGCGACGCTTCAGCTCACCGGGGAAAGGGTTCCCGACATAATTGTTACGGGTGATCTTCCGGGTCGAGTTCGGAGGAAAGAAATTAAGGACCGCCCCGTTTTGTTCTACTTTCTGCGTATCAAAATAGGTTTTGATGCGGGCGCTGGCGGGTACAATTGCTTTTTTGGTAATTTGGTTGCTCATAGCTTGTGTTGTTAAAGAGATTTTAGTTGGGCCTTGCGGCCGTTTTGGCTTATTCCCGTAAGCAGTCTCCGTTCAGTGAGAGCTATGAGTAAAAAGAGTGGGTTATACCTCCACGGTTTCCTCAATGATGTTTTCGATTTGAGAGACGTGGCCGGTCTGCTGGGGAAGCGGGGCCGGAGTGACTACCGCCGCAGGCTCGTTGTCCCACAGGTATTCGCTTCCTTCCATCAGTCCCTGGAAGGCGTCCAGTCGGGCATGACGAACTTGATGAGTTCCATCACGCCTTGCACGCCCAGTCCCATCGCGAGACCACGGAGGTGTTTGTTTTTGGTGAACATGGTAAAGACCATGCCTAAAGTGAGGGGGAGGCCGACGCGGGCCGCTTGCTGGACAGTAGCCGAGCTTCCGCCAAGGATAGCGGGAACGGCCAGCCCATTAAGCTGCGCACCAATTGCCTGGCCGCCCACAATGTATCCGGCAGTGATAAGCTGTTGCTTAAATTCGCTTACCGCTTTTTCGGTTGTTAGTTGTTTTGCCATAGTTGCAGGTTTTGGGGTTGTTGGGTTTTCGATGATATCCAAGTGGGTTGGATTTTTTGCAAATATTCGTTGGGTCATAGGGTGGTGGGTTATGGGGATCAGTTGAGAATACCGCGTCCGTCGATGTTCAGGTTGGTTATGATATACACGTCTCCATATTGGAAGATGGGGCGTTTCCCGTCGTCGAAGTAGTGATAGTACTGGTGGTTGTCGCCTTTCTCGTCGCCGGGGTAGATGACCTTGTCGCTGGCGTACATGATGCGCTCGGCGTGGCCGACCGAAACCAATTCGGCCCCGGTGGGTGGAAACAGTTCATAGTCGTAGTCATCCGGCGGGAAATGGTGAAACTCCTCGTACATTCGGGTGGCTTCGTCGCTGTCAACCGCGCCTTTGAGCAGCTTCATGCGTTGGGTGGGGAAAGCGAACAGCGTGGTTCCGTCCCCGTCTATGATCATGGCTAGCTTCTGTTCTTCCGGTTCAATGCGCTGCATGAAGCCCTTGGCATCGATAAACTCCAGCTCGCCTACGGTTCCCGCATATACCAGGGGATCGCCAAATAAGGTTTTTAGCGGCCGTGGTAGGTTTTGTAGTTGTACATCATGGATGCTTTCAGAGCTATTTGGTCTGACTTCTTTAGCATCTCGATAAATACCGACTTCCCGAACGCGGACGGTTCCTTTTACGCCATAGGTGGGCGCGATGCGATTGAGCTCTTCGTAGAGCTCAGAGCGGTCGGAAAATTTGGTTTTTACGAGTTCGTTGACCACATCCTGGAGTTTGGTTACGGTGTCCTGGTTGGTTTTTAGGTTGGCCTGAGCTTGCTCTAATTCTTTCCGCGTTTGCTCGTGGGTTACTCTCTAATTCCTTCAGGGTTTTCTTCGAGCGGTCCAGCTCGGCGGTGATCTGCTGGATGCGGGTTTCGGCGGACTGTTGCCATCCTTTTTCGAGGGCAAGGAAGAGCTCGGCCAATTTATGCTTTGATGATCGGCAGCCAGCGCTGGGTTTTGTACATGCCCAGCCGCTGCTTTATTTGGTCGTAGGTGACCTCGACCCCGTCCGGGGTGGTCTTGCTTTTCTCGGCCTCCATGTCGATCTCGTAATGGGCGTAGAAATCAGACTCATTCGCAATAATGTTGCCTTTGTTGCCTGCCAGACTTCGCCCCGATTGGACGGGCTCGTCCATGGACCAACCGAATAATTCATTTAGCTGATCGCCCGCCATCTGCTTGATCGAGCTCCACTTAATCTTGTTATAGAAACTTCGGTTGGGCGCGTTCGGATCAGGGATGAGATTAAACAGCACCCGACCGTTGGCGTTGTTTTTGGGCACGTCGAGGGTGAGCTCGTGGCGGAACCGGGGGACGCGTTTGCCGTCCGGGGACAGGTTGTTTTCAATGGAACCGATCTCCCCGCTGTAGTCCAGCCAGCCGATGCGAATGAGTCCGTTCTCAAGGGCTTCGGACGCCCGAAGTAGGCAGCTCAGAATCAATGAGGGTTTGTTCTCGCTGGATGGCGGATTCCATGCGCTCGGTTCGTTTGGTCACATCCCCGCTTGCCTGGGCCAGCGAAGATTCCAGGCGCTGGGTCTCACTGAGCAGCGATTCGATGCGGGCCTTTAGCACCTTGGTTTGGGCTTTGGACTGGAAAAACTCTTTGACCCGGGGGTCGGAGTTGGTGGCGGCGACCATCTGCTCGTATTCCAGGGACTCTCCGTCGGAGTCAGCGGAGGTTTCTCGGCCGTCCCCGAAAAAGAGCTCGTCAATCCAGCTTTGTTTCTTGCTGACCAGCTCCAGGCGGTACTGATCGAAAGAGTCTTTCATCAAGTAGAAATGAATATTGACTTTGCGGTGCTGGTTGCCCTGGCGGAGCCCGCGCCCGTTGCGCTGCTGGATCTGTGAGGGGGTGTAGGGCACGTCCATGTGATGCAGGTCAGTGGTCCATTTTTGCAGGTTCATGCCTTCAGCAATCGACTGGTTGCCGATCAGCACCCGGTACTTGCCCACGTTGAAATCATCCTGCACCTGTTTTTTAAGGGCTTCCTTATCGTCGGAAGAAGAGATGAAATAATCTTCTCCTTTAGCGCCAGTGCCAATAATAGAGCCGTTAATAATGGCAATTTGATCTTTCGGGATTCCAGCTCCCGCCAGCTCCTCTTTGATCAGCTGATGGTAGCTTCCGCCTTTTTGGCCTTCCACCGATATCCAGTCGCAGAAGATAATTTGGTTGCGGAAGGTGGGAGCCGTTGGATTCTCGCGGTCGCTATATAGCGCCTCGACAATCATAACAGCCCGGTCAAAGATTTCCTCTTTCTTGTCGCTTCCGTCGGAGTGTTTTTCGCGTTGCTTCTCGATTTTGTTTAGTAAGAATTGTTTGCCCACCGGCGCCTCGTGGAGGTCGCCTTCGGTGGCTTCGATCTCTCCGGCAACTTCCTCAAAGTATCCCAGGGATTTGAGCTCCTTAATAAGTTTGTGGCGGGATTGGCCTTGGTAGGGGTTCGGGTTTTCTCTGGCAATTGGTCCTTTGGAAAAGAAATCTCCATAGATGCTTTCCGAGATACGTTCGGGGCCAGGATTTTCGCGGGTAGCGTAACTTTCCGCTACGTTTTGAGTCAGAGCCCCCAGCTTTAGGAATTTGCCGTCGACGCCCTTAAAACTGTTGTCATAGACGCGAAGGTCGGTCGCAATCTTGCTGCCGTCGCCGGTGATTACCAGGAAGTTGTCTTTGGTCTGGCACCCGCGCTGGCGCATGCAGTCGAGGATATTATCGGCCCGGAGGATAATATCATCAAAGAGCAGCTTGTGAATCTCGCTGGGCTCGATGACCTGCTGTTTGGTTTCGGCCTCGGGCCGCTTGAATTTTGGTTTGAGTGCTTGGGGATTGTCCTGGTTATCCGTAATGATTTCACCTGATTCGTCCCGAAGGTAGTCGGGATACTTCTCGTAGAACCCCACCAGCTGATCATAGCTTTTGATGTCCATGACTTCATCGATGATGGCCCGCATCTCCGGCAGGTTGTAATACCCGGCCACCACCCGCTCGGTTCGGTATTCGCCGTTGGTTTTTTTGACGATCTTCTCCTCCTCGCGGACGAACTGGTTGATGAAGTTGTCGAGGTTCGCAATCTGGTACTTCTCCAGCAGGTCCGGGGCGCACAGGTTGAGCATGTGCCATACCTCGACTGGGGAATTCACCACGGGTGTAGCGGTCAGGACAAACACGTTCTTGTAACCGACTTTTGAAAACAGCCACTTCGTTTTCTGGAGGGCATCTTCGGCTCGCTGAGACGGTTTGTTTGCCGCAATACCCAGCTTGGCGGCTTTGGCGCTGCCGAGGGCGTTTTTGTAGAAATGGGCCTCGTCAAAGAAGAGGGCGTCTACGCCGAGCTCATCAAAAAAGATATCCGTTTCCAGTCGCTGGGTGCTTGCTACACTGCGGAGCTTGGCCTCCCACTCTTCTTTCATTTTCTCCAGGCGGGTGACCATCGACTTTTTGGCCGTGGAGCTGAGGGCATCGTCTTCTTCGATCAACTCGTCAAAATTCTCGATCATTTGATCGAAGTATTCGACGCGCTCCGAATACATCTGCTGTTGCACGGCCGGGGAAAGGGGTAGACTCTTAAACGCATGGTCGGCGATAAAGATCGCGTCCCAGTGGTAGAGCTGGGCCATGGTCAGTTCCTTGTGGCGGTCGGGACCAGCCATTTTCATGTTGAGAATTTTGGCGTCCGGGAACAGCATCGAATATTCTTCGACCCATTTCTCCTGCACTTTCCCGGGCACCACAAACATCGGCTTGCGGCAGGCGCCCTGCTGGGCCAGCACCTGTGAGGTAATGATCGAGGCCAGCGTTTTCCCGGCGCCCACATCGTGGCAGTTAGCGCCCCGTCCGTTCCAGACTAACTTTTCAGCAACTGCGCGGTTGTGCTTATATACCGCAAAGTCCTTTACCCCGTAAAAGGTATCCGACATGCCGCGCACGCGGAGCGTATTGCCGTCAAACTGCGGGTTGATATGAGCGTTATACTCGTGGTTATACGCCTCTTCGATGAGCTCGCGCATTTCGGTGGACGCTTTGGTGCGCACCCAGTGGTTGAATTTTTGAGGCACCCGCGTTAGCATCTGGTCGTTATGGGTCCGCTGCTTGGCGCGGGATCGCTCGATCAGGGCGGTAAGGCCTTTCTGCTCGGCGTGTTTCAGGGTCATATTTGGGAGGACGTTGTCGTCCTCATCGTAGAAGACCAGCGGGAAGCTGGAGTCCTGGATATAATTATTAATAATCTTGCTGAAGGGCGTCTGTCCCCATCCCTGGTTCCAGTCATCTTGGGTTTCTTCTCCATTTTTAATGTACCGGCCGCCTTTGCGGAGTTTCATGTAGAAGCGATTGCCCAGCTCGGCTTTGTCCTTGACGAGTCCGATATGCACGTCCCGGTAGCCGAGCTCATCAGTAATCCACTGGACAAGCACTTTCGTGGGCAGATAGGTAAAAATATGGCGGGGATCCACGGTGATGCTGTAGGCGTCAATCCATTCGGGAAGGACCGCCTTGAGCGCCTGGATATTCTTTTCCAGCTGGTTGTCTTCGGCCAGCTCCAGCTTCTGGCGAACGTTGCCGGCCAGGTACTGGTAGCGAAACTCGTAGTTGGCTGACTCGGGGTTATAGAAGAAGTCCGGGTGCCCGGCGATCGCTTTGGTGAGCTCGCCCCGACTGGCCGTCCCCCCTTTGTAGGTAGACTGGTAGAAATCCAGCGTAAGGTCTTCGCCAATAGAGCGGCCGTACATAGCGATTTCGGCCAGGTCATCGGAGTCCGATACCGCCGGCACGTAATTGTCGTTGAACATCGAGTCGGCATCAATGATATCGGCGTAGACCAGCTCCGCGCTGATCGGGTCACGTTTCACAAAGGTCGTGAGTTTATACAGGCGGTTGTCATAGCGAAATACCGCGCGGATATCCTCGTCTTCATCGGGAATGCCGTAGGTGTCGATATGGGCCCGGAGCAGCTCCTTGAATTCCTCGCGGAGCGGCTCTTTTTGCCCGCTGTCTTGGGCTAGCGCGGTCACGAAATCATCATAGGTGTCGAGCATCCGGCAGGCCGAGGCTATTTTCTCTCGCAATCCTTCGCTCGCTTTGTCCTTGCTTCCTACAGCAAGAGGCTTAAAATAGTGTCGCTGTTTTTCATAGAAATTGTCTTCGTGGAAGATGATGTTCCCAGCATGATAATCCCGGGTAGTATTTAGTCGCACTCCTTCATCGGGGATCCGGTAGAACGGCGGCCGGTTTGGAAGTGGATAGGGGAACCCCAGATTATCTTCCAGCACGCGGGTAATCATCGCTTGGTCCACTTGGCCTTTTACGCCCATGCGCGTCAGAAACTGCATGTCGTGGCCCTGAATATGCTCCCCTAATACCTGCTCGGGATACTTTTGGAAGTAGGGATTGTAGTAGGCGCTGTATGATTCATCGTTATACTCGGTTGTTGAAACAGCCATGTCCTCATAGGCAAACAGCCGGTTGAGCTCGTTACTGGCGTCCGGATGGGTTTCTCCGTCAACATCGGGGTACTTCTGAAACAAAATAAGATCGGTCGTGACCAGCGTATCGGCATTGTCTTTAAAGGCGGTCGAGGGCAGCCGGTAGGCGCCCACAAATCGGGCTCGCTGGACCATGGCCTGCCGGATGGCCGGATCCTTTTTGTCCATGGTGCCCACCGAGGTGATGACGGCCATAAAGCCGCCCGGCTGGAGGGCGTCCAGGGATTTCAGGATAAAGTAGTCATGGATACGTGGATTCAGGTGGGCCAGCGGGTCGCGCTGGGTGTGAATTTTAATATCTCCAAAGGGGACGTTGCCCACTGCGCCGGTAAGATTATATAGCGATAGGTCGGTCTGAGCAAAGTTTTCGTGTTTAACTAACTGGTTGGGATAAAGCAATCTTGCAATGCGGGAGCTTACCGCAGATCGCTCAACCATCAGCATGCGGTAGTTATCGTGATTCGGAAGGAAACCCGCAAAATTGCCTACGCCTGCCCCGGGCTCTAAAATGTTGCCCGCTTTCACGCCCATGGCCTGGAGTTTGTCCCAGATGAGCCCGACCAGCTGGTAGGAAGTGTAGTGCTCGTTGAGCAGGCCGCGTTCGGTCCCGGTGCGATCTTCACCGTACCCAAGTCCGCCTGCTCCGGTATATTGGCGAAGGGTGTCCAGGTCAGATTCGGTAATCGCTCGATCTTCTTTTTCGAGGACCGCCAGGGCCGCTTCATTGGCCCGGCGACGCTCGGATTTTGAGAGTTTGATCGGAGCAAAATTTGTAAGCTGGAGGCCGGAAAAATCGCTTCCATATTCGGCTTCTCCCGCGCGATCTCTGGGCTGTTGGTATGATCGGTCGTCTTCTTTTTCAGGGGTTTGGGCTTTCTGTTGGGCCGCCGAGAAAATCTGGTCAAAATCGACGCCGATAATCTCCCCGTGCCCCCGAAATAGTTCCACAGCCTCATCGCGATGCTGCTGGGGAAACCGGTCGAGCGAAAAGGCCAGGGCCAGTTTCTTTACTGCCAGAGTGAAGGACTCTTGAAGTTCCTGAAGCTCGCTGGAAGGATTAGTGCGGGTAGTCAATTTGTTCGTTAGTTTCGTTGGATCTTCAAGAAGAGCATCTATTTTGTTAATAGCTTCCTTGTTTCCCTGGTCGGCTTGCCAGGCCAGATCGGTCAGCTGTTGCATTCGGTGGGTGTTCAGCGCGCCAGTTTTATACGGCTCGTGGGCTACTTGGGCGATTTGGGCCATCCGCGCGGTTTTCACCTGCACTTCGACGGGAATATCCCCGGCTGGACCCCCCATTACAATAAAGTGGTGTGCCCGGTAGCCGCCTACCGGCTGGGCGTATTTGTCCTCATGTTCAAAGATGGTTCCAATTGCACCTGACGAGATCTGCCGGGCCACCTGATCCAGTTCGGCTTGTCCAGCCAACACGATCATACACCCGGCCATATCGGTCAGACCTTGGGTATAAAGTTCGTTTGTATCAGCCTGCTTAATATCGGTTTTAATGCGTTTGCGACGGAGTTTATTGATGACCGAGTAGGGAGATTTCACGCGTCCCTTAACCGTGGCATCCGGTTGCAGGGCTTGGAGCTTCGCGATTACCTCATCGAGGGCTTGCTGGTAATCACCGCGCAGATCTATTAGTTGCTTGATTTCTTCGGTGAGTTTAACCTCTTCAACAGTTTCGGTGTCCCCGGCCCGCTGTGGGTTGGGATCGTCGGCGTTGGGGATGCCGTCCCCGTCAAAATCTCCAAAAATCCCGGGGTAATCATCAGTCGTAATATCTTCAAAAGGGGTAACAGTCGGATTGTCTCGCATAGGGTTAGCCCAGTATTTTGGTTAAAAAGGCATCCAGTTTAGCCTGACTTTCTTTGGCGGCTTCGAGGTCTACCGGTGGCCGGGTTTCTTCGTCAGATTGAATATTCTTCTTTGCCGGTTTTTCTTTAGTAGTCGTTTTCTTGGATTGCTTAACAGGAGTGGGTTTGTTTTTGGTAGTTGCTTTCTTTTTCGGCTTTGGCGCAGGTGAATCACCTGCAGTAGACTGCTTTTCCTTTTTAGCAAGCGCTCGTTCCTGTCGCTTGTATTCTTTGGCTCCCAGCACCACTTTGGCGTGATCTTGCTTGTAGATGCGGATTTCCAGGTCGCCGTACTTCTTCACCAGTTTTTTCCAGCACGCTTTCAGCCCGCCTTCTTTTCCTTCCGTGCAGGCTTGGTACTGGAGGTGGCCGTCCAGCAGCAGATCCATGATATATCGCTTTTTGGGGTAGTCGGCCGTATAGCGGATGGACAGGTGGGCGTTTTCAGATTCCCCGGAATGCTTGGGGGCGTAACACGGCATCTTGCTGCCAAACATGGAATTAATGCGTTTCCAGGAGCGGATTTTGTGGAGTTTGTCGAGCTCCTTTAGGGTAATCTTAAACGGCGTATCCACAGGGTTTTCGCGGTTGCCCTCGGAGTTATCTTCTGCTGATGGTTTGGTGGGTACCTGTCGATCATCCGCTGTAAACGGTACGGCAATGGACGTAAGCTCTCGGTACCGGTTTTTCTCGGTTTCGGCCCCGCCTTCTTTGGTGACCTTGATCTCGATATCACACTCGTGGGCGATGCTGGTATTTCCTTTGTACTGCCCGTCTTTGGTGGCATGGGAGACCATCACAAACATGATCCCGTTTTCGCGGCACCACTGGGCCAGCTCCACGGTTTCCTTCGCGTTGGCATCAATTACCGAAATGGAATCTAGGATGCAGGCGAAGGACTGATTCTTAAGTAGCACTTCTTTGAGGGACTGAATAGATTTCCACTTGGTAAAATGGAGGTTCTGGTGGGTGGCTCCGAGTCGCTTGACGCGGTCGACCAGGGTTTTACCAAAATGCTCTTCGGCGGGGATATATTCGATGCGGCCGTGGGCGGCCAGCGCGTCAGCCAGTCCCAGGCTCATCGTGGATTTACCGGCTCCTTTTTCGCCCCAGATAAAAACGACGGCATTTTTCTCGGGTTCGCCCAGAAGCTTTCCATAGGGTTGGGTAATTTTAATGCCTTTGATGTTAAGTTTTGCAAGCTGCTGGGCAGTCATTGATTCCATATTAGCCTTGTTTAGTTCGTTTAATTGCGATTCCAATTCCTATGATAGCGATGGTCCCTATGGCAATGAGAGCTGTTTTCGGGAAGGAGCTATTTCGGGTTACTTGGAGAGATTGTGGGTTTATTCCAAGCTTACTGATTAGCATCTGATCAGCTGTTCCACTTGGTTGTAGTCCTAATTTTTGCTGGGCTTGTTTGACCGCCTGTTGGGTTTCCGGGCCGAAGATGCCATCGACGCCATATTTGGGGAGGGCAATTCCCATAGCCTTTAAGTGCCGATTGCAGGTGCATAACCTGGGGACCTTTGTCGCCTATGTTGAGTGTCATTAATTAAGATCGGTTTCGATTGTAAAAGGTGAGTCCGGCAATGCCGATGGCGATGCCAACGGATAGCATACCGGCGTTTTTGAGGGCGGCCACAGGTTTGCTGGTTGCGATGGTTTCTTCAAGGCCGATGAAATCACTTACGGCTTGTAGGTCCAGGTATTCAAAGTACCGGTTAATGACCCCGGCATGTTGGCTATATACCCTGTTTAGTCCATCCTTATCGGTCGTAAGATCAGCCATGATGATGGCCGTGGTTGCCGCTTTTCCTTTCTTGCCGCTCAGCGTGCGGTCGGCAAGGCCAATGGCTTTGCGAAAGGCGTTTCGGCCGGTCTGGCGCAGGTAACTGCTGAGGTCGCCCATGCCATCATCGACAATTTGATAGTCGCGGCCTTCAATGAGCTCACGCATTCGGTTGTCCTTGTTGGTGTTGCCTGGTTGAGTAGTCTGTTTCATGCTATCTCGCAGACCGGGCATCAGAGGGCCGAGGAAGTACGCTCCGGCGCCGATGCCCACCAGCCACAGGGCTTTGGTAAGCGTGCTGTTGACGCCGCTGAATGCGTGTTGCGGGTTCGGTAAGCTAATATCATACCACGACTCAGTGGGCGGGGCATATACTCCGCTTTGTTGACCTTCCTCGATATCCAGATCCAGCGTCATAACCTTCGACATTGCCAGGGGTTTAGCCTCCGATATCGTAGCCTCCGTTACATTGCCGTGGTGCAGTTCAAAAATAACCGGATGATTGCGGTCCGGACGGAAAGAGCGCCCGAAGACCAGCCGCGTTTGCCCCCGACACCCATCCCACATGCTCGTAAGGATGCGGGATATAGCCAGCACCGTTCGGCTTTGGGGATCCAGGGCGGCCACAACCGCATCCGGACAGGAGATCAGCAGAAACGAGTTCCAGATGTTGCGGTACCGGTCAATTTCGATATCGACCGAAAATGGGGTCCCGGATTTCGGCAGCCCGCGCTCGGGATGCCTGCCAATAATGCGAACTTCCCCCGCCTCAGAGCTGATGATATTCCCGGTGATACCGGCGGATCCTAAGCCGTTGTCGCTATATGCAGAATGGGTCTGGGTCATTGCTGTTTTCGTCTGGTTATGATTCGAAATACGAGATATCCCCCGGCGATCCATCCCAGGGTTTTTTTGTTCCGCTCAAACCACTGGCGTAGCTCTTCGGTCGGTTGTTTGCCGGAGAGTCGCTCGCAGATAGATTGGTTTTCGGGGGCTTCAACCTCGGCGCCTTTGGGAACTTCCTGCAGCTGAATCGTTGGTTGCAGGTAGACGGTTTCCTCCGATAGCGAGGGGTTCGGATAGCGCCCGTTGGGAATATGCCCATCGATAAAGTGGGAAATGCCCACGGGATGGGCTGTAGTTTCAATAGCTTCTATCATATCAGGACTTCTTTTTGAGCAAGGTGTACATGATACCTCCGCCAACGGCGATCACACCGCCGATAAGTAAGATTGATGTCATGCTACTTCCGCCGGATTTTTGGGCTTGCATGAGCGCCATCTGTTGCTCGGGCGTCAGGCCGTTGCCTGACGGGTTGTTTTTTCCGCCATTGATAACCCCGTCCACGGTTACGGCCGTATCGGCCGCCGTGGTTAAAAAGCTGGACAAGTCATTCAACACACTGCCGAACTTGGTTTTCTTTGGCTCCGATTGCATGGGTGGGAGCGTGCTATTGGTCAGGTTATAACGGAACGGACGAGTGGTTTGCAGGAAATCGATTTGATCGAAAGCGTTGGTGCTCATTGTTGTACCTCTACGTGGATTTGGAGTTGGCTTTTTTCTTTTTGGCGATAAGCAGTATAGCTGCCCCGAGGATGGCCACGCCTCCGACAGCCGCCCCGGCAATCATGGCCGTACTGGCGGTCTGCTGTTTTTCGGCAGTGTCGGTCACGTTATGCTGAAGCGCCGTCATGAGCTGCTGTTTTTCCTGCTGGATTTTCTTCTTTTCAGCCAGCTTGCGATCGTGGGCCTTGCAGAGGGCTTGGGATTTTTCACGCTTGCGTCGGCACCGTTTTAGAGCTCCAAACATTTTGCCTTTGCAGCTTTGGTTGGCATACCGGCAGGGATCGTCCTGTTCCCAGCCTCCCAATCCACCAGCCGATCGTAGGTTGGTAGAGATGGTTAGTTGGTCGTCGGCCACTTGGATTGCTATAGGTTGCACGTAAGAGCTACTCATAAAATTATCAGTGGTTAAGGGCCCAGTAGCCGATCCCGCCAAGCGTGAGAACGCCGGCTGAGAGTCCGCCGTAGAGGAGCCATTTTTTGTGTTGGGATTGTTGTTGACCTGCCAGAAAACTGTTGTCCAGACTTCCGAACCGGTTCAGGTGATCAACGGCTGGTTGGCCGTGCTCTTGGATAACCTGAGCGTACTGCTTGAGGATCGCGTTATCTTTTTGGGAAAACGAAATAACATCCGACCGGACCCCTCGGGCCATCAGGTAATCTCGCCACTGGCCGCGCTGGATGCGTTCGTCCTTATCTTTGGCGCCAAACCATTTTGAAAACAGTGGTTTTCATGGTTACGCCCGTTTGCAGGGCTGTGGTTGCGGCCGTTGCCGCCGTAATTGGATCAATGCCCAGGTGATCCGGCATGCGGTTCGATCAGGTGTTTGGACTTTTTGATGAGGGTTTCATCAAATGCGAATCCGGGATATTTGGCGACAGTCGTATCAAAGGATTTCCATCCGCCCGGGGAGCGGAAAACCGTATAAATGTGATCGTAGGTTCGCCCCGTTCGGCTCACAATACGAAAGCCGGTTTGAATGCCCAGGGTTTGCAGCAGCGCCGCCGACAGGATCGCGTGGTCGTCACAGTCTCCGGCTTTTTGCCGCAGGGTGACATCCGGAGACTGAATGCGTTCAATATTCCAGGGGTCGCGGACGTAGTTGATGTTGCTCGTTATCCACTTGTAAATGGCTTCGGCAATTTGGTCTACATTTCGCAGGTCAGGCAGGCCTGTGCTTATATTCCTGGGAACCCTACGAGTGATTTTTAGTGCTAGCTCGCGGATGTCCTCGCGCCCGGTGTACTTGGTGACCAGCTGGGAAGCTAGTCCCAGGACGCCCTCAATACCAGGGTATGGTCGCCGGTGGGCAATAATAGGGTCGGCAGCACCTCCTTGGGGAGAGGATGCTGCCGCCTTTTTGCTCGTCACTGAATCGTCAGTAGTGACTGCTTGTCGGGAAGGGGTGATATGGGGATAGTGGCTGCTCAAGAGCGGTAGGTGATATAGTCGAGCAGGAGTTGCAGGCCGTGCTCGGGGTTGCGCGTTGTGATATCTTGCAGGCGTTTGGCCAATTTCGGGTCCAGATCGCCCAGGCTGATCAGCACGCCCGTAAATTGCCGGGAGCGGGTGATGGTCGTTATGGCCGGGCGGTCCAGGGTATCGTAGATGTTGTCCCGCAGGGTGGTAACGGGTTGTTGGGTAATGGCAGGCATAGGGATGGTCTAAGTTTTAGGTCCGTTGGACGTGACTAATTTTTGCAGCTGGATGATGACTTCCGTGAGGAGCATTTTTACCTGATTACTCACATTCATGCCGGTAAGCCGCAGCAGCTGTTGGCAAGCGAAAGGGGCAGGGATATAGGCAAGCGTATTTGCGTGTTGCCCTAATCCATCCACAAGGGGATATATCGTTTTTGCAATGCGTTCGGCTCCTATATCCCTGCTTATCGCTTCTTCGGAAAGTAGTTGGGCCATGCGTGTCCAGTCGCTGATCGTAATGGGGCGCCCATAGGACTGCATCAGTGCCAGCTGGGATTTGATGCGCTTGGCATAGCGGCCGTAGGGCTCCGGGCGGTCGCCCAGGTATTCGAGCGCCATTTTGAGTAGGGTGATGTGATCGGGATTCATGGCGGGGTTGTTCAACGTCGGTTATATGGTCATGGTTGATTCGGGATGGCCACCTGCATCAGGCGAAGTAAAGCTGCCGTTCAGGGTCGGCCCGTCGGTTTTGTTCAACAAGGTCTCCGGGATATCGGCCTTGTCGGCGGGAAGGTGCCGAGGAGTCTCCTCCCCGGCACCTTTGGATTGTTCGGCTTCTTCGTTGAGGTGGGCATCTTGTTGGGGTAGTGAAGAATTTGGTTGGTCCTGCATGCTGTTGGCTATCGAGGCTTTTAAAGCCTCGGCTTGCTCGGGGGTTAGCTGGCCTTGGCCGCCCTGTTGGGCAAAGAGCCCTGAGATGACGCTAAAAAACAGGGGCGCATTTTCTTCCAGCATATCCAGCATGCGGCTTCCGGCATCACGGCCACCGGCCCGCTGTTCCATCTCCATGCGGAATTTTACCTTTTCCAGTTCGCCGAGCTCTTTTTCGAGGGCTTTAAGGTTGCTACGTTGAATTTCTTTGAGGCGATCAATTTCGTTGCGGTGGGATTCTTTCAGGTCGGCCAGCTCTTTCTGGTGGGTAAGCAGGGTGGTGGTCTTATCTTCGGCCAGCTCCCGCTTGAGGGTCATGATTTCATCGACCTGCTGGCGAATCTTGCGGTCGGCGTCATGGAGCTCCCCTTCCAGCCGCAGAATGCGATTGCTGTAATAGCCTTCGTCGTTGGTTTGGCTGGAGCCCGTTGGTTGCCCGACGAAATCAGTGGCGGCTTCGGCCTGCTTGTTGGGATCGTCTATCCGGAAATTGATTTCGATGTCCTGGTCAGCTCCGGTATGCAGGGTGTAGATGCCCGGCTCCAGGCGACACATGGCCTTGGCCACCTTGAAGGGCGAACGGATGTTGAAGGGAATATCCTTTTCGACGTCGATGTGATCGTCGGTCCGACCGGTAATGCGGCCAAAGATGGGAATCCCGTCTCGCAGTTCCTGGAGGGTGGTGGCGTAGTCGCGGGGCTGGGTATCTATGTGGTTTGACAAAGGTTCAGGCATCGGGCCAGGCTTGGTTAATATGTCGTGATTGTATCAGTTGCGACAATCACCGATGCCAACGTAACACTATTTCAAATCAAGGGAAATACCCCGGGATGGGCTGGAATGGCCTGTAACGGGCTGCGATAGGATGGGACAAGATGGGATTAAAAGAGATGGGTAGAGAAAAAGTATGCTTGTTTATTATGAATTAATACCAATGTCATATTATATCACAATGTTATATCAATACCCTTTGACATAATATTGTGAAATAATATAGATTTTGGACTTTACCCCATTTTTCAAGAAAATAGAGCCATAGTCATAAAAATTTATACACATACCCTAGTTGATATAATTACAGTTAGGCACCTTTTTATAAAAAGATCTTGGCTTAGTCATTATTATTACATTTACAATACTTTCTTTTAATCAAGTGAAACCGGGTTTAAATAATGCCTTTTTTAATATATGGGATAATTGTAATACTTATTTCTGTAATAGTTTTTCAGGCAGACAAACTTAATAGACTTAATAAAAAAGTCGATCAGCAATTCGAAGATATTAAATCTGTACGGTCGGCTTTTAAAGAGTTAGAAAAAAAATTATTTAAAGAGAGCGATTTGGAGGGGTGGAGTATTCATTCTAAGATTTCTGCTATTGAAAGAGACAGTGATAGTATTGATGTAGAAAATTTAAATTATAAAAAATACACTTTTGGAAAAACTAAAGGAGATATCCCATTTAAAATCTTCTTTAATTTCGACAAAAGAAAATGGACAAGTTTAGCACGCATACCTAGACAGACGACCGGTTCCCTAAAAGTATATCTTTCACAGAGAAAAAGGTTGCAGAAATGTATTGATATTACAAATCATAAAATAAGAGAAGTTAATTTTGAGAATTTAAAAAAGATGGTAAAAACTAGAGATGAGATCATTGATGAGATGGAATATCTAGTTGAAAATAACCAAGACTTCTTTAAAAAAAGTTCTAGTAGGGAACCAAATCAAGAACTTATGGAAACAATGGTAGAAATAGATAAAAAAATAAGATATACAGTCTTAAGAGGTGAAAAATTGAATAAAAGGGAAATATTAAAAGCTTTTAAAAAGAGACTCGACATCGAATAGTAAATTTGAAATATAGGTGCCTAACCCGCGCTTTAACTCGGACACACCTCGCCAATTCTTTGCCAACCTTGGTTTTAAGACTCATCTTTCGTTAGTTGCCAAATCAACAACAGTCCGTGTGCCGGTTAAGCGCAATGTCGTTAGGTGTAACTAATTTTAGTCCTTATTAGCTCTTTTAATTCATTTTTTGTAATTATCAATAAATTTAAAAATAAACCCTATCATTATGAGACTATCGTTACTTATAATTTTTGTCGGACTTTTACTTTCAAATTGTTCAGACAACCCTTCCAAAAGTACGTTTGAACAAGTAAATGCTGAAATCTCAAATAGCAATTTAGATATCGCCAACTATTCTGAGGCTACCATTTATTACTTCGCTATTGATCAAGACTTTGCGGCGAAAGCAAATTGGTCTACTAAATCAACCGAAGAAAATGCTATCAAGTCTATGGATATTAAAAAGCTACCCCTCTCAGAAGTAGCAGGTTATAAGCCAGATAACAAAATCATTTTGTACTACTGGACTTCTAAAAATCCTCAGCAAAGTGAGATTAATCACATCTTAGTTAGCAAATAGCCAGCGACGCAGAACTCTTATTAGTTACACCTAACACGCGCATTAACGCGGACAGGCCTCGCCATTCCCTTGCCTCCCTTTCATTTATTAGTTAATCTTTCGTTTTATAATTAATTCAACACTGTTGCGCCTGCCGGTTATGCGCAATGTCGTTAGGCCTACTTAGTAAACTAAATACTCATGAAGCTACAATTTCTAATTTTGCTTTTTAGCTTGTTACTATTCCAAGCCTGTGCTACTCAGAGTATCGTCAAGAAAGGAGAAGTAACTGAGCTTGAGCAATTCTTAGAAAAGAATCGCAACTCCAACTTCCAACTCGTGCTCCAAAATGGAGAAACAGTTAAAACAAATAGTCTAAAAGTGACTTCAAATGACACTTTAGTTTGGTCAAATGGTAAATCTTCTATTCAACAAATACAGAAGGTTAAAGCTAAGAGAATTAAAATCGCGACAGTTGGAGTTCTTGCAGCAGGTCTTGGAACTATTTTGTTTACCTCTTTGCCACCACCTAATTGTAAGAGTGATAGCTGTACCGGTGAACAATTAGGACAGGCATATGGAAATATCCTTTATAAAACATTGGTTGGTTTGGCAACGGTTGGTGGAGTGTTATGGATAGAATCAAATAACCCACAACGCGTTTTTATCCTTAATAAAAAGTAGGCCTAACACGCGCATTAAGTGGGACGTGCCTCGCCGTTGGTTGCCAATTTCGATTTTGTCAGTTTCCACGGTATACTTTAAAAACAAATTCAACGCGACTTTGCACGCCCCTTATGCGCAATGTCGTTAGGTAGCTTCACAAATTTTAATTAAAAAGTTTCGAAGAATGGCTACAGCAGAAATCATCAAAGAGTTTTTTGAAGAGCGATTTAACAATACTTCTCATTTTTTCTATACAAAGATAAGCAGCTGTTGAAAAATGGTCAGTATAAAGAATACGCTGAGGAGCAAATAAATAAAGCCAAAAAAATATTTTGGTCTATCGCTTGGGCTGTATTCTTTTGCTCTTGGTATGGTATCATAAGTTTTATTGAATATGGCGCTCAACCCAATTGGTTTGATCTATTATTGGGAGTCTTTGCTTGGATAGCGCTTGTTGTTATTCTGCTTTATTCCGCAAGAGAATATTACACTATAAGAAGCTCAATGGAATTATTTATAAAACTGCTAGATAATCAAGAAAGGGAATCAGCTACCTAACCCGCGCTTTAACTCGGACGTGCCTCGCCGTTGATTGCTGGTTTTGGTTTAGCCAATTTCTGTAGTACATTTTGTTTTTAATTCAACACTAAACCGCACGCCGGTTAAGCGCAATGTCGTTAGCTGTAGCTTTTTAAATTTCAACAAATAAAATACAATGCCACTATTATCGAGAGTTATTATATCAGTCTCTATTCTTTTTTTCCTGTTAGCCAACCAAATATTTGCGCAAAATGGCTATATGAAATCCGACTCCGCATTTTCCGTTTACATGGACAATGCTGACCAGAAATTAGAGCAGTCAAACAGTGCTGATAGTCTACAGAATAAATATGCATCAATATATTTTAACTATTATTTGAAGAGTCCCAAATCGAGAAAGTAGGTATCAATGCAGGTTGGCAGTCATTTATGTTATGGGCAAATTCTGAATCAGTAACAGAAATTGATGAAGCAATTTCCAAGCTCCCCGCCAACTCTAAATTGTGGAAACAAATTTTTCTTTATGTGAGATCAGCCTATCGCAAAAGTGATGATAGAAATATGAATGACTTTATATCCCTTCTCCATGATTTGGAAGATCGCGTTGAGGGAACTACCAATAAATCAGCTGTACTATATTTCTTAGGTGAATATTACCTAGAGGATGATCAAAAAGACAAAGCAATTAGCTTATTTCAACAAATAGTTAATTTGGACGGGGAAGATTTCTATGTAAATAAAGCCCTTCGTTATATCCATGAAATGGAATCACTCAATATCGGACAACAAGCTCCAAGTTTTACAGCTCAAACCGTTACTGGCGATAGTTTATCTCTTGTTCAATTAAGTGGGAAAGTGATCATATTAGATTTTTGGGCTACGTGGTGTGGGCCATGTATCGCTGAAATACCTACGTTAAAATCGATTCAACAAAAATATAAAGATGATAATGTTGTACTTATCGGTATTGTTTTAAATAAAAATAAAGAGGAAATAAAAAAGTTCATCGAAGATAAGAAAATGACGTGGTCCCATGTTTTACAGCCAAAACATGAAAACGATATTATTACAAAAGCTTATGGTATCAACGGGATTCCAGATTCTTATGTCATTGGTAAAGATGGAAAAATTCATGCTAAGCATTTACGGGGGAAAGAACTCGAAAACAAAATAGAAGAATTGGTTGGTAAATAATAGCTACAGCTAACCCGCGCATTAACGCGGACACACCTCGCCAATCCTCTGCTACCCTTGGTTTTAAGACTTCTCTTTCGTTAGTTGCAAAATAAATAGAATTGCGTGTGCCGGTTATGCGCCAGGTCGTTAGGTACCTCAAATAACTATTAGCTTAATTAAATACTTCATCATGAAAAAAATAAGCCTCTTAACTTTCATCCTTTTCACATTAGCATCATCAACTTTTGCACAAACATCATTGTCTGCTGGACTAAATGCTACTGGTTCTATGAATGTGGGTTATTGGGGAGTCAGTGCAACTATCGAAGCACAACATCAATTAACACCCAGACTTAGTGCAGATATTAGTTTGAACGGATTTCATGATCTAGCTCCACATGAAGAACTACTGCCCAATGTCAAAGTCAGTGATTACCATCGTAGTGTTTATTCTGATCTAGGGCTAAATTTTAAACTCATAGATAGAAAAGTTGATTGGAGTATTGGCGCAGGTGGATCTTATCAAATAGGAAGCGAACAATATCTGCAGAGTGCTAGTTATTATGGCGAAGAACTCACTGACTACCACATTGAGAAAAATAATTTTTCAAGATTTGGAGTATTTGTGAAAAACACAATCGATTTTGGTCAATCAGTAAGTCTTAATATCATAGTTTACAGGTTCGAATTCTGGGGTGAATATATGAGCATTGGACCTTCATTTAGCATTAATTAAAAATTTGCGGTACCTAACCCGCGCATTAAGTGGGACGTGCCTCGCCGTTGGCTGCCGGTTTCGATTTTGTCAGTTTCCGTAGTACATTTTAAAACAAATTCAGCGCTGTTTTGCACGCCCCTTATGCGCAATGTCGTTAAGGTGTATTCAATAATTAATCTACTGTGAAGAAATTACTGACACTACTTACTATTATTACTATTGTTTTTTCGGGCTGTACATTACAGGAAGAATGTGAAGGAAACATTGTTGTAGAAAATCCTCTCCCAGATATAACAATTCACCTTGAGGATGGAGAGCATACAATTGACCTCTCTAATCCTCCGGTATTTGAACATACTGCAAATAAATCTCTTGGCTACTTTACCCAAATTATTGAAGGAGTAGATTATATCGACAGTAATATTAGAGAAGAAGGAGATAGTTTTATTCTCGTCTTAACTCCTCGAGAGCAAGGCATTGGAAGAATTCAGGTAGAAGCCGGTGATGGTTGCCTAAGCGATGTTACAGAAGAATTTCAAGTTACAGTTGAATAAAATACACCTAACCCGCGCATTAAGCGGACACACCTCGCCAATTCTTTGCCGCTCTTGGTTTTAAAGTTCATCTTTCGTTAGTTGCTAATTCAATATTCATGCGTGTGCAGCTTATGCGCAATGTCGTTAGCTGTAAACATGAGTAAATTGATTCATTATTTATGGGACCTTCAAAACCGATTCTCTGGCTTGTACTATTTACAATTTCATTCTTTTTGATTGATTATTACTTAATTGGAAACGAGAGAAGTTTTCTTTACCAAACTTTTTATTCAATACTAGTCGGAGTTTCCGGCTTGGCATTTATTTACGGTTTAGACAAATATTTAACTACTAATTCCAAATAATTAAAAAAATGTTTGGCATTCAACGACTCAAAGCAAAACATATCTCAAAATCCATCTTTGTATATGGTATATTTTTAATTTCTATCTACATTTTTGCAGAAAGCTTAAACACCAATACCTCTTGGAGAATAGGTTTCTCCGCAATTGGCTGTTTAGGATTCTTGGGTATTTCTTCAATTCATACAAATCATCTGTATAAATTGTATAAACAAAATGAGTTTTCAGCTGATTAATTTTTTTACCTAAACAAAATATAGTTTACAGCTAACCCGCGCATTAACGCGGACGCACCTCGCCAATTCTCTGCTGCTCTTGGTTTTAATATTCGTCTTTCGTTAGTTGCAAATTCAACATTCATTCGTGCGCAGGTTATGCGCAATGTCGTTAGGTTGCTTCAACTTAACTTCAGTTTCTTATTAAATTTTTACCCGATAATTCAATAAATATTTTGTAGCAATGGATTCTTCAACTTCGAAAACTCAAGTTATAAGTATGTCAGTTATCATACTTGCAATGTTAGTTGGTCTTGGATTTGAACATGTTGATTCGTTGCAAGACAATTTAATGGTGTTCACCATTTTTGCTGCCTTAGGATGGATTAATATTATTCATTATCGAACTGCCAATAATATAAGTCAGAGTGTAAGTGCTAACTCCAAAACAACTGAAGCAGATTGATTGAAACTGCCTTTACCAAATTATTTAGCAACCTAACCCGCGCATTAACGCGGACGCACCTCGCCTATTCTTTGCCGCTCTTGGTTTTACGACTCTTCTTTCGTTAGTTGCTAATTCAAGATCAATCCGTGCGCAGGTTATGCGCTACGTCGTTAGGTAGCCAACGTAAATAGTATTCAAGTTAGAGTTTTAGAAGTTCATGCAAACTTTTATATCAATTCTTCTTGGAAGTATAGCCATACTAAGCTTTTGGATATACAAAAGGTATCAAAAGAAAAAGAAGATAAGGCAATGGTTTAAGAATAATTGGGGAAAGCCAAAGAATAAAACCTACAATTGGGGACAGATTCGCAGTTATCATGATTATCTGAAAGAATCTTCCACGAATTACCAAATTGATGATGATACTTGGGATGATTTAAACTTAGCTGACATTTATAGCAAAATTGATCATACGATTACCCCCGTTGGACAGCAAGTATTATATGATATGCTTCGTTCGCCGATATTCGATGCCGAGGAATTAGAAAAGCGGAAACAATTTGTCGAAATATTCCGAGACGAAAGTTTTCGCGTTGAACTGCAATTGAAACTTAATGAACTAACTAATGCCCAAATTTGGCGTCTGCCGAATTTATTATTTAATGATCTTCCCCAAATACCGAAATGGTACAATGCGTTATTGCTTGTTCCTTGCCTGGTTCTTTGCTGTATCGGTTTAGGTTTTGTGAATCCTATTTTCTTTCTCGGCTTAGGTATTATCCCAGTGTTGAATATGATTGTTCAATATATCGTTGGTAAAAGAATTAGGCGATATACATTAGCATTGAGCGGTATTTCACCACTTTTAACTCAAGCCAAAGCAATTGGAGAATTAGATTCAAATTGCCAAAATCCTTTAGGTCTCATCGGAGATTCTTTGCGTAGCCAATCACAAAAGCTCTCTAAGTTAAACCGACGTGTTCATACATACCTTCACGAAGGAAACCATAATAGCTTGGGTGGACTGTTTTGGGATTACCTCAATATTCTATTGCTACTTAAAATTAACATGTTCACGCTTTCGGTAAAAAGTATTGCTCGGAATAAAGGCACTCTTAAAAAACTATATTACACTATTGGATACATAGATGCGATGTTAGCCATATCCTCCTTTAAATCAAGTCTTTCTGAATACTGCCATCCCAAGTTTGCCAATAGTAACACTCAGTTAAACTACAACGAAGCCTATCACCCGCTAATAGATCAACCCGTTGCTAACTCAATCAACATTAAACAAAAGGGAATTTTAATTACTGGATCTAACATGTCGGGCAAAACAACGTTCTTAAAAACTATCGGAATAAACCAGCTATTTGCCCAAACGTTAAACTTTTGTTTTGCAGATCAAGCCACACTATCGTTTTGTAACATTATTACTTCTATGCGACGTGAAGACAACCTACAGGAAGGAAAAAGCTTTTACTTGGGAGAAGTTGACAGAGTAAAGAAACTTATTGATTTGGCTTCTGATTCTGAGTATCGCAATCTGTTTTTATTAGATGAAATATTTCGTGGAACAAACACTATTGAACGGATTTCAGCATCGCTGGAAGTACTAAAATGGCTTAGGAATAAGTCTAATTTTGTGTTAGCCTCAACACATGATCTTGAACTTGTCGACTTGTTGGGAGAGGATTATGAGTTTTACCATTTTACAGAAACTGTTGATGGGCAAACCATGAACTTCGATTATAAAATTAAGGAAGGTCATTCATCCACAAGAAATGCCATTAAGTTATTAGCGATCAATAAATATCCTGACGAGATTGTAACGAATGCTTTGAAGGTAGCAGAAATGCTCGAAAAAGAAGGCACGGTAAATTTTACAGCAAATAGAAAATAAACTATATGGCTACCTAACCCGCGCATTAAGGGGACGCACCTCGCCAAGTCTTTGTCGCTCTTGGTTTTTAAGCTCTTCGTTCGTTATTTAACAATTCAACAATTTACGTGCGCACCTTATGCGCAATGTCGTTAGGTATTTAATTAAATTTCAAAAATGATATTTGATAGAAGAGCTTATATAAAACTTGCAAGGACAATCGAAAATACTTTAAGACATTCAGAAATTGATCAATTAGCTAAACTATATGAGCTAGAAGATTACATTGAAGGTGTAAATAAGACAGATAAATCAACTTCTCTCGTTGCAATAGTAGAATCGCGAGTCGATTCAATTTCACATGATTTTAATCTAAAAAATTTTATTGAGGATTATTTTTCTTATCTATCAGAATATCAGATTTCAAATAATCAGTATGTAGAGGAACTTAATAAATCTTTCTTGAATCATATGGCTATTCTGTAAAAGACGGCAAAATTCTTTGAGATAAATCCGGAACCAATTTCTGTAGTTGAAGAATTATCGGAAATTGAAAATAACCTTGATAGTCTGGGCTTCAATATTGCCTTAAATCACTATCAACAGGCAATTGATAACTACTCAAATTCAAACTATGAATCCTGTAATAGCCAAATAAGATCGTTTTTAGAAGATTTTTTTATTCAAATTACCAAAGTTAAAACTGGTGATGATTTTTCTGATCCAAATTCAGCGCTACAACATCTTAAAAACAAGGAAATAATCGATCCTGATGAATGGAATTTAGCTAGAAGTTTATATTCCATGTGTTGCTCTAACGGTTCACATAGAGGTCTAAGTAACAAAGAAGAGGCTTTATTTCGTCTTCATTTTAGCACCTCACTTGCACAGCTATTCATAAAAATATTAAATACCTAACCCGCGCATTAACGCGGACGCGCCTCGCCCTTCCCGCCGATTTTGAAGTTACTCAATTTCTATAGTACATTTTGTTTTTATTCAAGATTCTGGCGCACGCCGTTTATGCGCCAGGTCGTTAGGCCAACTTAATTCATAAATATTTATCTTATAAAAAATCATGAGGAAAAAGCTCAAGAAGTTATCAGAAAACTTATCTTATCCATCAGTTTTTATTCTTCTGCTAATTTCATTAATCGTATCAACAATTACCCAATACAATTATTTAGCATATGATGTGCTTGGATATACTAGTACATCATTTAATTATGATGCAATTAGTATTGCTTATGATGATGGACTGATTTGGGGCCTGCTAGTATTTTTAACAACTGGTCTTTTCCCATTTATCGCAATGCTAATAAAACCAACTGCAAAGGTTGTAAAAAGATCGACAATCGTATGGTATATTTTAGCAATTTTACTATTGCTATTTCTTTGGAATGGAAGTCGTCCTATGGACCTCAATCAGCAATCCCATTACCAAAAGTTAGAAAACAATACAGATGTAAATAGCTTTGAATTAGCCTCAACAAATAAATTTAGTTCAGACACATTAGACAAGAAAATTGGGATAACAGATGATGGTGCAAAAACTATGGGTTCTTCATTAGCATATATTTATTTATGTGAAAGAGATGAATTAATACCGAAAGATACTTTTGGTGATTTTATGTGGTCAATGGAAGAGATTCTCCACCAAAATCATTGGGAAAAGATTAAATCTCAGTATCAAGAATCACTTCATGAGAAAAAGCAATATTCTATTGCAAAAGATCGATGGATACTATTTGAAATTAATCAGGAAAGCTGTAACAGTCTCGAAAAAGCCATACCTACTTTAAAAGCAACAATGATAAATAAATGGGAAAGGGAAAACGATATTGACTAAAATAGTTGGCCTAACCCGCGCATTAACGCGGACGCACCTCGCCAATTCTTTGCCCCTCTTGGTTTTAAAGACTCTTCTTTCGTTAGTTGCTAATTCAATATTAGTCCGTGCGCAGGTTATGCGCAAGGTCGTTAGGCGTAAAATAGAACGCAATCAAATCAATGATTTATGCTCTTTGAATCTGACTTCCAATCAATATTTCTCCCAGCATTAATTGTAGTAGTGATATGTATTATTGGTTATAGCTTGTGGCAGAGAAAACAGAAAAATGAATTGGAAAAGGCAATTTCACTGCTAAAAGTCAACACTATTGCTGTAGGCCTTTTATCAATTTTATTATGGTTTTTGCTTCCTTCAACTCCTTCACTTAGTACTTTTGGGTTCCCCGAAACCGTAAAAGAAATACAATCTAATGAACAGCTGCTCAATTATTTACAAGAATATAATCAAGCTATCGTACGGACCACCCGAGTAGTCTATTGGTTTATTTTCATCTTTGTTTGGTGGTTCTTGGCTTCCGTCTATTCTTTTATAAAAGCACTAAGTAATCAACAAGGCAAAGAGTATTTTAAAAATGTGAAAGAGAAATTTTCCGCCTAACCCGCGCATTAAGCGGACGCACCTCGCCAATTGGTTGCCGCTCTTGGTTTTAAGGTTCCTCTTTCGTTAGTTGCTAATTCAACAGTAATCCGTGCGCAGCTTATGCGCCAGGTCGTTAGGTAGCTCGATTATAGAATTGAAGTATTAATGATCTAATTGCCAGTTTTTAAATGCAGTAATCTTAATTAAAATAAGTACAGATGTGGATCTATTATCTCCTAGAGCCAGCAACCTTACCTCTCCTTTTTGCAATCTGGATATTTTTTGATTCCCAACAACGGAATAATAATCGGGTCAAATGGACATTGGGAGCGTTTTTTCTTACCCCCTTTGTTGTACCCAATTACTTTGCAAAACGTAATCTAAAAGAAGGCGAAGTTAGAAAGGGTGGTAGAAATTGGCATCGGTGCAAGTATTTTACCTTGTATTGGACATTATTTATGGTACTGTTCACATTTTTTAGCCGATTAAGTGAGTTGCGTGTAATGCAACCAATTAGAGAGCAAGCTTTTGAATTGTTTGGCATTCTCATGCTCTGGATTATTCCTGCCGGCGTCGTTCTTCTTGTGGGAATTTTTCTAAAGAAACCTTCAAAAGTAGAAAAAGGACCAACCGGTTCTTTAGCATGAAAATAAAATCTAAAAGATCAAACCTACTCAAATTTACAGAGCTACCTAACCCGCGCATTAACGCGGACGTGCCTCGCCATCACTTGCCACATTTTTGGTTTTTTAACTTTCCGTTCATTATTTAAGTAATCAACATTACTTTGCACGCCGGTTATGCGCAATGTCGTTAGGTATAGTTAAACAAAACTAAAACTTTTCATGTCAATTATGAATACTTCATCAAGATTACTTTTTGCTCTAATCGTAGTTATTTTGCTCATCAGCTGTTCATCTTCTTCTACTTCTGGAGATAGTAAATTAGATCCGGGTACGTTCGTAGCTAAAACGACAGGTGCTATTGAAAATGAATTTGATGGGGAAGCTAAGTTCACTTTTCAAACTCTTAATGATTCGTTAAAACAATTCCGCTTGAGCTTAACTGGTGGAAAAAGAACCTCTTCAGCTGACAGTTCTTTTGCAAGTAATTATGGTCTCTTATTGGTTACGCCTATGACTTCTTCAAATACGTTGTACCTTGATAATTCTGATTCTAATAGTCTCTATGTGGTTCCAAATAGTTTAGAAATAATGTTTATTCGTTATGGTTCAATAAGCTATTCACAGAGCAAAGTGCTAATTTAATATCAGGAACACTAGAAGTAAGTAATTTACCTTCAGGTTCAGAAAAAGTATTGGTAGAAGGAGATTTTAAAGCACAAAAAACAGATGATCCGTTAAACTTTTGACACTATACCTAACCAGCGCATTAAGTGGGACGTGCCTCGCCAATTCTTGCCAACATCTCTTTTTATAGTTACAATTTCATTTGTAAACAATTTCAACACATTGGCGCACGCCCCTTATGCGCAATGTCGTTAGCACTCAAACTTCATTTCATCCAATGATCGCTAAAGTTACATCAATTATTCTAACTATTGTTTGCTGTGCCTGTTCTCCTATTTTTGGTCAATCCTCTCAGCAGGCTCCTGAAGATAACATAAATTGGTTCCTATCAGGTGGAATCGGTACTGGTACAAAATCACTTGCCCTAAATGCTGGTCTATATGTGTTTCCCTACAAAAGACTTGCCCTCGCAGCAAAATATAATCTGAGTTCAGAAGTCTACCTATGGGGGCGTCCAGATGCTTCAGAATCTAGCTATAGTTTCTTAATTGGATTAGCTGACAATAAATTTCAACCTCGCTTCATTCTCCTAGCAGGTTATAGTAGAGTTTTAGTTGTTCAAACCTATGAAACGGCCGATCAAGATGGGTCGTATTTTGAAAGCAAGGAGAGTATAACGAATGGCATTGGAGTAAACCTTAAAGCTGTATTATCAAAAGCTGACCATTTCGGACTTTCCGTAAATGCTTTTGGAAATTATAATCCAATTCAACCCTATGCAGGTATAACCATAAATCTAAATATTGGCCTACTCAGAGATTAGTTTGGTGCTAACCCGCGCATTAACTCGGACGGGCCTCGCCATCACTTGCCAGATTTTGGCTTTTTAGCTTTCCGTTCATTATTTATCTAATCAACATCTACTTTGCACGCCGGTTAAGCGCAAGGTCGTTAGGTAGCTTCACAAATTTTAATTAAAAAGTTTTCAAAGAATGGCTACATCAGAAATCATCAAAGAGTTTTTTGAAGAGCGATTTAACAATACTTCTCAATTTTTTCTATACAAAGATAAACAGCTTTTGAAAAATGGTCAGTATGAAGAGTACGCCAAGGAGCAAATAAATAAAGCTAAAAAAATATTTTGGTCTATCGCTTGGGCTGTATTCTTTTGCTCTTGGTATGGAATCATAAGTTTTATTGAATATGGCGCTCAACCTAATTGGTTTGATTTAATATTGGGGGTTTTTGCTTGGATAGCTCTTGTTGTCATTCTGCTTTATTCCGCAAGAGAATATTACACTATAAGAAGCTCAATGGAATTATTTATAAAACTGCTAGATAATCAAGAAAGTGAATCAGCTACCTAACCCGCGCATTAACGCGGACACACCTCGCCAATTCTTTGCCGCCCTTGGTTTTAAAACTCATCTTTCGTTAGTTGCTAAATAAAACAGAATTGCGTGTGCCGGTTATGCGCAAGGTCGTTATATTTCTTTCTTTTAACTAATTTCAAAATTATGCGACTTTTTCATCAATGGAGTAAATTCTTTGCAATATTAATCACATTATTGTTTGTATCTCTTGCCTCTGCATATGCTCAGGTGACGTTAGAAACAGGATTATCAATTGGTTTCAACAGGCATACCTTTAACGTTGATAACAGTAATGGAATTCTTCAACCAGGATTAGGTTTAGCCTCGACTTATGGACTTCCGATTATTTTAAGAAAGAATAATTGGGAATTACATACTGGTATTTTTGCGAATGACTTATCACAATCCTATTACTTTAATACATCCAGCAATAATTCTTTTGGCCAAAGATCTTTTTCAAGTGGTTTAGAAACCTACAAGATTCCTATTCATTTTGGTCGAAATGTAGAATGGACTGAAAAAGTCAGTCTATCACCACAAATAGGTTTCGCTTGGCTTACAAGTCGCCGAACTGGCTATTTAGGCAGTGTAGAAGGTAGCTATATCACGCCCTCTGAACGTATTGATTATTCTGCTGAAAATAGTTCTGTAAGTAAAAATAAGTTTTTTGCCGAAGCAGGTCTGGATGCTAATATTGCTTTGTATAGGAAAATAGATTTAACGATTGGTGCTCAATATTCCTTGGGGTTACAAAAGATTGAACAAATGGATGTTTCATATCAAATTAACCAGGGGCGTACTTACACTGGAACAGTTTATTCGAAAGGTTCGGGTTGGAAATTTAATGTTGGCATCAAATTTCCTTTAGCTGCATGGTAACACAAAATCATAGAAATATAACCCGCGCATTAACGCGGACGCGCCTCGCCTATTCTTTGCCAGCTTTTTGGTTTTTCAACTCTTCGTTCGTTATTTAGCAATCAACAATATTTTCGCGCGCTCCTTAAGCGCAATGTCGTTAGGTACACCAACTCAAAACTCAACTTTTATGAAGAAACTATTTTCATCACTGTTCATCTTTTTTCTAACAATTTCATCAAGTTTTGCCCAAACTTCGTTTTTTGGTGGTTTAAATGTTGCTGGTTCAACAAATGTAGGTTTTTGGGGACTTAATCCTACTGCAGAAGTTGAACAAAAAATCTTCGGAAATCTAAATGCAGATTTTAGATTAAATGGATTCGTTGATCTCGGCCCAAATGAAAATATTCCTGGAGTCAATACTAAAGATTATCATCGAAGTATTTATTCTGATCTAGGACTAAATTTTAAACTCATTGACAGAAAAGTTGATTGGAGTATTGGCGCTGGTGGATCTTATCGTATTGGTACTGAAAAGTTTGTAGATGAAGTTGGATACAATGGGAATACCTTAGTTCACTACGACACTAGAAAAATTAATTTTTCAGGTTTTGGCATTTTTGTAAAAAATACGATCGGATTTGGAAAAAATGTCAGTTTAAATCTGACTGTTTACAGATTCAATTTTTGGGGCGAATACATGAGTGTTGGTCCTTCATTTAAAATTAATTAAATCAGTTGGGTACCTAACCCGCCCATTAACGCGGACAGGCCTCGCCATCTGGTTGCCTCCCTTTCATTTATTAGTTAATCTTTCGTTTTATAATTAATTCGACGCTCCGGTGCCTGCTGGTTATGCGCCATGTCGTTGTATTTCTTTCAAAATTTAGAATTCATCAAATGCTTTCAAGACGATTACTACCAATATTTTGCTCATTGTTCTTGTTGATAGGATGTATTCAAAATTCGAATAATTCTCCTACAGTTACAGCAACAGTAACTGATCAAAACGGCAAAACCCTATCACATTTTAGTCTTCAATTAATTAAAGCTGCTAAAACATGGACGGGGAAACCTTATAAAGCTCAGGCAAACAAGGGTGATAACACTATAAACTTGCCTCTTCCTGAAGGACAACCCGTTGTTTTAAAATTTGCAGCTCCAGGATATCAACCTCTATATACTTTCATAAATCCAGTAAAAAATGATGTTGAAATTTCTGCGCAACTTGGTGCTCCAACAAAGGTTCCAAATACCCAGCCAAGAGTAGTCGGGGATTTTAATGATTTTGACTCACGATCTGGTAAATTAATGTTGAAAGATAATAATGGCATATGGAAAGCAGAGATTGAATCAAATAAAGATACACTCCGGTATGCCATAAATCGTTATATCATGGGTGGAAACATTACTGGCACATCAGGAGAGATAACTTTTCAGAAAGAAAGTCAAGGAGTTGAAACATCCTATGTTAACACCATAGTCAAATCATCAGATGATAGTCTTTTCCACATTCAATTTGATCCATCAGCTTATCAAGAAATTGTTAACTCTGCCAAACCGGAAGTCCAATTTTTAAATGATGTCCATAAAAGTGTGGAGGGAGTCGCTAACGTTTATACCCTCATGATTGAAGAATACTGGAATATGGTAACTAACCGAGGTTTAGCCCACATGAAGGGTGAAAAATCTTCTGATTATGATTATTCCGAATTCCTCGATAAAATCAACATAATTGAAGATGAATTCGCTGACAGTTCTGTTTCAAAAGCTATTGACATCGCAAAGTTTCGACTTCTAGAATCAGAGTCTATTTCAGTTTCAAAAGCGGAGTCTTTCCTACAAGAACTATCTCCTGATTCTCCTCTTTGGATTATGCATTTTCCCGTTTTAACAAGTGCAGTAAACCGAGCAGGATTAAAAGTAACATCGATGTTCTTACGAAGATTATAAATAAAACCCCCTTTGAGGCACTTCGAGGTGAAGCGTTATATAATCGCCTTCGCTATTATCATGAAAAAGATAAAAAAGAAGAGTGGCACTCAGATTTTACACAACTCGTATCAAACCATCCTGAACATTTTCGGACAGCCTATGTATACGACAGATACGCTCCTGAACAACCTATCAAAAAAGGGGAACCTCTTATATACGACAGCTTTAATGGATTGAAAGAGGGTGAAACAATTTCGTTATCTGAAATTAAAGAATCCTACCTTTTAATTGATTTTTGGGCAACTTGGTGCGGACCTTGTATAGAATCACTACCTGCATTGAAAGAAACATATCAAGAGTTCAGAGAATCTGACTTTGCCATACTAAGTATCTCTTTAGACGAAAATCCAGAACAAGTTGTAAGATTTCGCGAAAATGAAATGGCAATGCCCTGGTATCATGCTTATGAAAAGCGTGGAAGTAAAAAAGTGCGGGAAATGGGTATTGTTGGAATACCATATTATCTGCTATTGGGACCTGAGCGAAAAGTTATTACAAAAGACCAATCCAAGCTTAAGGGCGATAGTCTTGCAATAACTTTGCAAAAATATTTGACCCAATAACAGAACAAAAAAGAAATATAACCAGCGCTTCAAGTGTGACAGGCCTCGCCGTTGGTTGCTTGCAGAAAGTTTTATAACTAAAATTATACTACTAAATAATTCACATTAGTCCGCCTGTACCTTAAGCGCAATATCGTTATATGGCTAAGTACATATCAACGATGTTTTGCATAAGTATTGGTGTTATGACATTGTTGTGCGCAATTAACTTAATCATAAAAATAAGGTGGCATAATCAAAGTAATTGAAATCAGATGTGTTTATGTATGAAATCACGTTAATTGCTACCGCTCATAAAGAACGCGGCATTTGTAACTCGAATGAATTGTACAAAATTATTGAACAAATTAGTCCTGAAATAATTTTTGAAGAACTTACTTCCGACAAATTTACCACAATTTATGAAGGGTCGCACACTGGTAACCTAGAAACAAATACAATCAAACGGTATTTGCAAAAACATCCTATTGCTCATTTTCCGGTGGGCTTAGCCGTAAATGAATTAATTGACGTGCGTCGTTTTAAGAATGATGTTGATAAAATGACTTCCGTATTCAACCAATTCAATGAATACCAAGATTTATATAACCAACATGAAATATGGTCACAGCTATTAGGTTTTCCATATCTGAACAGCAACCGATGTGGAGAATTATTTGAACGATTGCATGCTTTAGAAGCGGATATAGTGAAAATGAAAAATCGTGAAAAATTGTCCCAAATGTTTAAAGACTGGTTGGATATTCAGGACAGACGAGAAAACGAGATAATTAAGAATATTTATAATTATAGCGACCAGAATAAGTACAATAAAGCATTAATTCTTGTAGGGGCAGCGCACAGAAAACCAATAATTGACAAATTGCCAACTTTTGAAAAGAAAAATAAATTAGCTCTTAACTGGAATCTCAATTATTTTGATTGATCTCCATACCACAAGGAAAATCGCCATATAACCCGCCTTTAGATTACTCCTAAGAAAAAATGACTTACTTTGGTGGTATAAAACCGCTACTGGACCCGCCGGGGTGACCTAGATAACCCGCTAGCTTTCGAGCTATCATGCGTATGAGTCCCCGGCGGACACCTAAAGAAAGCTGAATCTGCCGCCACCAACCTTCCGTTTGAAGGAATGTCTGCTAATTAAAAGTACCAGTCAATACCAAGTACTTTTAACATAGGATGTCGTTAGGTGGCTTTGTCAAATCTTACCGTTTAAAATAGCAGAGCTGCTAAAAATTGTTATCCCATTTAATGCTGATGTTGCTAACGTATCTTCACATGTGCCATTCCACGGCGTATCAGCCAGTGATTTAACGGAAAAGCAACTACGGTTTTACCCGATTCAGCTTTGATTGAATTATATTAGTGCTTCTAAAAACAATTTTAAAGTCAAATAGATCCCCCCTTAAATCAGGGGGGCATTTACAACCAACTCAACTAATAATAGGTTGGTTATATTTAGTTTTCGCTTTGCTCTGCTTCTTTTCCATTCTGGCCTTGTCTTTCTCCCATCTCGCGATCCAGTAAGTACATTCCAGAACCGTCTTCTCCAACTAATTTTAGTTTATCAATAATATCTTGCACCATCTCTTCTTCCTCTACCTGTTCATCAATAAACCAAAGTAATAAACTTTCGAGCGGATAATCGTCTTCCTCTCTGGCAAGCTTATACATCTTGTGGATACGTTTCGTAATATGCTGCTCCTGTTCAAGAGCCAATTCGAACGCTTTCCGCGGAGAATCAAATTGCACTTTTGGTTTTTCAATATCTTGTAATATTGGTCGCCCTTCTCTTTGAATCAGGTGATTATAGAACTTCATGGCATGTTCTATTTCCTCTTGCCACTGGGCTTTCAGCCAGCTTGCAAAGCCACTAAGGTTTTTTTCTTCAAACCACGCCGACATTGCCAAATAAGCATACGCCGACTGAAACTCTTCTTGAATCTGATTGTTTATTTCTTCTTCTATATTTGGCTTAATCATAGTATTAAGTATTTAATTTCAATTATTGGCTGATTTTTTTATCTGTTACCAACATACCATTATGCTACTAAATTGTCCCATATATACTTATTATTAAATACATTGTGCAACTCTATTGAAAAGGGCATGTTTAATCTCAGGCATTAAAAATGCCTACTTCCACTTCCAAAAGTCCAGCCACCTAATCTCGCCTTTAGATTACTCTTCTTGGTTTGATTTGTTATTTCGAATTGAACCCTTGCAGTTCATCCCTTCTATTTCAAAATTGGTTTCGGGCTAATTTTTGTGGTAACAGGTGACCACAGTAAACCGAAATCTAAATTTTACGACAGATGGAATACGATAAAGATAAAGTTGACGAGGTGGTACTGGCGCTTCTGTGGCTTACCATGTTTGAAGACAAATTTGGCACCCGAGCTTGGAAAGGGCACAGCTGGGAGCATCTGGATCGACTATATGAAAAGGGCTTTATTGACAATCCTAAATCGAAGGCTAAATCTGTAGTGATCACAGAAGAAGGCGAAAAGCGGTCAAAAGAGTTGTTCGATAAGTATTTTGGAATAGAATCGGAGTAAGTTGAACTCTTTTTAAGGCTGGTGTTGTATTGATTGGATATATTCAGCCTGGTTAGTTGTAATCCCTACCCAAGCTCCCAATCGATAGCTTTAAGTCGTTCGGCAACCCTTTTAATATCTTGAAGTACAGCATCATCTTCCGGGAGCTCACCAATAACAAGTTCCTTAAAAGTGCCGTTATAAACAGGTTTGATCTTATCCCAGGTTTCTTCCGGTTTGTCAAAAAGTAGGGCTGAGGCAGGATGCTCATACAGCCAGTCGTATTGATCGCCGTAACTTTCGATATCATCAGATCCGACTTTAAGCAGCATCTCATCCAGCTTTTGGCTTTCAAAGAAGTCTTGAATGGCGGGTTGCTTTAACAGCATGTGAATATCATAGGTATGCCGGACTTTATTTCCGAGATCCTCATACGGGTTTTCGGCATGTGAAAACCGGACCAGCGACATTATTTTTTCGCAAAAGGTCCGTTCGATTCGCAGGACTTTCACTGGGAAGGGGGCTAAGCCATATTTGGGGATTAATGCTTCCTGGCCTCTCGCTTTCATCATATCGGCAATAAAAGAATGAATTTCTACTTTTTCGTGAGGCTCGAAATGTCCCAGCCTTGAAACCTCAACAATGATTTTATCGCGGACCTGGCCATAAGCCTGGCCGTATTCATGTTTCGCATACTCGTAGGCTACTTTTCTGTTTTTCCCACGCTTCATGGTGATTCCCGGTAATTCCACTTCCTCTAAATCAGTATTATCGACTACTTTGCTAACGTCCCGGACTCTTTTGTCCATTTGGTTGTTGGAGAGCTCCGGATCTTCTAACACCACAAGATCTATATCCTCCGAAAACCGGTTGATCGCCTGGTAACATTTGGAAAGGGAGGTGCCTCCCTTAAATACGGCAACGTCTTTCATGTCGGAATGAAAGATGGCGTGAAGGGCATAGGTTACCCAGTAGTCTTTCTCGATATAGATTTCCCGAATATTCTTATGGTCGGCTGTAGCCCTTATGGCATCCCTAAAAATTTCGCTGTCTTCGTGTAGATTCATCTAAACAATATTCCAGTTTTGGGCTGTGGGCAAGCTACTGCTAAGACTACCGAACTCATAACTCGACAGGGGATTCAAGCTATTCTTCAATTTAGGGAAGGCGCTATTGAACTCCTGGTCGGTAAGCAAGGCTCCCAGCAGCGCACGCACGCGGGGTGGATATTGCAGGGCATAGGTAATCAGCTTATTTCTATCACGATCACTCAAATCACGTATGCGGCCTTGAAGTTGCCCGATAGCATTATCGATATCCAGGTCCGGGATTTTCTTGAAATCCTTTATGGCATCCAGGATCTCCAAGAAACGGATGTTTTCGTCCGTAGGATCCACATAGCTTTTGACCGATTTTACTTTCAGGTTATCGATCTCTGTATTGATCCTTTTTTTATTGCAGGCCAGGGTAATGGTTTTGGGAACCTGGGTCGTAAGCCCCATCCGATTGTACAGGGACAAGCCGGTGATATAAGCAATGCGATTGTCGCCTTCGTACATATAGGGTTTTAGCAGCTGCTCTTCATTAGGCTTTAAATCGCCAAACACCGACTTCTTGGGCTTGTAGAACAGCCCTTTGGAAATCCTTTTTACTACATCGTTGGATATCAACCGCTCGATGGCCTTGGTAGCAGCCACGTATTCGCTATTATCTATGCCAAGCTGGTCATATTTAAAGGTCGTTCCTTCGTCAAAGGAAGAAATTTTATCTTTTATTCGTTTTGCAGTACTCATAATGCTACGTGTTATGCTAATGGCCTTTCAACAGCTTGTATTAATATAGCATTTAATCGGTAGATATGTCAAGTTTTTTACGTTTTTTACTTGACATATTGGAATGTTATAGTTTGGCTATTTTAAAAGAGGGTAAACTTTTGGCTTAACGAGAGATGCCCGTAGATAAGGAGGTTAGGAGTAAAAGCGCATGGCTATTATTCGGTAAAAATATCAAATGCTAATTCTTCAACCTCTTCTTTTGTTAGTAGGTTAGCATCGCTACCTATTAAATTCTGATACTTAAACATTTTTGAATTCTTATTTGCCGTAATAAAATACTCCAATGAATTACGAGCAATAATATCGGGGATAGACTCCTTAGGATTAAAATGCTCTCCCCCTAATAAAAGTTTATTAGGAGATAGTGGAAGTAGTACTGCTTTTAGTTCGACAGTTTTATCTATAAAAGTTGTATATCCCTCTTCGCCAGCTATTTTAAATAATACAGGAGCATCTCCTTGAATTAATTCCTCATTTTCAAATTCAATTATGCGATAACTAAAATCTTCATAGATATCTTTTCTTACTTCTGGAGCAATTGTCTTCTTTAAAATATCTACATGACCTGATTTAACAAGAGACTTTATTTTTTCTTTTGAAAGCTCAGCACTCATTTTCTTCGCAATTTCGGGCAGAAAAGGTCTGACCTTATCTATCATCTCTCCAAGATTTGAAGAATACATTTTCAAGAGGAATCCTGCATTTTTCCTATCATACCCGGTATCTTGAACTAAACGATCGACTAACTCTTTATAGATATATGAGTCTGAATTAACAGCCTGCCTTTTTGCATAATTTAGAAATAAATCTTCATCTGTAATAAAATCGTTAAGTTGCCTGACCAACATTTCAGATATTTTTTGAAAGTTTAACCAAGGTGTCTGGTCCGTAACTTCAAGATGTGCAATAAGCTCAGGAATCAATGGTGCTTTAACAGTAGTAGGCGATTCTTCCCTAAGAAAATGTAATAATTCACCAAACTCCGACTCAGCGTCTGTGATTAGATCATCAGCAGTAGAATCATCCCCAAAAGTATAAAAGTCACCTTCTACACCAATATTTTTAATATTGGGATTAAATGGCTCTCCTTCTTTCCTAAAAACCCAAGTATAAATTTCTTCACCTTCAGAATGACTTGCAAACCCCTTTTGAAGGAACTGAGGAATAAAATGTTGTCGACTACCAGACATTTATACTTTAAATCTTTTCAGTATTTTAGGTTTGGCATTAAAAGATATTATCTGTTGATGAAAGTAAATTTGTTAATTTTCCTAGAAATCATCTCAATTGAAATATCTCTTTGTGCGACTCCCTCTTTAACTCTTTTATGATATGATGGGATTGTATGTTTCGCATTTATGACTCTTCATTAAACTTAAAATTAAAGTAGATATTTAATCCATTTTCCGGAGAAGACATCAAAAAAATCAGCTCTCAGAAACTTGTTTCAAAACTTGAACAGATTCGTTGGGTATGAAGGGATAAGATCTGCACATTATTCCAATCAATTTTTCAACAAGTTCTCCATTATTTTTAAAGCTATTTAAAGCCGGGAATACTTCTTTATATTTTTCTTCTAGAGAATGCCCGTTTTCTAACAAAAAATATTTAGGTAAAGAGACTTTTTTTCCATTCAAATATTCTACTTCCAATCTTTCTGACATATCTGAATTCTGAAAAGAATCTTGAAATTTACTTTCAACCCAACTACTTATTTCTTCCAAGCGTTGAACCGATTCTGTTCCTAATAAATACTGATTATAATGTTCAGCAAAGCCCAATTCATCCCTTACATTATGGGGATTACCCATTTCTAAGAATAAACTGACTAAATAAAATGGATCGAAAAAAAAGTTTTCTATGCTGTACCTATAGTTCTTGCCATGTACCAGGACATGATCTTTATTGTCATTGGTTTTATCCCAATCAATAATACCAAAACAGCTATTATTTCCCCCCTTTCTTAATTGATTAACTATATTAATTACCTCATTACAATTACCTTTACCAGAGGAATTTGAAACAAAGTATAACTTATTCTCAAGTTCCTTTTCTTGAATAAGTTTGTCGGCCAACATTTGATAATATTTTCTATCCGTTGGGCTTTCAACAAATACTTGTTTGTGATTTTTGTAGTCAATACTAAGGGTAGGTATATATTCTGTTAATAATGCAAGCGCATCATCCTTTTGTATTTTTTTTAAGCTCAGTCTCAGGTTCATTTGATAATTGATAAACTGATTCCTCAGGTGTTAAAGCTATTGTAGAGGGAGAATGGGTTGTCATTATAATTTTTATCCCATAATCCCTGACAAAAGTTTCATTTAATACATCAATTAATAGTTTCGACATTTCAGGATGTAAATGAGCATCTGGTTCATCTAAAACTATTAAATCGGGGTACTCAAGCTTTTCTTCGTAAAATTCACTTGTGAAAAGCTTAATAATCAAACCAATTATCACCTCCTCTCCTGATGATAAATCAGAAAATCTTATAGAGGTATCGCTTGATTTTTTTCGAAAAGTGAATTCAACTGTACTATCCGGAGAAAAATCCTCTAAACTTATCCCTTCGAAGTAATAATTAATTTCATGTTCTTCTAAAATCTGATTTATAATTTCCCAAGGTGGATTGTTTTGTTTAACAAATTCAGAATCTGATACAGCAGTTTTATCCCATCCATACTTCTTTCCCCTCAAGTATTCTATCTCATTTAGATATCTTCTTTTAGCATATGCGTAAAAAATATCTTGCAACCGAGAATTGAATAGATCATTAATATCAAAAAAACGTTCTGGCAGTGGTGTGTTTGTAAAGTAGGTTGGTTTAACTTCACTTAGTTTACAATCTCTTATTTGACAAATCTTCTTTAAAACTATTATTAGGTCCCTATATCTAGAAAATAATTTTTTAATTTCTTGGGTAATCCTATCATCAGTTTGATTATTTCTTAACCTTGCATGATTACTTTCTTTTATAACCTGTATTAAATAAGACTTGGAAAACTTCTCATCACACTCAGAGAAGAGTTCGATCAATGACTCAGCTTCTTGAATATCATCAAAACTAACACCTTCTTTTATAACTAAAGAAATTAGCTCTTTTGCATTATCTCCCAGTTCAGAAAATTTGTCTGAAAAAGGCTTCATTTGTTGACTCCAACGATCAGCTCCAACTCTAGGAGTATATGAAGAACTTATACCCTCAATTTGAATTGAAGAGATATTAGAACCTACCTGAAGCTTATTACCATCTTGTAAATTGTTCTGACTTTTATTTTCAAATAATTTTACGAGCTGGGTTTTACCACTTCCATTCTTACCGGTTATTACAGTAAATTCATTTAATTCATCACTTTCGAAACTTTTAAGTGATTTGTACTCTCCTTCAAATTTTATCCGCATTCTTGTAACTAACTTTTAATTATCAATTCCTAATTTACACTCTCTTCCACAATCCCAATCTCCTCCTCACTCAGTCCATAAAGCTCATAGACAAGTTGGTCTATTTCTTCCTCCATCTCACTGGTGTCAGCATCAGGATCTTTTTCTTTGGCCGTAAGAATTTGATCAACTTCACTTTTGATTTTTTTATAGGAACTACTTGCATTACTTACAGGAATTGGTAAATCTCTTATTTCATAGACGAGTAGCTTGGAAAGAATCTTTATGGCTATTAGACTGAAGATATATTATGGTAAAATGCAAATGAGCTTTGAATTTAAATTTCCAACAAATATTCAATTGGTATATCAGATGAGTCTTTATTCTTATACCATCAACTGAGTTTGTAAAAACAAAATCTTCATCCGAAATAGACGCTTGAATTCTTCCACCAGTGGTAATTTCTCTTACAACTATTACTCTGCTATCTTTGAATCCAATCTTCATCCAGTGGCCGACTTACCCAAGGTCCATAATGCTAAGGTATTTATCTTTAAAGTTAATCTCATATCTATCTATATCTCTGCCGCCAATTACTTTTAGATATGTATCATTTTCTTTTTCGTTACTATGAAAAATTTTATTTTTAGAAGCTGATGGTTTTTGTGGTGGAGTTCCTTTTCCTTTCTCATATACTTTGACGCCCCATACAACCTCTGCAATATCATCTAATCTTTTGGTATTATTTTGAATTTTCTTGATTAAACGAAGTTCAAAACGGGATAGATGAATAGGAAATATTTTATGTGATTCCTCAACAAAGTCTTTAGTTTCAAATTTCTTTACATCATCTATATTCTTAATATGGTTGACTATAAACTCTTGTGCGGGAATAGCTTTTTGATATAACAAGATTAATGTTTCAACTACGGCATCTTCAAATGTATTTTTGGGACACACTGTAACCTTTTTTATTCGTAACTCATTGAGAATAAATTCACGAAAACTCTGATCATATTTAGCCCCAATCCAACTTGTAAGTATAATAAAGCTACAGTATGAGTTAGTATTTAATATTGATTTAGATAGTTCAACAAAGATGGAAAAACTATTTATCTGATAGTCTGAGGTTTTAAATTTTTCCCGTAAAAAAGTATCCAGTTTACCAGTAAATAAAGTACCATAAGGCGGGTTCCCAATCACAGCATCAAAGCCGGTAAAATTCCCATCCTCGTCCAGTACTTCGGGGAACTCGAACCGCCATTCAAAGGCTTGATCGAAGAAGGTGGCATTTTCGAGTTCTTCGAGTTCGTCTTCAAGCTTGGCAATCTTTTTCTTGGTCTTTTTGATTTTCTTCTGCTCTTTCTTGCTCTTCTTATCGCCTTCAAACAGGTCCAGCTTGGCCTCTTCTTTGACCAGGAGTTCTCGCTGTTTCTTCAGCTTCTGTCGGACGGGATGCAGTTCTTTGAGTCCCACCGAAAAGCTTTCTTTGATAGAGTTAATCTGCTCTTTTAGTGCTCGCTTGTCCGCCTGGTCGCCGGTTTCCTTATAGCTGCGTACGGCCTGTTTGTATTCCTCAATCGTCAGATCATCGTTGTTGGCCAGAATTTGGGAAAGATCGGCATCCAGATCGAAGCGGCTTACCAGCGAGTTGCCCTGTTTGATGTTGATATCAATATTGGGCAGAACTTCCAGCTGTTGAAAGTCCGTACTTTCCTTGTAGTAGGCATGTTTGAGCAGCTCAATCCACAGGCGCAGGCGGCAAATATTGACCGAGTTGGGATTGATGTCCACCCCAAACAGGCAGTTTTCAATGAGGATATTCTTTTCCCGGAACAGGGCTTTCTGCAGGCGCTGGGTGTCGGGGCCGACCGTACGTTCAATGGTACCATTTTCTTTCCACTCCGAATGCACCCGGTATTCGAAAAAGGGATCTTGTCCCACCGCAATGCTAAGCTCGTCATTGTCCACGCTGATCTCCACATCCCGAATGCGGTGGTTATCCTCATCCACAAAAATGCGGAGATCACTTTTCACAGCTATCAACTCATTCAAGGCCGAAACCAAAAAGTGTCCGGATCCTACGGCCGGATCACAAATGGTGATACTATTTACAACCTCGTTGGCCTTATCGTACGGAACTTCATGGCGGGATATCTTGGCGGCTACATCATCAATGGTCTCGCATTCCCAATCATCGTAGGTCTCATTAAACTTTTGTACCACCGCCCGACGAATGGTTTCCCGGCACATATATTCGGTAATATAACCGGGCGTAAAAAACGAGCCATCTTTATAGCCATTGATCTTTTCAAAGATGCGTCCCAGTACCGAGGCGTTAATGAGTGTCTTGGCCTCTTTCTGGACTTCGGCCGTGCCTTCGGTATTAAAGTTGTAGGCATCGAGAAAGCGCAGCAGGTATTCGAGAGCAGATAGTTTTTCTCCCTTGAGGCGGTCCCCGTCACGGTTTCGGATTTTACTTCGGTTATACACCGGCATTTCAAGTCCGTCTTCCAAAGCTCGAGATACGGATGGCGTCTTGCCTCAATATCTGCTACATCAAACAACGAACTATTCAAGTAGGGGATATGCCCAAAATGCTTGTTGATGCGCTCGGAACGATCCTCCACAGGCACGGCCAATACCTGGAAAAAGAGTTTGTTGAGCCCATCATATTCTTTAATGTCGCGATGGCTTAAAAAGCGAAACCGATCATCTTCTCGGTGATATTTGTAGAGCTGGGCTTCCAGCAGTTTCAAAAAGAGAATACGGTTAATCCAGGTGATCAACAGCTGGATAGCCACATTAAATAGCTGCTCGTCTTCATCGTCTCCAAACTCTTTTCGATTCGGTAGCCGCGACAATACATTCAGACTTTTTAGCTGGGTGATGGTATTTTCAATCAGAGAAGCGTGCTGGCGCTTTTCCTCATCCAGCCGGGTAATATAATGGGTGCCTTTCTCTTTATATTCTTTGAGTCCCATGATATAGAGCAGCTCGCGGTAAAACGCCTTGTTGAGTTCATTGCTGTCGCTGGCAAAGGGTTGCTTTGAGCAGGTGCGTAGGCGTAAACAGTTTAAATACTGGAACTAACTTTTTCTGCTCGTCGCGACTGAGCTCATCCTTTTCCAGCAGTCTTCGATACCTGCTCCAGATCTAATTCTGCTGCCTTAATGTTTGCATCAAGCTCATCCACAAATTCCGAGAGATGATCATAGATAAACTGCGTGCGGGAGCTTACTTTTTGTCCCTGTTTCCACTCTTCATACCAGCCGGTCAGCTTCTTCGACTCATGAAAATGACGTTCAAAATCCTGGGCATCGAAGACATACCAGCTGTACACATCGGTAATGATGATGTGTTTGATATCTTCGTTGCCGTTATCGATACGTTCCCGAAGATAGTAGAGAATGGATTCGTGAAAAGCCTTACGGTTCAGATCTTCCCCGGTAATCATTTCCGAACTGTTGGACGGGCGCTTGGCTTCGATGATCACCCCAACATTCGACTTCCGGGTTTTGCCATTATGGATGGCCAAGTCCTGGCGCTCCTTGGTGTTGATGTAGTGGTCTTCCTCAAAATTGGTGTTGCTGAAGAAGGGTTTGATCAAATTCTTCAGGTGTTCCTCGGATTCGCCTTCCTCGACGGCATCATCGGCCTGATTCAATAGCTTCAACAGCCGCTGGCGAAAGGTTTCGAACTGGGTCTCGGTGATCGACTCTTGTAGAAATGCATTGTCAACAGCTCGTCTTGGGGATATCGTCTCTATCTGCATCAGTATATTGTTAAAAAACCAACTTTTTGTTTGACCTCATTCTAAGAACTGGGAGGGGAACAAGCAAAAAAGGTGGAGGAGATAATTCAAAAAGAACTTTTAATTTATTCAAACCAGATTAGACTAATAGCAAAATCATATAAATCTGAATAAAAACACTGTTCATACATTTGATATTCAGGAGCTCCCTCTCTTAAGTAAAACCAATCTTCAATATCTACTGGTTCTACCCCTGTATATTTACTATCTGCTTTTCTGTAAAATTCTCCTGCTACGGTAGTAGGAGGTAGTTCGCCGCCAACCTCGAATTTAAATTTTAGATAGGGGAAGTCATCGCTCTTGCAAAACCATTTAACTTCATTTTTACTGCTAAACACGGCTAGTATTTCATGGGTACCTATCTCTGCAAATCGAATGACAGCTGAGGTAAGACTTACTTGGAAATCATCTGAGACCTGTTCTATAATTTCAAGTGAGAATTCTCTTCCTCCCGTAAAGTCTCTTAACCTTTTTCGAGGCATTAAGAGAGAAGCAGCAAATACATCTGCTTCTTGCTCAATTCGTTCTGAATGTACTAAGGATAAATTGGATGGATGGGGAGATATTAAGCCTCGTTTTAATCCTTGTCTATGTGGTTCAATGAAATAATGTCCTAACTCATGAGCTAAAGTAAAACGTCCTCTTTTTGTAGTAGGCAGATTACCCTTTGTCTCGTTTAGGTGGATGTGAAACTGTGGTTGATCCCATATCAACATACCATCAAAATGATCTTCGTAATTACCAATGTGGAGGTTTAATTCTTCATCCTCGATGATCTTCAGAAGGTCTGTAACGTTCTCCTTATGAAAGTTTTCCGCTAGAGACTTAGTATGTTTGTCAATCAGTTGTTTAGTTTTCGGATTTATCTCCACCATTATTTTTATGTTTCTTCTTCATCTTTTCAATAATATGTTCTGGCAGTTCTTCAGACTTTCTGGCAGCCATTCTTAGGTCTGAATAGTCTTCCTTTAGATCCTTTGAAACTTGCAAATTAAGGGGTTTTCGCTCCCTTGAATTGTCTAGTATTTCAAAAGGATCCACCTGTTCATCTTTTGTATCTCTTTCGACTTCTGGATACAGTTTATTTAATCGTGATAACTCAATTTGTGTTCGGGGAAATAAATATCCAGTTGAACATAGCCATTCGGTTATATTTTCTAGTGTTATGTTGATTTTGTCTTTGGCCATTATCCTATCCTCTTATCTACAGCTTCAAAAGCCTCTTTTTTATAAACTCTGATTGAGCTTTGAGTAAGGTCTAAATCTTCCCGTAGTTTTTTTAATAATTCCCGCGGGAGCTTAAAACCCTCTTCCTCATAGGCACTATAGGTTAGAAAGATTATTTTATGTTTTTGTGTTAAATGTTCCAGTGCTTTATCAAGCCTTTTCTCTGCTTCCTGCAGAGCTTTCAACTCTTCTGTGGTGTAGCTTTTATCTTCATCAATAAGAGAGGTTCTTATTTTTTCATCTCCTTCATAGGGATAATCTTTTTTATTGTATGACCGCTTCAATTCATTCCGTGCAATTCTATACAGATATAGTATGAAGCATTCAGCGATATCTTTAACTCGGCACTTTGATTTAGAAAAGGTTGGGTATTTCCAGAATCGTTCAAATGTTCTGTTAGCAAGTTCAATAGCATCATCATCAGTGTAGTCCCACTTCCGACAAACAATAGTACATTTGTCGATTATATCAGCTCTGAAGCGAAAAGTTAAAGTAGTAAAAGCAGCTCTTGCCACTTCTTCATAGTCGGGATCTTCTTTGAATTTGACGAATTCAATCAAATCCTCCGTAGTCTCATTTTTTAACTCTTTCCAGTTCATTTCCTCCCTTGTATTTAACTATACCGAAAACCGTTAGTTAACGGTTTAGGTAATGTAAGTGAAAGCTCAACGTAAAAAATTTTGACTAATGAAATTATCCTTCAGGTATTATAAAACAAAAACATTAATAGTGACAATTTTGGCCTTGGCATTCGGAATTGATTTAGGCTTTGAAGTGATTCGGGGCTATCTACATCAGAGTGGTGAATTTGTACTTAGAGCTCCAACTAATACTGCAATAATCGCCAGTTTACTAGTTTTCTATGATAAGTATTTATGGAAATACCCATTACTCAATAAGCTCGTCAGAGTACCAAACCTAAATGGTAGATATACCGGATACATCGAGTACGAGAGAAATGGCAAGAAAAATAGAATGGATACGGTTGTAGAGGTTATTCAAACGGCATCTAAAATTCAGATAAATACTTATTTCAATAGTAAGAACCATGAAAATACTTATTCAAAAAGTCTTGTCGAGGATATAAAAGCAGAAAATGGACACTATGCTATTTACTTCTTCTACTTTAATTCTGGTACGAATATTAACGATTACCTGGATTGTCATGAGGGAGCAAATAAACTCAAGGTCCTTATGAATGGCAATGAACCCAGAAAATTAACTGGCAATTATTTTACAAACCGCCAAGAGCAAACAAGAGGCAAAATCGAAGTAAATTTTGAATCAACAGACCTAAAACACGAATTCTAAACGATATATAACCATGGCAAACTGCGCTGACTTATTATACGAATTTGATTCCACAATAAGGTTGACCAAAGCTAGAAAAGATAGCTTGAAAACTTCCCGTAACGATCTTCGGAAAAAAATACGCAAGTATTTTTCTGAAAAAAGATCGGATGAAATTACTCCCAAATTCTCCGGTCAAGGTTCAATGGAGACTGATACTATTGTAAACCCGATACCTCGGATAGAAGAGATCGATGGTGAAGAACAAACATTATATAAGTACGATATTGATGATGGTATTTATTTTATCGGGGATGAATCAGAAGAAGAAAGAAAAACTATTCAGACCCATCATAATTGGATCTGTGAGGCTGTAGATGGACATACTTCTCAAAACCCAATAGATAAAAATACTTGTGTTCGTGTTGTTTTTTCTGATGGGCATCATATTGACTTGCCTATTTACTATAAAAAAGATGGTACTCCGGAGCTTGCTCATAAGGCAAAAGGTTGGATTTTTAGTGATCCTAAAGAATTTATTGAGTGGTTTGAGGAACAGGTTGGTGACAATGAACAGCTTGTAAGGCTCATTAGATACTTAAAAGCGTGGTGTGACTATAGAGAGTTTAGTAACTCATCGATAAAGATGCCCAGTGGGTTTATTATGACAATTCTTGCGATTAATAATTACTACAGCCATGAACGTGATGATATTGCCTTAAAAGAGACTCTAATCAATATTCAGGCAGAGTTGTTTAGGGAATTTAAATGCGAGCGACCAACTACACCGAAGGGGGAAGACTTATTTGAGGATTATGCTCACAAAGAGTATTTCATGAACATGGTTGCGAATTTCATTAAACGCGCCAAGAAAGCACTTCGAGAGAAAAATCAAAAAGAAGCCTGCAAATACTGGCAGAAGATTTTCGGCGATAGGTTTTCATGCAGTAATGCTAAAGATGAAAACAAGAAGAGAAAATCGGGTACATTAGCAGCTGGGGCTGCCTCCTCAAACCCATGGGCAAAGTAAAATGGGAGAAGGATATTCTACTTTTGTTGATCAATTGGATTCCGCTACAGAGAAGTATCCTCAACTTAAGATAGTTTCTGAGAATGGAGAAAAGTTTCTCCGAGGAAATTTAGAGATTATAGATGAGGAGGGGAAACAGTGGGAGTTATATCAAGTGGAAATAAAATTTAAGGAGGGATTTCCTCATCGGTTCCCTAAAGTATTTGAAACAAGTGATAAAGTCCCCAAAATTGCCGATTGGCATATTTATAAGGATGAATCTTGTTGTATAGACGTAGACCCATCAGAAATAATTAAATGTAGAGACGGTATAACTTTAATAGGTTTTATAGATCATGAATTGTTGCCATATCTGTTTAATCAAACCCACCGAAGAGTTGAGGGATATTATGTTAATTCAGGTTATTCTCATGGTTGGATTGGAGTTTACGAGTTTTATTCTGGAAAACTTGAGACTGGTAATAATGTGCGAAAAACGCTGTCTTTAATTCAGTATATAGCAAATAATTCTAGGTTAAACCGCAGCAATAAATGCTTTTGTGGTAGTAACAACTTGTTTAGAAACTGCCATATGGAAGCGTTTGATGAGTTAAAGAAACTGGATCGAGTTACCTTATTGGAACACATGGAAATTATATATCAACAAAGCGGAATAAAAAATATTGATCGTTTTAAAAGTACTTATCATTTATAATTATTAGTCCTTCAAAATTATAGGCAGGGTCTTTATGCCAATCTGTTTAGCCACAAAATAGGTCGAATTCCCATCGATTATATCAAAAAGACCTTTTTCTGTTGCATTTGGTCTAATAGAAATAGGTTTTCGTCTGGGTATTATTCCCTGGTAGGCTTGTCTCATGTAGATAAATCCATTGGCAATTCCTTTTGGACGTTTTCTTGTCGGGCGAAGCCAGTTAATAGGTATGATGGCAGTAGCTTCATCCATATCGAAGAAACGATCTAGACGATTGGGATCCAGGCAGAACATACGCTGGTAATTCTGGAGGTACGTCCCAACTTGTCCCATATCGAGCCAACCGGTCAGCGGGACCTCAAAATCATCTTCATTTATATAATTCACCTGAATGAGTTGCCCCGTTTCATCTATAGATAGATGAAGTTCGTTGAAATCATGATACTGGCGATTGATTTCATCTACTTTTGCTGTCAGATGCTCAATTGATATAGATGATTTTGCCACCTTTTGTCCGGTAATAGCCATTTCATCTATACGGTTAGACGTTTTCGGCCATGGGGATTCTCCCTGAATAGTCTGAATGATTTTATCCACTTCCGACTTGCGGCATAGCTTAACGGCTGTCACGTCCGGTTACTTTCATTTCGACCGTAACTGCGCGACGGTTATCAGTTTGCGATAGCCACACCGGTAAAAGGTAGTGCGGGAAATGCGTCCCAGCTGCTCACACATGTAGCTGATTGTCTTCGCCAATGGTCATGAATTGTTCATTGTTGGATTGCATGTTGCCTGTCGAATTGGTTGGTATTTTTGAAGATTTTCAAAATTAGACATAGTCTTTCTTATTTTCTTAGACGGCCAGGGTTAAGTGTAGTAAAAACTATCGAGTTAAGTGTCTAAGAAATCGGCAAAGATTCATCTTAGATATCTTAGACCGATCTTAGACGTTCTTAGTCGTTTCTTACGTGGTTTTCTTACATATATTATTATTTACTAACTAACTATTATTATTATACTTATAGGGTGTTGATTTTGGTGAGAAATGGAACGGTTCTAAGAAAATAAGACGCTGTTTTTGAAATTCTTAGATAATCTTAGATTTTTCCAGTTTAGTAAGTTTAAAATGGTGGCAGATATTATTGGTGCTTGTATCGTATATCGGTCGTCGGCTGGTGGGCTTGTTCTTTCATCATGATTGTTCGCTTCTTCTCGTTTGCCAAAGGCCCGCAGCCAGGCTGGCGTTAGGTGTTTTCGGGGAATGCGGTAGCCGTGCCGACTTTCTTTAACGGTTCCTTTCATTGGATCCTCGTAGCTGTAATAATTCGTTTTGGCTTTTCCGTGTAGATGTCCAGAGCTTCGATTTCTTCCCGGACAATATCCTGGCTGATATACTCGCGTCCCTTGTTATAGTTGGTATACGCATCCCAGATGCCACTCCAGTACATCACGAGTCCATTTTTGCTGTTCCAGCCATAATAGCGTTTTGGGAGCTGGCCATTTTCATTGATGATTTCGATGTTAGCCAGGAATTGTTGTAGTGGTGTTTGCTGGATTTCGCGTTCGGCCGAATTTGCTAAAAACTCCACGCTATAGCGAAAGATTTCAGAGTTAATCGCGACTCTCTTTTATTAGGTTCTGCATCTGGTGCAGGTCCGGTTCGTTTACCTTGGCTTTTTCTTGAGCTGATTGTTCAACAAGTTCAGCGAACTGAACATCACTGGGCCGACAGACAAACAGGTCGACAGTAATAAGAGCTGCCATATTTTCGATTTGACGGTCTTTAATCTGGAAACGAACACCTTCCTGGTCACTTCTTCGTTCCAGTTCCTGTTCCACCGCTTCGGTCAGCAGACGTTTCGTCCAGAGCAGTTCGCTTTTGAACAGCTCACGGTTGAAATCATTAAACTTGTACAGCAGAGGACAGGAACAGGCGCTGCATTTCCTTTTTGTGAGTTATCGAACCACCAAAGGTTATCCACTGAGCCTCGTTTGTCTTTGGCATATTCGATCATGATACACCGCGAGCGGAAGTGATCTTCGGTCGGTTTATAGTTGGAGATAAACATCAGCTGCGACCGGACGGGGCTCCAGGCGTTCTTAGATCGATCATGTGAAGCACTTACCCCACGTTGCCGGAGTTCGTACCACATGTTAAATACCTGTGGCGTGATTTTGCCTTTACCGGGCACAAACTCATCCATAATTACCGGAATCTTGCTGTGGTTGGCCAACTTGTTCTCAGCAGATTTTAGCGTAGGGTTGGAATCCACGTCCGTAAACGATTGGCCAAAGAAATTGAGCATGATCTGTGAGAGCTGTCCTTTTCCCGTCGAGGGTTCCCCAAACAGGTACAGAAAGACCACATGTTTAAAGACGTCATAGACCTCATCAAAGAATAGAAACGAGAGCATGTAGGAGAAGATCAGATACCCTTCCGCCTTTTTCTCGGGCTGTTGTCCGGCGATGAGCTCTCCAAATTTATCGCGAACCGTGTCGGTGAAATAGTGGAGCTCTTTACCGGTAAAAAGATGATGTTCCTCATTACTGTAGAATCCATCGGCCGCCGGGGATAAATCTAACAGCGGTGATGGTTCAATGCGGCCCGGTTTTACGTAGAAGGTAGTGTCGGCAGCTACCATGGGGAATAGGCCGGATTCCCGGTCAGGAGCGATCATATACTGCGGTTGGTGAAGGTGATCGTCAGGTATCGTGATGAGGGCATTGCGCGTCAGATAGAACTTGTAGCCATGGTGCTCGACAAAGCCATAGTAGTTAAATTCATACACCGTTTGCGGCTGCCACCGGTTGCACAGGAAGCTCATAAAGAACAGGATCTCATCATCAGACTTAAACCGTGCCGATTGGTAAGAGTGCTTAAAGATCTGAATCTGAAAGGCTTTCTTTGACAGCAGGTCTTCCGGCTCCAGGACAAAAAGCTCGCTTTGGGTAAGGGTTCGCGTTTCCGGAGTCAGCCAGCTCACCTGGCATTCATACAGCGTCGAATCCCACTTTAAGGTCTCGGGATTGTAGCGGATAATCTTGGAATGTATCTCGATATCAAAGCTGCCTATTTTGCGACTGGTGCCATCAGTTTCATTGCGGTACCAACCAAAATCCAGGGGGTCGGAGCTGTCTACATATTCAAACGGTTCTTTTTGCGTATCAGAGGCGGCTGATGGTTCATACTCGGTTGGTTGTTGCCGGTTGTTTGGCGATAGGAGTGTTAGGGGCTCTTCCCGGGGTTTGCTGCTCATTTATTTGTCGTTGAGATATTAAAATTTTGTGTTCGCTCACATGGTTGAGCTTATAGAGATCGTTACCGTAGCCGTAGATAACCCACAGCTCATATCCTTCTACGATTTGGGTTTCGATCATTCGTACGGTTTCTTGTCGTTGTTTCCCTTCATGATCAATGAATGCAATACGATCACCGAGGGTATAGCGGGTGCGTATGGTGGCCATCGTTATGTGACTTGGTTAGTGGATAGTCGAATCCCTTTGGTTTTACTGAGGGCTTCTATGGAAAGGTCGAACTCCCTGGTAAGCTGGCAGGTCAATGTCTGCTCCGAAATACCTAATGCTTGCTCCATGTTGCATAAGCGATCGTCGGAAATGTAGTAGGGTTTCTTGAACCATTGACGAAAGGTATTGAGCTTTATTTTGGGGTAAAGAGTCCGACGAAACTCATCAATGGTGTCGTATTGATCGATTATTTCACCTTTGATGATACTTAGCCGCAGCCTGTTTATGTCATATTTGGTTATAGCTGGATGCACGGAAAAATTATCTTTTTAATATTGTTGGTTAGCAGTATTATAAGCGCGTTATAGGTAAGCACTACCGATACCGTCGGTGCTAATTTAGTGATGTGATAACAACGAAACAATATAAAAATGATGTAAAAACATCGTTATATTGCATAGAGAGAGTTTAAGTACGGCTAAAACAAATACTTAAGTAAGGACAAAAAAGTGAAAGAAATAGATGAAGGTTTACTCCAGGAAAATATTCAGCATTTACTGGAGGAATATTATGATGGAAATGTAACTGAAATGCAGCGCCAAACCGGAGCTAATCGTTCGGTCATATCTGAGCTAAAGAATGGTACGAAGAGTGAGGTTAACAGCTCTACATTACGTCATTTTGCGTTGGCAGGCATAAATATAAACTGGCTCTTGACCGGCGAAGGTCCTCATTTTGTGATAGGCAATGAGGATGAGCTCAAAACGGAATTGAAGCAAAAGCAGCTGCTTGAGAATAGGATGGAAGAGATCAAGGAGTTGGTGTCTAATATCGATCAGCAGTTGGAAGAACATCCGGAACTCAAGCTGGATCCGGATGTTATGTCAGCCTTGTTGGATTTGCTGAAAAAGGCAATTTAGCAAATTGCGGCAGTTCTATTCGTTTTGTTTAAATAACCGCTCAATGACATTTCGTTCGAAGTATTTACGACGGGGACCGGTCTGAAAACTGGGAATATATTTTTTATGGCCGGGACGAAAATTACTTCGGTTTAGTACCGTACGATGAGAAATTCCGTACTCTTTTTGAATTTCTTGAGCGGTCATATATTTCGACTTATCGGGTTTTACCAGTATAGAGTCTAATACGAAATCTAACTTGGCTTCCAGGGTAGCGATGGTTTGGAGTAGCGAATCTTTGGGGTCTTGTTCTGTCATGAATATTCTTTTGGGGCTTTATTTTTTACCGCGAAAAAGAAATGACTTTTCAGAACAAAATGCACTTTTTAAATCAACATTTTTTAATAAAAATCTCTACCCGGTTTGATTCGTTATTAACCCATTTTGGCTGGCGGTATTTAGTAAGTCATTAGCAACCAAGTGGACATATTTGTTGGTTACCTCCAGGCTTTTGTGCCCCAACATGTTCTTGACCTCAATCACATTAAATCCGTTGCGAAGCAGGAAGGTTGCGCAGGAATGGCGAAGGCCATGGAAATGGATCGAGTCTTTTAGATTGGCTTCTTCGGTTGCATAATATTTGAACCGTTTAGATACATAACTACCCCTTAATGCTTTTTCGCCATTGGGAGCGGGCATAGGACTAGTGAAGACAAGTCCTTTATGGGGATTACCATTAAATTCTCTCCACCGTTTAAGTTCGCTGTAAAGATTATCAAAAATGGGGACCGTACGTTCATATCCGTTTTTGGTATCGGTAACTCGTAGAAACCGATCTTTAAGATTAACATGCTCCCAGCGAAGTTGAATAACCTCTTTTCTGCGAAGTCCGGTGTAAAAGGTCAAGGTGATAAGCGGAATAAACCAATGCTGCTTTTGCTGATCTGTCGAAATAGCTCCGGAGTCTTGATGCTTTTTCTGATAGGCTTTGAACTTTTTAAAAATGTAGTTGAGTTGTTCCTCATCAATAATTTTGTCAACGAGGTTATCTCGTGTTTTAGGCAGTCGTATATTATCGCATGGATTGGATTCTAGTATTTCCTTTTCTACGGCCCAGTTAAAGAATGCTTTGATGTGTATTAGATAGTTTCTTTTTGAAGCGTTTGCCAAATGGGGTTTAAGGCAAAACGATTTTATGTCATCAGCATTAACCATGGTAACAGGCATGCTGTATCCGACCTGATCCATGAATTGTTTAATCACTTGCCGGTAAGTATTTTTGGTCTGTTCGGTAACGTTCGTCTTATCTTTTAAGAATTGTTTTTGAAGCGTATTAATGATGGGACTGGTAAGAGACGTACCGTCGAGCTCTTGTTCTTTTTCGTATTTTTGAAGATTCCAGTCGTCATCGAAGGGATTTATTTTGCCGGCATCATAGAGCTTTTGGTATTCCAGCTTTTTTTGCTCAGCAATATTTTTGTATTTGGTACCGAGGGCATAGGTCTTTTTATAAGAGGTACCATTCAAGGTGGTCTTAAAAACTATCGAGTAGTTCCCATTTCTCTTGGTTAAACTGGCCATGATATATTGGATCGGATTAGTTTAAGTGTACACCATCAATGTAGTACCAAATGTAGTACCGAACAAGGAAAATAGGGGCTATTTGGGAAAAGGTTTCCCGAAAAGGGGTAGTGGTAGATATGGTATATACCAACAAAAAACCCCGCTCATAATTAAATAAGCGGGGTTTTTGGAGTAAAAAAGAAGAGTACGCCTGAGAGGATTCGAACCCCTAGCCTCCTGATCCGTAATCAGGTGCTCTATCCAGTTGAGCTACAGGCGCAGTTGAATGAGAGGCCAAAGATACGCCTATATTTATTTCATTTCAACTCTTTTGGATCAAGAATTTCCATAATATTATTTAATAGTTTAAAATAAAATTGTAACCATATCTGTTTGCTATAGATCATTCCTAAGCCAATCAATAAGGCATAAAAACTGTGTAATACTTTAAATAATCAGTAGATATGCTCTGGTTTACAATTCTGTCGGAGCATCCCCAAGACCTGCTGAAAATCTCCAGGCAATTCGGAATCGAATTGAACCATTTCTCCCGTAGTGGGATGTTCAAATCCCAGCGTTTTGGCATGCAGGCATTGACGCTGCAATGATGCAAAAAGGTTATTAAACATCTGCTTGCGGCTTCCGGTGTTGGGACCGTACCGTACTGAGTCCCCGCCATATTTTTGATCCCCGAAAACCCATAGATTATTGTCAGCCAGGTGCACGCGAATTTGGTGTGTTCGGCCGGTTTCAAGTTTTAGTTCGAGCAGAGTCAGATGATCAAAATACTCAAGAACCCTGTAATGGGTGGTGGCACTTTTACCTTTGTCTTCAGGGACCACGGCCATTCGCTTTCTATGATGTGGATCACGTCCGATAGCCCCGGTAATCGTTCCTTCCTTTTTATCCGGAGTACCCCATACAATCGCCCAGTACGTGCGTTCAATATCTTTTGTTCGAAAGTATTCGCTGAGAATGCGATGAGTCTTATCGTTTTTGGCGACTACAAGGAGGCCGCTGGTGTCTTTATCCAGTCGGTGTACAATGCCGGGACGAACGGTATCTTCTTCGGGCTCCGAAAGTTCATCGGTATGCCACATAAGTGCATTAACCAGGGTGCCGGTCCAGTTTCCCTTGGCGGGATGAACTACCATATTGGCACTTTTATTAACGAGCAGTAAATCGTCATCCTCATAGACAATATCCAGCGGCATTTCTTCGGCTTGTACCTCGGGCGGTTTGGGAATGGGGATACGTACATCCAACACATCACCGGCTTCTACCGGGTAGGATGCTTTTTCTTTTTTTCTGTTAACGGTTATATGTCCTTCCGTTAAGGCTTCCTGGATTTTGGTCCGTGAGGTATCTTCTATTTTCGACGCCAGGTATTTATCTAAACGAGTGCCCGAGGTTTCGTCGTCCGGAACTTCCAGATGATATTCTTGAAATTGGTCGCTGTTATTATGGGACATCAGATCGTTTAAATGAGGGTTTATGTTGATTGCCTAAGAAATTACAAAATTCCTGAAATTATTTTGTAAGGATTGCCTTCCTTAAGGGTCTTACTAGTGACTGTTCATTAAGATAGATACCTTGAGGCTACAAACAAATTAGGCTCCCGTTAAAAACGGGAGCCTTTTTTATTTTGAGGTTTTGAATTCAGTACTAAAACAAAATGTAAAACTTACCAGAATAACAGAATGAACAACCCCCTTTAATCTACCTTATGAAAGGGAGATACAGAGGGTTGTATAATATTTTGTCAAAAATCTTTAAAAATAAATTCAACGAACATTAAACCGTGTTCAATTTTTTGTACTTTTAGGGCCTAATAAAACACCGACGGCTATGATACAATCACTTTATATAAAAGATTTCGCACTGATTGATGAGCTGGAAGTCTCCTTTCAGGAAGGGCTCAATATTCTTACCGGTCAAACGGGGGCGGGTAAATCAATTATTGTTGGAGCTCTGAATATGATTTTAGGCGAACGTGCCGATACCGAAGTAATCCGTCAGGGGGCAAGTAAAGCTATTGCCGAAGCGATTATCGAAGTAGGAGAATACGAAGAGGTTAATCAACTGCTCGAAGAAAATGCTGTAGAGAAACGTTCGGAGCTGATCCTCAGACGTGAGATTCGTTCATCGGGTAGCCGCGGATTTATCAATGATACCCCGGTAAATATTTCGGTACTGCGAAAGGTGGGTAACTACCTGGTGGATTTACATGGTCAACACGATCACCAGATGTTGCTGAAGGAGGAAAATCATCGTGGTGTTATTGACGGATTTGCTGATGTGCAGCCTGCCTTGAAAGCGTATGGACAATCGTACCAGGAGATGGTTGAGCTTCGGAAAGAGTTACGCGATCTGCAAAAACGGGAGCGAGAACTGCAGGAGAAGGTGGAGCTGTATCAATTCCAGGTTGAGGAACTTGAAGATGCCGAACTCGACCCGGAGGAAGAGGAAAAGCTTGAAGAGGAAATACACCTGCTCGACAATGCAGAAGAGCTCGATCAAAAAGCAGGAGCGATTGTGGAGATGGGCGATCACAATGAGATAAATGTGATGGAGTTGCTGAACCAGATTAAACTGCACCTCGAAGATATTGCCCGAATTGAACCGGAATTCGAAAGTTATTTAGAAGAAATTTCTTCGGCCCGTATTAGTATTCGGGAGACGGTGCAGTTTGCAGAACGGTACCGCAGTAAAATTGAGTTCAATCCCAATCGGTTGGAGAAGCTGCGAAAGCGTCAGAATAAGTTGAATAGCCTGCAGAAAAAATATCATCGCAGTATACCCGATCTGATAGAGTATCTGCATGAGATTAAAAAAGAATTGAGTTTGGCAGAGAATTTTGATCTTGAGCTTGAGAAGCTGGAAAAAAAGATCAATGATCAGGCTGATGTACTGGCTGAGAAAGCAAAAGAATTGCATAAGGTTCGTGAAAAAGTGGGAGAGCAACTCTCGAAACAGATTGAGGATGAGTTGAGTAAACTGGGAATTCCGCACGCCAATTTTGAGGTGCGCGTGGATTGGATGGTGACATCGGAATCACAGGGATGGATCACGGTTGACGGTCAGCCCGTGGAGTGCACCGAACATGGTTGTGATGAGGTTCGACTGTATATTTCTACGAATAAGGGCGAAGAACCAAAACCGTTGGCAAAGATTGCCTCAGGTGGAGAAATTAGCCGGGTAATGTTGGCGCTAAAATCCATCATGGCTAGAGAGCAGAGCCTGCCGGTAATGATCTTTGATGAAATTGATACCGGTATTAGTGGGGAGATCTCAGAAAAGGTGGGACGAACGATGCGGCGGCTGTCCGAGCGGTGCCAAATTATTGCGATTACGCATCAGCCGCAAATTGCCAGTCAGGCCCACAAGCATTATAAAGTGCAGAAGGTGGAAAGTGATGGACGAACGGTATCCCGTATAATTCCGCTGGATGATAATGAGCACGTAACTGAAGTGGCTACGCTGATGAGCGGCGAAGATATTACTGATGCTGCCCTTGAAAGCGCGCAGGAACTTGATTAATAAAAACACTTTTAAAAATTAGTTTTAATAGGCCACAGATCGACGAAGATTAGAACTGATTTTATAAATTTAAAGTTAGGAGTTAATCTGTTGGATCTGTGTAAATCACTGGGCAAAAACTTTTATTCTCTATGGGAAAACATCACTCGGATCGTTTTGTTACGCTGGTTGATGACGCTAAAACGCGTATTGAGGAAATTACGCCCGAAGAAGTGAGGCGGAAACAGAAATCCGACGACGATTTTGTGCTACTGGATGTTCGTGAGCAGGATGAATGGGAAAAGGCCCGCATTGCGGGAGCCGAATATCTGGGCAGAGGAGTTTTGGAGCGTGATATTGAAGAAGAGTATCCCAATTTAGACGAGGAAATTGTACTATATTGCGGAGGCGGATATCGCTCCGCTCTGGCTGCTGATAACCTGCAGAAAATGGGATACAACAACGTAAAATCACTGGCCGGCGGATTCAGATCCTGGACGGAAGCAGGGTGTCCTATTAAAAAGCAAGAGTAATAAAAAAAGAGGTTGGATGCTTGCGCATCCAACCTCAAAGCAAGGGAACGGGATAATAGAAGTCTGTAGATGCAGATGAGCCTAGGTCTTTTACAACAACAGGGCTAAGTTGTCGAAGACAATCTCTTTTTCTTAACTGGCGGTTATATCACTCTAAGAGTTCATGAGTTAAATTATTACTATTCTTTTTTCAATTTGATGAAAGAGAAACGGTATCAGGACCTGCTAATTTTACTACGTGACACTCATCTCCTTGAAAGATGAACTCCTCGCTAAATTGCAGGCTGTCTTTTACTCCCTCCACAACAACCGTTTCCCCATTGCTGCTAAGATCTTCCAGGAAGCCATCGTGCATTATGGTGTATGTGCCCGGCTGATTTTCCTTACAAAGATATTCGTCGCAAGGATAAACGCTCCCATCCCCTTCATTTATTACGGTTATTTGGACGGAGTCAGCCGGAGTACCATCATGGTCTAATACAGTAACCGAGTGCATGACGAATTCAGTGGTACAATAAGTGGGACCCTCTGGTTGCGAACAGTTTTGAAATATGAAAACGACTATGAAAACAATAGGTACAAGTTTGAGGAATTTCAAAATGAAACGTTTATATATTATATATAAGGTTGAAATATATTTAGTGATTTCAATTAAAGTAACGTGTGGTTATTAATGTTATTGGTATTTAACAATTAATAGTCACCATTTCCATCCGAAGAGGGCGTGCCCGTTTTTATATCATGGTCGTGATCCTGGTTGTTAACCCACACTACTTCGGTGTTGGGCGCTACTTCAAGGTTTTCGGGTACAAACTGGTTGTTTTCCATGCTAACGGTATCTCGATCTACCGGATCCGCACTGCTCGTAACCGTAATTTGTCCGGTCATATTGGGCGTATGTATGGTACAGTAATAATCAACTGTTTCTTCTTCCTCAAAGGTATAGCTAAACGTTTCTCCGGGTGCAATGAGTCCGCTCGAAAAGCTTGCAGATTGATTTTGGTTATTATTCTTTTCGCCAGAATCGGTACTTGAATCGCCGCATCCTGCGATAATCAGAAATAGTGATACAACAATAGTTAGAAGTACATTTCGATGGCTACTTATTAGCATAATAAATCCCCCATATTTGTGATTAGATTGCTAAAGGTCGTTTCTTACCTATACAGCAGTTTTGTTATGAGGGTTGCCTCCGGCATGAGGTTTTTCTCAGGCTAAATCTCCAGCGAGCAGTTGAGCAGGATGCTTAGCCTCTAAGTTAACGCCATCGTAAATCTGATGACGGCACGAAAATCCCGGCGCGCAGATAAGAGCATCCTCCGGGAGATCACGCAGGGCGGGAAACAATCGTTGGCGCCCAATATCCATCGAGACCTCGTAATGGTCCGCTTCATATCCAAAGCTACCCGCCATCCCGCAGCATCCGGTGTCGCCAACCTCAACCTCATAGCCGGCCCCTTCCAGCGCTGTACGGATGGCCGAGTGGCCAATGAGCGATTTGGCGTGGCAATGTCCGTGTACAAATACCTTCTTGTTTTTTGGGGATACAGGAGAGTCTGCCAGAATATTAGCGGCGAATTCCTCAAAGGTATAGCTGCTGTCGGCCACTTTTTGTGCTGAGTGAACCTGGTCTTCGTCACACAAATCGAGGTATTCATCACGAAGGGTTAAAATCTCCGAGGGCTCGAGCCCGATTATAGGTATTCCCTGATCGGCGAAGTTAGCCAGTTTGGGCAAATGAGTATCTAAAATTTCTTTTGCGTGAGTAAGCATTCCCTTCGATATCTGCGGACGTCCCACTTCGTGAAAATCAGGGACAATGACATGATAATCCTGTGATTCTAAAAATCGAACGGCTGCTTTTCCGATTTCCGGATCGTGGTAGTTGGTAAAAATATCAATTAAGAGAACTACCTCTCTTCCAACATCTGAATTTAACGTCGGACGAGTTTTTGGGGCCCTTTCATCCATCGGATCGCGAACCCAGCGACTCGATGGAGATTTACGGCCATCCCACCAATCCATAAATGTTTGTTCAGCAAACTCAGGTAAATTTCGTCGCTTGTCGATCCCCAAAAACTGCTGCAGTAATTCTTTGGTGACCGGCTGACGAATCATCCAGTTTGAAAGCTTTGGAAATAACGAAGCCAGCGGGTAGAGCTTGGCCGCCTGACCAAAGAATCGTTCCCCAAGCGATATGCCGTGTTCTTTATGCCATCCCTGCGTAAATTCGGCTTTCATCTTTGCCATATCCACATTGGCGGGACATTCACTTTTACAGGCTTTGCAGCTCAGACACAAGTCGAGCGCATCCTTTAGTTCCTCGGATTGAAACGCTTCTTTTTGCTTGCCCGAAAAGAGCTGTCGAAAGAGGTTTGCTCGTCCACGGGTGGAATCCTTTTCTTCTTTAGTGGCCATATAGCTGGGGCACATGGTGCCGCCGCTTTCTGATAACTTTCGACAAACACCCGCACCGTTGCAAAGTTCTACTGCGTCCGCAAAACTCTCCTCTTTTCGCCAGTTAAAATGAGTGTCGATCTTAGGCTTTTGATACGATGGAGAATACCGGAGATCCTGCTCCATCGGTTTGGGATCGATAATTTTACCGGGATTGAAAATGTATTGAGGATCCCAGATCTGTTTCACTTTCTTGAGCAGTGGCATCATCTCAGCTCCCAAGACTTTTTCGATATAGGGGGCTCGTGCGCGTCCGTCGCCGTGTTCGCCGGATAGTGATCCGCGGTAACTGCGTACCAGGTCGGCAATTTCACCGGCCATCGTTTTCATTTTTTCGATCTCATCCGGCTTTTGCAGATCGATGACCGGACGCAAGTGGAGTTCTCCAACAGAAGCGTGTGCATAAAACACGCAGTCGGTTTCGTGTTTGTCCATGATCTTCTGGAAGTCATCGATGTAGTCGGGTAGGTCGGGAACGCGGACAGCCGTATCTTCAGCAAAGGTAGGCGTACGACCCTCCGATCCAAGTCCCATTAATAACCCTAATCCCGCTTTACGCAGGTTCCAGACGCGCTCCATTTTGTCCTTATCTGTGATGATGGGAGTAGCATCACTGAGTCCCATCTTCTGTAATTTCTCGGAAAGCTTTTTAGCTTTTTTTCGGAGTTCGTCAGTATTATCACCGTCAAGTTGGACAATCAGAATTGCTTTGGGATCGCCATCCAGAAAGAAACGGTTTTCGCGTTGCTCGATGTTCCCTTTTGTTGCGTTGAGGATGATATCATCAACCAACTCAACGGCGGCAGGATCTTCCTTCACAATTTCTACCGTGGCTTCAAGGGCTTTTCGAATGGTTGAAAAGTGGGGTGCCAAAATAATGGATTCGGGATCGCGAGGTACGAGGTTTAGTTTTGCCGAAGCAGTCATGGCCAATGTGCCTTCGCTTCCGCAAAGCAGTTCCGCCATATTGAACTTTCGTCCATCGGGATTAAATGGTTGCATCTCACAGAGACGATCGAGAGCGTAACCCGTGTTACGCCTGATAATTTCGGGATGCGGATAGTTTTCTAAAATTTGGTCGCGGTGCTTACGAATCAATGAATTTATTTCTCGATAGATATGTCCCTCGAGTGTATCAAGCTCCATCTTGGCAGCCAGCTCGGTTTCGGTAAGGGGCTTGAATATTGCCCTGGATCCGTCACTCAAAACAGCATCAATTTTGAGGATATGCTCGCGGGTTGTTTGGTATTTGATAGAAAAAATGCCGCAAGAATTGTTGCCGATCATCCCGCCGATCATACAGCGATTTGTCGTAGCCGTATCAGGACCAAAGAGCAGCCCATATTTGTTCGCTTCCCGATTTAAGGTATCCCGAATGACGCCCGGCTGTACCTGAGCAAATTGCTTGCCTTCATTAATTTCGATGATCCGGTTCATATTGCGACCCACGTCCATGACAATGCCACCGCCGGTCGTTTGTCCCGCAAGGCTGGTTCCCGCTCCCCTTGCGGTGATGCTCTTACCGTTTTCACGAGCCCATTGGACAAGCTTTGCAATATCCTGTTGCGATTCCGGAAAAGCTACGCCTTCGGGCAATTCTTCGTAGCTTGAGGCGTCGTTAGCATACAGGCGACGCGTTTGTTCGTCGGTATGAATCTTGGGAGCGGAAAGATCAGTAGGTGTATCCATAAGAGACAGATATACCAATATTTGAATGCCTTTGCAACAATTCTGAAGTGTCGTACTCTACTTTTTATTTAAAGATTCCCAAACTTAGGAAGTTTGGGAATCTTTCATAGTAGAAGCTATTACATAAATGCTTTTTCAGCTCGTTTTAGAATCTCATCACCAATAGCTAGTCCGGCGGTGGCAGCAGGACTAGGCGCATTTAGGACATGAATTTCATTTTGGGTAACCTCAAACTGGAAGTCGTCCAGAATTTCACCGTTTGGTTTGAGCGCCATCGCTCGCACGCCCGAGGGAGAGGGTTTCAAATGTTCGGGACGAATGGACGGAATCAGTTTTTGAAGCCCTTTTACAAAAGCTCTTTTGGAAAACGAGCGATACCACTCATCCAATCCCATTTTCCAATACTTTCTGGCCAGATTGTAAAAGCCGGGATAGTTGAGCGTTTCGATGGTTTCCTCCAAATTAAAGGAAAGCTTGTCGTAGCCTTCGCGCTTGAACGCAAAAACGGCATTGGGTCCGCATTCAACTGCGCCGCGGACCATCTTGGTAAAATGTACGCCCAGAAATGGGAAGGCGGGATTGGGCATGGGATAAATCAATCCGTTAACAAAATGCTCGACTTCTGGCTTGAGTTCATAGTATTCGCCGCGGAAGGGCACAATTTGAATATCGGGACGAACGCCGGCAGACTCAGCAACATGATCGCTATACAAACCGGCACAGTTTATCAGATATTTGCCGTGAAAAGTATCGGTCGTTGATTTTACGGATAGCCCACTATTGTTTTGATCTATTTTAGTAACTTCCTGTCCGCATGCAACCCGGTTCCCGTTTTTTTCGATAAGTGTTCGCAATTGTTGGCATACGCCCACATAGTCCACAATACCCGAGCAGGGGACATGAATTCCTTTTACGCTATTGGTTACATAGGGCTCGATTTCAGTAACTTCCTGCGGATCAATTTTTTTAATGCCCTCGATTCCATTGATTTGTCCCGTCTCAAAAATATTGTCTAATCGTGGAATATCTTCTTCTTCGGTGGCGACAATCACCTTGCCGCAGATTTCGTAATCCACATCATGTTGCTCGCAAAAATCTACGAGCTGGTGGCGCCCGTCCACGCAGTTTTTTGCACGATAGCTGTTGGGCTTATAGTAAATACCGGAGTGAATAACGCCTGAGTTGTTTCCGGTCTGGTGAGCAGCTACTCGATCTTCTTTTTCGAGTACCAGGATATCCAAATCGGGGTAGGATTCAGAAATTTTATAAGCCGTTGAAAGCCCGACGATGCCGGCCCCCACTATAATGAAATCGTATGTTGTCATGAGCGAAAGTTTGTTCATTCCTAAAATTAGTCGCCTAAAATACAAAAACACAGGCCGGGGATAAATAAAAAAGGCCATCCCAAAATTTATTGAGATGGCCTTTTAAAGATGTGGGGTAATTATCAGTTTATATTTTCATTCTCTGGGATGGGGAACGATACCCAAACATTATCATCTGGACGATCAATGGGCAGTTCATTGAGTCGGTCGTATCTACGCATATCTACCCAGCGGTGACCTTCGAAGAAAAGTTCGTAGCGACGTTGGTTGAGCATCTCGTCGATAACTTCGATTTGACCACCGGTAACGCCACGGCTAAAGTTTCCAAGTCCGGCGGCATTGCGAATGATGTTGAGGTCATCTTCTGCAGCATCGAGATCTCCGGCATTATTGCGCTGTGCTAATGCTTCGGCTCGAATTAGCAGTAGCTCAGCATTACGGAGAATCGGCATTGGGGCAGTTTGCGATTGATAAACAAATAATCCGTAGTCACTGCTTAAATCGTCAAGAGCTGCCGGTTCATCGCGGAGCTGAACTTTCTGGTCAACTCGCAGATCACCGGCTTCGGCATCTTCAACCCAAGAATTATGTGCTACCCAGCTGTCGCCCGATCCGGCTTGTGGATCCGCAAAAACCTGGTTGAGCAGATCGTTGGTAGCTGTTGAGAATATATGGTAGGCCCCAAATCCAAGATCTTCCGTTTCGTCAATAAATGATTCCGGAAGATAATTAGTGAGAACCGCATTCCAGTCGGGCGATGGGCGATACACTTCAACGCGGGCACGTAAGCCACGGTTAAACTCACGAAAAGTAGCCGGAGTATTTAGTCCATCAAATCCGCTGGAAAGATTAAATGGGAAGGCGGAGCCGGCATTAGTGAGGTTGGTTGCAGCCTCGTCCAGTAAATCTGCTATTAGCTGATATGCAGCTTCTTTGCTTAATAATTCGCCGGCGTTAAAGATATCGTCTTCTAACTGTTGCCGAATACCATTTTCGTTGGTCTGTGTCAGGGCCATCAAGTATTGATAGGCTTTCATGGTTCTGGCGTATCCCAACGTGCCATTGAGCTCTTCACCAGAGTATACACCACCATCATTAAGCGTGGTTGCAGCTTGGATGGTAATATTAGCATTGCGAATAACGCGATAGAATGAAGCCCATGTTCGCGTGGTGTAGAACGATCCGGCATCGAGTTGAGCATTTCCTTTACCGAGCAGATCGCCCGTGTTCCGTGGTTCGGCAGCAAGAAATCGGTACATTTCGCGGCCTATCATACCCATATTGATATGATAGATGCGAAGTTCGGTGCGTAACCCTGCTTCGGTTCCGGAAACAAGGGTACTAATATCTGCTCTCGAAGGATTTTCAATAATATTCTGCAGTTCCGAATTATTGGGATCGGGACGGTCGTCAATATCTACCACATTGCATCCTATTCCCCATACCAATAAAACGGTACTGAGCAGTACCATTTTAAGAAGTTGTTTATTTAATTTTTTCATAATTGGAATACCTTGTAGGATTAAAAGTCAATTTTGAAATGGAAATAGTATTGCTTGGATGAGGGATAGGGGGCTACTTCTATTCCCTGTGCAATAGGTTGATTACCAAAGTTTGATGCCTCAGGATCATAGCTGCGATAGGGCGAAAACGTAAAGAGATTCGTCGCCGAAGCCCCCAGCCGAATACCGCGCAGGCCACTGCTGATGTTGCCAAGCAATGAGCTTGGGATATTGTAGTACAAACCTATTTCTCGAAGTCGTAGATACGAGGCATCCTGCACAAATTGATCGGTGCTAATACCCAGTAGACTTAATCGCTTAATACCGTTTGGTGTATCATCAGTAATACCGGCGGCCTGATTTTGATAATCTTTAAAAGTGAGATCAGTGTCATCGTAATCAGGTGTTGTGCCGTTCAAGTCAAATAGCAGCTCGGTGAGGTTAATCATATCGCCACCCTGTTTCCAGTGGAGCAGGAATGAGAAATCAATATTTCTATAGATTTTAAACTCATTGCTCATTGACATCTGGAAGTCAGGTTCTCCATCTCCCAATTTTTTGGGAATGATGACCGGATTACCATTGCCGTCTGTAACAAGGTTACCATTGTTGTCAATCTGGGGGTCAAGGCCTACGATTTGCGTAGCTGATTTCCCCTCTTCGATGCGATAAACACCCAGGGAGGTACCAAATCCACCAACATCAAAGGCGGGTACAGGCAGATCTGTTACTTTAGAGACATTTTTCCAAAAGTTGATGTTGGCATTCCAGTTAAAATTTCGTCTGTTCACGGGCAGGAGATTCAAGCTGACTTCAATCCCGCGATTTCTCATTTCGCCGGCGTTAAAGCTTTCGAAACTGAATCCGGTTGAAGGTTCCAGCTCACGCTGCAAAAGCATGTCTTCAATCTGCTTTTGATAGACTGTTAGTTCTAACGATGCAATACCGTCTTTAAGGGTGATATCAAAACCCCCTTCGATCTCTTTTTGCCGTTCTGGTTTAATATTTTCAACACCGCGGATATTAGTGAGTAACACACCCCCTAATCCTCCAATATTGTTGGGAGCCAAAGAGGTGAACTTTGCACCGAAGGTCGAAAGGTTTCCTGTTTGTCCGTAGGCTACACGAAATTTGAGATTATCAATGGCATCGGTGGACCAGAAGTTTTCGTTGGTTATATTCCATGCCAGTGAGGCTTTTGGATACAGATATATTTTGTTAACGTCGCCGTTTCGATCAGATTTATCTCCTCGTAATCCTACGGTTGCAATATAAGTATCGGCATAGTTTACCTCTTCCTGGAGAAAGAACCCGCGGTCGCGCTGGAATATTTTAGTTTGATCTACCCGCACAGATACGGCCTGATCTACATTAGTCTGTGTGCCCAAAACTCCATTTGATACATTGAGAACCCGATTTTGATCATTATTAAACGAGGTGTATCCGGCCTGTGAAACAAACGAAAGTCGGTCGCTTGCCGTAAAATTGTGAACCAGCAGGGCTGAGGTATTGGTGTTTAAATTATTGGTGTTGGTTTCGATCAATGTACCAGGTGCTCCACTGGCCTGTTCAAACTGCAATTCACTTGGAAATACGAGTTTATTATTTTGACTAAAGTGATCCACGCCGCCGGTAAACCTGAAGTTTAATGCGTGATTTGATTGTTTTATGATGCTGTAATCTACCTCAACCGATGTTAATACTCGATTTACGAATTCACCGTTTGAAAATAGGTCGCGTGTTTGAAGCTGGTTGGCCGAGTTAAATGGATGATTTGGATATACTCCACTGGCATCAGGACGAAGGTCGATGAAGTTTGGTGTCGCCACCATCGATACCCCAAAAGTAGTGCCGGTATTATCATTATTCGTGAGTCCACGGCGTGATTCTGAATGGATATAATTCGAGGATACTTTTATTGTGAGATCATCAGTAAATCGGTGGTCTATATTTGCCCGTATGGACTGCTTTTCATATCCAGTCGTGGGGATGATGCCTTCGTCATCTTGCAGGCTTCCGCTCACATAAAAGCTGGTTGACTCATTGCCAAAGCTGCTGCTAATTTGCGTTTGAGACAGCATGCCTTCTTGGCCGTACATTAACTCTTCGTAATCGAGGAATCTACCTGAACTTTGGGCATCGTTAAAGAGATCCAGACCAGTTGGTCCAAAGGCTGCTTCTGCAGTTTCGGCAGTAAAATCACGAGATCCCAGTTTTTTTATAATCGTATTAAAACCTAGTGATTGAGAAACGCTGAACTGCGGTTGTCCACCGCTGCCTCGTTTTGTTTGGATGATGACCACTCCGCTGGAGGCTCGTTGTCCATAAATCGCTGCAGCTGATGCCCCTTTCAGTATTTCGATGCTTTCAATTTCATCGGGATTAAGGTCAGCAATACGGTTTACGGCGTTGTCCTGATTGGAAGCACTACCACCGGCCGCAGCTGCGGTTACGGCATTAGATCCGTTGGGAATAGCATCATTATTCATATAAATGCCATCTACAATATAAAGGGGTTCCGAAGAACCGTTAATTGTTGTGACACCGCGAAGTTTCATAGAAATACCCCCGCCGGGCGCTCCGGAATTGGCGCTGATGTTAGCGCCGGGAATTTTGCCATAGAGGTCGGAACTCAACGTTTGTGATTGGGTGGTACCTCTCAGTTCATCAGAGGAGATAGAGGTGACCGCATTGGCCAGGTTTTCTCTTTTAATCGAGCTGGCAAGACCGGTAACCACTACTTCTTCCAGATTAGCCACATCAGAAGATAGCTCGATTACGAGATCTTCTGTATTGATGTCAACATTAATATTTTTTGCGATATAACCCACATAACTGATGCGAAGAATCGCTTCAGTGCCGGGCAATTCAATCGAAAATTCTCCATCGACATTTGTTGTCGTTCCTGCACTTGTTTCGGCATGAAATATATTTGCACCCACAAGTAACTCTCCGGTGCGCTCGTCAACTACTGTACCGGATACCGTGAACTGAGCTAAAGCTATATTAGAATACAATAGCATTACAGCCAGCACAAAAAGTGATTTGTAGCTTTTATACATATCCATAAATAATTGTTATTGTTGTAATTGTATGTAATATAATATCAATAACTATTTGGGAGAACTTTTTTTAATTAGGAGCGAGAAAAACAGAAAAAAGTCAAGAATTGAACCTGTTTTCCTAAATTAAGCGAATAAAAAAGACCTTTTTCTTTATTTTTTTACGGTATGATTGTCGCAGGACAACCGCCGATGTGGTTCACAGATAAAATAATTTGAATGCTTATCTTATAGTCTCTGTTTTGTATCTTTGACAAAGCAAAAAAATCAATAAGATTATTATAAGATGAGAAATTATTCCTGGATACTAATACTTCTATTGGCAATGAGTTCAATGGCCTGTGGCGGAGTAGAGGAGCAGCAAGAAGAAGCTTCAAACGCGACCAATAATGCCAATCAAGACGATCAAAATTTAACCGATGCCGAATATGTAGAGCAGGCCACGTTTACCGATTTTGACGGGAATAAAGTATCAATTTCGGATTTCGAAGGGAAGGTGGTATTAATTGATTTTTGGGAGACGTGGTGCAAGCCCTGTCTGGCAAGTTTTCCAACTATGCAGAAAGTACAGGAAGAATATTCTGACAGTTTTGTAGTGCTGGCAGTAACTCCCGGATTTTCGGATACCCAAAAAGATGCACAGGAGTTTGCTGAGGAACACGACTATACTTTTAAATACCTTATGGATTCAAATAATTTGCATCAAAAATTGGGTGTGCAGGGCATTCCCTTTAAGGTATATGTAGACGCAGAAGGAAATTTTATTGAAAAGTCGATGGGAACATCCGGACCACAGGGAGATTACAAGAAGCTTAAAAAGATTATCGAGCAGTATAAATAAAGTAGTATTTGAAGGAATGTATTTTTATTTGCCGGTGTTGAGTAACATCAGCAAATGTTGTATTTTTAGAACTTTCACAAAACGGAAATTAAGCAATAAAATTCATGGCACAGAAGGTAAAAGAGAAACTTCCTTATAAAGTTAAGGACATTGGACTGGCTGATTTTGGCCGAAAAGAGATTCGTTTAGCCGAGGCAGAGATGCCCGGTTTGATGGCGCTCCGCGAAGAATATGCGGATGAACAGCCGTTGAAGGGCGCACGCATTGCGGGCTGCCTGCATATGACGGTACAAACAGCAGTATTAATTGAAACACTTGTTGAGCTGGGAGCAAAAGTACAGTGGTCTTCCTGTAATATTTTCTCAACACAGGATCACGCTGCTGCTGCAATGGCAGAGCAAGGCATTCCCGTGTACGCCTGGAAAGGAATGAATGAAGAAGAGTTTTGGTGGTGTATTGAGCAGACGCTCTTCTTTGAAGACGGTGAACCGCTGAATATGATTTTGGATGATGGCGGAGATCTTACCAAGCTGGTACATGAAGATTATCCCGAGCTGCTTGACGGCATCAACGGAATTTCTGAGGAGACTACGACCGGTGTAAATCGCCTGTACCAAATGGCGAAAAACGGAACGCTTGGTGCTCCTGCTATTAACGTGAACGACTCGGTAACCAAATCGAAGTTTGATAACAAGTACGGTTGCCGCGAGTCTTGTGTGGATGCGGTTAAGCGTGCTACTGATATTATGCTGGCCGGAAAGGTTGCTGTTGTTGCCGGATATGGTGACGTAGGAAAAGGTTCTGCTGCTTCATTGCGCGGAGCCGGTGCTCGTGTGATGGTTACCGAAATTGATCCCATCTGTGCGCTTCAGGCTGCTATGGAAGGGTACGAAGTGAAGAAGATGGATGACGCTGTTAAAGAAGCTGATATTGTGGTTACGGCAACTGGTAATAAAGACATCATCAAGCCGCGTCACTTCAAGATGATGAAGGATAAGACGATTGTCGGTAATATTGGTCACTTTGATAACGAGATTGATGTTGAATGGCTGAAAAATAATGCTGAAAAAACAAATATTAAGCCACAGGTTGATCTTTTTAAGCTTGATGAAAATGGGAACGAGATTATTCTCCTTTCCGAAGGTCGCTTGATGAATCTTGGTAATGCAACAGGGCATCCTTCTTTTGTGATGTCAAACAGCTTTACCAACCAGACGCTGGCTCAGATTGCACTCTGGAATCGTCCGGAAGACTTTAATCTGGAAGTAAGTGTACTTCCTAAAGAGCTGGATGAGAAAGTAGCGCGTCTACACCTCAAGAAAATTGGTGTAGAGCTTGATGAGCTTTCTGAAGAACAGGCTGATTATATTGATGTACCCAAAGAAGGACCATACAAGCCTGATCACTACCGCTATTAATTTTCGATAGCAGTTTGTACTTTTGGCCTCATTCATTTTGCGATGGATGAGGCTTTTTTATTTCATAATGAAAAAGAAATAAAATTAAAATCTGGTCGCAATGCTCTGCGTTGCAATCTATACGTTTCGACGCAGAGCATCGAAACGAGATGAATAATGTCATCCTGAACTTGCTGTGTCTCAACCTTTTCGGGATTTCAGGATTTCAATAACAAAAGTTTTTGAAAGTAATAGTTTAATTTATGTCTGATAAGAAAAAAGAAATTAGTATTACCGTAGAACTCGACGATAATAATGTCCCCGAAAAAATTGATTGGAATGCTACTGACAAAGAGGGGGAAGGGATCGAAAACTGCAAAGCCATGTTTTTATCAATGTGGGATCCCAAAAAACAGGATACCTTGCGTCTGGATTTGTGGACAAAAGAGATGACGAAGGACGAGATGAAAATATTTTTTCATCAGACGCTGGTAACCATGGCCGATACGCTGGAAAATGCCACCGAAGAAGAAGGAATGGCCGAAGATATGCGTGATTTCACCTCCTACTTCGCCGATAAAATGGAGATCCTTGATAAGTAGATAAGCAAAAGGTTTCTGTCATTTCGAGCAGAGCGTAGTGAAGCGAGAAATCCATGTTTTTATTCAGAAAAGTTAATAGCAGTAACCCTGTTAACAGTAGTAATCATAAATATTGAACTTCTATTTTCAACTGATTATTGATCACTGTATAAAATAGAGCCGAAAGTCACGGCACTGTCGCGTTCACACTCATCCCATAAATCGTAGCTTAAAATTTCTCCCTGTACATTGGGCATAGTTTGTAGGAAAGTATATAGCGGTGGAAATCCACAAATACGATAGGGATCATACTCATCTTTCATCAATGCAAGCATTGATTCCCGGTCATTGTTAGAACCATAATCCAGAAAGTGCTTATCGAAATGTTCAATTTCGTTAAACATTGTGGAAGCGGGGGACTCATCTCCAAATTTTTTGCCGATATGAGCTAAGTCGCCACTAATCAGGAAAAAGGTATCTTTATCATCGCCGTATTTTTTATTCATCAATGTTGAAAAGTTTTCAAGTTGCTGACCTAAATACCCATCTTCCATATAATACAAATCGTCCATACCGCGAATAACGAAGGGCACAATTTCGTATTCGTGATCCCAAAGATAGCTTAAAAATAACAGGTGCAGTTCAAGACTATGCTCCATTCGGTGAGCACGATCATTGGAAGAAATCCCCATGTTAGCATCGGCTTGCTTTAATTCCTTAATAGCTTCTTGATCTCGGGGAATGGTTCCGAATGGCATTTTAAAATCCTTGTTGATCAAAATGAAGGGATCATTCTGATATAGATCGGGATAAAGTCCAGCATAATGCGAAGTAGCCAGCATTACCACACGTTTGGGTTTTAAATCACGAATAGAGGTAAAAGCTTTCACGTAACTGTCTAGTGCTACTCGGGGATCGATATGCGGAGCGTAAAGGGCCTTGGCCGTGTCGACGGATTTGATATTTTCATCAGCATGACTCGCAAAAGCCTCATCCAAATAATCTTTTAGCTCCTTGGGATCTGCAGGATAAGAATTGCCGGCGGTTACCGATTTATGAAGAGTAGACTTTTCATATTCAGCTTCAATTTGTTCTGCTTGATGATCAAAAAAATCAGAATTCAGGAGCTTATTCTTATCTAAAAACTGTATGAAATCCAGAAGATCATCTTTGGAAACGTTATTACCCAGCTGAGATTCAAGATCGTTAATACTTTTTCGTCCATTGAACAGAGAAAGCAGTTGACCCGCCTCCCTACGCAGAGCAAAATTGGATGTGGCATATCCGCGTTCATCATGGAAATACAGCAGGGCTGTGCCATTCTCCTTTACAGGAATGATTTGTAAATCCTGTCGCAGCGGCGGAATGGGTTCTGACTTCGAATTGAAAAGCTGTTCATCACTCATGATGTAAAATATCTGTTAGAATCAGTGTTGATCTGTGGCCAGTTTACTTGTTTTATCTCATTTCTTGACACTCACACTTAATTCCATACTTCTTACACAGCGGGTGATCCGGCGGTTCCGAAATACGCGACTTACAAGCATTCCGCCCATGGTGAATCATCAAATGCGAAAGATTGGTCCAGTGTTCCCTGGGAAATAGTGCCATCAGGTCGCGCTCAATTTTATCCGTATTTTTCTCGTGCTCGGTAAGTCCGTACCGGTTGGCAAATCGACGTACGTGCGTATCCACAACCACTCCCACATTAATGTTAAAAGCGTTGCCAAGTACTACATTAGCCGTTTTTCGTGCCACGCCATAGAACTCGAGCAGATCATCAATGTTTTGCGGCATCTCTCCGCCATGCTTTTCTACAATAGCCTGCGCTGATTGCTTGAGGGCCTTGGCCTTGTTGCGATAAAATCCCGTCGAACGAACGAGCTCTTCAAGTTCCTGGATAGGAGCATTCGCCATGGCTTGGGGCGTGGGATAGGCTTCAAAAAGATCCGGCGTTGTTTTATTTACGCGTACATCAGTGCATTGCGCACTTAAAATGGTGGCACATAAAAGCTCAAATGGATTTCGATAGTCCAGTTCGCAAATCGGCTCGTAATGTTTATAGAGTTCGTCTAAAATCTCTTTCGCCCGGGCTTTTTCCTCCTCGGTTTTCTCGGGAAGCTTCGGGAGATCTTCGTACTGCTTGGTTTTTGCCATTTGTGATGATGTTCTTAATTGAAAATACTTGCTGATATAGTTGTTTGAAAAGTTTGGTAAACAGGTGGAAATCAACGTGCAAATTATCCTACCTTTAGCCTCACTAAATAAAGTAAAACATAAGGAATGTCGCTACCAAAACAGAAAGCTAAAGAGCTAGTTTCTTCTCCCTATGCCTGGCTGGTACTGGGATTATTGACGCTTATCTATATTTCCAGCTTTGTAGATCGACAAATTATTGCTGTACTGGCGCCGGCTATTCAGGATGAACTCTCGCTCAGTAATTTTCAGGTGGGGATTCTCTATGGCACCGCCTTTTCGTTTATCTATGCGCTGTGCGGTATCCCGATGGGTCGGCTGGCTGATATCTATTCGCGCAAGCTGATGATTATTGTCGGCTTGGTGGTTTGGAGCTTGATGACCATAGTCAGTGGATTTGCGACTTCTCTTACCTTTTTGATTGTTGCTCGCTTTTTTGTGGGGATTAGTGAGTCGGCCTTAAGTCCGGCGGTGTACTCGTTGTTGTCGGATTACTTTAAGCCCAGCCAACGAGGTACGGTATTTTCAATTTATGCCGCCGGAATTTTTATAGGCATTGGTGTATCGTTCTTAGTTGGCGGCGGCATTGCGGAGGCTTATGATTGGCGTACTTCCTTAATGGCAGTAGGAGCGCCCGGATTATTGATTGCAGCCGTTGCGTGGTTTGTTATTCGCGAACTGCCGCGAGGTATTACCCAATCTGATTCCAATAAACGGTATGATACCGGGCAGAGCTTTAGCGAAGTGGTGCGGTATATCATCCGAAAAAAGACGGTACGGTACCATTTCCTGGGATTTTCTTTTATGGCCTTTGTAGGCTACACTATTTTGGGATTTGTGGGGATTGTGCTCACCGATATTCATGGGGCAGGTTCACTGGTTCCGCAGTATGGCTGGTTTATGATGGCTACGGGATTCAGCGTGGTGGCGTCAGGGAAAGCCGCCGACTGGCTGGCTCGAAAGTTTGATGGCTCAAAGCGTTTTGTAATGGGAATGGTGGCTGCCTTAGGTTGTCTGCCGCTGTACTACTTAGGATTGTTTGCGGAATCGGCGATGACAGCACTGATCTTAATTGGGGTGGCGAATGTGATTTCCTCATCCTATAACGGTATTGCCGCGGCTATTTTGCAGTATTTGGTGAAGCCTAATATGCGGGCATTGGCCAGCGGATTATACCTGTTTGTGATTAGTGTGGTGGGATTTGGCATCGGTCCCCCGCTTACCGGCTGGCTGATGGACACCATTTTTACCGGTGATTACGGTGCGGCTAAGGCACTAATGACAGTATTTACCTGCTGTGGAATATTGGCGACGGGTTTCTTCTGGATGGCCATGCAGTATTATGATCAGGATGAAGAAGAGGATTAACAGTGGCCGCAGATTTGCAGAAATATCCAAGGATAAATATTTGTTCTATCCACCACGCTCTGCGTTGTGAAATGGAATGCTATACAAACGTGACGACGCAGAGCATCGTCACGAGATTTAAATATTCACAGATAAATATATGTTCTAATCTATGGCAAAAGAAGTGATTTAAAATAATTTTGCATTAAAGTGCCAGTCATCTAACTTTAATGCATTCATGAAGTTAGCAAACAAATAATAATACAAATATGAGGAATGATGCTATGAGATCAGGAATAATGAAGCTTGGAAGTTTAGCAATAGTATTAATGCTTTTTGCTGCATGTGGTGGAGAGTCAACTGATACCATTGATAGCGGGACGTATGAAGGAACCATTCAGGAAGTAAATGCCGAGGAATCGGAGATATATGTGAAAATTTCGGATGAGCAAACCTTGGAGCTCTATTTCATTGACGAAACGGAGCTTGTGAAAGATACCACAGCAGTACCGTTTGATAGTTTGGCAACGGGACAAAAAGTGCGCGTTGAGGTCGAAAAAGTAGGTCAGCGTTTGGATCCGCTTCGCGTAGAAATTCTTGAGTAATGGATAGTAAAAAATTGAAATGCAAGAACCGTTAAGTATGTGGCGGGTGGAGTTGATCCACCCGTTTGTTATTCATATCCCTATTGCCCTGCTCATTGTAGGCAGTGTGTTTTGGATTGTTAGCCTCTGGCTGCACAAACGCTATAATTTCTTACGTCCATCGGCACGATTATTACTGTTTATTGGCACAATAGGAGCTTGGATTGCAGTTTATACCGGATCGCTGGCCGACGCACAGGTTGTTCGCTCGCTTTGTGATCCTACCGTGGTGGAACAACACGAAAACTTAGCCTATATCGTCGGTTATTTATTTACCGCTTTTGTGATTATTGAGTGGCTTTCTGTAAAGAACTATCTGACTTTTGTAAGTCGTACCTATCTTCGATTTGGACTGGTTATCTTGTTGATTGTTGGCTGTGGTTTTTTAGGATATGTGGGACACTTGGGCAGTACACTTGTTTATCAGCAATCAGCGGCCGTATATCAGCCTACCGAAGGATGCGTAGAGTTTGAATAGAGGGGGCAGAATGGAGGTTTCAAGATGCAGGATACAAGATACAGGAGTTTAGAATCGGATTTCTTATTTTTTAGCCATCTTAAAGTGAAAAGGTAAGCTTAACCATGTGTTAACCGGTTGGGAGTCTATTTTCCCCGGAGTGAATTTTGTTCCTTTAACAAGGCGAAGAGCCTCTTTTGAGAGCATTGGATGAGGAGAGTATTTAATATAATGCCCAATTCCATTTCCATCTTTGGTAACCAAAAAGTTAACAATAACTTTTCCTTTAATTCCTCTATCCCTGGCTCCTTGAGGATATTCCATTTTCGACAATAAATATTTGTAGCCACCTACCGGCTTAGGTTTCGAATCCACTTCAGCTACGGAATAGGTTTCGAGAGAATCAACAGAGACAGTGTTGTTTCGGGGAATCTGATAGCTTGAACCGCAGCCCCCAATCCAAATACCGATAGCCAGTAATAGTACAAGCAGCGAGATACTTTTATTATACATCGTCCAATGATTTTGCCAAAGACTGCAAGGTTTCTTTCGCATCCCCGAAAAACATTTGGTTCGTTTCTTTATAAAATAGCGGATTGTCAATGCCGGCAAAACCAGGACTCAAACTTCGCTTAAAGATAATCGTTCGATCGGCCTCATCTACATTCATGATAGGCATGCCATAAATGGGGCTGCCTGGTTCCGTTTTTGCAACAGGATTTACCACGTCATTGGCTCCAATAATGAGCACCACATCCGTTGACTTAAATTCAGGATTGATCTGTTCCATATCATAAAGCTGATCATAGGGTACGTCGGCCTCAGCTAAAAGCACATTCATGTGGCCCGGCATGCGTCCCGCTACGGGATGAATCCCATATTTTACCTCTACGCCTTTTTTCTCAAGCTTGTCGGCGACTTCTTTAAGGACGTGCTGGGCCTGAGCAACGGCCAATCCATAGCCGGGGACGATGACTACACGATCAGAATAGGCGCATTGCAGGGCTACATCATCGGGGGTTGTTTCGCGGACTGTTTGGTCGGTATCTGCTGCCGGACCACTTCCCGAACCTCCATCTCCACCGAAAGCGCCAAATAGGACATTGCCGAGCGAGCGATTCATGGCTTTACACATAATGTTTGTGAGGATGAGTCCCGCGGCCCCCACAAGTGCACCACTGATAATGAGCAGGTTGTTGTTAATAACAAATCCAGCCATCGAAGCGGCAATACCTGAGTAGGAGTTTAACAGTGATATTACAACCGGCATATCAGCACCGCCGATAGGAATTACTGTCAAGATTCCGAGCAGGAGAGCGATCCCAAATAAGAGCCAGAATATGAGCTGGCTTGTGGGATCATAAGTGAGCCAGCCGACCAGTCCCAAGGTGCCAATGGTTAATAATCCGTTAAAAATATTGTGACCCGGAAAAGTAATGGGATTACCGCTGATGAATCCCTTGAGTTTTCCAAAAGCAATAAAGCTACCGGTAAAAGTGATAGAGCCGATAAGGATACTGAGTCCGATTGTTACTAAATCCTGCGTTGCAATCGCAGAAGCTTCAAAGCGTGAAAATTCGCCCCAGGCAACCACCGCTGATGCACCGCCGCCGAAACCATTAAAAATAGCAACCATCTCGGGCATAGCGGTCATTTCTACTTTCTTGGCAGCAGTAGCTCCAATAGCTGCTCCTACTACGATACCCGCAATAATGTACTCATAAGTGATAATTTGCTGGTCAAATAACGTCACGACAACGCCAATAAACATACCCAGTGCAGCTAACTGATTTCCCGAACGGGCGGTTGCGGGAGAACCGAGTCGCTTTATCCCGATAATAAAAATACCGGTAGCTACCAGGTAAACCAGCTGGATCAGGTCAGGCAGGATCGATTGAATAGATGGCGGTAGAAAATCACTCATTGTTCTTATCTTTTTTCTTGAACATTTCCAGCATGCGGTCGGTCACCATAAATCCTCCCACGACATTGATGGTTGCAAAAACGATAGCCACAAATCCAATATACTGGGCGATTTGACTATCTATTTGTCCCGCGACAATGAGCGCGCCCAAAATGGTGATGCCCGAAATGGCGTTGGCACCCGACATCAGTGGGGTATGCAGCGTGGGGGGGACTTTAGAGATCAGTTCGAAGCCTATAAATGAGGCCAGTACAAATATAAATAAGTTAAAAATGAGTCCAGACATATTATTTGGTTACTATAATTTTATTGTCATCTCGACCAACGGGAGAGATCTTTGTTTTGGAAAATCTTAAGTGAACAAAGATTTCTCACTACGTTCGAAATGACTACTCCTTATTTAATTATCCTTTAGCATGGGGCTGATAATTTCGCCTTGGTGCGTTATGGTTGTGTTTAACGTTATTTCATCCTCAAAGTCGAATGTTGGTTTGCCCTCTTCATCAAGTAAATGATTCAGTAGCGACATCATATTTTTCGAATATAACTGGCTTGCGTGATAGGCCAGCTGGCTGGGAATATTTAGTGGTCCAATAATTTTTACTTCGTTGGCGATGGCAGTTTCTCCCGGTTCGGTGAGTTCACAGTTACCACCCTGTTCGGCAGCCAGATCTACAATAACTGCCCCAGCGTGCATATCTTCAACCATCTCCTTCGTTACTAAAAGCGGAGCGGGTTTTCCTGGAATGAGGGCCGTTGTTATGATTATATCAGATTTTTTGGCGTGCTCATGGATGACTTGCCGTTGACGTTCCTGTTCATCCTGGGCCAGTTCCTTGGCATAGCCGCCCTCGGTTTCAGATTCATCATCCAAGTCAGGGACTTCTACAAAAGTCGCTCCCAAACTTTCGACCTGTTCCTTTACCGCGGGACGAATATCAAAAGCTTCTACTTTAGCGCCTAATCGTTTTGTCGTGGCAATGGCTTGCAGCCCTGCTACTCCTGCACCGAGCACCAAAATTTTAGCCGGAGCCACCGTGCCCGCTGCCGTCATCATCATCGGCATATAGCGATCTAGTTCATTAGCCGCGATCAGTGCGGATTTATATCCGGCGATAGAACTCATCGAGGAAAGCGCGTCCATACTCTGGGCGCGTGAAATTCGTGGGATGGCGTCCATCCCCAATGCCGTGATATTATGTTCTTGCAAGTACGAAACCGTCTCCTCGTTTTGAAGTGCCCACAGAAAGCAGATCAGAATGCTTTTGGGCTTCATATGATCGAGATCTTCTTCTGGAGGTGTTTGGACGCTGATAAGAATATTGGCATCAGCAAAAAGTTTGGTGCGATCGGTAATAATTTCGGCACCCGCCGACTGGTAGGCATTGTCTAAATAGCTGGAAGCCCTACCGGCATTGGACTCAACCCAAACATCGTGGCCGTTTTCAACAAGCTTTGAAATTGTATCTGGAATAAGGGCCACCCGTTTCTCTCGTTCGACCGTTTCTTTTGGAATAGCTATAATCACAGTAGATACCCGAAAATTTTAGATTAAGGGGTAACTTATTGAAAAGTTAGAGTATTACAAATAGGTAATATGTAAGATTTGATAATTAAATCTCGTCTGATGTTAGTATTAATTGATGAATCCTATAAAGGAGATAGGAAATATCGACTCAATCATTACCACTTATTTTTGTACCTTTAAATGAAATTCAATAAGCCAAAATACTGAGAGTTATTCATGGAAGATATTGCAGGAAAAATATTTGATGTTGTTATCGTAGGAAGTGGTCCCGCAGGATTAACAGCTGCATTGTATGCAGCTCGAGCTGATTTAAATCCGATCGTTTTCGAAGGTCCCGAACCAGGTGGACAATTGATGCAGACGACTGATGTGGAGAATTATCCCGGATATCCTGAAGGGGTGATGGGGCCTCAAATGATGCAGGATTTTCGCGAACAGGCACAGCGTTTTGGTGCCGATACGCGTTACGGCATGGTTACAAATATTGAGTTTGATGAGCGCCCCTATAAGATGACCATTGATGAAGAGGTAGAAATAAAAGCCAAGGCTATTATTATATCTACGGGTGCTTCGGCCAAATGGCTGGGTCTTGATAGCGAACAAAAAATGCGTGGAAAAGGAGTTTCTGCCTGTGCCACCTGCGATGGAGCTTTCTTCCGTGATCAGCATGTAATTGTTGTGGGGGGTGGAGATACGGCCATGGAAGAAGCAACGTTCCTTACCAAGTTTGCCAGCAAAGTTACGGTACTACACAGGCGCCAGGAGCTTCGTGCTTCAAAGACTATGCAGCAGCGTGCATTTAATGATGATAAGATTGAATTTATGTGGGATACTGAGCTCAAAGAAGTGCACGGTGAAGATGCTGTTGATGGGGTAACTGTATTTAATAACGAAACTGGTGAAGAAACAACTCTTGATGATGTGAAAGGGGTATTTATTGCCATCGGCCACAAGCCCAATACTGATCTATTTAAGGGCGTTCTTGAGATGGATGATGTTGGTTACATCCAAACAAAAGGACAGTCAACTAAAACGGATATGCCCGGTATTTTTGCCAGTGGCGATGCTATGGACGCGGTATACCGTCAGGCCGTTACGGCAGCGGGTACCGGTTGTAAAGCCGCACTCGATGCCGAAAGCTATTTGGCCGAAATGAAAGTTTCCAAAGAAGCCGTAGCCGAAGAGCACTGGAAGTAATATTCAGTTGGCAGTTGGCGGGATGCAGGGACATCTGCCAACCGCTTACTGCCTACTCTTTGTCTTTCCCTACCGTTTTATCAGTCTTTTCTTCTGATTGAGATCCTTCGTCTTTATTGGATGTTTCGGTCTCTTCCTCGTCTCGGATTTCGATAAACTCGGCTTCTACCTCATACTCGTCATTACTTTCTTCGGTTTCCTCCTCGGGATAGCGCTCGACAATGATTTTGACGTCGTTCATAAACAGGGCAAACATCCCAATAGCCGAAACGATAGGAGCAATACTTGTCAAAACAGCTGCTCCGCCTACGCCCACGGTAAGTTGAGATTGAAATAACACCTTACCTTTCGAGTTTTTGATCATTACCCGCCGGGCGTTACCTTCCTTGATCAATTTTTTGACCTGATTGATTATTTCAGAAACAGTGCCTTGTATTTCTTCCGTAAATGTTTTTCGGGAGTTTGAAGTATTCATAATGTAAGTTTTCATCTTAATATTTGATGCTGATTACTGAAAATATAAATTCCTTTTGTAAGGAATCATTTGCTTCAAGGTCTTACTACGTTAAATAACTATAAATGATTCATCAGGAGATGTTATGTTATCACGTGTTTATTGTGCTTCTACCATTGGAGTTGATGCCCGCCTCATAGAAGTAGAAACAAATATGTCTACCGGCGTGCCCAAGTATTTTTTAGTGGGATTGCCGGATCGTGCCGTAAGCGAGTCCAGCGATCGTATTGAGGCAGCGTTAAAGAATTCAAATGCCGAATTTCCAAAGGGACGTATTACCGTTAATCTGGCACCGGCCGATCTACCCAAAGAAGGCAGTGCTTTTGATCTGCCTATTGCTGTGACGCTGTTAAATGTATCCGGACAAATTAAGACCGATAAACTTGAGGAGACGCTGATTTTAGGTGAACTAGCGCTCGACGGTAAATTGCGTCCTGTAAATGGGGTATTACCGATGGCCGTTCAAGCGCGTGAAAAGGGATTGGCAAATATGGTGGTTCCGGCATCAAATGGTCCCGAAGCCGCTGTAGTCGATGGAATTGATGTATATGCGTTTGAACATTTAACAGAGGTAATGGGCTGGTTACGTGATATGGATTCCTATCAGCCGTTGAATGTAGATGTGAAAAAGATGTTTCGGCGAAATGGGGAGGGAGAAATACTGGATTTTAGTGATGTGCGCGGACAGGAAAATGTTAAACGGGCATTGGAGGTTGCCGCGGCCGGAGGTCATAACGTAATTATGGTAGGTCCACCGGGATCAGGAAAGACCATGATGGCGCGACGGTTACCCACAATATTGCCGCCGTTAACCCTTGACGAAGCTTTGGAAACAACAAAAATTCATTCCGTAGCTGGATTATTGCCAACGGGAGAAGCCTTGGTAACACAGCGCCCGTTTCGTTCTCCGCATCACACGGTTTCTGATGTTGCCCTTGTTGGAGGAGGAAGTATTCCCATGCCGGGTGAAATCTCCATGGCTCACAATGGTGTTTTATTTTTGGATGAGCTGCCCGAATTTAAACGCAGTGCCTTGGAAGTGATGCGGCAACCGCTCGAAGATGGGTCCGTTAGTATATCGCGTGCGCGCATGAGCGTAAGCTATCCCAGTAGAATTATGTTGGTTGCTTCCATGAATCCCTCACCCACAGGTGACTGGTATGATCCTGCAGATCCCGGCGGGGCTTCGCCATCGCAAATGCAACGCTACCTGAGTAAAATAAGTGGCCCTATGCTCGATCGAATCGATCTTCATATTGAGGTGCAGAAAGTCAGTTATGATGAACTTTCAAGTAAAGCGAAGGGAGAGCCATCAAATGAAATCCGGAAAAGAGTTATTCGGGCGCGTGAGATACAAACCCAACGCTTTATGGGAATTGATGATGTCTATTGTAACGCGCAGATGAATACTAAAATGTCGCGAAAAATATGTGTGCTCGATGATGCAAGTAAGCAGATGCTGAAAAAAGCTATTACTTCGTTAGGGTTATCGGCCCGGGCATACGATCGTATCCTCAAAGTATCCAGAACGATTGCTGATCTTGAGCGATCAGAAAAAATTCGATCCAACCATATCGCTGAAGCTATCCAATATAGAAGTTTGGATCGGGAAGGCTGGCTGGGATAATTTATGAAGCATGTAAATGGTTATTAACAAAGTTATTAAAAAGATGCCTTTTGATGAGTGGTAAATAAATGTGACGAACCGTCTTTACTTGTTGATGATTAGTTTGTACCATTTTTAGTGGATAAATCTAAATCAAAAGAATAGCGTTATGGAATTTGTAAATAAAGGAATAAAATTACTTGTTGTGGCATCATTGTTAGTAATGGCAGGATGTGCAACCAGTAGTACGACAAGCCAAAGGAGTACGGCAGGAACCGAGGGCACTGATACGATGACATTAGAAGATCATCTTCGTCGTTTAAATGGTGTTCAAATTACCGGTAGTGGTAATTATGCTAAAGTCATGTTGCGTCCCAGAGGATTTTCGGGTGCCAGTCGCGGTGTCACTTCTTCAAGTAAAGGTGATCCTGGTTTTGGAGATAGTAATAAGCGCCAGCCGTTATTTGTTGTTGATGGTCAAAAGGTTGGGCGTAACTATCCTAACGTTGCCCAAATGTTTTCTGCGGGTGAGATAAAATCAGTCCGTTTATTACCTGAGTCAGAGGCGGCTCAGTATGGTAGTGAAGCTGGTCATGGAGTGATCGAAATTACTACAAAAGCTGCAAGTAATGATAATTAGAGAATAAATTTGGAAAATATTAGCACCGGGCTATAGATAGGCTCGGTGCTTTTTTTATTGCGTGGGTTTTTTCCTCAAAGATATGTAGGGAATATTGGTAAATTTCTTTTAGATAATAGAATTTAATTAAAGTTTTTATGTTTTAACTGCTATTAAAACATAAAAGAGGTTAAAAAAATGCCTTAGTAAGCTGCAGGCAGGGAAAATGCACTCTCTACAGTACGTTGATTTGAACATATTAAACATTTTTGTTAAAAATTATTGTCCATATTCTAAATAACTAATACGATAAAGATATCGGTATGGAAATAGCATAAGATATTGTTATACAAGCAGATAGGGGTATTTGTATGATATAGATATTATTATAACCCGCTAACGAGTGAGTGTTGTAAAATATTTTCTTCTTTGAACAATTTTATATATATAAAGGAGTGGTAAAAAAACCATTAAGAAAGTGTTAAGTTTAATTACTTGGCACTCTTTTACGATTTATTCTAATCATAACTAAAACAAATCAGGGCTATGGTAAAAAAACTACTATCTCTATTTACGTTATGCCTGATATTTTCCGCTACTGCCTTTGCGCAGTCAGGGACAATAACAGGCACAATAACCGACGAAAGTTCGGGTGAAACATTGCCTAGTGTAAACGTGTACATTGTGGAGTTGCAGCGGGGTGCCGCTACCAACGCACAAGGTGAGTTTACAATCGAAGGGGTTGAGTATGGTACATATACCGTGCGCGCCAGCTTCGTTGGGTATAACACATTCGAACAACAGGTTACAGTTGATCAGTCAACAGTCACACTCGATATTCCACTTTCCTCATCAATGCAACAGCTTGATGACGTTGTGGTAACAGCATATGGGGTGGAGCAAAGTATGAATGATCTCCCCTATTCTGCACAACAGGTAGACGGTGACATTGTTGCTGAAAGTCGAAGTGATAATTTTGCGGCATCTTTGAGTGGCCGAGTTTCCGGTCTTAAAGTAAGCCAGTCTAATGGTATGGGCGGTTCCACCAATATTGTAATGCGTGGTTATACGTCTATTTCCGGAAACAACCAGGTGTTATTTGTCGTTGACGGTGTGCCTTATGCAAACCAGGAATTCAATGATGCAAATACTGAGGCTGGTTTTGCCGGGTACGACTATGGAAATACCGGTGTTGACATTAATCCGGATAACATTGCTTCCGTAAACGTGTTGAAGGGACCTGCTGCGGCAGCGCTCTATGGTTCCCGTGCGTCTAACGGTGCGATTGTGATTGAAACGAAAGGTGGAAGAAAAGGGAGCCGAGCTACTCAGGTTACGTTCAACTCAAGTGCTTCTATCCAAACGATAAACAAAAGCACATTTGTTGATCACCAGATGCAGTATGGCGGTGGTTATTTTCCTTCATTCGGATCCATCGATATTGATGGGGATGGTACAGAAGAAACCATTGGTAACCCCTGGGATGATGGTTCTTACGGTCCCAAATTTGAAGGACAGTCAGTGTACCAATGGGATGCTTTTGTAGAAGGAGGGCCTAATTTCATGACAGCAACTCCCTGGGTTGCTCCTGAAAATACACCGATGGATTTCTTTAAAACGGGTACAGACTTTACAAATAGTATCCAGATCGATGGTGGTTTTGAAGGCGGATATTATAACATGGGTTATAACCAAACAAATACAACCGGTATTATTCCAAATGCAAAGCTTGATAAAAACAAGCTGAACTTTGCAGCTGGGTATGATGTAAGTGATAAACTTTCGGTCTCCGGTAAGATTCAATATTCCCAGACTTCGGGTCATGCACGACCGGCTCGTGGTTACAGTACCATGATGAGTTTATACCGCCAGTGGTGGAACACCTCTGTAGATATTGAAGACCAAAAACGTGCTTATTTCCGTAATCGTACTAATGAAACATGGAACTGGGCACAAGGAAATTTGGGTGGTTCACCAATTTATTGGAATAATCCATACTGGGATCGTTATGAAAACTTCTCTACTGATGAGCGTGATCGTTACTTCGGTAATGTGGAGGCAAACTATCAAGTTGTTGACTGGTTAAGCCTAACAGGCCGAATCAGTGTTGATAGTTATTCTCAGCTTATTGAAGAGCGTAACAACGTGAGTAGTATCGGGCATGGTACCGACTATGCAGGATACTATCGAATGTCAGAGAACTTTACCGAGTTCAACTACGACGTTCTTGCCAATTATAAAAAGCAGCTGAACGAAGATATTCGTGTTAGTGGTGTAGTTGGTATGAACTTGCGCCGTAATCATGAACAGGCTATTTCTGCTCAAACAAATGGTGGACTCGTAGTTCCCGGATTGTACTCACTGAGTAATTCTGTCAATTCCATTCAATATCCAAATGAAACAGACCAGCAATTGGGTGTTAATGGATATTTTGCCAGCTTGAACGTGAATTACGGTGGTTTCTTTACCGTAGAGGCTACGGGGCGACGCGATAAAGCTTCCTCTTTACCTGAGGGTGAAAATGTTTATTATTATCCATCTGTTTCTGCAGGCTTTACTTTTAGTGAATTTGTTGACGCAGACTGGTTGTCCTTCGGTAAAATTCGTGGTAGCTGGGCTCAGGTTGGTAATACAGCTCCTCCCTATAGTGTGACTGACACTTATTCACGTCCGTCAAACTTTGGATCAGCGGGGCTATATACGCTGCCATCTACTAAGAATAATCCGAACTTGAAACCAGAGCGTACTAAGAGTTGGGAAGTTGGTATTCAATTAGGTGTATTTAATGATCGTGCCACGTTGGATGTTAACTACTATGACATGAATACTGTTGACCAGATACTTGCTACTGAGGTATCACGATCTACCGGTTATTCTACTAAGTTTGTAAACGCCGGTAATGTAGAAAACCGAGGTTGGGAGGTATCCGCAACAGTACGTCCAATTTCAAGCCGTGATTTCACCTGGACAATGAATGTCAACTGGAGTAAAAACATCAACAAGGTTAAAGAACTTGCCCCAGGTATTTCAAATTATCAGCTTGCATCTCCACAAGGTGGTGTTTCTATTAGTGCTGCAGAAGGGCAACCATATGGTGCCATTCGTGGTACAGACTTCGTTAATCTCGATGGTGAATCCTGGAGTGAAAACGGTGGTAGAAAGCTGACAGAAGCCGGGTTTTATGCAGTAACATCATCTTCCAATAATATTATTGGAAATATGAATCCCGACTGGACGGGTGGTATTTCAAACCGTTTAAATTACCAGAACTTCTCACTCAACTTCTTGGTTGACGTGCGCTGGGGTGGAGATATTTTCTCACTTGACCAATACTACGGTCAGGGAACGGGTCTGTATCCAATTACTGCTGGAAACAATGATTTAGGCAATCCTAAACGTAACAGTCTTGCAAATGGCGGTGGAGTAATTCTCGACGGCTATAAGGCTGACGGAAGTAAAAATGATGTCCGTGCGTATGCTGATAATTATACGGGAGCTTACGGTTGGGTATCAAACCCTGCTGCGCAGTTCATTTATGACGGAAGTTATGTGAAGCTTCGTGAAGTTGGATTAACCTATAACTTGCCACAGAACTTGCTTGACAAGGTAGGACCTATTAAAGGTGCTTCTGTTTCGGCTATCGGCCGTAACTTGTGGATTATCCACAAAAACCTGCCTCATGCCGATCCTGAGCAGGGAATTGTTGCAGGTAACGTGCAAGGTTATCAAGGTGGTGCTTATCCATCCACACGTAATTTCACGTTTAACTTGAAACTTGAATTTTAGGATTGAATACCATGAGAAAACTATTATTACCTTTATTAGTATTTGCACTGGTACTCGGTTCGTGCAAGGATGATTTGACCAGCTTGAATGAAAATCCGAAAGGCGCAACTGATGTACCGGCAGACCCCTTGTTTTCCAACGCTCTCGTTAGTCTGGGAACGTTGAATACAAGTGTAGATTACAATATTAACATGTTTAAGTTCATGTCTCAGTATTGGGCCGCGACCACTTATGCTGATGAATCTCAGTATAATTTGTCGGGTCGTAGTATTCCTTCTAACTACTGGAGCGAAATCTATCGCGATGTCCTTAATGACTTGAAGGAATCTTCTGCCCTTGTTGCTGAAAATGAACTTATTCCTGATGCACAAAAAACGGTTATGCAGGCTCAAATCGAAGTAATGCAGGTCATGGCATACCATCAGCTCGTTACTGTATTTGGCGATATTCCTTATACAGAAGCTTTAGATGCTGATAATCCATCTCCTGCATACGATGATGATGCCACTATTTATTCAGATTTAATGAGCCGATTAAATGCGGCTATCAGTGATCTGAATTCGGGAAGCTCAGGCTTCTCTGCTGCTGCAGATGTTTATTACGATGGCAATGTTGGCGCTTGGGTTAAGTTTGCCAATTCGCTTAAAATGCGTATGGCAATTCAATTGTCCGATGCAAATGCAGGAGCAGCACAGACTGCAATTGAAGCTGCATCTCCCAATGCATTTCAATCAACTGGTGAACAGTTAGCACTTCAATTCCAATCTGCACAACCTCATACCAACCCCGTTTGGGAAGATGTGATCAGCACAGGTCGTAATGACTTTGTAGCTGCTAACACCCTAATCGAAATGATGAATAACAATGATGATCCTCGTCGTTGGATCCATTTTACTACGGTTGATACAACTTCAGATGGTACGGATAATCCAAGATTCCAAGGTGGACTTTATGGAGCATCTAACGGCTATGTTGACTTCTCCCATATTCAGGGTCCTTTAATTCAGCCAAGCTTTGAAGGAATCCTTCTGGGATACGATGAGGTTGAATTTATCCGGGCAGAAGCTGCAGCTCGCGGCTGGAATGTTTCCGGAACAGCTCAATCGCATTATAATGAAGCTATAACTGCTGATATGAATTATTGGAGTGAAGCTGCACAATCCGGTGGTATTTGGGAACAAGAACCCACTGCTGCACAGAAGGAGATTGATCAAGGTGAAATAACTACTTACTTGACTAACAATCCATATCCTGTTGCAGGATCTTTACCAGATCAGCTGAAAGCAATTGCTGAGCAAAAATGGGTTGGTCTTTACATGCAGGGACTACAAGCATGGACCGATTGGAGACGACTGGATCATCCGACATGGAACTTCGCCGAAAATCCCGGCGCAGATACCGAGGATGATATCCCAACTCGTTTCATATATCCAGTAGACGAGCAGAATCTGAACGAGTCTAACTGGGAAGCAGCAGCTTCTGCTATAGGCGGAGATGAAACAAGTACACTTCTCTTCTGGGATGCAGACTATGCAAGTTCTGTGAACTAGCAGTTAGAAAACTTAGCTTGTCGTTATACGATAAGTATATAATTAGAAGGGCTCCGAGCAATCGGAGCCCTTTTTTTATTTGTATTATGTATTGACTCACAGCCTCAGAATGAATATGCTTTGCAGCAGCTTTAATTTAAAGGAGCCTATGCAAAATCTTATTGTCATCGCGAATGTAATGTGGCGATCTCCTTTTAGGAACATTGATCAGGAGATTACTTCCCAGGCTCGCAATAACAATCTTCATATTTAGGGTTTTGCATAGGCTCCGAATAATGATTGTTTTACAGATGCTAATCCCGAGAGCATTCGGGAAAGCATGACATGGGTAGTTGTGCAAAGGTCTCTTAAAACTAATAATAGATAATCGACTTGTCTTTATACGCAGATATTGTATTTCCCACCGCTGTACGACGGCAGTTTACGTACAGCCTGCCTGAGGAGTATCGGGTCAATGCAGAAGTAGGTAAGCGCGTATGGGTACCCCTCCAAAAGCATAAAAAAATCGGGATTGTGGTTAAGATCCATAATGAACGCCCCGACTTTAATACCCGTCCGGTACAACAGGTGCTGGATGAAAAGCCGATTATTTCTGATGAATTGTTGAAGCTAACCGAATGGATTCATCGCTTTTATTACTGTGGATGGGGTGAGGTAATACAGGCTGCCCTGCCGGTCGGGCTAAATTTTTATGCCCAAAAATATCTGACCACAAAAGAGCGTGAGCTTCCCGATTATCTTAATGATGAGGAAACGGAAATCGTTAAAGAAATTCAACAGGACGAATCCTACCTGTTAGTAGAAGCCCAAAAAAGATGGTGTGATAAAATCATCGATAAGTTGGTAGGACAAAAACTGCTGGAAATTTGGGAACAGCCGGAAATGAAGATGGATCCAAGTACTGATAAATTGTGGCAATGGAAGAGTGAGAAAAGCAGAGGGGAAGCCAGGAAAATTGTGGAGGACCACAAAAAATCAGGTAAGAATTATAAATGGGTGCAAGCATTACAAACATTAACCGAATTGGATCTGCCTGAATTTCAAAAGGAGCTGACAGACTTTGAGTTATTGGAATATTATACGCTCAACAGAATTGCCGAAGAAGGGTTGTTAAAATATGATGAGGTGGAAACCACCAATTTGAGTATGAAGCTGGAGTATGATCCGGCACAACTAAATACCTTGAATGATGAGCAGCAAGCGGCTTTTAATGAGATTAAAAAATCAATTGATAAGGAGACCTTCGGCAGCTATTTGCTGTATGGTATAACGGGAAGCGGGAAAACAGAAGTTTATATTCATGCCTTAAAGAGAGTCTTGGAACAGGGAAAAGGGGGATTGGTTTTAGTTCCCGAGATTGGTCTAACGCCACAGATCGTAAAACGATTTCATCTGATATTTGGCGACGATATCGCAGTACTTCACAGCAGGCTCACCGATCGGGAGCGGTATGATGCATGGAGGGCACTGCAAAAAGGCGAAAAACGAATTGCTATAGGCGCTCGATCGGCGGTGTTTGCCCCGGTGCAGAATCTGGGACTTATCGTGGTGGATGAAGAGCACGATATGTCGTATAAGCAGGAAGATCCGGCCCCACGCTATAACGGTCGCGATGTAGCAATTATGCGAGCTCATATCAATGATATTCCGGTGGTTTTGGGATCTGCAACGCCAAGTATGGTTTCTCTGTTTGGCACAAAGAAGGGAAAAAGCGAATATCTGGAGCTTAATGAGCGACCTTTTGATGCGAAGCTTCCAGAAGTGAAGTTGCTTGATCTCAAACAATATCGATCCGCAATGAAAGGCCCGATTGCCATTCCTCTTTTTGAAGTGATCAAAGAAGCTATAGAAAAGGATGAACAAGCTATTCTGTTGTATAACAGAAGAGGTTTTGCATCATACCTGCAGTGTGCAACTTGCGGAGAAATACCCGAATGCCCGAATTGCTCGGTGAGTTTGACGTATCATAAATCAAAGAAGCAGTTGCGATGTCACTACTGTGGATATTCAGAACGTCAGCCACGACGGTGTAAAGAATGTGGAAATGACACAATAGAATCCAGGGGGAGCGGGACCCAACAGCTGGAGGAGCAAATTTCTGAGTTGTATCCCAATTCGGAAACGTTGCGCATGGATTTTGATACCACTTCGGGAAAGAATGCGCATTCAAAAATTTTAAAAGCATTTGGACGAAAGGAGGCAGATATATTGGTCGGTACTCAAATTGTGGGAAAGGGACTGGATTTCCCCGATGTGACGGTTGTGGGAGTGATTGATGCCGATACCGAGCTCGCTTTTCCTTCGTTCCGTTCTGGAGAACGCATGTATCAGCTGTTGAGCCAGGTAGCCGGGCGTTCGGGCAGGGCCGATAAGGAGGGGAGGGTGTTTTTTCAGACCTGGCAGCCCGATCATCCCGCCATACAGCAGGCAAAAAACCACGATTACAAATCATTTGCCCGGCAGGAGCTGGCCTATCGCAAAATGCTGCAGTATCCACCGTATTCGCGCATTATCAGGTTTGTATTTAAGGGAGAACAAGAAAGTCGCGTTCGGAAAGTAGCTGAAACTTTTACCGATTGTCTGACTGAGGTATTAGGCAGCTTCGATTCGGTATTGGGTCCCTCACCGGCGGCCATTGCCAAAATGCAGAATTTTTATCGATGGGAGAGCTTTATCAAAATAAATCCCAAGAATGGCGCTTCGGCCATTGAGCAAATGCTTGACAGAACGTTTGATCTGTTTGATGATCGAAAACCGAAAGGCGCCAGTTCAGTTCGTATTAATGTAAATGTGGATGCGCTAGAATAATTATCATTTGAAGTGTTTATTAAATTATGAGGAATAAATATTTGTTAGACAAGATGCATAAAAAAGTCAGGATAGAACGCTTGCATTCTGTTCAATAAATTCGATTATTACAACGCAAAGATACCTTTATAATTAAAATGAGGTGCCTATGGGCGAATCCCGGGTAAAATTGGCCGACAGTCAGGAAGAAGTACAGCGCTTTATGAAATATGTGTTGAAGGATCTTCGAGCGCTGGATCGTATGCTTAATGAGGGGGATTGGTTTGAAACTGATCCTATACGGATTGGAGCCGAGCAGGAGCTTTGTCTGGTTGATCAACAGGCTAAAGCCTGGCCGCATAATATGGAGGTTCTTGAAAAGTTGCAGGAGCATGAAGACGGCAACTTTACTACGGAATATGCAAAATTCAATCTCGAAATAAATATGGAGCCCCTGGAATTTAAGGGGGATTGTCTTTCGAGAATGGAGAAAAACCTCCAGGAGCAGATTAATAAAGTTCGAACGGCTACGGAAGATCTCGGAGGAGAGATTATATTAACAGGTATTTTGCCGACAATCCGCAAGGTTGATATTGACCTTAAAAATCAGACTCCCTTGCAACGTTACAGGGCACTTACGCAGGCCATTAATAAACTGCGCGGCAGTGATTATGATCTGCGTATCCAGGGTATGGATGAGTTACTAATGAAATTTGATTCGCCGCTGCTGGAGGCCTGCAATACGGGATTTCAGGTGCATTTGCAGGTTGGGCCCGATGATTTTGTTTCAAAATATAATGTTGCGCAGCTGGTGACGGCACCGGTGTTGGCGGCGACCGTGGGATCGCCCATCCTTTTTGGGAAACGGCTGTGGAATGAAACACGCATAGCGTTGTTTCAGCAGTCAGTGGATACCCGCACGGTGGGGGAGCACCTCCGCGAAAGCAGTCCACGTGTAACGTTTGGCAATGAATGGGTGAATAAGAGTGTTCTCGAAATTTTCCAGGAAGATACGGCTCGATACCGTGTGATGTTGAGCTCGGAAGTAACTGAGGATGTTGAAAAGTTACTGGATGAAGGTACGCCCCCCGCTTTGCATGCATTGCAAGTTCATAATGGTACTGTATATCGATGGAATCGTCCTTGCTATGGTATTACGGATGGAAAGGCACATCTGCGAATCGAGAACAGGGTTTTTCCGTCAGGACCGACGGTAACAGATGAGGTTGCCAATTCGGCGTTTTGGTTGGGATTGATGAATAAGATGGGAGATTACCATCCCAATATAGCTGATGAAATGGATTTTGATGACGCACGAATGAATTTTGTGACGGCTTCGAAAATGGGGCTCGATACGAAATTTCGATGGTTTGATAACCAGCGTATCAATGCAGTGGATTTGGTAACAGAAGAACTGCTGCCCATTGCCAGAGAAGGGTTGGAGGAAGCCGATATTAATGGAAGTGATATTACAGAATATCTGGATATTATTGAGCAGCGCGTAACGGCAGGGCAAACTCCATCGTACTGGATGTTAAATAATTATGCTTCGCTGATGAAGGAAAATGGGTCTAAGGAGCAGACGCTGGCTGCTATAACAACAGCGATGATCAAAAATCAGAAAAAAGGAGAGCCGGTACATAAATGGGGACGTGCCCGCATGGAGGATCTGGAGCACTGGAAGCCTTCAAGCTTAATTGTCGAAGAGTTTATGACGACCGATCTGTTTACGGTACAAAAAGATGATCTGGTGGAGTTTACGGCTAACTTGATTGATTGGCGGCGTATCCGGTATGTTCCGGTAGAGGATGACAAAAAACACCTTGTGGGTTTGGTGACCATGCGGATGGTGTTTAATGCCTATTCCAAGTCCGTCAATCATGATGAAAATGTTGTGGAGTCGGTTGAAGATATCATGATTGAGAATCCTATTACTATTCATCCGGAGGCTTCTATTATGGAGGCGATGGAAATTATGGATAGCCAGCAGATAGGGTGTCTGCCGGTAGTAAAAAATAACAGGCTCGTTGGAATTATTACCGAGCATAATTATATGAGAATAGCACGACGTTTATTGAAAGTATTACATTTGAATAATGAGGAGAATGAGGAATCCGACGAAAAGTAATAGTGCAGCAGAAACGAAAGACGATCGGATATTAGGAGTTGTTGAAGGAGATCCCGGTGGTCCTACTGTAGTGGTGGTAACAGGGCTGCATGGCAATGAGCCTGTCGGCGTAGATGCGGCCAGGAATTTATACGAGATGTTAAAAGATGTTCGTCCGCAGATTAATGGGCGACTGATTATTCTCCGCGCTAATTTACCGGCGCTTGAGCACAATGTCCGGTATCTTGACGAGGATATGAATCGCCTGTGGTTTCCCTCAATCATTGAAAAGGTTCGTAATACTCCTGAAGCTCGCATTAAATCGAATGAGCGCAGGCAGATGAAACAGCTGCTTCCCATTCTGGATGATATTGAAGAGCGTAGTGATACTCCGGTTGTTTTGGCGGATGTTCATACGTTTTCTGCTGAAGGAAGCATGTTTACCATTACAAGCTCTGATCCTCGTCAACGCGAGCTATTATCCAACTTGTATGTGCCCATGGTTTATGGAATTGAGAAATCGCTGCAGGGTACGGCGCTGGGATATTATCAGAATCAGGGATTTATCTCTTTTGGATTGGAGGGCGGCCAGCATGAAAATAATCTCACAGAATATAATATAACGGCTTCGCTTTTGCTTTTGCTGTATGCTGTGGGATCTATCGAAAAACAGTATGTGGAAAAAATAAAGGATTTTGAAAGACACATGAAGGAGCATACAAAAAACCTGCCTGTGGAAACAGAGTTGGTATATCAGCATATTATTGAGGCCGGCGATGGATTTGCTATGCGACCCGGATACGCAAATTTTCAGCCTATAAAAGAAGGGGAGTGGCTGGCTAATGACAATAAAGGAAAAATTATCGCACAAACGGACGGTTATATTTTGATGCCCCTGTATCAGAGACAGGGTAACGACGGCTTTTTTATCATTAAAGAGAATGAAGGGTAAAAAATTTGTTATTTTAGGCCCTTTGTGAAATCAGCCGTAATCTAAAGAAGAGTTTTTCCTATAAGGGGAACAGTTATGCAAGACTATCAATTTGTTGACGGTACACGCCTGTCTTCGGTAATTGAAGCATTAATTTTTGCCAGTCCGGAGCCTATTTCGGAAGAAAAAATTTGTGAGACCATTGCTAAAGGTGAGGAAAATTTAGGATTGGAAGTTGATGCTATAGAACCTTTTGTGGAAAAGCTGAATCAGCGTTACGAAGAAAACGGATTGGCATTTAATATTGAGCACGTGGCCGGGGGTTATACTTTTTCAACCAAGAAGCGTTTTGAGCCCTGGCTCAGTATTTTCCAACACGAGAGTGCTTACCGCAAGCTATCGCAGTCGGCCATTGAAACGCTTGCTATTGTGGCATACAAACAGCCGGTTACAAAGCCCGAAGTGGATGATATTCGCGGCGTGGATTCTGGTTATATGTTGCGTCAGCTCTTGGAGAAAGTGCTTATTGAAGTCTCAGGTCGTTTGGATGCGCCGGGCAAGCCGCTTTTGTATCGCACGACCAAACACTTTTTAAAGCATTTTGGCATTAACTCTATTGATGAGCTTCCGAAACCGCGCGAAATTAATGAGATTCTCAAAGATGATGATATGGCCGAGCATCGTCAGTTTTTATTTGATCGTCAGCTGGAGCTTAAAGAACTGCAGGAGACAGCGGAAGATGAGGACGCCACGGAAACCGCGATGTCACTGATTGAGGCCGTTGAAAAAATTGATGAGGAGGAAGTGCCTGATTTGGATGAGTATACTGCGGATGTGTTACAGCTTGATGATGAGGAGGAAGAAAATGATGAGGACGACGAGACAAAGAATGAATTGGAAAATGAATCGGATAATACCCAGAAAAATTTAGAGGATGAGTCGACGAAGAAAGAAGAGGAATAATCGAGGAAAAATTGAAGAACCTGACCACCAGGTTGACCAGAATTATAGTGAAGACGAGGAGATTCGTCTGAACAAATATATTGCACACTGTGGATTCACCTCCCGGCGAAAAGCAGATGATTATATCGCAGCCGGAAAGGTGAAAGTGAACGATGAAGTTGTTACCCAGATGGGAGTTAAGGTTCAGCGAACCGACAAGGTTGAGGTAGAGGGACAGGTTTTAAGCCTCGAAAAGTTTGTATATATCCTCCTGAATAAACCGAAGGATACCATCACCACAACCGATGATCCCCGCAACCGTGATACGGTAATGGACAAGATTGAGAATGCGACGGGCAAGCGCGTTTATCCCGTGGGTCGTCTTGATCGCCATACCATGGGGTTGTTGATCTTAACCAACGACGGGGATCTGGCGAATAGACTGATGCATCCCAGCTACGAAGTGCGAAAAACATATGAAGTGGAAACCGAGCGGGACCTCAAGGGTGATGAGTTACAAGAGTTGTCTGAGGGCATTGAGCTTGAAGACGGTACAGCACAAGCGTATAACATTGCCCGGACACCGGATGGTTTTGTGCTCTCAATTTTTGAAGGACGAAATCGTCTTGTTCGCCGAATGGTGGAATATTTTGGCACTCAGGTGACGAAGCTAAAACGTATAGAATATGCCGGACTTACACTTAGAGATGTAAAAATGGGTCGCTGGCGTTACCTTAAAAAAAGTGAGATCAACGGCCTGCGTAAGCTAGTTAAACTCGATCCGCTCGATTTTGATTAATTAAAATAATTGCCAGGATGAAGTATCATTTAAAACAAAAATTTTACAAACCATTCAATGAAGGATATAGAAGTCAAAAAGATTGAAGGTTCTGTACCATCTACTGAAAATATTCCCATCTATTATGATTTGTACTATCCGGCAGATAGTGGACAGGAGAATTTGCCTGTAATATTATTTCTGCATGGATTCAAGGGATTCAAGGACTGGGGCGCCTTTCCGGATGGCTGCCGTGAGCTAAGCAAGAGCGGTTTTGCTGTTTTGGCAATAAACTTTTCGTTGAATGGAGTGGGTGAAAGCATGACTGAATTTGATCAGTTGGATCTGTTTGCCCGCGAAACGTTGAGCCAGGATTTAGAGGATGTGGGGACGGTTATTAAGGCGTTGAAAGACAAAAGCATTACAGGCCAAGGTGTTTCTTTGGATGTAAATACAATTGGCGTCTTGGGGCATTCTCGCGGTGGACATACCGCCGTGGCCGCTGCAGCCGAATATCCCGAAATAAAATGTTTGGTCACGTGGTCGGCGGTAGCCGATTACAATGCCCGTTGGAGTGATGATATGATTAATGATTGGGAAGAAAAGGGTGTCACTGAAATTAAAAATGGACGGACCGGTCAAATGATGCCGGTTAAAGATGTGGTCTATAAAGATGCCATGGAAAATGCCGATCTCCTGATGGCAGTAAAGCGCGTCCAGGAATTAAATATCCCGGCCCTTTTTGTTCACTCTAAAGGTGATGAGGCAGTACCCTATAGTGAGGCAGAAAAGTTATATGAGCATTGCAATGCTGAGGACAAGAAAATAGAGTTAATCCCAGATTCGGGCCATACCTTTGATACAGCCCATCCATTTGAGGATGAGGAATTCCCTAAAGCTTTTGCAAACGTTTTGAGTATCACGAGTAACTGGTTTCAATCACATTTAAAATAAGTTGGGATTGGATTAGTTATTACAATAAAAAAGTGAAAACCATCCGCTACTTATTTCTTCTATTCTTTGTATTTACTGTTGCTCATCCGGCAAAAGCGCAAGTCCCCGAACTGATTAATAACCAGAGTTTTAGAACGGATGCAAAGGCCGCTGTGGATTCGGTGTACAATTTGAATTTTGAAGGGGCCGAGGAGCAACTGGCCGCATGGAAAGATAAATATCCGGATCATCCCCTGTGGACTCTTTTTGAAGGTATGCAGCTGTGGTGGACGGTGTTGACTGATCTTCATGATCGCTCTCACGACGAGCAATTTTTTAAGATGATGAAAAAAACTGATTATCGAGCGGGTAAGTTGCTTCATCGACATCCAAAACATGTAGACGGACTGTTGATTCGAGCAATTAGTAACGGATATATGGCTCGTCACTATGCAAATCGTGAAGATTGGATAACCAGTATAAATTATGGTCGCAAGGCGATACAAGCTTATAATTATCTTCTTGATATTCAGCCGGAGCTAAATGACTTAAAACTTGCAGAGGGGTTGAAACTCTATTATCTGGATTATATCCCTGATGAATATCCCGTGGTAAAAACGGTTAGCTGGGCACTGCCTGATGGCGATAAGCAAAAAGGGTTGGAAGCCATAGAGGAAGCATCAGAAAACGCGATTTTTGCGAGAGCAGAAGCCACTTATTTTCTGGGAAACATTCATTACAACTATGAAAATAATTTTGGAGTGGCCGTCCGAAATTTTGAAAAGCTGCATCATCAATATCCGAATAACAGTTATTATGTTCGAATTTTGGTGAAAAGCTATTACAAACAATCTCGTTTTGATGAAGCCTTAGAATTTATTGAAAGCAATTTGGAGAGGTGGAAGCAGAAAAATCTTCCAGATCCGAAAGTGGTGCAAGAGGAGTTGCTGACATGGAAGGGACGCATTTTGGAAAAGAGGGGAAGAACTGACGAAGCTATTGATTGTTATACCAGGGCTTTTACATTGGGGGATGAGCTGCCGGATACGGGAAATCGCTCCTTTTATGTTGTTTCAGGATATTTGGCTGGGAAATTGTTAGCTAAAAATGGGAATAGGGCTAAAGCCAAGGACATATTAAATAATGTGATAGAAGCGGAGGCCGAAAAAGAATATCGCCGACAGGCAGAAGAGTTACTTGCTGAGATAAAGTGATTAGTAAAAAAGCGACACCTTTATTCAAAGTGTCGCTTACATAAAGTGGAAAACATTTTAGAAATCTAATTCCGATTTTGCATTCCCTTCATCATGCCGCTCATATTATTATACCCTTCTGGCACCTTGAAGAGATCATCAGAAAGTGACTTCTCTACAATTTTTGTGGCCTTCATCTGAACGGTGCGTTTCCCGTTTTTGATTTCCACAATTTCAAGGGGCATAGCTTCTTCTTCTGCAAACTTTTGAGCCCAGGCCGGTGCGTTACGTTTTTGCATTTGATTTTGAGGCATCATAAAAGTACCCATGCCCTTTGCCATGCAGGTTTCGAAGGTGCCATCTTCCGATTTCATTCTCCAAACTTCGCACGTTTTTCCTGCAATCGTCTTGGTTTCACCGGTCTTTGTCATGGTTGGCTCAGATGTTGTATCCTTTTCGGTATTGCCGAAATCATTACTAAGATCCATTTCTATATAACCGTTCATCTGCTCAATAATCATCACCATTTTAGATTCTCCCGGGAGCATGAGCATTGCATTTTTTTGGCCCTGGTGGTTTATCTCCATACGACCTTTATTACCTTTAACCATATAAGGCATTTCGCCCATACCCTGTTTGGCTAAATCGGCCATTTCAAAATAAATAACGCCTTCAAAATCTTGAGCAGTAGTGGTGGTTGGCATCCCGATGAAACAGATAATTGATAGTGTTAATACGAACAGTGATAATTTCTTCATAACGTTAGCGCCTCTGTTTAAGATTAAAAGTCAAAAGTGTGATAATAATAGAAATTACTTTTTTTAAAGCCAATAATATTAATTGGATGTTGAAAATTTGAAATCTTGTTTTAAATCTTACAACTATTTACAAAACCTGAAACGAAGTAATAACTATGTTGATAGGACTCATTTCAGACTCTCATGACCATGTTCCGAATATTGAAACAGCCGTTAAAATATTAAGAGAACGTGATGTAGAGCTCGTTTTGCATGCCGGTGATTTCTGTAGTCCTTTCACCATTCCACCTTTCGAAGGAGTAAATCTTAAAGGCGTTTTTGGTAATAATGATGGTGACCATTATTTGATTTTGCAGAAGTTTAGCGAGATAGGAGCGACGCATTTAGGAAGTTTCGGAGAAGTGGCCGTTGATGGCAAAACCATAGCACTGTACCACGGCACCGATGCTCCTATTACTGCAGCACTTGAACAGTCTGGCAAGTATGATATTGTGGTATCAGGACATACGCACGAAAAGAAAGTCGAATTTATCGGTAATACCTTGGCAGTTAATCCCGGTACGGTTCATGGATTTGATGAGGAGGCAACATTTGCCGTCTTAGATACCGAAGCTATGGATGTAAAGTATGTTACGATAGATTAGCAGAGGCCTTTGTAAAACCTTACTGTCATCGCGCCTTGTCCCGCCCATGCGGGGAATGTAATGTAGCGATCTCCTTTTACCAGCTTTGATCGGGAGATTGCCTGCCTATGCAGAAGCTTTTTTACACAGGTGCCATATACAGAAAGGCTCCGCGCAGGCAGGCTTCCCAGGCACGCACAAACTTGATTTTCTGGGTTTTACAAAGGCCTTTAGCAGATAGTGTTTGTCCGCATTTCTTGAAACTTCCTCGCTGATACTTAAACCTATTTTCGGAGATTTTTGCAAACAGCTTCTGTAAATGTTTTTGTAGATCCCTGCCCACCAATATCTGGAGTACAAACTGATTTATTTTCGAGTGTGTAATAAACAGCTTGTCGTATTCGGTCGGCGCGATCATCCTCATCAATATGCTCAAGCAGCATTAATGCCGAGAATAATAATGCGATAGGATTCGCCTTGTTTTGTCCGGCAATATCAGGAGCCGATCCGTGAACAGCTTCAAACATAGCGGCATCATCGCCAATATTGGCAGCACCTGTAAGTCCCAGTCCACCAACAAGGCCAGAGGCCAAGTCTGACAGGATGTCTCCAAAGAGATTAGTGGTTACAATTACATCGAACTGTTCAGGCTGTAAGACCATCTGCATGGCCATATTGTCAACGATCAAATCCTCGTATTTAATGTTTGGATAATCTTTGGCAATCTCTTCACCGACTTCCAGAAATAAACCGCAGGTGAATTTTAAGATATTAGCCTTGTGAACGAGCGTAACCTTTTTACGTCCTTTCTTTTTAGCGTATTCAAAAGCGGCTCGAATAATTTTTTCGCTGGCACTGCGGGTAACGACAGCAATACTTTCGGCGTGATTATTTTCTTTAACCCATTGTTCCTTGCCGATATACAAGCCTTCGGTGTTTTCCCGGAACATCACCAAGTTGACGTCGTCAAAACGACTTTTTATATGAGGTAAGGTTTTGGCCGGACGAATGTTGCTGTATAACTCAAATTTTTTGCGCATGGCAACATTTACAGATCGGAATCCCGATCCGACCGGAGTAGTTAACGGCCCCTTTAATGCAACGCGGTGTTTTTCGATAGCCGCGATGGTATCACCGGGCAGTGGATCTCCCAATTCTTCCTGAGCGGAAAGACCTGCGGTACAGCGTATCCAGTTGATATCTGCCCCGGCCTCATCTAAGATAGTAGTTACTGATTCTGTGATTTCGGGACCAATGCCGTCTCCGGGAATAAGAACAATATCGTGCATGGGAATAAATGAATTTAGAAGAACTCGGATTAATTTTTATCTGCTATTATAGCCCGCAAAGATACAAATAATAGGACTCTATGTCATAACTTATCTGGGGAATTAAGGTTACCCTTCGCTGATGGTCAGTACGGCCGATCCATCAAAGTTGCCGGCTCGTAGATCATCAAGTGCCTGGTTGGCGTGGGTAAGGGGATAGGTTGTAACTTGAGATTCAATCGGGACTTCAGGAGCAAGCTGCATGAACTCAGTCCCGTCGCGCCGGGTTAGATTAGCTACCGACTCGATAGATCGCTCCTCCCAAAGATCGTTATACGGGAAACTGGGAATATCACTCATGTGGATACCGGCACAGATTACCTTCCCCCCTTTTTTAACAGCTTTAAGAGCTTGGGGTACGAGCGGACCAACGGGCGCAAAAATGATAGCGGCATCCAACTTTTGGGGTGGCAGAGTTTCGGATCCACCGGCCCATGCGGCTCCTAAATTTTTGGCAAACTGTTGTCCTTTTTTATCGCCCGGACGGGTAAAAGCGTATACTTCCTTGTTTTGATGGAGGGCAACTTGCGTAAGTATATGAGCAGCCGATCCAAATCCATAAAAGCCGAGATTTTGGGCATTGCCAGCTTTGCGGAGCGATCGGTAGCCAATGAGTCCGGCGCATAGGAGGGGTGCGGCTTGGATGGCGGGATAGGAATCGGGAATGGGAAAACAAAATCGCGCATCAGCTACCGTGTATTCAGCAAAGCCTCCGTTAATATCATAACCGGTAAATTTGGCATTATCACAGAGATTTTCCTGATCGTTTTTACAGAATTCACAGTTTCCACAGGTGTATCCCAGCCATGGAACACCCACTTTATCACCTGTTATTAAATTCCGTTATGTTTTCTCCCACTTTCTCTACTGTTCCTACGATTTGATGACCCAATACAAGCGGCAAATTGGGATCCTCCAGTTCACCGTCAACAATATGGAGGTCGGTTCGGCAAACGCCGCAGGTTTGTACTTTTAACTGCAACTGGTTTTTATCGGGATTGGGAACTGGAATATCCCGTAGTTCCAAAGGTTTGCCTGCGGTATGTAAAACCATTGCTTTCATAGGAATAGAATATACTTAATAACGCCTTCTATTTCTTTTTTGCAGCTTGCGATCGAGGCTGTATTTGCCGGGACCGATAAATAATAATCCTGCCATGACAATAGCAATTTCAATGCTGTGAGAGTAGCTCACAAAGCCATCTCCGGCTCCAATATGTTGGATAGTAGCTACTACCATTACAATAAAGAGAAAAATAACACTGGGCGAAAAAAACAGGCCACCCAATAAGAATATACCTCCGAAAAATTCGGTGACTCCGGCCATAAAACCAAAAAACATGGGAGCAAAATTAATTCCCAGATATTGCATGGCCGATCCCACTTCAACCCAGGTGTCGGGCCCTCCAAACATTTTTGGGAACCCGTGTAAAATAAACATGATACCCAGTCCAACTCGTATAATTAAAAGTCCAATATTGCGATAGATACCTCGTTTTCGAAGTGGTGACATGTAGATGTTTATTTAATTTTTTTGATAGCTAACGCGATAAATTATGCCGTTGTGATCATCAGAGATAAGTACTGATCCATCCGGCAGTTGTAATAAATCGACGGGACGTCCCCATACCGATTCATTATCCTATAGCCAACCTTCAATGAACGGTTCATACGAAGTGGTTTCGCCGTCTTTAAGAGTAACCTTCGTTATACGATACCCAATTTTTTCAGTTCTGTTCCAACTTCCGTGTTCTGCAATTAATATTTGATTGTGATATGCATCCGGAAACATATTTCCGTTATAAAAAATCATTCCCAATGGTGCTACGTGGGGATCCAAAGCTTGGGCCGGTGCTGTAAATTCCTGATCCATTGCTTTTCCCTTGTCGCCAAATTCCGGATCCCAAATATCGTGGCCGTGCTTGTAGGGGTAGCCGAAATGCTGTCCCGTTTCGGATAGATGATTTAACTCGCAAGGCGGACGGTTATCGCCCATCCAATCGCGGCCATTGTCGGTAAACCAGAGATTACCAGTTTGAGGATGCCAATCAAAGCCTACCGAATTGCGAACGCCTTCAGCAATAATTTCTCGATCTGTTCCATCCGGGTTGATCCGAGTGATGCTGGCAAAAATTTCGTCGTCTGGTCTACAAATATTACAGGGTGCCCCAACAGGAACATACAGCTTGTCATCTGGACCAAAACCTATAAATTTCCAGCCGTGATGACCATCCGTCGGATAGTTGTCTGTAATAATTACCGGCTCGGGCGGGCTAGCAAGGTTGCTTTCAATATCATCATATCGATAAATGGTGCTTACTGCAGCCACATAAAGCGAGCCGTTTCGGTAGGCGATGCCGCTGGGCATACGCAGATCTTTGGCAATGGTGTAAACGGTATCAGCCTTGTAATCATTATTTTTATCTGCGATAGCATACACATTACCCGCTTCTCGGCTGCCGGCATAAATGATTCCGTTTTCTCCAATGGCAAGCTGTCGAGCATTGGGTACGTTATCTGTAAAAACTTCTGCTTTGAAGCCTTCCGGCAGTTCAAGTTTTTCCAGGATATGGTTGGTGTTTGGAGATGAGGAGGTACATGCCCAAAGAAGAGTGATAAATAACAGCAAGAAACTGTGTCCGGTTACTCGTATAAGCCTATTGAGCATTCCATTACCTTTTGCAGCCAATTTTTGTAAACGCCATTCACTTAAAGAGCAAGCATTATACAATCCATTCTTATGAATATCGAACGGTTCGGCGGCTTTGTTGTTTAATAGTTGTAAATATGAATATAAGAACACCATATGGCAACGGCGATAGTTTGGTTTCGGAATAATTTGCGATTGCACGACAATGAAGCGCTCCATCGAGCATCAAAATATGATACGGTTATCCCAATTTATGTTTTTGATCCCCATTGGTTTGGAGAAACCACATTCGGGTTTCCGAAGACGGGTTCGCACCGTGCTCGGTTTTTATTGGAAACGCTGCAGAATCTCAGAAATAATTTGCGAAATCTGGGTTCGGATCTGATCGTGAGACAGGGCAAAACGCACAACATATTAGCCGAACTGGCTTCGGCGTATGAGGCGTCCATCATTTTTACGGAAAAAGAGGTTACCTCCGAGGAGCTCGCTATCGAAGAAGCGGTTGAGAAGCATGTAAATGCGGAGGTTGAATACACCAATGGGCGAATGCTTTTTCATCCTGATGACATTCCGTGCAAACCCGGCAGCATTCCGAAGGTATTCACCAATTTTCGCAAACAGCTTGAAAAAAATAGCTCGGTGCGACAGCAGTTCCCGACGCCGGAAGTTTTGCCCGAAATTGCGGTGGATGAACCGGGAGATCTCCCTTCGATTGAAGAATTTGGTCTTTCTATTCCTCCATCGGAAGATCGCGCTGTTTTGCCATTCAACGGTGGAGAAGATGAAGCGTTGAAGCGACTTAAACAGTATTTCTGGGAAAAAGATCAGCTTAAAAATTATAAGTTTACCCGCAACGGTTTGTTAGGATCGGACTATTCCTCAAAATTTTCGCCCTGGCTGGCGAATGGCTCGCTCTCTCCCCGTCGAATCTACTGGGAGGTTAAAAAATATGAAGAGGAACGCAAGAAAAACGTTTCAACCTATTGGATGATTTTTGAACTGATCTGGCGCGACTTTTTCCGCTATTCGGCCATGAAATACGGGAATGCTATTTTTAAGCAGGGCGGTATTCAGCAAAAAGATCGTAATTGGCGCCACGATGAAGACGATTTTAGACGGTGGGCTGAGGGACAGACCGGCATTCCGTTTATAGATGCCAATATGCGGGAGCTTAATAAAACGGGGTATATGTCAAACCGTGGACGGCAGAATGTAGCAAGTTTCTTAGCACAGAACCTGAATATTGATTGGCGGATGGGAGCGGAGTATTTCGAATCGAAACTCATCGATTACGATGTTTGCAGTAATTACGGCAACTGGATGTACAATTCGACCGTAGGTCAGGATCCGCGCAATCGCTATTTCAACATTCCTAATCAGGCTGACAAATACGATAAAAAAGGGGAGTATGTACGGCATTGGCTACCCGAACTGTCTGATGTGCCGGTGGAATTTGTGCATGAACCGCATCGCATGGCACTGGAGCAACAGAAATTGGCGGGTGTAGAAATAGGAAAAGATTATCCGGAACCTATGATTGATTTGGAATCATCCTACGAAGAAATCAGAAATCGTGATTGATGATGTCAAAGCAAAAGTTACAGTCGGTTATTATGCAGTTGGTACGTAAACGGGGATCCAGTAAAACCATCTGCCCGTCCGAAGCGGCACAGGTCATTGCATCCGATGGCAACTGGCGTGAACTAATGGATGATACCAGAGATGCTGCTCGCAAATTACATCGTCAGGGCAAAATACAGATCGAACAGCAAGGAAAGCCGGTAGATCCCGACCAATATTCGGGTCCTATTCGACTGCGTTTAAAGGAGGATAGCGATGAGTGAATTCCCGGCGATCGATGTAGTTTGGTTTAAGCGCGATTTGCGGCTGAGTGATCATGCTCCGCTAAAACAGGCGATTGAATCGCCGCGCCCAACGTTGTTGGTTTATATATTTGAGCCCTCGCTGTTCGAATCAGATCATTACGGTAATCGACACGGACGGTTTATCTGGGAATCACTTTGTGATATGGATGACCAGCTTGATCCCTACAATGCGCATATAGTCAAAGTCTATCACGAGGTCATTCCATTTTTTAAAAAACTGTCCAATCATTATACGATTTCTACCGTACTTAGCCACGAGGAAACAGGAATAAATTTAACCTTTGAACGAGATAAGGATTTTGCTCGATTTTGTGATTCTAAGGGTATTACATGGATAGAGTCGCCAACAAATGCCGTATTTCGGGGACTTATGCATCGCGATGGGTGGCGCAAACGCTGGAAGAAACGCGCCAAACGCGAATTAAATACTCCAAATCTTGCAGCGTTGGATAGCATTGATCTGGCTACTGCGCTACAGCAATACATTTTGAGCCATCCCATTCCCAACGCTTATCAAAAACCGAACTTGTTATTTCAGCAAGGGGGTGAGGCTAATGCCTGGCGCTGTCTCGAGGACTTTGTGTACGAGCGCGGTCGCCACTACAATGACTTGATTTCAAAGCCGTCTGGTAGTCGTTATGGATGCAGCCGCATTTCGCCTTTCCTCACGTGGGGTAATCTTTCGCTGCAGCAAGCATACCAGTTTCTTTGGGATGAATATGATAAGCTGGATTACCAGTGGCCGTTGCGCAGTTTCGGTTCTCGACTTAAATGGCATTGTCATTTTATTCAGAAGTTTGAGGCTGAGCCTCGCATCGAGTTTGAGAACCTGAATCGGGGCTATAATAATATCCGAACAGAACAAAACGAGACATACGTCAAAGCCTGGAAAGCGGGTCAGACCGGCTTTCCATTGGTTGATGCCTGCATGCGGGCGGTGAAAAAGACGGGTTATATTAATTTTCGAATGCGCACAATGCTGGTGTCGGTGCTTACGCATCATCTGTGGCAACCGTGGCAGGCGGGAGCTCAGTTTTTGGGTCGGCAGTTTTTGGATTTTGAGCCGGGTATACACTATTCGCAGTTCCAGATGCAGGCTGGAACGATGGGGGTCAACAGTGTTCGTATCTATAATCCCGTAAAACAGGGATACGATCATGATCCAAAGGGGAATTTTATTCGTCAGTGGGTACCAGAGCTCCGGCAAGTGCCTACCGAGCTAATTCATGAACCATGGAAAATGAGTAAAATGGAGCAATAAATGTATAATTTTGAGTTGGGTAGCGATTATCCAGAGCGGCTGGTAGAACATAAAGCGGCTTATAATAAAGCCAACGAGAGACTTTGGTCGAAGAAAAATGATCCCAAAGTGAAGCAAGAGAACAAACGAATTCTCCAAAAACATGTAAAGTCAAGAGATTAGTACTGGTTATTGTTCCCAGCGTTTCTCAATTTATCATGTTCGGGGCATTGTTATACTTTTTTGGAAAGATCGGTTACAACTTATTAGTTCGCGTTGTAGGTTATAAGTAATGGTTCGGATTTGTTGGTTGCAAAAAATAATATTCATAGATGTTCGGCTTCTAGCTGGGGAAGATACTCTTTAATAGTTAAAAAAAGCTCTAAAGAGTTTCTTTATAATTAGGGAAAGCCCAGAAATAGGTTAAAGTATTGATCCTATTTTTATTTCTTTCCAATAGCACGCGGAACAGGCTCCTACAGGTAGGGAGAAAGACTCGTTGATTAAGATTTATAATTATTTAAAGAGTACCTCTCTCTAATTTTGGGGAGAGGGCAGGAGTGGATCAATCAAATAGTAACAGAGCGCCAACAAGGTCGCCGACGCTTAATTGCACGGCCTTCGCAGCCAAGTGCTTCGGCGTAGTAGGCCTTTAGCGACGTAGCGGTGGGTCAGTACGAAAACAACGTTGCCAACGTACTGTCTTCATGACACTCGAGCAACAGAAATTGGCGGGTGTAGAAATAGGGAAAGATTATCCGGAACCTATGATTGATTTGGAAGCTTCGTATAAAGAGATAAGAAATCGGGAATAAAAAAGGCCGAAGAAAAACTTCGGCCTTCGTGAATGGTATATCGCCGAATAGCGTTTATCCATCACATCGCAAAACATTAGTTAGAATGTTTTGCTCTATCACTATCCTTAATAAAAATACAATGTTCTTATGAAGCTTACAAAAATCTTAACCGTTATGCTGGCATCCGTTGTGCTGCTGGCGTTTACACAAAATCCCGAAAAGGATAAAAAGGTTGACCACCACAATAAAATTATATCCATTGCGCAGGATACCGATCAGTTATCTACTTTGGTGACTGCTGTAAAAGCAGCTGATCTGGTTGAAACGCTAAATGGTGAAGGACCTTTTACGGTATTTGCTCCTACCAATCAGGCATTCAGTAACTTGCCGGATGGTACGCTGGATATGCTGCTGAAAGAAGAAAATAAAGGGCAGCTCCAAAGTATTTTAACCTATCACGTTGTTTCCGGTAAGATCATGTCTTCTGATCTTAAGGACGGTCAAATGGTAGAAACCGTGCAAGGAAATAAAATTAAGGTTTCGTTATCCGACGGAGCAATGATTAATGGCGCCAACGTAGTGAAGGCTGATGTTGAGGCTTCAAATGGCGTTGTTCACATCATTGATGCAGTGATTATGCCATCTGATAATGAGGAGAAAGAAGATATGGAATCAGGTTATTAATATCCTGATCATCCAAAAATTTAAAAGCGAGGAGTGTTTAGCTCCTCGCTTTTTTTATTGTGAATATATTTAATGAGTGATTTTGGTACCCAGCACATCAAGGAAAGCGCTCAGCCATTTGGGATGTCCCGGCCAGGCTGGAGATGTAACCAATTTGCCATCGACTACGACTTCGGTTACTTCCACATCTTTGTAATCGGCACCGGCGGCTTCCATCTCTGGTCCGCACGCGGGATAGGCCGTTAATGTTTTGCCGGTTATTACATCGGCTGCGGATAAAATCTGGAGTCCGTGACAAATAGCTGCAACGGGTTTGTCCTCCTCAAAGAAGTGACGAACCATATCCAATACGCCATCTTCGCGACGCAGGTATTCGGGAGCACGTCCACCGGCAACAACAAGTCCGTCGTAGTCAGCGGGATCAGCTTTATCGAAAGTAGCATTGAGGGCAAAATTATGTCCCGGTTTTTCGGTATAGGTTTGATCTCCTTCAAAATCGTGAATAGCCGTTTTAACAGTGTCTCCCTTCTTTTTGCCGGGACAAACAGCATGCACCGTATGGCCTACCATCTGCAGTGCCTGAAAAGGCACCATAATTTCATAATCCTCTCCAAAATCTCCTACAAGCATTAATAATTTTTTACCATCCATAATAAATTTTGATTAGTTAGAATTAATAGTGTTATGGTAGCTTTTGTATTATCGCTATTGTATTAACTTCAGATTGACAATCAGCGTTCTGTATTCATCTTTCTTATTGTAACAATGATATTAGATAGACGTAATTATAGCTGAATAAGAAATAAGATGGAGATTAAAGTAGGATACGATATGAATAAACAATGTTGGTTTTTGATAGCATTATCGTTGTTGATTCTTGGGCTCAATTCAGGTGATGTTTTTGCACAACAAAATCAGGATAAATCGATAGTTGCAGATATTGATTCCCTGGAAGCGACCGTCGATTCATTACTGCAGGAAAATAATATACCGGGAGCGGGGATAGCGTTGGTGCATAAGGATTCTGTTATCTGGTCTGGCGGGGTAGGCTATGCGGATTATGAGGATAAAAAGCCGGTAACTGCTGATCATCTGTTTCGGGTTGGGTCTATCTCGAAAACATTTGTGGCTATGGGCATTTTGCAGCTTGTGGAAGAAGGAAAACTGAGCCTTAATGACAAGGTTCAGGAGTTGGTTCCCAATATTGAAATTAAAAACCCGTGGAAAGAAACGGATCCGGTACGGGTAAAGCATCTGCTTGAGCACACTTCGGGATTTGATGATATGCACTTTAACGAGTTTTATAATACTCAGCATGATCCCAATATATCGCTTGAAAAAGCGCTGCGTATTAATCCGAAATCAAGAGTAGTACGCTGGCGGCCGGGTACACGGTATTCATATTCCAATCCGGGCTATGCGATAGCGGGTTATATCATTGAAAAAGTAACCGGTCAGTCGTACGAAGATTATCTGCGGAAGAGCATATTAACCCCACTGGATATGAAGAAGTCTTCGTTTGCTTACAGTGATTCTGTAAAAGAAGCATTGGTTACGGGTTACAAAGGAGAATATGAGCCGGTGGAGTATCAGCATATCTATTTGCGTCCGGCGGGCATGTTGCACTCCTCACCCGCTGATATGGCAAAGTTTGTTCAGCTATTGCTAAATGATGGTTCACTTGATGGGCAGGAATTTATTGCGGATAGCTTAGTTGAGAGGATGGAGACAACAGAGACAACGCTCGCTGCCAAACATGGATTTACCAAGGGCTACGGACTGGGAATTACAAACTCTGAAATGGCCGGTTATCCCAACCTGAATCACGGTGGCGGAATCGATGGTTATCTGTCGCAGTATATGTATTTCCCGGAATATGATTTGGGATACGTGCTGTTGTTGAATAGCTCTAATGGGTTTGGTGATATCAGAGAAGCGATCACAAAATTTCTACTGCAAAATGTCAAAAAACCGGAACCACAATCTACCGTTGACCTATCCGAAGAACAGTTGGAGCAATACGAGGGCTATTACGAATATCGCAGTCCACGCAATCAACTTTTTATGCCCCTGAATGTATTATCAGCTGGATTAACACTTGAAGTATTGGATGACACATTGCAATCCATAGGATTTATGGAGTCTCCCAAGCCACTGTTACCTGTTTCGGAAAATAAATTTCGCAGGGAAGGCAAAACAATGGCCTCAACCTTTTTTATGAATACGGAAGAGTACGGGCAGGTAATGCAGCATGATGGTACTTTCTATGTCAAAACTGGAAGCTGGAAAAAGGTTGTCTATCGCGGGGCGTTTTTCGGTGGCCTGGGGATGTTGGCAACCTTATTGTTGTTCAGCTTGTTCTGGATACCGTTTGAAGGTTATCGCAAATACAGCTCAAAGCATTCGCCATTTTCATATCAGTCACTTTTCTGGTGGCCGTTTGCCGCCCTGTGTAGCATTGGATTGTTAGTGTTGGGGGCATCGCAGATTGAACTGTTAACAATCGGAGAACGAACGTTTGCTGCAATGGCAATTACCGCAGCTACCTATTTGTTTGGGATAAGCTCTGTTGGTGCACTGTGGACAAGCTTGCGTAGTTGGCAAAAGGAGATTCATCCTGCTATGAAAATTTACTTCACCATTATTTCAGTAACCTTAATAGGATTCACCCTGTTCTTTATCTACTGGGATTGGATGGGGCTGCGTCTTTGGGCTTATTAATGGAGGTCTTTGTAAAACTCATCCGATGGGTACGAAAGAGTTTTGTTGATCCATCCGGCCGCAAATTCAGCGGGCGGATGTAATAGTAATTGAAAACCTTTTGCTATTCAAGTGGTAAGCCAATTATTGGTTTCGGCTGCAGTAGTCAATGAGGCGGCTGATAAATGTTCGTTGGGCCGGATTGATTTTCTTGCGTGCTTCAAATGGACCGAAGTATTCTATCCGGTCAATTTCGGGGAATAATTCCGTTTTTCCGGAATTGGGCGGCCACTCCATTTTGAACTCATTGGGTGCAAAGATAAAATCGTCGGGGATCTGATATTCCACTGCCCAGCAGTAAACGGTTTTACCACCTTTCTGCTTTACCGAATCCAGTTCAATAAATTCTCCTTTCGGGATAAAACCGAGCTCTTCTTCGAATTCGCGCTTGGCGGCATGGAGCAAATCTTCATCTTGTTCCACTTCTCCTTTGGGGATTGACCATGCTCCTTCATCCTTATCCCACCAGTATGGTCCACCCGGATGAGCCAACAATACTTCTAAACTGGGTTTACGATTGAAGAGCAGTATACCCGCACTTAAATTTGACAAAATTTATAATTCTATGTTGGTTAGTAATTATTAAAGGAAGAGAGAATAAAATAATAATAAGATGTGGTGAAGAGATGAAAAAAATAATTCTGTGGGTTGGGACAGGGATTGTGGTAACGGGAGTGGCTTTCTTTATACCCTCTCAAACGGGCAGCATATGGCCGTCAGTAATAGCGAGCAGTATTGCAGTTTTTGTTTATTTAATTGTCTTAATGGTGGTAATGCTGCCGAAAATTACATCAGGTACCAAACGGAAGATGATGGGTTGGACACTATCGTTGCTTATTATTGGGTCAGCGGTTTCTGCTGCAATAAGTTATGTGAGTACGCAGCGACAGGCCGATACGCTTTCGGAAATTCGATATACCATTGATTCAAAAGTTGCTGAGCTCTATGTAAAAAAACCGATGCTTAAAACCTTGCGGGCCTATCATTCAGAGGACAGAGTTGACGATTCAGCCATTGGGAGCCTTTTTGTGCAGAAATATGATTCCCTTATTACCAAAGACAGCCTATTTGCACATGAAGGCATTAAAGACAATAAGATGCTGACGATTTACCTTGCCAAAGCCAATCAGGACAGTATCGTTCTCATTACCGAATCAAGCTATATTGATGGTAAAAATGCCGATTATCAAAACTTTTCGGGAGCGAGGGGACAATATCAAACAAAGGGTATTTTAACAACAAATGGGGTGCATTATGAGCGAACAAACTAAACAATCTGATACTTACAGTTGGCTGCCGTGGGCTGTTGCGGCCTCGGTTACAATTTTAATTGCGGTAAGCATGGCATTTTTAGATGTGTTACCCGAAAATATTAGTCTAATGCCATGGGATAGAGCGTCCGGAGTAGATACGATGCGAGCCATCAACGAATTTAGTGATGGGAATATCGATATGGGGAACTATTGGAATGCGCGTTGGTGGGCGCTTGGCGGTATAATTCTGTTTTTTATTATCGGTCCTTCAATGTGGATATTTACCGAAATCAATAATGAAAAGAAGCCTGAACCTTCTGATGTCCTAAATAAGGGCCTTGGCTGGTATGTGGGCACAGTGCTGGTCGCTTTGGTGCTATTATATGCTGTGCCGGGCACTGCTGTGAAAGCCTATATTTTTCAAAATACTTGGGAAAGTGCAGATAAAAGCCGTACAGCTGATCAGATTCGAGGTGATTTATTGACAATGGGTTTAGAGCTTTCAGAGCAGTATTATCTTTCGGATGGAAAAGTTGAGACTCTTAACCTTAAACATCTTAACAGTAAACCCAACGATGCGTATACCTATGTATTGGAGAAGGATAATCAAGACTCTGTAATGACTGTTTACGGTATTGGAAATATTGAGGTTGGGAACCCTGAATTTAAGAATGCAAACGGTCAAAAGGGAAAGATGCAGCTTACCTTAGAGGTAGACCCCGATGGTGAAATCATTCAGTTTGTAAACGAAAATACAAACAAGCCTTGATATTTATCTACATTCGGTTCCAGGCCCAGTTCGGTATCAGTTTTACAAACCACCCCACAAGGCGCCAGCGCTTAGTAATATAGGCTTCGTTCTTTTGTTTTTCGATGGCTTCTGCAATTTGTTTTGCTGCTTTTTTTGTTGGTTGTACCCAAAACAGATCCTTTTTACCCTCGGTCATCTCGGATTCTACAAAGCCGGGCATGATGGTGGATACTGCAATATCGGCATCAGAATGGTTGGCCTTTTGGCGGTATCCCTGCAGGTAAGTATTTACAAATGACTTTGAAGCGTTATATGGAATATTTAAACCCCATCCGAAAAGACCGGCTACCGATGAAATTCCAACAATATGTCCGTGTCCCTGTTCTTCAAACAGGTTAAAAGCATAACTGCCAAGATTGGCAAATCCCCGCACGTTCACATCAATTACGTGAAGATCGGGCTCACGTCCCACTGATTCTTGCTGATAATTCGAAACCCCGGAATTCAGCACGATGATATCCAGTCCGCCCATATCTTTTTTAAGCTGATCGAGTTGGGAAATAGCATCATCAAGATCAGTGACATCCATATACTGAATGTAGGTATTTGTTTTTAGCTGATTGCGAAGTTCTTCCAGCCGTTCAAGGCGGCGCCCCGTGGCTCCAACAGTATATCCACGATTGTGCATTTCAACCGCCAGCGCCCGGCCAATGCCCGAGGTTGCTCCAATAATAGCTACTTTTTTCTTCATGGTAATGCGGAAACCATTTGTTGAAATTGATGGTTAGCAAGGTTAATCCACTCGGGATGTTCTTCTTTTCGAAATAGCGATGGATGGATAATCTCAGCCAAGATACGAGCCGAATCTACAAGACGAGGTCCCGGCCGGTTGAAATAGTGATCGCCATCGGCAATATATACCTGCTTGTTTTGTACTGCACGGAGTTGATTCCAACCATCTCGAGAGGTAAGCGTTGAAATTTCTGAAAGGGATTGATCGATGGAGTAACCACAGGGAATAATGGTGATAATATCGGGATCGAGTCGTTGAACGGTATCGAAGGAAATTTGCGGAGAATGATTGCCTGTCTCAGCGCCCACGGGAATACCACCTGCAACTTGTGAACGAGCTCCGGAATCCAGTTTCCGGCCGTCATCAGCGGATCCATCCACTCGATAGAAAGCACCTTGGGCGGAGTAAGCTCAATCGTTTTTTGCTGGATCTCCTGCAGTTCCGATTTCATGCGTCCGGTAAGTTCCTCAGCTGCTTCATTTGCATCAATAGCATCAGCGATAGTACGGATGGATTGTACCCAGCTTGATAAATCCGTGGGAGAAACCGAGACAATTTTTACGTGCTCACCGAGCGTTTGGCGAACGGCTTGTTTTACATCATCAAGCGAAGCAGCGCAAACTTCACAGTGATCTTGGGTAAGAATAATATCCGGCTTTAATTCCGCTAACTTTTCTTCATTCACCCGGTAAACTGAAAGTCCCTCTTGCAATAATGCCTTTACTCGTTGATCGATCTCATAGCTGCTTCCGTCCGGCTTAAACTTCGGCTCGGTACAGGCCGGGAGTGTAGTAATATCATCGGGATAATTACATTCATGGGATCGGCCAACGAGCTTATCCTTTTTGCCGAGAGCCTCAACGATTTCGGTAGTGCTGGGCAGTAGTGAAACTATACGCATAGAGAATATTTCTAGAGTGAAGTACCGATAACTCAACTAAGTAAAAGGAATTTCCGAAACTCTAAAAAGGTTATTTTACTTGAATACTGAAAATAAAGAGTTTTTAGCGTATTGAACGATTGATAAAAAAATTCCTATATTAATTCAGTTTTAAATATACAATTATCAGTTGACAACACTTAAAAAGACATATCGTTTTGCAGCAGTATTTACACTGCTCCTGTTTTTAGGTAACATAGTGTTGCCTGCCGGAGCTGCGGCAATGAACCTGCATTGTGATATTAATAATCATGCGAATACTATGCATGATTGTTGTGATCAAACTGAGATGGCCAATCACTCAGAGACAGAAAATGATGATTGTATGGTACTCTCCTTTTGTGAGCAGGTTGTGAACAGCGAACAATCTGATATCCCAGCGGTCTTACAGCATACAAAAATTGTTCTTGCTGCAGATTTAACAGGTGAGTTCAATATTCCCTTGTCCGACGACGATGACCCTGAAATTTTTAGGGATCAATCTGTCCAACAACAATATGCTCCTCCCATCTTTTTACTGAATAGCGTTTTTCTGAATTAGCGAGTGCCCACACTTCTTGTTAAGCCTGAATTCCTTTAGGCCATTCTTTACGCATCACGCAATACGCATCATGATCGATTTAAAAGAAACGCATTTCGTATTGCGGGTTACACATTATTACAACGCTAATTCAGTAGTACTTCAATGCTCGATAAAATCATACGTTTTTTTCTCGAAAATAAGCTTATAGCCGTTCTCCTGCTGCTCGGCTTTACTGCCTGGGGTTTGGCCACCGCGCCTTTCGGCTGGGATATCGATTGGCTTCCGCAAGATCCTGTAGCCGTAGATGCCATTCCGAACCTGGGACAGAATCAGCAAATTGTTTATACCTCCTGGCCGGGACGGTCGCCACAGGATGTAGAAGATCAGATAACCTATCCACTTACAACTCAGCTTTTGACCGTACCCGGTGTTAAAACCGTCCGGAGCAGCTCAATGATGGGCACCTCCAGTATCTATGTCATTTTTGAAGAAGATGTCGATTTCTACTGGAGCCGCTCGCGCATCCTTGAAAAATTGAATTCATTGCCGTCGGGGACGCTTCCGCAGGGAGTACAACCGTCGCTGGGACCCGATGCCACCGGGTTGGGCCAGATTTTCTGGTACACCTTAGAAGGACGAGATAGTGAGGGCAACGCCACGGGTGGATGGGATCTTCAAGAGTTACGGAGTATCCAGGATTTTTATGTCGGATATGGTTTGTCAGCCGTTGAAGGCGTTGCAGAAGTTGCTCCCATTGGTGGATATGTCAGTGAATATCAGGTAGATGTGGATCCTGAAAAGATGCAGGAGTATGGCGTTTCCATGTCGGAGGTATTCAAGGCAGTAAAAGAAAGCAACGCCGAAGTCGGAGCGCGAACGATCGAGATGAATAACGTAGAGTACTTGGTTCGGGGACTCGGATATATCGAAAATATAGAAGACCTCGAGCAGGCCGTGGTTAAAGTGGTTGACAATACGCCCGTACGCATCAGCGAAATTGCGAATGTCAGTCGTGGACCTTCACTGCGTCGCGGAGCGCTGGACAAGGGCGGAGCCGAAGTGGTGGGAGCCGTCGTTACCGCTCGCGAAGGTGCCAATCCCATGCAGGTGATCGAAAATGTGAAAGCCAAAATCAAGGAAATTGAGCCGGGACTTCCCTCCAAAACGCTGGATGACGGCACGGAATCAAAAGTTTCCATTGTCCCTTTTTATGATCGCAGTACGCTTATTCAGGAAACACTCGGTACCCTCGAGGAGGCACTTTCGCTGGAGGTATTGATCACCATTATTGTGATTGTGGTGATGGTGCTCAACCTGCGTACGTCGATTCTTATTTCGGGAATGCTTCCCGTGGCTGTACTGATGACCTTTATAGCTATGAAATTGGCCGGAGTGGATGCCAATATCGTATCCCTGTCAGGAATTGCCATAGCCATTGGTACCATTGTGGATATGGGGATTGTGCTTTCGGAGAATATGCTGCAGCATATGGATCGGGCCGACCCGGAAGAGTCGCTGCTGGAGGTTATATATCGGGCAACAAGCGAGGTTGCACATGCTATTATAACCGCGATCACCATGACGATCGTCAGTTTTCTCCCCGTTTTTACAATGGTGGCGGCTGAGGGCAAGCTTTTCCGTCCGCTGGCCTTTACTAAAACTTTTGCTCTGGTGGCAGCGATCATTATAGTGATTACGCTTATTCCACCATTCGCTCACTGGTTTTTCTCTATCAAAATTAAAAGACGTCCGTTTAAAATAGCCTGGAACGCACTGTTGGCAATCGGCGGACTGTTTGTTGTTGTGAATGTGATGACTTGGGCAGGGGTTGTTCTTATTGGTTTTGGATTGATCAACGGGGCGGCCCTGTTTGTTCGGGATGATCGATATCAAAAGTGGTTGCCTACCTTGAATATGAGTTTGATTGTAGTAGGGGTTGCTTGGCTGCTAACGAGCGAATGGCTGCCGTTGGGACCCGCCGTTTCATTTGCCGGCAACTTTATCACAGTGGCACTGTTGCTTACCGTCATCATGGGGAGCTTCTGGCTGGTAATCTATTATTATCGGCCCATTCTGGATTGGTGTTTAACGAATAAAAAGCTGTTTCTATCGATTCCAACGTCGCTGATCGTGTTGTCAATGGTTATTTGGCTGGGATTTTCGGGCGTATTCGGTTTTGTAGCCAGTGGTTTCAACACCGTTGGTCTCAATATTCAAGAAACGTCAGCATGGCAGGCGGCCGAGTCTACTTTCCCGGGGCTGGGCGAAGAGTTTATGCCGCCATTGGACGAAGGTTCCTATCTGTTGATGCCGACAACGATGCCCCATGCCGGCATTGAGGAGGCCAAAGATGTGATGCAGAAGTTGGATATGCGCGTTTCTTCTATTCCCGAGGTGGAAACAGTCGTAGGCAAGATGGGGCGCACCGAATCAGCCTTGGACCCGGCTCCCATCTCTATGTTTGAAAATATTATTACCTATAAAACGGAGTATAAAACCAACGAGAATGGGCATCGCATTCGATTTCGTACAGATTCTGAAGGAGCTTTTGTCCGAAATGAGAATGGAGAACTTATTCCCGATTCCGACGGACAGTATTACCGGCAGTGGCGTGATCATATTGAGTCACCCGATGATATTTGGGATGAAATTGTAAAAGCCGCTGATATTCCAGGTACAACTTCGGCGCCTAAACTGCAGCCAATACAAACGCGGCAGATTATGTTGCAGTCGGGAATGCGGGCACCGATGGGCATCAAGGTGAAGGGTCCGGATCTGCAGACCATCGAAGACTTTGGACTACGTTTGGAGGAGCAGCTTAAGGAGGTTCCGGGCATCAAGCCGTCGTCGGTTTTTGCGGATAGAATTGTCGGCAAGCCCTATCTGGAAATTGATGTCAATAGGGAAAAGATAGCCCGTTATGGTTTATCGATGCAGGATGTTCAGCATTACCTGGAGGTGGCCTTGGGAGGCATTCAGCTAACGAATACCGTAGAGGGACGAGAACGATATCCCGTGCGGGTTCGCTATGCCAGAGAGCAGCGCGATGATCCGGAGAAGATCAGGCGCATGCTGGTACCTACGGGTATGGGATCGCAGGTGCCGCTGGGACAGCTGGCAGAAATACGCTACCGGCAAGGTCCGCAGGTAATCAAAAGTGAAGATACTTTTTTAGTGGGCTATGTAATTTTTGACAGCATTGACTCGGTGGCGGAGGTCGATGCCGTTGAAAATGCGCAAAGTTATCTGAATGACCAGATCAACGCCGGGAAACTAACCGTACCGCCGGGGATCAGTTACGAGTTTGCCGGTAACTACGAAAATCAAGTGCGGGCATCAGAGCGGCTGGCTATTATCCTGCCGATTGCCCTGCTGCTAATTTTCCTGATCATCTACTTTCAATTTAAGTCGGTGCCAACCTCCATGATGATCTTCAGCAGTATTTTTGTGGCTTGGGCTGGTGGATTTATTCTCGTGTGGCTGTACGGTCAGGGCTGGTTTATGGATTTCAACATGTTTGGAACTAATATGCGTGAATTGTTTCAGATGGGTACCGTAAACCTGAGTATTGCCGTGTGGGTTGGTTTTATCGCCCTCTTTGGAATTGCCGCTGAGGGAGGTGTGGTCATGGCTACCTATCTGGATCAGGTGTTTGATCGCGATAATCCCGGCACATTGCAGGAGATAAAATCTGCCGTGGAAGAGGCCGCCGGCCGACGGATTCGTCCCACAATGATGACCACAGCTACAACCATATTGGCACTGATTCCCGTACTTACCTCCACCGGACGAGGCGCGGATATCATGGTGCCGATGGCGATTCCCAGTGTCGGGGGCATGTTCCTGCAAATTATTACGCTGTTTGTGGTGCCGGTGCTCTATGCCATGTGGCAAGAGTATAAGCTCCAGCATAAGCCAGAAAGAAGTGAGGTTTAACATGTTAATTAATAAGAAATTCAGACCCATGAAATTTTCGATGACTGAAATAAATAAGAAACCGTTCCGACGCAGAGCATCGGAACGAGATAAAGCAAGAAAGTACCCCTTCGAAGGTCGCCGACGCTTTATAGCTTTGGCGACGTGTCAGGGATTGAGAGAAATGATTGTACTTTTAGTAATGATGATTATCCCTTTGTTTGGGATGGCTCAGCAAGCAGATACCAGCAGCGTTCAAATTGAGCAGTATATGCAACAGGCTGCTCAAAACAATCCGGGACTTAAGGCAGAATACCGCCAATATTTGTCGGCATTGCAACAATCGCCGCAGGTTAGCACGCTGCCCGATCCTGAACTGTCATTCGGGTATTTTATCAATCCTATTGAGACCCGGATTGGGCCTCAGCAGGCTCGATTTGGAATCACGCAAATGTTTCCGTGGTTTGGTACGCTGGATGCTCGTGGCAATGCGGCAACACAGCAAGCAAAGGCTAAATTTGAAGCATTCCAGGACGTGCGAAATAAGCTGTTCTATGAGGTGCAGAAAAGCTGGTACAACCTTTATAAGATTGAGCAGGTTATCCGAATACTGGAGGAGAATATTGAGCTCCTGGATATTTTTGAATCGCTCGCGATGCAGGAATATGAGACCAACCAGGTTGGGCAGGCTGATGTGTTGCGGGTGCAAATCGAAAAAGAGGATCTGAAGTCGCGATTGGAGTTGCAAAAAGACAATCGACAGGTTGCCCTGCAGGAATTTAATGAACTGCTCAATCGTCAGTCCGATTCAAAGGTGGTAACTCCGGACAGTTTGCAAAAGAAGGTCCTGAAGATGTCGAAGAACGAATTGGAGCATGTGGCAATGCGACAAAATCCACAGTTGTCAAAAATCGATTTCGAAGCTTCGTCGGCGCGGAGTTCAATTAAAGCCGCTCAGAAAGAAGGCATGCCGAAGTTTGGGGTTGGTATCGACTATATGATAACCGGTGAACGAGATATGGCACTTACCGATAACGGTCAGGATGCGATTCTTGCTCGGATGGGTATCCAGATTCCCTTATATCGAAAGAAGTACCGAGCGAAGGAGAAGCAGGCGCAGATTCAACTGCGCTCAGTGCAGGATCGTCAGCAGGCAACCGAAAATCGACTGTTGACGCAGCTCAGCAAAGCATTGCGCAATTATAATGATGGGCAGCGTCGCTTGAATCTCTATAAGGATATTCAGATTCAGCGTACCCAGCAGACCATTGATATTTTGACTGAACAGTATGCGACTTCGGCAACGGATTTTGATGAGCTGTTGCGGCTCCAGCGTAAACTGCTGGATTATGAACTTGCACAGCAGCAGGCGCTTGTGGATCTGAATACGGCGGTTGCGCGCATTGAGTATCTGTACGGCAAGCATAACACGAATCCCAAAGAAATTGAATTGGAGTAAGGCGATTAAATGCATCGCAATGTTACTCACAAGGCAAGACTTATTACCAAATACTAAAATCTGAAATCATGAAATCACCTAACATTAATCAAATTGGAAGATCAGCAGGAATATTAGTTATCGGACTCCTGTTAGGATGGCTGTTTTTTGGCGGATCATCCGCCGATCAGCCGCAAAGCATGGATGAGCACGTTAAAGAAGCTCATACCAATGAGCAGGGCGAAGTGGTGTATACCTGCAGTATGCATCCCAGCGTAAGGCAATCGGAACCGGGCAATTGTCCCATTTGCGGGATGGAGCTTATTCCGGCCGATGAAGAAGGTTCCGAGCAGGGCTCCGAAGCAAGTAATTATGAGTTAAAAATGACCGAAGCTGCTGCCCGACTGGCGGAGGTTCAGACGACAGAAGTCATAAAAGATGTTGCAGTTAAGAAAGTTCGTATGCCCGGTAAAATTGCTGTTGACGAGCGACGCGTATCAAATGTGACAGCCCATTTTCCGGGTCGTATCACTCAGCTCTATGTGGATTACACCGGAGCACGGATTCAGAAAGGAGAGCGTTTGGCTTCGATCTATTCCCCGCAACTTTTGTCAGCCCAGCGAGAGCTTCTTGAAACGCGAAAGCACAAGAAGAGCAATCCTGCTCTGTATCAGTCCACGCGAAGAAAGCTGGAGCTTTGGGAGTTGCCTGAGGAAGAGATTCAAAAAATTGAGAACAGCGGCAAGGTTATCAATGAGCTTGATATTGTATCACCTGCCGAGGGGTATGTGCTAAAAAGAAATATCTCTGAGCAGGATCACGTGATGGAGGGTACGGTAATGTATGAAATCGCGAACCTTTCAAAGGTTTGGGTGACCTTTGAGGCTTATGAAAGTGATCTTGTCGGTTTGGCTGAAGGGAATAAGGTTACGTTTACGGTTGAAGCCTATCCCGGGGAAACATTTGAAGCCGAGATCACCTATATCGATCCCACTTTGGATCCGCAGTCGCGAACGGCCACCGTTCGTGCAGAGGCTGCTAATCCTGATAGACGATTGAAGCCACAGATGCTTGCAGAAGGTGTTGTGTCATCAGAAATTTCGGGTGGCAAAGAGCAGACGCTCATCCCAAAATCAGCGGTATTATGGACCGGTGAACGATCGGTGGTGTATGTATATAAGAGGGTGGATGGTCAGCCTGTTTTTGAATTTCGGGAGGTTGAGCTCGGGGCCCGTGTTGGAGATCAGTATGTCGTTAAATCCGGAGTAAAAGTCGGAGAAGAGGTGGTTACTAACGGCAATTTCAAAATTGACAGTGCTGCACAACTGGCGGGTAAAGCAAGCATGATGAATAGAAATCCCGATGGTACAAAACCGGCGGGACACAATCACGGATCGATGGAGGAGATGAATAGAAGTGGCGAATCGTCAGAGATGGACAACCAGAGTCATGAGGAAGCAACAACAGATACCAGCGATCACCAGCACTCCGAACATTTATCTGAACTCATTGATAACTATCTTGCAATGAAAGAAGCGTTAGCAAATGATCGTTTTAAGGAGGCCAAAAATCATCTCGAAGCATTTAAAAAAGAAGTGACAGAAAGCAAGGAGATGAATGAACATCCCGAGCATTCGGACATGCATCAAAAGCACCACGCTGCAATGGTTGAAGCGGTAAATAATGCCTCTGAAGCGAAAACAATTGATAAGCTCAGAGAATCATTTGCAGAAATATCGAATCAACTTGTGAAGGCTGTGGAAAATCAGGGATTTGATACCAAGGAGTTATATTGGCAATATTGTCCCATGGCACAAAACCAAGAGGGCGCATATTGGTTGGATGATAAAAAAGCAATATCGAATCCCTATATGGGACAGCAGATGCCGGGCTGTGGTAGTACTGAAAAGGTAATATCGAAAAGTAAATAAAAGGTAGACGGATAAGATTATGGAACAAGATCACGAGCATCATCAAGGCAATACCGGGAAATCTCAGGACGGGCACGGCCATCACGATCACCACAAACAGATGGCCAAAGATTTTAAGCGGCGGTTTTGGATATCGCTAATTGTTACGATTCCCATCCTTGCGCTTTCGCACATGATTCAGGGATTTCTGGGCCTTGGGGATAGCCTGCAATTTGAGGGCGATTTGTATATCTCATTTGTGCTGTCGTCGTTTGTGTTTTTCTATGGCGGCTGGCCTTTCCTTAAGGGATTATATGATGAATTGGGCAAAAAGGAGCCGGGTATGATGACGCTCATCGGTCTGGCAATTACCGTGGCGTATGTCTATAGCTCGGTGGTGGTTTTTGGCGTTGAGGGCGAAGTCTTTTTCTGGGAGCTGGCTACACTGGTGGATATCATGCTGGTGGGCCACTGGATAGAAATGCGCTCGGTGATGAGTGCTTCCCGTGCCCTCGAAGAGTTGGCAAAGCTGATGCCGGGAGAGGCGCATCGTATTACTGATGAAGGGGAAACGGAAGATATCCCTCTGGAAGAACTGGAGGTGGGTGATCAGGTATTAATAAAGCCCGGTGAAAAAGTACCGGCTGATGGCCATGTAGTAGAGGGAAGCTCGTCTGTGAATGAATCGCTGATGACAGGGGAATCCAAGCCGGTGTCAAAAAAAGAGGGCGATGAAGTGATCGGAGGATCGGTAAATGGTCAGGGATCGCTTACTATTAAAGTGGAGAAAACGGGCGATGATTCCTTTCTCTCTCAGGTCATTGAGTTGGTAAGACAGGCGCAGGAAAGTAAGTCACGCACCCAGGATCTGGCGAATCGTGCCGCTTTTTGGCTCACGCTTATTGCTTTGGGAGCCGGAGCATTGACCTTCTTTGGATGGACGTATTTTTCGTCGGAAAACTTCATTTTTGCCCTCGAGCGTACTGTTACTGTCATGGTGATTACCTGTCCACACGCCTTGGGATTAGCCGTACCTTTAGTTGTGGCGGTTTCAACGTCACTTGCTGCTCAAAATGGATTTTTAATTCGCAACCGTGCTGCATTTGAACAATCCCGCAGTGTTGATGCCCTTATTTTTGATAAGACAGGCACCCTTACGAAAGGGGAGTTCGGAGTTACCGATGTACTCACATTTAGTGATTTGTATAATGAAGAAGAGCTTTTAAAACTGGCGGCCTCTGTGGAACAAAACTCCGAGCATCCGCTGGCGGAGGGGATTTTAGAAGCCGTCGATGAAACGTATAATATTGAAAACTTTGATTCGATTACAGGCAAAGGCATCAAAGGAAAAGTAAACGGGAAGCAGGTATTTGTTGTAAGTCCCGGCTATGTAGAAGAGCAAAACATGCAATTGCCGAGGGAAAAGTACGAGAAGCTTTCTGAAGAAGGAAAAACTGTGGTGTTTGTTATTGTGGATGATGAGTTGAAAGGAGCTATAGCACTTGGCGATCAGATACGAGCAAGTTCGTACGAAGCCATCAAAAAGCTTAACGATATGGGAGTTCGCTGCATGATGCTTACCGGTGATAATAAACAGACTGCTGCATTTGTGGCAGATAAGCTGGGACTCGAAGAGTTTTTTGCCGAGGTGCTTCCTGAGGAAAAAGCCGATAAAATAAAAGAAGTGCAGGAGCGCGGGCTAAAAGTAGCGATGACGGGAGACGGGGTTAATGATGCACCGGCCTTGGCCCAGGCCGATGTGGGTATCGCTATTGGCGCGGGATCGGATGTAGCTGTAGAAACGGCGGATATTATTCTTACTGAAAGTGATCCAAATGATGTAGCTGCGGTGATTCAGCTGGCTAAATCGACCTATCGAAAAATGATCCAAAACCTATTTTGGGCTACGGGATACAATGCGTTTGCCATCCCATTAGCAGCGGGTGTATTGGTGAGTTATGGCATTATTTTGAGTCCGGCTGTTGGTGCGGTACTGATGTCGTTAAGTACCGTTATTGTGGCTATAAATGCCAGATTCTTATCACTTGAATAATTCTAAAGGTAAAAATTTAATTTAAATAGAATATCGTTCGAAAGTATGCGTTGCCAACATTCAAGCTCTTAACTATGGCTAAGGTATTTAGCTCAATATATGAGCTGATAGGTTATTTTAATTCGGAATAAATAATCTCTATCTTAACAGAGCTTAATTCAAAGCAAGATCTATTTAATTTTAAATCATTCAATAAAATTTATGAAGTTTTTTAAACAATCCGCGGCTTTTGTACTTGGTTTTCTTTTAATGGCCGGTTCGGTTTTTGCGCAAGGCAATCCCATGCAACAGAAAATGCAGCAAACGCAGGCAGACAGTATCACTAATGAAGAACTGAAAAAATTTGCTGCTGTTACCAGCGATGTAAATGCAAAAATTGACGAAAAGATTGACTCGTTGTTAGCTGACAAGGAAATGGATCCCAAGCGATTTCAAGAGATTATGATGAAGCAAAGAAATCCTCAATCTGATTCTGCGGATGTTACAGACCAAGAGCAGAAAACAATTGATGAAGTCCAGCCGAAATTGATGAAAGTTCAGCAAAAAGAAATCATGAACGCAATGGAGAAAAATGGACTCCAGCCACAGCGGTTTCAAGCTATTGTAAAGGCATTGCAATCAAATCCTGAGGTAGTTAAACGCTATCGTCAAATCACACAAGAACAGCAGCAAAGCGATCAGAACTAACGCTCTTTTTTGATAGTACATTTTAAAGCCTGTTTCGCTTAGCGAGGCAGGCTTTTCTATTTTTGGCTCACCCATTTACTTTCTTGGGGATAAAAACGCCACGGTAGCTTCGCATCTTCCCCGGCGTAATCCACCCCTACGCGTTCAGTTGCTACCAGAGAGGATGCAGAAAAACCTATCTCCCGATCTTCTATCCATATTTTATTTTCTGTAAGCGTTGTCCCATCCAATTCTGTAGTGATGCCCAGAGCTTGCGTTAATCTTCCCGGACCTGCGGTTAGTGAAGGGTTAATTTCTTGTTTACTGCGGCGGTGAAGCATTACATTTTTTCCATCGAGTGGCTGAATAGCACGAATAAGAACAGCATCAGCTTTACCTTCTACATTTGTCACTACATTAAACAGGTGATGGATACCGTAGCACAGGTAGATATAGGAAATACCACCTGCGCGATACATTGTTTCGGTTCGATCTGTTCGGGTGCCATTGTTGGCATGACATGCTTTATCACCTCGACCGCAGTAGGCTTCGGTTTCGGTGATAATTCCGCTGGTCAGGGGAGCATTATCAATTTGGGTGCACAATACCTTGCCGATAAGTTCTTGGGCTACGGATACCACATCTTGCCGCTGATAAAATGATAGTGAAAGCTTTGGATTGCTCATCCTTAGGAGATCGTCGTGTATGGGTTTTCCTGGCTACTCGTATCTTCCAGAAATACTTCTTGATATGATTTGGCGATAATGGTGGTAAAAACAAATAGGGCAGCTGAATAGAAAGCCCAAACGCCAATAATAACCAGAATAGTATATCCCTGATAAAAATAGCGATAGGAGCTTAGAGCATAATCCAGGTATAAACCTACTCCCATTTTAGCAACTTCGAAGAGGGCCGTATATACTACCGTTGCCAGCAAAGCTACTTGTGGCTTCATTCGTTTTTCGCTGATATATCGAAAGATGATGTAAAACAAGATAAGCGTAAACAGAATAGGAATCAGCAGATTGAGAAACTCATATACCCAACTAAGTTCAAAAACAATATCGGTGTATGGTAGCGAAAACTGATCGATTGATACCAGGGATACCAGCGAAATACCAAGGCTGAAAAACAGGAAAGCACCTCCCACTAATCCAAAAGTGAAAAAGTTATAAACCATTTCGAGAATGGGATGGCGCCGGTCTTCAAACTCATAGATATCAAAGACAACGTGTTTAAGGGTATGGAAAAAGCCCTGGGAGAAAAAGACCAATATAACAGTACCTACAATACCGAAGATACGTCGTGCTCCGATAAGGGGTTCGAGGAGCGTTTCAAGCGTTACGGCACCGCGAAATACATCACCACTGCGCGATTCGTAGGTAAAACTTGGAAATAGTTCATGCCCATAGCGCAATATTTCGGCAAAAGCTTTTTCGTAGGAAAGAATATAACCGATGATCGAAATCATCAGCAGTATAAATGGGATAGCACAAATAAAGATATTAAAGGTGATGGCAGATGCGTTAAAAAACACATCTTTCTTTTTTACCAATTTTACGATGAGCCGCCAGAAATCCTTATACTTCTGCACTGATCAGTGAAAACTAATTAATAAGATTGCGAAAGTTACACTGTTCGCTTTTGTTATGCTAACCTAATTTGGTCAAAAGTTATCGTACTTTACAAAATTAAATTTTAAGCACAAAAATAACTGCTTGTAAATGAGTACTAAATCCAAATCGCTAACCCCGCTGATGCGCCAGTATCACGAAATAAAGGAAGAACATGAGGGCGCTATATTGCTTTTTCGAGTGGGGGACTTTTATGAGTGCTTTGCTGATGATGCGGAACTGGTCAGTAAAGAATTGGGCATTACGCTTACGAAACGAAATAACGGGGGCGATCAGACCCCGATGGCGGGATTTCCTCATCATGCACTTGATACGTATCTGCCCAAATTGGTAAAGAAAGGATATCGGGTGGCGGTTTGTGAACAGGTTGAAAATCCGTCTGAGGCTAAGGAAGCAGGACGCAAGATTGTGAACCGGGAGGTGACCGAGATTACGACGCCCGGTGTAACGATGTCGGAAAAACTACTGGAACACAAGCGGAATAATTATGCTGCGGCCGTTTATTGGGACGGTAAAACAGCCGGTGCAGCTTTTGCAGATGTATCAACGGGAGAATTTTCGGTAAGTCAGGTTGCCAAAGATCGGCTCGATGACCTGATGCAGTCTATTGCTCCGGCGGAGTTGCTGTTGCCCCAGAATCTAAAGAACAATGTGCCCGAGTTTTTGCTCGATTATAACATGACCTTTATCGAGGAGTGGGTATACGAGGGCGATTATGGATATAATTTGTTGACGGATCATTTTGAGACACATTCACTCAAAGGTTTTGGCGTCGAGGATTTGGAGGTGGCCCATGTGGCGGCCGGTGCGCTGATGCATTATATACAGGAAACGCAGAAAGCCTCACTGGGTCATATCAAGCGGATTCAGAAGTTTGAGAGCAATGATTTTATGTCGCTTGACGGCTCGACGAAGCGAAACCTTGAGCTCACTACGACGATACAGGAAGGAGGGAGCAGCGAGGGTACGTTAATCTCCATTCTGGATGATACTGCTACGGCCATGGGAGGGCGAATGCTACGCAAATGGATCATGCGTCCGCTGAAGCAAATGAAGCCTATTCGTGCTCGATTGAATGCGGTAGAATCACTGAATGTAAATCACGATGTGCGGGATAAAGTGCGCGAAGAGCTTGAAAAGGTAGGTGACCTTGAGCGACTTATTTCGCGCATTTGTGTAGGACGTGCGAATCCCCGTGATTTGGTGAAGCTGAAAGACTCGCTGGCGCAGACCCCCATTCTTAAATCTCAGTTTAATCACCTCGATGAGTATCTGCTTAACGATATTCTGGAGCGCATGAAGCTGCTTATTGAGGTACAGGAAAAGATTGAAGAAGCTATTGCCGAAGAACCGCCTACCAGCTTGCGCGACGGGGATATTTTTAAGGATGGCTATAATGAGGAATTGGATGAACTTCGAAATATTGCACGCAATGGCAAGGACTACATTGCCGATATAAAAAATGAGCTAGCCGAGGAAACGGGTATTGATTCACTTAAAATCGGATATAATAAAGTGTATGGATATTACATTGAGGTAACGAATACCCATGCAGAGAAAGTACCTGAGCATTTTATTCGAAAACAAACGCTGGTGAATTCCGAGCGCTATATTACGCCTGATCTCAAGGAAGTTGAGGAGCGTATTTTGTCTTCCGAAGAACAGAGTAAAAGCCTGGAATATGATCTTTTTGAGGAGTTGCGTGTCGAGATTGCAGAATATGCCGAGGATATACAGCAGGTGGCGCAAGCGATAGCTGAGCTGGATTGCCTGCAGAGTTTTGCAGAGGTCGCCTACCATAATAATTACTGCAAGCCAGCCATTGCCGATGATCAAAAAATTGATATTACGAAAGGACGTCACCCGGTAGTGGAGAAAACGCTTCCGCCGGGAGATCCGTTTATCCCCAACGATATTCATGTTGAAAATGAGGATGAGCAGATCCTGATTATTACCGGTCCCAATATGGCGGGGAAGAGTATCATTTTACGTCAGACAGGGTTGATTGTGCTTTTGGCTCAAATCGGCTGCTTTGTCCCGGCCGAGGAAGCGCATATTGGTTTGGTGGATAAAATCTTTACCCGCGTGGGAGCATCGGATAACCTGGCGGCGGGCGAAAGTACCTTCCTCGTAGAGATGAATGAAGCGGCAAATATTCTCAATAACGCTACTCGAAATTCCTTGATTTTATTAGATGAGGTGGGACGTGGTACAAGCACTTTTGATGGGTTAAGTATTGCCTGGGCGCTGGCCGAGTATCTTCATAACCAACCGTCAGTAGCGGCTAAAACGCTATTTGCTACGCATTATCACGAGCTAAACGAGCTCGAAAATATGTACGATCATATTGTGAATTATAATGTGTCGGTGAAAGAGCACGACGATAAAGTGATTTTCTTGCGGAAACTGGTGCGCGGCGGGGCCGATCACAGCTATGGTATTCAAGTAGCTGATATGGCAGGCTTGCCTTCTATTGTGATTGAACGTGCCAAAGAAATTCTCTCGAATCTCGAAAGTCACAGCTTGGATCTTACTGATAGCAATGGTACGCTCGAAGAGGGGGCCAAGAAAAAGAAGGCTGCTGTTAAAAAAGCTGCTAAAGAGATGGAGAAACAGGATCAGATTACGCAGCCGTCGCTGTTTCAGGCGCAGCTCGATCCCAATACCGAACAACTCATTGATAAGCTTGAAGCCTGCGATCCAAACCGAATGACACCTATCGAATCGTTGATGCTGGTTTCGGAGCTCAAAAAGCTGGTAGAAAAGCGGAGTTAATTATCCAGCGTACTCACTTTTTGTTGGAAGGTGGACTGATAATCATGGCCAAAGTTTTGGGGCAGGTTAAAGTCCTCGGTTTGGCTATTAATTCTGATAATACGGTCGCGCAGTGAGGCTCCCTTCCATTTGGCATGACCAATTCTGTCTTTAAAGTCGCCTTGGTTGCTACGAATTCGTTTTAGCAGATTGAGTGCACCCGCTGGATTATATCCTGCGCGATACATATAGATGATACCCCAGTAGTCTGCTGAGAATTCATATTCCTCAAGCCGATCTTTGATCGTATATTCATACATTTCGTTAGCCAGCTGGGTGAGGTTCTCTTCTGTTTCTTCATATTTTGCTTTTCGATTACCTAACTCTTGATCGAGTTCTTCAAAGCCCTCCTCTGCTTTAATTTTAGTTTCTCGCTTATTGCTTTCCTTAATGCCGTGATTATGCACAATATGAGCTAATTCATGACCAACAAAGAAGGCAAATTCAGTTTCGCTTCGCATGATTTGTAATGCTCCTTTTGAAACGAATATGATACCATTGGGAGATGCATATCCTGTTATTTCGCTGGTATCGAGAATATAAACTCTTGCCGGTGTTTCGTAACGATGAGAATTTTCTGCCAGGACCAAGGCAATATGCGTTAGGTACTGTTGCAGTTCCTTGTTTTTTACCAATCCTTGTTGAGCAATAACATTAGCGATCCCCCATCCCGCTCGTTCTTCTAGTGGGTTTAATTCAGGTACCTTGTCAGGATCTATTTCAAATCGATCCTGAGCTTTTTGCCAGTTCCAGTGTTGGAGTCTGAAATTTCGAAATTCACGGTACTCATCCGGGTCAACAAAATTATTGAAATCATCGAGAATAGCACTTTCTTTTTTGCCGGTTTTACTTGAGGTGAAGTCGGTAGCAAAGCCCTTAACTGCTGCCGCAACCTGGGCCGGTGAGGCGTATGGATCTTGTTTCGTACTGTCTTTTTTGCTCTCAAGTTGGTCAAAAGCCGTTTGTGCTTCTGAAGTGACCTCATCCTGATCGGGAGACATCTGTTTTTTATTTGTTTCTACATAGGTTGCCCGTTCTGGGATCCAGCCTTCTTTTTTATGTGCTTTGACCTTTAACCACTGTTGCTGTTTGTCAATTTTGGCAATTTTGGCTCCTGCATTCAGACGCAGGATAAGTTTATAATACGATCCGGGCCCGTTCCGCATGTCAACAGTATTTTTGACAGTAAGGTTTTCAGTCTTTTCAACGAATGCTGCAATTCCAGTAATGAATAGTATAAGCAGTGAAAATAAGATGTATTTACGTGCCATAATTTTCCCTATTTCGTTTTCAGGTGAAAAACACCTTCCCAATCTTTTGCTGGAGGGTTTTCTTTAAATTTTTGACATCTCTCAATATAGGTTTCAGAAGGTCCGTCTTCTGGTTTTAAGGACAGTACCTCCTGAAATTGCTTGATAGCTTTATCCCACGCTCTATTTAGATAATGATCTAATCCTTTTTGATATGTTGAAATGATTTTTTCGAGTTCTGCTGTTTTGGGATCTGATCGCTCTCCCATCAGTTCATACACGCGAACCGGTTTTGTTTTACCCTTTACAATCAGGAAATCAAGTTGGCGGGCATAGAATATATCTTTGACTTCTTGGTAAGTGTGTTCGGCAATCATAATGCTGCTCCCAAACATTTTATTTGCCGCCTCGAGGCGAGCTGCCAGGTTTACGGTGTCTCCCAGTACGGTGTAATTAAATCGATTGTAGGAACCGATATTCCCGACAATCATATCACCAGTAGCGATACCGAATCGCGAACGAATATTGGTCTCCTGTGGTGCCAATTCTTTGACCTTTTGCATCATTTTTAAAGTGCTCCGGCAAGCCAGCTCCGCATGATTTTCTTGGCTGATAGGGGCTCCCCAGAATGCCATTACAGCATCACCAATGTATTTATCTACGGTACCGGAATGCTCGAAAATAATGTCGGTCATCGCCCCGAGATATTCATTTAGAAAAGAGACCAGTTCCTCGGGTTCTTTTTTCTCTGAAATAGATGTAAAGCCTGCAATATCAGAAAATAGAACGGTTAACCGTTTTTTCTGTCCGCCCAATTTCAGTAGATCGGGCTGGGCAATAAGTTGTTCTACAAATTCTGGTTGTACGTATTGACCAAAGGCTGACCGAATCTCTTTCTTTTGCTTTCTCCTCGGCGAAGTATTTATAAGCCGCCGAACCACTGTAAGCAATAGTTGCGATAACAAGGAAGAGTCCGGTCGAAAACCAGATGCGCTCATAAATGAAAAGTGTTAAACCCATCCCAATGATTAAAAATAAAATTCCTAAAATTATAGCGGCACCTTTAGCAGGTCGGGAATATGCAACAGCGAAGGGAATGCCAATAGAAATCAACAGGAGAATTAATATCGATATCCAAGTAGGAGGTTGGGTAACAAAATTGTTACCTATCAAATTGTTTAAGAGCGTAGCCTGGATTTCCATGCCGGGGAAAGGTTCCAGCGAACTCATGGGCGTACTTTTAATATCACCCAGTCCGGCTGCGGAAGCTCCAACAATAATAATTTTATCTTCAAGTGCCGATGGTGGAACAGATACGTTAGCATCGGGATTGCGCATTTTTTGAATCGCACTTTTCACGATAGCCTGAAATGAATAATAGGGAAATGTACCATCCTTAACGCCTCCTTTTTTGTACCAATTAATCAGGTAGTCGCCATTGTTTTGCAGGGGGATGTTCTGTTTTCCAACGCGGAGCCCGTTGTTGATCCATTCGAGAGAAACAGAATCTGGTTGCATTTCTAAATAGGCGGCCATCGAAAGTGTGGGGACAAAGCCCTTGTGGGCTAAACTGTCAAAAAGGTGAACAGAACGGATAAGTCCATCTTTATCTGGACTCATAACGGTGTTTCCCAGTCCCTCCGCTGCTTTGACAAATTTATCAAGGGGCTTCGACGTTAAAAGGTGTGGCTCTTGATAGGATGGATTGTTTTTTATGTGGTAATGTTTAATTAATGGTTCGTTGTTCCTGGAGAACTCGACAGCAGAATCTTCTTTAGCAGTCGATTTAAAAGCCAGAATCCCTTTATCGCTTTTTTGAAGAGATTGCAAAAAACGTTGATCACTCATTGCTCCTGACAAGTTTCGGCGATCAAAATCAGGGGTATCAAAAAGAATATCATAAACAATTAGTTCGGCTCCTGACTCATGAAAATAATCCGTTATAATCTGATAAAACTCTCTGGGCCAGGGCCAGTACATGCCATTGCTATTAAAGTAGGAAAGGCTTTTTTCATCGATGGCCACCAGTACAATTTTTTTATTCGGATCTTCTTGTTGAAAATATCGGAACTTATAGTCGAGGATCATCCGATCTATACCATTAAATACCCCCGTAGAGATGCTCAAAAGCCCTATCAGAAAGAAGGTTAGTGCCAGCAGTGATAAGGTGATATTTTTATTTAATTTGATAGTAATTCCCTCGTTACTGAATTACGAGTTTGTGTACCTTTGTTCGGTATCCCTACAATTTATTTTGCACAATGTTAGAAAGAAAAAAATGAATAGCAACTACCTGAGGGCTGACAAAAAATCTGAAAGGGAAATAAATTCTAACAAAATAAGTCTCATTCGGTTTGCAAAAATTTCAAAAGTTTCAAATTATAGTATTGCAACTTTTTTACGCAGCAGTAATCATCTAAAATATTTATGGAAAAGAATATAGACTTAACTCAACAAATTGTAGCTGATTTTGCTGAGGGATATAGCAATTTTGGCTTGAACCCATTAATGGGTCGTATTGTGGGGCTTCTCATTATATCCAAAGAGCCCCAATCGCTGGATGATATTGTTGAACAGCTTGAAATGAGCAAAGGGCCCATTTCACAGATTTGCCGGCGCCTTAAGGAGCGGGGACTGATTGAGAAGGTCTGGATTCCGGGCGACCGTAAAGATTATTATCAGGCAGCTGATGATATTTTTGGCAAGGCCTATGCCAATCAAATAAATAAGATGCAGAATAATATAGATATTGCTGAAAAATATCTTTCAATGGCTCAATCAATGGATTCAGAGAATGCTGACTTTATTAAACAGCAGATGAAGCTGATGAAATCCTTTTACGAGCTGATGGATGAGTACAACAAAAAATTTGTTGAAGCGTGGGAAGAAAAGCATGAGGAACTAACCGAATAATTTTTTTAGCAATTAACGTTTGGAACTTTTCAAATATTTAATAAATTAATTTCTAATGACTAATAAGCGGATCATATCGGCCATTTTAGGGATATTGGTTGTAGCTTTTGTAACCAATGCAAGAGTACTACAGGCTCAGGTAACCCAATTTTCTGATCTTAATTATCCGTATTCCGTCCAGTACCAACAGTTAGAGGAAGGGCAAAAGGTAGCTTATGTTGATATAGGCGAAGGGGAGGCTATTATTCTTATTCACGGACTGGGAAGCTACATTCCTGCTTGGAAACGGACGATTCCGGCGCTGACTGAAAAATATCGTGTTATCGCATTGGACTTGCCCGGTTTTGGCAAATCAACCAAAGATGTTGATGCATATTCTATTTCGTTTTTTGCTAAAACTGTAGCTGATCTACAGGATTCATTAGGGATTGAAAAAGCAACTTGGGCCGGTCATTCCATGGGCAGTCAAATTGCGTTGCGGGCAGCGCTGGATTATCCGGATAAAATTAGCAAACTCGTATTATTGGCTCCAGCCGGATTTGAAACGTTTACGGAGCAGGAAGGGGCGATGATGCGAAATTTTGTAACACCCCGATCTATTAAGGCTACTCCAGATTCACTTATTCGTCAGACGTTTAGAGCTACGTTTTTCGATTTCCCAAAGGAGGCACAGTTTATGATAGAAGATCGGGTGGCTATTCGATCAGCAGAAAATTTTGACGGTTATGCGCGCGCCTATGCCGAATCGGTGCAGGCAATGTTAGACGGACCTGTATTTGAGGAGTTGTCAGATATTGATAAGCAGGCACTTATTATCTTTGGCAAGCAGGATATGTTGATTCCTAACCGACAGTTCCACGGCAATTTAAGTACAGAAAAAGTGGCGGAGTCGGGACATAAGCAATTGCCAAATAGCCAGCTAAAGATGATCGATAAGGCAGGACACTTTGTACACTTTGAGCAGCCAGAAATTGTAAATACGGAGATTCTAAATTTTTTAAACAGTAAATAGACTATGGCAGATTTTACAGGTAAAGTTGTATTGATTACGGGCGGTGCCGGTGGCATTGGTCGTGAAACAGCCCGGCAATTTTTAGATAACGGTGCCCAGGTTGAGCTGTGGGATATGGATAAAGAAACCGGCGAAAAGCTGGTGAATGAATGGACTGATGAGGGTCACCAAGTTCACTTTGAAGAAGTTGATGTCACTGATTTTGATGCAGTAAAACAAGCAATGAATGATCTTAAGGAACGGTGGGGACAGTTAGATATACTGATCAATAATGCCGGAATAACCCGCGATGCTACGCTCAAGAAAATGAGTCCCGAAGAATGGCAGCAGGTTGTTGATGTTAATTTGAATGGAGTGTTTTACTGTGGTAAGGCGGCAGCTGAGCTGATGCGGGAACAAGAATCGGGTGTTATCCTCAATGCCAGTTCGGTTGTCGGGGTGTACGGTAATTTTGGACAAAGTAATTACGTGGCAACCAAATCGGGGGTTATTGGTCTTACGAAAACATGGGCTCGTGAATTGGGACGAAAAGGAATCCGTGTAAATGCAGTGGCACCCGGATTTATTGAAACCCCGATGGTAAATACCGTGCCAGACAAAGTGTTGGAAAAATTAAAAGGGCAGACGCCCCTGGGACGCCTTGGTAAACCGGAAGACATTGCCTCGGCGTATGTTTTTCTGGCCTCTGAGCAGGCAGCGTTTATCACTGGAACGGTACTTCAAGTGGATGGGGGGCTCGTATTTTAATGGCACATTCTAAGATTATTGCAAGCGGTTCGTATGCGCCCGAGCGCGTCATTAAAAATGAATGGTTTAATGAGCAACTGGGGGAAGATGTGGATACCTGGCTGCGCGAAAATCTTACTATCGAAGAACGTCGATGGATGGAGGAAGATCAATCAACTAGCGACTTGTGTGTAGAAGCGGGAAAAGCTGCTTTGGAGATGGCAGGATTGGCCGAAGAAGATATTGACTTGCTTATCATTGCCACCGATACCCCCGATTTTATTTCGCCTTCAACAGCATCGGTAGTCCAGCAAAAGCTGGGATTAACCAATGCCACTTCAATGGATACTAATACCGCCTGTGCGGGATTTCCCACGGCGCTTACTTTGGCCAATAGCATGATGGTGACCGATACGGTGTACAAAAAAGTGATGGTGATGGGCGCCTATGGGATGAGTCGCTTTTTAGATCTAAATGATAAAAAAACGGTTACGCTCTTTGCCGACGGAGCCGGAGCAGTAATTTTAGAACCTGCTGAAAATAAAGATGAGGGATTTTTGGCTTCCGATTTACGAACCATGCCAGAATATTACAAACACATGGGCATTTATGGTGGTGGGGCAGCAAGGCCAGCGGCGCGAACGGATGATAAAGATGCAATGCAATGTCTTCGTTTTGTTGAAAAGTTTCCCAAAGAAATCAATCCCCAGGTATGGACGGATATGATTCGAACGGTAGCGGAAAAAGGAGAATTTAGTACTGATGATATTGCTGGTGCTTATATGACACAGATTAACATCAATCAGATTTGGGAGACGATGGATAATCTCTCGTTGCAGCGCGATACGGCGCCGACTATTATGGATAAATACGGCTATACCGGATCGGCTGCTATTCCTATGGTATTTGATAAAGCTCTGCGCGAAGGTTCAGTTGAAGAAGGAGATATTTTGGTTTTTGTGGGCTCCGGAGGCGGGCTTCATTTTGGGGCTTGCGCATACCGATGGTAATAGGAATTTAAGTATGGTGAAATTTAATTTTTCTGTCATTTCGAGCGTAATCCCGAGTATTCGGGATGGAGTCGAGAAATCTCAATGAATGTCAAAAAGATTTCTCCATTATGAGCAGAAAAACTCTGCTCTCCAGTCGAAATGACAATTAAGTTGTAAAGTTAACTGATTATGGAAATAGCTTCATCTGAAATGGTAACAGGTGGTTGGATTCTGATACTCTGCTATTCGGCGGTTATCCTATATTTTGTGATTCGGGGCGCCGGCCAGACCAAGGAGATGGATGATTACGCCCTTGGCAGCGTATTGTTTTCTCCCACTGCTGTTGGACTTTCATTAGCAGCCTCAATCACCAGTGCCGCTACCTTTATTATTAATCCGGGTTTTATAGCGCTTTACGGTTTTAGCGGCGTTATTGCAATGGGACTGGCACTTCCACTGGCAACGCTGGGCTCGCTTATCCTGTTTACCAAGGGATTTCGGAATTTCGGTACCAATGTCAAAGCCTTGAGCATGGCCGATTGGATCCGAAAAATGTATGATAGTCGGCGTTTTGGTATTCTGTTCGGATTCCTTTCGCTGCTGCTGATTACTTTTATCGTGCTTATTTGTGTGGGACTCACTAAAGTATTGGCAAGCACCCTTAACATCAGAGAATTTTACGTTTTGTTGGGGATTGTCATTTTTATTTTTGGATACATGATGTATGGCGGCGCAAATTCAATGGTTTATACTAATACGATTCAGGCCATACTTATGGTGATTGTGGCAATTATGTTGCTGGGATCGGGATACGATCATTTTAGCAATGGTGTAACCGGTTTCATCAACAAGTTAAATGCGATTGATCCCAAACTTACCCAGCTTACCAACGATAGCAGCTTTCTGTTTCGGGATTACTTTGAGATTTTTGTGGCGCCATTTATTGTGGGTATTGCCATCGTTTGTCAGCCGCATATTTTAACAAAATCGCTTCTCCTAGATCGCGAAGAGGACGTAAATCGCTATTTGGTAGTGGGCATTACGACCCAATTCCTGTTTTTTCTGGTCGTTATTGCCGGGCTTTATGCACGAATTAGTTTCCCCGACCTAACGGTAGGTGGCGAAGACCTTGCCATGGATGGGATTGTATCAGCTTATGTAGTAAAAGAATTTACGGTAGCTATTGCACTTATCATTGTGTTGGGATTGATTTCGGCCGGTATATCCACGCTCGAAAGTTTGATACAATCGCTTTCTACTTCTATTACTAATGATATTATTGAACCGCTGGCCGGCAAAGGGATTTTTGGAAAGGATATTTTTGGTTTGCCTGCGAAACTGGTTTACAATCGCTTTGTAATTGTAGCCATGGGAGTGATAACAGTGATCCTGTCATGGCAACAGCTTGTAAATCCAAAATTAAGTGTAGGCATTTTTGCCCAAAACGGAGTGTATGCCTACTTCTCAGCAGCATTTGTACCTATTTTGATGGGTATGTTTTTTAAGAATGTCCCCAAAGAAGCGCCTATTTGGGCTTCTCTTGTAGCTGTTACCGTTCATTTTACAGTGTACTACGGACAGATTCGCGTACCGTTTTCTGAGGCTGATGGTGAAAATCCGGCGGTAGCGGCGGCTTTGGCAATTACAAGTGCGGTAGTGGTTGGATTTACCATTTATGCGATAAAAAACAGAGGTATTAAACTTCGAAGTGACAAAGAGAAAGCAACAACTTCGGTGTAGATTATGAATTACAATAACTGGCTAAAAAAACGAGAACGATATGCTCCGCAGAAAGAGGCGGTGATTGATACCAAAACAGGAGAGCGCTATACGTATCGGGAGCTTAATCAAAAAGCAAATCGTCTGGCCGGTTACTTGCAGCAGGAATGTGGATTGAAGGCTGGAGACCGACTGGCGGTTGTATCAAAAAATAATGTAGAATATGTAATCTTGTTTTTTGCCTGTGCCAAGGTTGGAATCATAATGGTACCGTTGAATTATCGATTGCCACAAGCAGGGCTCAATGAATTGCTGGAGGACGCTGATCCTCATTTAATAGTCTATTCTGAAGAATTTTCTTTTGTTGGAGAAGGTGCTGTAAATGTGCTTTCGATTAATTCGATTACAAAGGCTTTGGATCGCTCACAGCCGGATCCTGAAATATATGAGGCAGATGCCGAAGATATTGCGATGATTCTGTATACTTCGGGCACTACGGGGAAATCGAAGGGAGCAATGATTTCATGGCGGCAGATTCACTGGAATTCCATTAATACTGAAATCAGCCTTGAGCTTACCGGACAGGATTGTGCTTTTGTTAATACCCCTTTTTATCACACCGGTGGATGGCACGTACTGTTGACTCCGCTTATCCATCACGGCGGTAAGCTGGTATTGCAGCCAGAATTTGATGCCCACGAATGCAATGAGCTCATTGAAAAGGAGGGGATCACTATTTTATTTGGGATTCCCACCATGCTGCGGATGATGATGGAGGAAGACAATTTTGATAAGGCGGATGTAAGCAGTGTACGCTTCGCTATTTGTGGCGGAGAGTCATGTCCCATTCCGATTATTAATCGTTACAAACAGAAAGGCATTCCCATCCGACAGGGATATGGATTGACGGAAGCAGGTCCAAATTGCTACTCATTGCCCGCCGAGGATGCCATTCGCAAAAAAGGATCGGTCGGCTTTCCCAACTTTCATATTGGCGTTAAAATTGTGGATGATGATAACGAGGAAGTCCCACAGGGCGACGTAGGCGAACTGCTGATGAAAGGTCCGCATGTGTTTTCCGGCTACTGGAAAAACCCTGAAGCTACCGAAGAAGCCCTTGATGATGGCTGGGTACATACCGGGGATCTGTTTCGGTGCGATGAGGACGGCTACTATTATATGGTGGGACGTAAGAAAGAGATGTACATCAGTGGTGGAGAAAATGTATATCCGGTGCAGGTTGAAAAAGTTATTTACGAGCATGATGCGGTTGCGCAAGTGGCAGTCATTGGTGTGCCCGATGAGCAGTGGGGCGAAACCGGATGCGCTTTTGTGGTTCTCAAGAATGGTGCTTCTTTAACGAAGGATGAGCTGAAAAGCTATTGCCGGGAGTATTTGGCCGGTTATCAGATGCCAAAGCATATCTTTTTTAGGGATTCACTGCCGATTGGAGATTCAAATAAAATCCAGAAGCGTGATCTGGAAGAAGAATTTAAGGAACTATCACATGAATAAGATTAACCATCTTCCCGGAATATCGTCGCAGTTTGTGGAGACCGACCGGTTGCGTATGCATCTTCTTACGGCAGGTAGTAAGGAGCATACCCCGATGTTATTCTTACATGGTAATACATGCACTTCCACGATTTGGGAGGAGTTTATGCTACAATTTTCGGATGAATTCTATTGTGTTGCACCCGATTTGCGTGGATTTGGCGACACCGAAAAAAAGGTTATCGATGCAACCCGAGGTATCGAGGATTGGCTGGATGATATCACTGCACTTATAAAAAAATTAGATATTCCTTCTTTTCATCTTGTGGGTCATTCGTTAGGCGGATTTGTCTGCTGGGGACTCATTGCACGTCATGCGGCAGATATTTTAACGGTAACGCTTATTTCTCCGGGTCCACCGATGGGATTTGGGGGCATTCACGGTGAGCAGGGCAAGGCCAATAATCCCGATTACTCAGGATCAGGTGGAGGTATTGTTGTTTCGGCATTTTCTGATAGACTTATTGCAGGCGACCGTTCGAACGAACATCCATTATATTCGCCCAGAAATATGATGAATCGACTTTTTTGGAAACAGGGATTTGAAGCAGATCGTGAAGAGGATATTCTTACGGCGATGCTGCAGATTCATACCGGGGATAAATATTATCCTGGCGATTATGAAGAATCAAAATACTGGCCGGGCGTTGCTCCGGGCCGGTATGGGCCGGTGAATGCTCTTTCCCCGAAGTACAACCAATCGCTGCTGCATGAATTTGCAAATGCCGAACCCAAGCCGCCACTGCTGTGGATACATGGCAAGGACGACAATATTATTTCGGATGAGTCTTTTTCGGATCCGGGATACCAGGGTAAAATGAAATTGCGCGAAGGCTGGCCGGGTGAAGAGAAATTCCCTCCACAGCCGATGGAATCACAGATTAAGTATAGCCTTGCTGAATATCAGTCGATGGGAGGAAAGGTTTATCGTGAGAAAATAAGTGACTGCGGGCATACGCCCTTTATTGAAAAGCCCGCCTTAACAAAACGAGCACTATTGAAACATATCCAGCAAAAACGGAAGGCAAATAAAAAATTTCAGCAGTAGTATTTGAAAGTTTTAAAAACTTTGATAACCATAGAAATAAAATAGATGGATGTTTAACCTTAATAATAAATCCCAACAAACAGGGGAATACTTATGAAAATACAAACAATAACAGCAGTATTTTGCTTTCTGTTGTTCTCAGGGATGGGAGCGGCAGCACAAAATACAGGTACGATAGAAGGTACGGTAACAGACCAAGAATCGGGTGAGGTGATGCCGGGTGTAAATGTTGCTCTGATTGGTACCACAAAAGGAGCAGCAACGAATGAGGCCGGTGTCTATGAAATAACAGATATTGAGCCGGGTACATATACCGTAAAAGCAACGTACTTAGGTTATGCCACATTCGAGAGCGATGATCTAACGATTGAAGCTGGCCAAACCATTACGCTTAATATAGGTTTGGAGCAGACGGTTTGGCGCGGTAACGAGGTAGTGGTTTCCGGATCGCGTAGGCCGGAGAAACTGCTTGAGTCGCCAACAACCATTGAGCGTGTTTCGCTGGAGGATATTGAAACCTCGGGGGGATCGACGTTTATGTCTACGCTTTCGAATTTAAAAGGGGTTAATTATACCAATGCCGGCATTAATACGCAGCTGATTTCGGCGCGTGGATTTAACAGCAGCTTTAATACACGCATGCTGTTTTTAATTGATGGTCGATTAGCAACACTCGGTGGTACAGGATTGCCGCAAGGTAACTTTTTGCCATCAAGTAAGATTGATCTAAAAAGCATAGAGGTTGTGTTAGGGCCTGCTGCTGCACTGTATGGTCCAAATTCAGGGTCGGGTGTAGTTAACGTTACGACCAAAGATCCCTGGGACCAGTCCGGTGTAACTGTCGAGGCACGTGCGGGTAATCAGTCGCTTCGTGATATCAATTATCGAATAGCAGGTACGGTAAACGAGAATTTTGGTTACAAAGTTACCGGGCAGTATATGAAGGCTGTTGATTTCAAGCCTCAGCGCGAAGATAGTCTGCATTTTTATCAAGCGGCAGGAACAAAACCAACCCCGGCAAATACGGTATTTGAAACCGATGTGGTTGAAGATTACGACGTGGGGGCCACTAAGATTAATGGATCGCTTTATTACAAATTGGGTGATTGGAAAATGAGCGGTACCTACGGGTGGTCATCGACCGATCAATTTTCATTAACGGGTAATGGACGTAATCGTATTGAAGATTGGCAGGTTGATTATCAGACATTCCAAGTGAGCCATACCAATTGGTTTGCACAGGTTACACGAACCGGGAATAAAGCGGGTAGTTATCAGCTAAACCAGGTAGTACCTGCTGTGCAGGCGATGGTTAATAGTGGTATGTCCCTGGACCAGATTGATATTGAAAGTATCCGTGAAAGTGTTGCCTTTATTGATGATACAGAAATTTATGACTCTGAATTACAGTATAACAACCAGTTCGGCGATTTAAACTTAGTAGCGGGAGTGAATTACCGTAACTACTTGCCGGAGTCTCAGGGAACTTATCTGGAAGATGGGCAAGGGCAGGATATCAGTCGGGAGCTGTTTGGCGGATACGCCCAGCTCGATTACGATGTTGTGCCTGATAAATTGCAGTTGGTAGCAGCGGCACGAGTAGATGCCAATACAGATTACGATACGCAGTTTAGTCCCAAAGGATCGGTTGTTTATACGGCCGTACCGGGGCATAACATTCGTGCTACGTATAACAGAGCATTTACAACGCCAACTATTCTGCAAAGTCATGCCTATATACCGGTTGATTTGAGTGCTGTTGCACCGGGATATGCATTGTTGATTAGCGGTAATACCGAAGGATATACTATTGAAGATCCTTCAGGCAGTGTTGTAAATACCATTGATCCCACTTCACCGGAAGAAGTTAACTCCATGGAATTAGGCTATAAAGGAGCTTTTGGAGAAAAACTTTTTATCGATGTGGTAGGATATTATTCTTGGTATAAGAATTTCATTGGTACTGATGTTGTTGCTGATGGTATAAATACGATAGCATATCGCAATGGTGAACAAGTGATGGTAGATGGTAGTACTTTTACAGCTTTACAAACCTATATCAATTTTGGTGAGGCGGAAGTACAGGGTTTCGATCTTGGATTAAATTATTATTTCAACGATCGATACAGCATGAATGCTAACCTGTCAACAATTAAGTTGGTTGATTTTACCAATGAGACCACTGATGCACAGCTGCCACTAAATACGCCCCCGTTAAAGATTAAGGGCGGATTTACGGCTAAAGATCTATTTGATAACGACACCTTCCGCGAGCCGTTTGTCAAAATTAATGGTCGCTGGCAAGACAGTTACCAATTCCTGTCAGGATATTGGAATACTAATGTATTGTTGGATGATGATGGAGATACAAGTGATAAGGAAGAGTTGCCCTCTAAATTTGAGCTCGACCTTTCACTGGGTTTTGATATCATGGATACTGGACTTGCACTGCAAGCTAGCGTAAATAATGTGTTTGATACCGAGAAAGTAGACCAGTTGGGAACTCCACCAATGGGACGTACATTCTGGGTATCTCTAAAATATAATTTTGATGGCTTACAGTTTTAACCATCAGTTAACCTTGATGAAAAGTCTGCTTCGGTAACGGAGCAGGCTTTTTTATTTTGAATTCATCTATGAGAAAGAGTACTGAAACACCTATCTTCAGTACATTGTTATTTTTAAAGCTTTACCTTTTTCTGTGAAAACCTCTGCCAAATATATTGCCGACCGTATTCGGCTGATGATAGCCACCAAGCAGTTTCAGGTGGGCGAAACGCTGCCTTCTACTCGAGAGCTCGGTCAGCAGCTTGAATCGAGTTTCCATACGGTGCGCAAGGCGTACCATATTTTGGCCGATGAGGGACTCATCCGCGGTGAGCGTGGCAAAGGTTTTATCGTTGAACGTCAGAACACAAACCTTGATAAGGCCGATCGGCTTGAAATTGGTGCCGATAAAATGCGTAAACTTCTGGAAGAGTTAATTGGCTATGGGTTGGACGAATCAGAAATTGATGAGTTGTTCCAGGAGCAGCTTAGCTTTATGGATTGGCCCGACCGCATTGAAACCTGTGCCAGTATTGGTGAAACAAATGAGTTGGGACGCATGCTGGCTGATGCGATTAAAAAGGAAGTGGGCGTCCGCAGTAAAATTTTAAATGTCAACCAGTACAATAAAACGGTTAAATTTGATGCCCTTTTTGTTCCGGTGCAATTGGTAAATAAGTTCCGTGAGTTTGCCGAAAAGGGCCGTCTGCTGCCCATTGTTTACACTATCAATCCCGATACGTTACTGTCTATTGTAGATCGGGCGGCCATTGATACGATCGGTTTGGTAACCGCCGATGATCAGTCGATTCCAAAAATTATCGACGAGTTGAAAGTGAGTATTAATTTTGGGGGATCTTTTGTGGCAGGAGCTACTTACGGAGAATCGTTACCCCTTTTTGTCCGTGAAACCGATTTGATTTTATATACTTCAGAAAGCGCTAAATTGGTAGAAAAAAAGATTCCGGAGCGACGGCGTATTATGTTACGATATAGTATATCGGAGCTAAGTGCTGATACTATTCGGGCCGAGCTTTGGGATCAGTAGTACTAAATGGCAGATGGTAAAAGTGAAAGGAGGAATTGTCTAACATTTGCCGTTTGCCATTTTATTATAATTGGTAAGATTTTAGATAGATAGTAGATGACTGATAAGAAAATAAAAAAGCTTATAGATCGTGCAATTGAGGCGGTATCGTCAGAGATTGAAACGGTACGCGAAAAACCGGCCCGTGATGTGCTCTTTGATGGACAGCGACGTGACGATCATCCCCCAAACAACTTCTATTACGAATTTGAGACGCGTAATACCTCTCTGCGTTTTGCAGAAGTGATCAAGGGGGAAATGGAAGATTATGATGATGAGCTGGAGCTGTATCCGGTATCGGTGGACGATGATAAAGTGGTGCTGGATTTTCCGCATAACTTTGGATCTACTCTGCCCAAAATACAGTTGGAATGGGAAAATGATTTTGTATTGCGTCGGCTGCACATGGAGCTGGAAAAATTGCTCGATGCTAATAATAAACAAGCCCGTAAAAGGATGGGGCGTTTGTTTTATCCCGATCCAAAAAAACACCACAGGGATGATGAAAGTACGCGAGTGCTGGATGATAGTCGTAGGAACGCATCGCAGCATGAATCACTAATAAAATCCCTGCAAAATAAGGTGCTTTACGTGTGGGGACCGCCGGGTACAGGCAAGACATCTACACTGGGATTTATGGTTGCCAACTATCTGATTAAGGGTAAGCGGGTGCTTTTTGCGGCCAATACTAATCGTGCTGTGGATGTGGGATTGTTAAGTGCATTACAGGCTTTAACGTCAGTAGAGAAGGAACATCTCGAAGAAAAGGTTACGCGGTATGGAGAGATAGCTTTGGATAGTGATCGCTTGGCAAATGTACTTTTTGATGAACATGTAGAGCAAAAGAAACAGGAGGGCAAAGAAAAGGCCGGAAACCTGGATAACCTGCTGGGTGAATATCAGAAGCTGCAAAAAGAGATTGACAACCTGATGGAGCACGGTGAATCAGTGCCCGAAGAGCTCGAAGAACGAATTAGTATGCTTGGCGAAAGAGTGGATGAACATGGCGGCGAAGCTGCTCTCGAAGAAAAGATTGATCGATTGGTAACAGTTAATGAGCGGGTTGAGTTAGAAAAAAAACAGCTGGTTTCTACAACCTTGGCAAAGGTCTGCACCTCGGATCTTTTTGACGGACAAACGTTTGATGCAGTAGTTATTGACGAGGCTTCGATGGCTAACTTGCCCTATTTAATGGTGCTTGCTGCCAAGGCGAAGTCGCATGTTGTAGCGGTGGGTGATCCTATGCAGCTGCCTCCTATTGCGTTGACGGACGATACCCATGCCCGAAAATTCCTGGAAGAAGACATTTTTACCTTTGCATCGGGAGCAGATACTACTGAAGATCTGTTTGCATGGCATGATGAGAATCGTCCGCTTACCACATTTTATGATACACAGTATCGATTGAATGAAGATCTTGCGGAGGTGCTGAGTACGGTTTTTTACGAGGGGCGTTTGAAAACGGCAGAAGCGGATCAGAATTTGGATCCGGCCATTACCCCGCAGGAGAGCAGTGCGCCTACGGTTAATGTGATTGACAGTCAAAAATATGGGCCGGTGCTTACCCAAAAGGATGAGGGTCGAGGATTTTGTCCGGTCAATGAGGTACACAGCCATATTTTAATTAAGATGGTGAGGCGACTGGTTTTAAAAAATCAGGTGCCGGTGGATGAGATTGGCATTATAGTGCCCTTCAGAAGTACGGTGTATGATATTCGAAATGAGCTGTATGAAAATGATTTCGGGATGATCGAAGTCGGGACCATACACACTTTTCAGGGACGTGAAAAGGATGTGATAATTTTTGATACGGTGATGAGCGGTGAGCAGCAATATGGTCGGCGCCGTCATTATTCTGTACGTCCGTTTGACGAGGATAAAAATGGATTGGCAGTACCACGATTATTAAATGTGGCTTTCTCGCGCAGTAAGGAGCGGCTGGTGTTGTTGGCTGATATGGATCACATCAACAAGGTATATGCCGATAAGTTTTTGGGACGATTGCTCCGGCGGTTCCAGAACCAAGAAAAAGGCCAATAGTTTTTGGTCACATGTTGGGTTTGCAGTCGGATGGATGAAAGAGCGTAAAAACCATCCGATGGTGAGCCCAGCCAGTGGATGGGTTATAAATTCTAAAACTCGTACCGTAGCTCTGCGACGGTAAGGTAAAGCACTGTTTTTATGCTTTGTTAAGTTTAGTTGAGCTTTTAATTTGGGCAAAATTGATGTTCATTTTTTGTGACCAAAACATTAGTAATGTCCCTTTTACCTTGATGTAAAAGGGACCAAAAGATCAAGACTTAGAATTTTGCAAACGTCATCGCTCGGCAGCTGGCGTGTTTTTTAATGGTCCTTTTGCTGTTGCTATATGTATAACAGGCGTCACCGGTACAAAAAACACATAGCCTGCTTTGATCGCCGCCGCGAAATTCGTAGGTCTAGGATTTAAACCGTAAAGCTGATATTAGAAAGATGGTCATCCGAGCGCTGGTTTTGCGATCGGATGAATGAGATAGAAAAAGTTAGTTTTGTAATGCGATAAATGAAATAGGTTCCCGATTGCAAAGCAAATGCTCGGCACTTATGGTAAAAAAATGTTCTATCGAAGAGCTATGGAATGAAAAATTTGATACAATCAAATTTCATTTAAAAATCTTGTGATGATGCTTCTGCGTCGTTACAAAAAATGGATAGGTCACAACGCAGAAAGTTTTGAGGAAAAAAATAAAAGATATTGAAAGCCCATCCGATGGCAAACGCAACCAGTGGATAGAAAAGTGTTAATTAAAATCGCCTTCCTGATAGCGTTGGGCGTAGTGTTCCTCATTAATTCGTTTAAGATGAGAGAGTGGTTCCTCACTTAGGGAGGCGACAATCATTTCTCGTTTGCCCAGTGCGCCTTGTGTTTTAGCCACTTTCCATCCGGCCCACGCCATTGCACCCTGGGCTTTTGAGGCGGCGCAATAGGTCGTGAGTATTACATCGTCATTACTGAAACTAGCCAGCGTTTTAAAGGTGTCTCCGGTCCAAAGTTTGGAATTCACATCCGGGGAAAATGCATCGTGGAATATGTAATCAGCTTGCAAATTGTTCGGATTAAAATTACCGAACATCCCATTGAATAGATAAAGGGAAATATTAGAGGTGATGGAAAACTCATTCATCCCCTCGGATAAATCATCAAAAATAGTAGGCAGGTGATCGGCCACACTTGGATGTCTAAGATGCTGTTCATAGTTAAGGTTTCGAGCAGTTTCTTCACTGATAGGGAAACCTTCAATAGAATAGTAATTAATTTGGGCCTCAGGATTGAGTTTTTGGCAGTAATCCATCAACAAAAGAAGGTTGAGGCCGGTACCGAAACCAACTTCCAAAATGGTGATAGGATTGGAATTGCTAATATCATCCAGCAATGGAGACTGCTCAAAAAAAACGTGCTTACTTTCCGCTACGGCTCCGTTGGGGTTGTGATAATGTTGGTCAAATTGAGAAGAATAAATCGTATGAGAGCCGTCGCGGGTGGCTACGACTTTTGATTGTTGTTCCCGGGATTCAGTCATTAATCATTAGTGCTGATATTAACATTTCCATATCCGCAGTTGATAACGATGGGCAGTCCGCCACCGTTTAAAGTACCAGTGATACTGCCTTTATTTTTTGTGCCATTAAAATTGAATGCGTCATCTAAATTTATCGACGTGCTGGATACATCCAGATCAGCAGTGATATCTTTTGGCAATGACAGCGAAACATTACCTGCAGAAGTAGAGAAGCGCAGCTGATCTTGAGCGGATTTAAGTGAAGAAGAAATATTGCCGCCGGAAGTTTTTGCAGAGATGCTGCCTTCTCCGTTCTGTATATCAATATGACCACCGCCTGTTTTAACTTCAAGATTGCCACCGGTGTCCTGCATTTTTATATGTCCACCGCCGGTGCTCATCGTTATATCGCCAAAAATTCGATTGGCTGTAATATGACCACCACCTGTTTTTGCATTAGTTGTTCCCTCAATATCTGAAAGGGTGATATGTCCGCCCGAAGTTTTTAATTCTTGGGAATTCTTTAATTGACTTGCGGTAATATGTCCGCCGGATGTTTTAGCTAAAAGTGCAATATGCTGGGGAACGGACAAGGTTGCTTCCAGATTTATTTGTTCGGAAATAGAGCTCCCATCGGCAGAGTTCACTTCAAATTTAGCATCAGCATTGTTAATACTTTTTTGAATGTTTAACTGTTGCGCAATAACTGCAGGATCATCAATATCACCGGTTGCGCGAAGGGTTATTTCACTGCTTGATGAACCATTGCCGATAACGTTTAGGTTGCCAAAGTCGACTGAAAAATCCAGCGATTTTAAATCAGTGGCAGAAAACGAATCCTGATAGACAAAAACGCCGGAACTCACTTCGGTCCATTTCGATTCATCTAAATCGTACTTTCGGTTGATATACAGTTTTTGGTCCTGAAGCTTGACGTTAAAATCATTTTGGTTAATTTTTTGAAGCTCCTGCTCAAGTTGTTGCAGTTCAACTTGTAAGCTTTCCTCATGGATCTCTTTCTGGGCGTGCTGCTGTATAAATTTGTCGAGGTTTTTGATTTCGAATTCAAGTTGTTTGAGGTTTTCCAGATTGTTGATGTTGCGAAGCTTTTCAAGGTTTTTAAGCGATTCCAGATTTTGAAGATCGATCACAATAGAGCTCGGCATCGAAGAGGGAGTTGGGGCCGATCGGACACTCCTTTCTGAATGTGATACAGAAGCTTTTGATGATTGATTAGAAGAAGAAATATTAGAGAGCAGATAAATAGCAATGCCGATAAAGGTGATACCTGTTAATACAATTTCCCAGGAAATATTACGCTTAATCATGGTTTTCTGGTTAAGTCATTGGATAGTGCATTGTTTAACTTAAACTCTATACGAACACTTCATTAATAATGTTGCAGAATTATCTTCATACACTTTCAATAAAATTTCTATTTTCAGGAACAATCCATTCCAATTAAAACAGGACGTATGGAAGTAAATAAATTTAAGGAGAAGGCAAAAGCATATCATAGCAAAATGGTGGATATTCGTCGCCACCTGCATCGCCATCCGGAGCTGAGTTATCAAGAGCATGAAACCACTAAATTTATTATTAACCAGCTTGATGAGCTCGATATTCAGGTAGATCGACCGCTCGAGACCGGATGTGTTGGGATTATTGAAGGAGGAAAAAAATCAAAAAAAGTTGTTGCTTTGCGTGCCGATATTGATGCGCTGCCTATTAATGAGGAAGGCAATCATAAAAAAGAATTTATTTCTGTAAATACAGGCGTCGCTCACTGCTGCGGACATGATGCCCATACCGCGAATTTGCTGGGCGCTGCGCATATTCTTGCGGATTTGAAAGATGAAATAGAGGGAACGGTATTGCTGATATTTCAGCCGGGCGAAGAAAAGCTTCCGGGCGGCGGACGGATGCTTTGTGAGACAGGTTATTTGCAAGAAAAAGGGGTAGATGTCATATATGGATTGCATTCTTACCCTGAGCTAGAACCCGGGCAAATTGCCATAAAGGAGGGACCCCTGATGGCGCGTCCCGATGAATTTAAGATTGAGGTAATTGGTCAGGGCGGGCATGCGGCTGCCCCGCACCAAGCCGTAGATCCCATTGTGATGGCGAGTCAGATTGTGAATCAAATTCAGACAATCGTCAGCCGAAATGTAAATCCTACCGAGCCGGCTGTGGTTACGGTGGGCAAAATAAGTGGTGGTTCGGCCCATAATATTATCCCCGAAAAAGTAGAGATGTTGGGCACGGTTCGAACGTTCTCGCAGCAGACGGCTGATAGTATTAAGGATAGGATTGAAGCCATTGTAAAGGGCACAACCGAATCGGCAGGCGGAAGTTATACTTTTGATTTTGACTATGGATATCCAGCCGTGATCAACACCGATTGGTCGACTAAAAACTTGGTTGATACTGCTGAAAAATTACTTGGAAAAGAAAATATCTCTGTTTTAGATGATCCTATTATGGCGGGCGAAGATTTTGCCTTTTACCAGCAAGAATTCCCCGGTACGTTTTTCTTTTTAGGATGCGGAAGCAATGAAGCGGATTCGAAGTACGGATGGCATCATCCCCGGTATAATATTGATGAGGAATGTCTTAAAACCGGGGCCGCACTAATGGCATCGCTTGTTTTTGAGCCTATTCCAAACTCTTGATATTTATTCGTATTAATACTGGGTTTATAAGTAGGAGAAGTAGAACATTGTTAGATAACAAGGAAGACTTAATGATTTTGTTTTTAAGTTATTGAAGGGAATTAAACCAAATAGTGGAAATTTCTGTTCGACCAGGTGTTGCCGGTGTTTGTAATCAGCGTTAATAAATGATGCCAGCACCGAGGAGTAAAATTTCCATAGATTTTTTACTAGCCTTTTGGATCATGCCAAAAGGCGCAAAAATTAGAACTAATGTTATAGTTTGAGTGGACTTACTTTTTTGAATGAGCAAAAAAGTAACAAAAAGCTCACCGGGGGAATCGTAGATTTTGTTCTGGTTAAAAAATTTACATTACTTATTGCTCTGATACATTAGTTGATACTATTTAAATTTTTCCCGCGATTCGCCCCGGACCCCATGAATTTTATCTTAAATCATATTTTATGAGCTATTCATCTTCTTTTTGGGAACAAGATTCCTTTTTAAAGGCTTATGATTTAGTCATTATCGGTGCCGGCATTGTGGGATTGTCCTCCGCTCTGTTTTACAAGCAGAAGCATCCCGAAGCGCGTATAGCAGTGCTGGAGCGTGGATTTTTACCACAGGGCGCCAGTACGCGCAATGCCGGATTTGCCTGCGTGGGATCGATTGGAGAGCATTTGGCAGATATGGAAAAAGAGTCCGAGGAAAATATAAAAAAGCGAATAAAACGTCGTTATGACGGATTGCAGCTGTTGAAAAAAACGCTCGGTGAAGAGGCTATTGGCTATAAACACTGCGGGGGATATGAGTTTTTTCGAACTGAAGAGGAATTTAAAAAAGTAGCCGGAGAGATCGACCGCTTTAACGGTTGGATGGAGGAATTAGTTGATGAGAAGGGGGTGTATTCTGCCGATGAACTTGAGGGATATCCCGTAATTCGAAATCGATTGGAGGGTGCATTGCATCCCGGAAAAATGATGCAGGCTTTAGCACAAAAAGTGAGTGCTATGGGAGTGGAAATCAAATGGAATAGTAGGGTTGAAAAGGTGGCAGAGAATGGCGCTATTGCTATTGCTGGCGGACCTGAAATACAAGCTAATAAGGTATTGTTTGCCGCCAATGGGTTTGTGCGTCGCTTGCTCCCTGATGTGAATATTAAGCCGGCGCGCGGATTGGTAATAGTATCCAATAAACAGGAGAATCTTCCGTGGAAGGGAATCTTCCATCATGATAAAGGATATATTTATTTCCGAAATGTGGGTAGCCGACTACTGATTGGTGGGGCACGAAACCTGGATATGGAGGGAGAAGAGACCGATGAATTTGGTGTTAATGCAGTTATTGAGGATCATCTTGAAATATTCGTAACAGAAGTCCTGAAACTTCCTAAAGATTGGAAAGTTGATTATCAGTGGTCGGGCATTATGGGATTTTCGCCTACCAAAACGCCCATTGTGCAGCAACTTGATGAACGACGATACGTAGCTGCAGGTCTCAGTGGAATGGGAATTGCTATTGGGATGGAAGTGGGTAAATCTGCTTCGGCCATGATCAGTTAAGGCGAATAGGCCAACTACTACTCACCTTGAGGTTTCATCTTGGCATCCACAATGGCGATAAGCATATTTATCGGTACGGCCATAGGGCGGTCTGTATCAGAATCAACGACTTCGGAATAATGAAATGTAATTTGTGCTCATTTTTTGTACCCTTTTGAACACACTCTTTTTTAGTCATTGCACAGAATACCAATGATAAGTCGCAAAAAGTTTTTGAAGATCGGTGTCCTTAGTGGACTTTTACCTCTAAGTAAATGGTCGGGAGGGAGTAGTATTAGTCATCCTAAAGGACGTAAACCGGTTGTGCTATCAACATGGAATTTTGGGAAACAGGCCAATAAGGCGGCGTGGAATGTTTTAGCTAGTAATGGTTCGGCGCTGGATGCCGTCGAGGCCGGAGCCCGTGTGCCGGAAGGGAATCCCGATATTCGGACGGTAGGGTATGGCGGACGTCCCGATCGCGATGGATTTGTAACGCTCGATGCCTGCATTATGGATCATAATGACCAATGTGGATCGGTGGCAGCTTTGCAGCATATTAAGCATCCTATATCGGTGGCGCGTAAAGTAAAAGAGGAGTCTCCGCATGTAATGCTGGTGGGAGAGGGAGCTCTCGACTTTGCGGTTTCGCAGGGATTTGAAAAGGAAAATCTGTTGACCGAAGAGTCGCGCAAAGACTGGGAAGAGTGGAAAAAAGACGCTGAATATGAGCCCGAAATAAATATAGAGAATCATGACACCATTGGTATGATTGCGCTCGACAGTGCAGGAAACGTCTCGGGGGCGTGTACGACCAGCGGTACAGCGTGGAAAATGCATGGACGCGTGGGCGACTCTCCTCTTATAGGTTCCGGATTATTTGTCGATAACGAAGTCGGTGCTGCGGCTGCAACGGGCTTGGGAGAAGAAATTATTCGCGTGAGTGGAAGTCATCTGGTGGTAGAGAATATGCGTCGCGGCGATTCGCCTGAGATGGCTTGCAAGCGTGCTGTTGAGCGTATCGTTAGTAAAAATGATTCAGTGGAGGGGATCCAGGTTGGATTTATTGCCGTTAATAAAGAAGGTGCCTATGGAGGATATAGCATGCAGGAAGGATTCAGCTTTGCGGTTCGCAATTCTGAAGAAGATCGGTTGATAAAAGCACAATCCTGGAATAGATAAAATGTTAATTCATCGCTAAAATCAAGCTTTGCATTAGTGGTGTTGTGAGCCTAAAAAAAATCAATATAAATTTGAAATTTAGTTTGAACTTATGGCAATTTAATACTTAATTGTCTCAAAACATCTCGGCATGTTGAATCCATAATTAAGTTTAGTATTATGTCCGAAGATTTAAGCCAATCAAAAAATAACCCTGATTCTGCAAAGAGTTGGGAAGAGCGAGATCCTGATATCGAACGTGAAATCACGATCGATGAATTTCAGCCTTACGGTACATTAACTCTCACATTAATCTACTTTGCTATTGTAGTATTGATGTGGATTTTTATGTATTTCGTTGAGTTCGCAGGTAATGCTCCTTCCATTATAGAATAGTTAACAAACTAAAAATATGCATATACACAAGTTCGAGCAGTTCTGGATAAGATTATCCTTTGTACTGATTGCCTTCTTTATCGCTACCGTAGTGTATGGTTTTGTAGCGATGGATTTAAAGGTGATTGGAGATCATGCAACCATTGATCCACAAAACCTGGAAGAAACTCCGTTTGGTAATCCCGGTGTGCGCGAAGTTACTCGTAACGGTCAGACTGAGTATGAAGTTTATGTACAGACCATTCAGTTTGCCTTTAATCCGGGTACTGCACAGCCCATTGAAGTACCGGTAGATACCAGGGTAACGTTTTATATAACAAGCCCTGATGTCTTGCATGGTTTTGATGTAGCGGGAACCAATTTAAATACGATGTCTATTCCGGGACAGGTAGCAAAGTTTACGACTATCTTTCCCGAAGTACGAGAGTATGGTATCGTCTGTAATGAATATTGCGGACCGGCCCACCATGTGATGGAGGGTAAAATTAAGGTAGTACCTAAATCTGAGTTTGATAAAAGTAATCTGGTAGAATGACATTTTTACACAAATATCCGAAAGCTGCAAAAGTTGCCAAGGCGAATTTCATTGTTGCTTTTATAGCGCTTGCTATTGGGGGTTTCTTTGGATTTGTACAAGCCCTACACCGTACCGATGTATTTCGCGGATTTTTTAATTCCGGGGAATACTATACCCTGTTAACGGGTCACGGCGTATTGCTGGCGCTTATTTTCACTACATTTTTCATTGCTGGCTTGTTTGTATGGGGAGTGACGAGAAGTCTTGACCGGGAGCCGGAAAATATGACTTTTACTTGGTCATGGTTTTGGCTGATGACCATTGGATTGGTAATGGCGACCGTGGCTATTTTGGGTGGTCTTGTTCCGGATAGTTCGATCCGGGCTGCTGTGCTCTATACTTTTTATCCGCCTCTGCAAGCCCATCCGATGTTTTACATTGGATTGGCACTTGTGGTGGTAGGTTCTTGGATGGCTGGAGCAGACTGGTTTTGGTCTTACCGTAAGTGGCGGGCAGAAAATCCCAATGAACGGATTCCGATTCTCACTTTTATGGCCCTCTTTACCATGCTGATGTGGTATGTATGTACCATTGGCTTAGCGCTTGAGGTTGTGGGTTTATTAATTCCCTGGTCGCTTGGCTTGGTTACCGAAATTGAGCCTTTATTGCCGAGAACGCTTTTTTGGTTCTTTGGTCATGCTGTGGTGTATTTTTGGTTGCTGCCGGCTTATTATGTGTGGTATGCGATTCTTCCCAAGCTTTCAGGCGGTCGCTTGTTTAGTGACTCAATGACCCGGATTGTATTTATAATCTTCTTACTGCTTTCTACTCCGGTGGGATACCATCATCAATATGCTGATGCAGGAATTTCTGTTGGATTTAAATTCTATGCGATGGCAACAACGCTCCTGCTTCTATTGCCAAGTTTAATTACCTTGTTTACGGTTGTAGCCAGTATGGAGCATGGGGCACGTCAGCGTGGAGGAAAAGGATATCTAAAATGGATTGGTAAACTCCCTTGGGATAGTCCTGCTTTTGTAGGATGTGCTTTTGCCGGTATTATGTTTGCTGCCGGTGGTTTTAGTGGGATGATTAATGCCTCGATGAACATTAACCTGTTAATTCACAATACTTTATGGGTACCTGGGCACTTCCACTTGACTGTGGGTACAGCGGTAGCCCTCACCTTTATGGCCATAACATACTGGTTGCTTCCACAGCTTACCGGTAGAAAACTCAAGCATAAAACGCTGGCACTTATTCAGCCCTATACTTGGTTCTTGGGAATGACGTTGATGTCAAATGCAATGCACCGTGCCGGTCTTGCGGGTGTACCTCGTAGAACTGCTGAGCCCCAATACTCAGGTTTCGATTTTGAGCCTATTTTCGGGACCATGGCTGAAATGAATTGGCAGATTGCTATCGGTGGAACGATACTTACTATTTCCCTGATACTCTTTTTATGGGTTGTGGTTGCTTCATGGCTTGCTGGTGAAAAATCTGATAAACCTGTTGATGATCATATCCCCGAGCCGCTATCTGGAGTAGAACATACGCCGGCTATTCTGGACAACATGAAGCTTTGGTTCACCTTGGCGCTGATACTAGTGGTTCTGGCCTATGCTTTCCCACTTTGGGAGATGGTAGCTGATGGGATCTTTGAGCCAGGCGCACTGCCAAGACCATCTTGATAAACTTAAATTTGTTAGATGTAATAAAGTCCTTGTCTGTTATTATTTTGAACGGACAAGGGCTTTTTGTTTTTAAGGAGGTATTATTAATGATTAAAGGGTTCAACTAAAGGTTATGGCTGAAGAAAAATCCAATAATTCTACCAAGCGATTGGTGAAAATTTTAGTGATTGTAGGAATTGGTATTCCTGTATTAGTGGAATTAATGACTCTTTTTAACCTGATTAATGTTCAGATTTTTGAAGATGAAAAGGATGCCAGTAGTCAAGGTTTTGATGTAGAAGAGGTGCGTGGTTTTGGTGAAGGTGATACCCTTTTTGTTGGCCAGAAAAAAGCGATTCTTATCAATCAGCTTCGTGTCAAAGTAAGTGCTCAGGAGTGGCGGTTTGCTTTGGGTATGACTTCAGTTGACAGCATAAGTCAGGATAAACTTCAAATTGGTGTGGACAGCCTAAAATTACAGAGTGGCCAAGTATTATTGGGCAATGAAAGTAGTAGTTGGGAAGTAAAGCAATCTATACCGGCTCACGTATATGGTGAATGGATATTACCCAATGGTGATATTCCCACAAAGCTGTTTATAAGTTCGTATCAACAAGTAGCAGAAGATTCTACTCATCAGGTAAGTCAAGAAGTGCCTTTGGATAAGATACCGGTTCGTTATAATCAAGAATAAAACTCTTTATCCATAAGATCCATATCCCGTGAAGAATTTCCTACAACCAGCAGACTGCTGGTCGCCATGGCAACGGCAGCAAAAAGTGGATTTATGGCACCCGCAATAGCCAGAGGGATGGTAATGATATTATATAAAAACGCCCATCCCAGGTTTTGCCGGATTCGATTCTTGGTTAATTTAATGGCATTAAATACAGCCGGAATTACAGTTAATTCTTCACGTGGAATAACAACATGAGCCGAATCAGCGGCAATGGCCGTTAAATTACCAAAAGCTATCCCAAGATCGGCTTGCGCAAGTGCCGGAGCGTCGTTGCTTCCATCACCAATCATTGCAATTCGGCCAAGTTTTTGCAGCTCTTCAATGATATTTGATTTGGAGTCGGGGCGTGTTTCCGTAAATAAAAAATCAGGTTTCAGCTTATCGCGTATTGCATCTCCGGCTTGTTTGCTGTCCCCCGTAATAATCGCCACTTTTTTTCCGGCTGCTTGCAGTTTTTTGACGATGTTTGCTGCCTCCGGCCGAATTTGATCACCGACAACGAGTATGCTTTCTACCTGTCCATTCCATCCTACTGCAACGGGTACATTTCCCTCATTTCTACTTGAGTTAATTTTGTGCCATTGGGATTCAGTAATTTGTAGTTGGTTGCTAATCCATTCAGGCTGACCGACAAAAATATGCCTTCCATCTATGTGTCCTGAAATTCCTCTTGAATAAGAAGTAAAATCATCTACGCCATTTTTATTTGTTGCATATGCAGCAATAGGTTCTGCAATGGGATGAGAAGCATATTGTTCTAACTGGGATGCATAACCTATAGCTTGTTCACTTTCTCCATCATCAAGAAGTTGCATGCTACCTGTTGTTAAGGTACCGGTTTTATCAAATGCAACAGTGGTAGCGTCCATTTGTTCTTCAAACACCGCTGCTGTTTTAAAAATAATCTCGTGCTCCAATCCGCTTCGAATGCCCGAAGCAATGGCAAGGGGAGTGGCTAATCCCAATGCACAGGGGCAGGAGACAATGAGTACAGCCAGTGATGAAAGCATTGATTCTGTAGTGGTGGCACCGCTTATCATGTGGTAGCCAAAGGTGATGATTCCAAGAAGGATAACAGCAGGAACAAACCAAGCAGCTATACGATCAGCAAGCCGCTGTTGCCCGGGTCGGGCCGACTGAATATTCCACATCATACGCATCAGGTTGTCGATGGTACTTTCAACCGTATCGCCAATTTCGATAGTTAGGGCATTTTGTGTAAGAATAGTACCACTGAGAACAGTATCTCCCACCGTTTTCGAAACGGGTATCGATTCTCCAGTCATCAGGGCTTCATTAACTACACCCCGACCATCAATTACAGTGCCATCTATGGGGATGCGTTCACCGGCTTTAATCAAGATACGATCACCGGGATTAAGATTTTCAACAGCTACCTCTTTGGCCTCACCATTTTGGAGTACTCGTGCTTGTTGGATACGTTTTTCAGTAAGTTTTGCCAGCAGATCTTGTTTTCCCGCTCTGATCTTTTTCTCGTAATAATTTCCAATTGATACGACCAAAATAATGGCCATAGTAACGTCAAAATAGACTTCGGCGGAGCCAGTAAGCAATGCGCCCACACTATATAAATAAGCACTGACGGCTGCTATGGTAATAAGGAGATCCATGTTTGGTTTAAGCACAGAGAGCGAAACCCATGCCCCGCGTAAAATGGGAAAGCCGGTATATCCCAAGACAAAGGTGGTCATCACAAAAATGTTTGAAATGAAAAACAGTTTTTCGAACTCCGTGAGTGGAACGATTCCACCTCCGCCCAAATAGGTAGGATACAGAAAGAGTACGTATAGCATCAGTCCAATGATTCCAAAAAATCCTCCGATAATAATACGGGCGATTTCATTTAGCTGTTCATCTTTTTCTGATGAATCTACCGGTTTAACTTTATAGCCCAGCTTGCTCAACTTATCAGGTAAGCTTTCGGGTTTTAATGATTTTGGATCATAGTAAACCTTTATCATTTCAGAAGCATAACTGGCCTCGCTTTTATAGATACCCTCTTGTCGATCTGCCAATGTTTCCACAAACGATTCGCAGGTTGAGCAGTGCATGCCATTGACTTTAAAAAAAGCCTCTTCGTAATCTTTGGGAAGCGAATCTTGCTCCTGCTCATTGCGTCTTTTTTGGATGGTTTGCCGGCGAAGTTGCTCGGCTTGTTTACCATCCATATTTTGTAGCAGTTTATAAACATGCAGGCATCCCGAGCAGCAAAAAGCGCCATCTACTTCGGAATCTGTAACGGGCGGGTCTGGGGTTTCAAGTTCGCAGAGGGTACAGTGTTGAGCCTTCATTATTGAGCAAAAGAATTAACTGTTTTTATTCAAAAATTCTCTATAGAGATCGAGGAATTCATTTAGCATCATAGCGGTGGCACCCCAGAGAGGGACTTGATGGATATCCCAATAAGGAACCCGGTAGGTATACGAGTGGAGGTCCCAGTTTTCAATGGTAATATTTTTCTTATGCAGAAGTGAATGCAATTCTATTGCAAAAACTTCTTCTACTTCTGCGGGATTTATATTGAACTCAGGCCTTGTATTTGTGAAGCCAAGAACGGGGATAACGAGATTATTGGAGTGACTCACATATAGTTCGCTGAGCTCTCCAATAACTGTTATTGTATCCGGTGACACCCCAATTTCTTCTTTGGCTTCGCGGAGCGCCGTCTGGTGCAGAGATTCGTTTTTTTCGGCACGTCCACCCGGAAAGCTAATCTGTCCACCGTGATCAATATCATGGCTTCGCAGCGTTAGAACCAATTCCATTTTCTCATCTTCGTTAGGGAAAAGTAAAATCAAAACACTGCTTGCATTGGCCTCCGCCGAAGGTTCCATCTCCTGGATTTCTCCTCCATCAACCGGTTCCGGGGCCATCTTAACCTGGGCCTTTCTGCCGGGTAACCCTTGGGACAAGCGGTCTTCTAAAAACTGGATAAGCGGGTGCATTATAGCACAAAAATATTAAAAATTAGTAGCAGTCTTATGAAACAAAATTGATCTATGTGCTTCCTGTTAAGGAAACCTAAAGGTGTAAAATAAACAAGTGATTGTTTTTAATTTTATTTGCAATAATGGCAGGGGTCATATAACTGAGTGTGTGCAACTGCAAGTGGTTTAGAAGACTGATAGAACATTGTGAAGGGGTATTTATTACTTAACATTAAAATATTTTAATATTTATTTCTTGATAAATTTGTAACGAATGGGGTAGTTGGAAATCTTAAAATTCATAACAGGATTATTTTGATCGCTTAATTTCTTTAGGGTAATTGATCAAAAAAGATAAATCCTGTTTCATATTCACTAAAATGGTGAATGTAACTTTAATAAAAATCAGGGATAAATTATGCAAAATGCATTCTTTAGAGCAACCTTGATTGTAGCATTAGTTGTCTTTGGAATCACTGCATGTGATAAACCAACCACTAATGTCGATCAGGAAGATCAACAAGAAGAACTGAAATCAGAAACCACACAGCCTATCGAGGGTCAATATATTGTGGTCTTCAAGGATGAAGATACACAAGGTAAAGCCATCGGTGATGATCTCTCTAAGTTGAAAGAGGTCCGAAATAAGATGTATACGAATTACAATATCGAAGAGAATTCGGTATTGAGCGAGTATAACGTCGCGTTAAAAGGATTTGCTGCAAATCTGACTGACGGACAATTGGCTGATCTTAAAAATGATGAACGGATTGATTATATCGAAGAGGATCAGATGTTTACCTTGGCACCTCCGGGGGCATGTTCTCCATGGCCGGGTTGTCGAGATGATGATGAAGAAGATGATGATGGCGGTGATGATGGAAGTAATCAAGTAACTCCATGGGGTATCGACCGTGTTGGTGGAGCAACAGCCAGTAGTGGCACCGCTTGGGTGATCGATACCGGTATTGATTTGGATCATCCTGATTTGAATGTGGATACTCAAAATAGTGCCGTTTTTGTATCAAGAGGTCCAGGATCAGGTACTGCCGATGATGGTAATGGTCACGGAACGCACGTAGCCGGCACTATAGGTGCAATTGATAATGATCGTGATGTCGTCGGTGTAGCAGCAGGGGCTAATCTCGTTGCTGTTAAGGTGCTTGATGATCGCGGTAGCGGTTCCTACTCTAATGTCATTGACGGTATCGACTACGTTGCTCAAAATGCATCTGCCGGTGATGTTGCTAATTTGAGTCTCGGTGGCGGTACTTCTGATGCTGTGGATGATGCGGTACGTAATGCGGCTGACCAGGGGATTTATTTTGCGATTGCTGCTGGCAATGATAGCGATGATGCCAATAATTATTCGCCTGCTCGCGTAGAATACAATAACGTGTGGACGGTATCTGCGACTGATGACACTGATACCTTTGCCTCATTTTCTAACTGGTCAGGACCAACCGATCCGCCTGTAGAGTTTGCGGGTCCTGGTGTTGATATTTTATCGACTTGGCTTGACGGTGGTACAAATACCATTAGTGGAACCTCTATGGCAAGTCCTCATGTTGCGGGAGTGTTATTGGTAACAGGTGGCAGTCCAACAAGTAACGGATCTGCATCAAACGATCCTGATGGAGATCCTGATCCCATCGTATCGCAATAAGATTTATTTAGCATTCATTTCTGGGCATCTGTCTAAAAAGGCAGGTGCCTTTTTTATTTGCAGATGAACTTTATTAGCCTCCGCAGAGTTCGTATTTTTTGCACAATATTTGATAGGTATAATTTTAGTTTGAATAATCAGAATCTTTTATGAAAAAGAAGTATAACGTTTACGGTATTGGCAATGCGCTCGTGGATATGGAATTCGAAATTGATGAAGAGTTTCTTCAAAAGCACGATGTCAAAAAGGGAGTCATGACATTAGTGGATGAAGAAACTCAGTCCCAGCTCATTAGTGATATCAATCGCGAAGAGACTGCAGAAAAGCCGGGTGGATCGGCAGCTAATACCGTTTTTGCAGTAAGCCAATTCGGTGGCAAGGCATTTTATTCCTGTAAGGTGGCTAATGATCCATTTGGGGATTTGTACTTGGAGGATATGAAAGAGGCTGGCATAGACACTAACTTCGATCGTCAGGAACGAGAAGATGGTATTACCGGTAAATGTCTGGTGATGGTTACCGACGATGCTGAGCGAACGATGAATACTTACTTGGGAATCACGCAAAACCTCTCTACGAATGAAGTTGATGAATTAGCGATTCGCGATTCGCAATACGTATATATCGAAGGGTATCTGGTAACTTCAGATAATAGTTTTGAAGCAATGAAAGAGACGAAGCGAATTGCCCAGCAAAATAATGTCAAAACGGCACTCACTCTTTCTGATCCTGCAATAGTTGAGGGATTTAAGAATAGATTTGAAGATATTATTGGTGCCTCGGTTGATCTGTTATTCTGTAACGAAGAAGAAGCTAAAATATATACTGGAAAAAATAATCTTAAAAAAGCACGTGAAGAGCTTAAAAAGGAAGCTAAGCGCTTTGTAATTACACAGGGAGCAAATGGGGCTATGATTTACGACGGTGATACCTTTATCGATATTGAGCCCTATAATGTAAAAGCCGTGGATACCAATGGCGCGGGAGATATGTATGCCGGGGCCTTTTTGTATGGCATCACAAATGGAATGGGTTTCGCCGGGGCCGGAAAGCTGGCCAGTCTTGCTGGATCAAAAGTCGTATCCCAGTTTGGTCCGAGATTAAAATGGCACCAAATGCAGGAAATATTGAATGAGGCAAAAGGCGCTGAATAAATGAAGGAGATAGTCAAGGAAATGGATACGATTGTTTTAGCTTCGCGCAATAAACATAAGATCAAAGAGCTTCGCGAAACGTTGTCACCTTTGGGTATTGAACTGAAATCAACCTATGACTTTCCCGATTTAGAAGAAGTTATTGAGGATGCCGATACGCTGGAGGGGAATGCCCTGAAAAAAGCCCGATATGTTTATAATCAAACGGGTCTGCCTGCATTATCTGATGATACAGGACTTGAAGTGGATGCTTTGAATGGTCGACCGGGGGTATTCTCGGCGCGCTATGCCGGAGAAAATGCCACCGATCAGGATAATGTAGATAAGCTGTTAGAAGAACTGTCGGGGATACCTATGGAGCGGCGGGGAGCCCAGTTTCGAACGGTCGCTGCCTTTGTAACTGATGATGACAGTTATACTTTTGAGGGGATTTGTCGCGGGATGATCATTTCTGAAGAACGTGGTTCAGGTGGATTTGGATATGACCCGGTATTTCTTCCCGTCGCTTATAAAAAAACATTTGCTGAGTTGGATCCAGGGATAAAAAATAAAATCAGCCATCGTGGAAAAGCGATACAGAAATTTTATGAATGGCTTGAAAATGAAAAGCAGTAATAGCAGCTAATCCGGGAATGAGATCTTACCAAAATTAACTTTCTCATTACTGTCAGTATTCATCAAAAACCCTTCTCCGGCAAGCATTTCGTTAGCTAATATTGCAAAAATGACTGCCTCCTTGGCATCGGGATTAAAACCGATTTTTGCGAAAGAGCTAACAGCAAAGTCAGGTAATAAATCTCGAAGCCATTGCATAAGCACGGGATTATGAAATCCACCCCCGCTTACATAAAGTGAGGTATTTATAACATCATCTGAAATATTTTTGATTGTTTTAGCAATGGTTTCTGCGGTTAGCCGGGTTAGCGTAGCAACTAAATCATTTGAAGAGAGATTTTGGATGCCCGATTCAGATAGTCGAATGTCAACCAAATCGAGATTAAACTTTTCAGGTCCGGTGGTTTTGGGGAGGGGTTTTTGGAAATAGGGATCCAATTTTAGTGCCTCAAGAGCGGCCGCATGGACGGAACCCCGCTTGGCGATACGACCGTCTTTATCGAAATCCTGATCAAAATATTTTTTTGCAGCCTTATCAATGAGGGTATTGCCGGGCCCGGTATCTGTGGTAATTGCTTTTTTATCTGATGTACGAGGTGGCAGATAGGTAATGTTGGCAATACCTCCGATATTCAAGAGAATACGCTCTTTATGGTCATGGGTAAAAAGCATTTGATCAACAAAACCAGCCATGGGAGCTCCTTCGCCTCCGGCAGCCGTGTGTTTTTGACGAAAGTCACTGACGGTGATAATACCTGTCTTATGAGAAATATGGTCCGCATCCCCAATCTGAAATGTAGCATTGGGCATGTTGGGCTGATGGTGCTGCCTTTTTGGAGCATGATAAATTGTTTGACCGTGACTGGCAATACAGTCAATTTCGGAATGATCGACTCCCCATTTGTCCAACGCCTTGAGTATTAGTTCTCCGTGATAATTGCCCAGAAAAGAGTGTAGAACAGTAATTTCTTGAAGTGAAGCCCTGGGAACGGAGGTGATTGTCTTAAGACGATTTTTAAAGTTGTGATCATAAGAAATAGTCTCGAAGTTTTCTAGCTCAATCTCTGTTGTTTTGCCACTTCCCTTAATTTGACATAATGCAATATCAAGTCCGTCCAGTGAAGTTCCCGACATTAAACCGATGAGGGTTCTGCTTGGTTTTTGGGCAATCTTATAAAGTGTTTTTATAGCTGAATTCATGGATTATAGATATAAATTTTTGATGACTGGCGAACTTTTTAATCAAAGATATCTGATGATATATAGCAATCAATAGGCAAAATAAAGACTTGGAACTATAGAAAAGCACTTCTGTAATCCTAAAAATAAATCACTATAATGTCGACTTTAAAATGAAACCGGTTAATACTTAATAAGAGAACGCCAAGGTGGAATTTTCCGTAATAGATTATATTGTTATTGCAGTATACCTCGTTGGGGTAGCTGGATTAGGGATCTACGCTGCGGGTCGTCAGTCGTCTACGTCCGATTATTTTATGGGAGGAGAGGGGCTTCCTTGGTGGGCGGTTATGTTTTCCGTAGTGGCAACCGAGACGAGCACGCTTACTTTTATTAGTATTCCCGCAGTAGCCTACGGAGGAAATCTTACATTTCTTCAAATAACGCTCGGTTATATAGTGGGACGCATTTTGGTTAGTAAACTTTTACTACCTGCCTATTTTAAGGGTAAGCAGACTACGGCTTACCAGTTTTTGGAGCAGCGGTTCGGCCCCTCCATGCGCAATGCAACCAGCACTACCTTTATGATTACCCGTCTGCTGGCCGATGGCGTACGCCTTTTTGCTACAGCTATTCCCCTTGCGATTATTCTTCGGCTTGGGGGTGCTTTTACCGGATGGACTGATTTTGAAGTGTATCTGTTAGCTATTGCGGCAATATCCATCATTACACTTATTTATACGCTTATTGGGGGAATCAAGGCCGTTGTTTGGATGGATGTAATGCAGATGGGCGTGTATATAGGTGGTGCGGTTCTGGCTATAGGAATTATCATTGTTGATTTGCCGAATGGTCTGAGCGGTGCAATGTCGATTGCTGCTGATGCGGGGAAGTTGCAAATTCTTGATTTTGGATTCGGACAGCCGTTCTCGGATTTTATTGCCCAGCCCTATACCTTTTTCACAGCGTTGATTGGCGGCGCGATATTTTCAATAGCTTCTCACGGAACTGATCAGCTTATTGTTCAACGACTTCTTACCACACGAAACGTGGATAACAGTCAGCGCGCATTGGTTTGGAGTGGGGTGGTAGTAGCTCTGCAGTTCGGATTGTTTTTATTCATTGGCCTGTTGCTTTATGCTTTTTATGATGCACAGTCTGCCCAGCAATTAGGATTGGCAACCACCGATGAAATTTTTGCGAAATTTATTGTTGAGCAACTACCGGTTGGCCTGTCCGGATTAATTATTGCTTCTCTGTTTGCAGCAGCAATGAGTAGTCTTAGTTCGTCGCTAAACTCGTTAGCTTCCTCAACAACGCTGGATTTGTATAAACCCTATTTTGGAAAGAACAATACCCAAGCTGAAGATCTAAAAATGTCGCGTGTCATCACAGTGATATGGGCCGTTATCTTAACAGGTTCTGCTTTCTTCTTTGCCTTTTTACAGCTGCAGGGAGGAGAGCGTCCTGCAGTGGTAGAGCTTGGACTCGGAATTGCATCGTACACCTATGGAGGATTGCTCGGAGCATTTTTACTCGGACGATTTTTTACAGCGCCCGACAGAACAGATGCGATGATTGGCTTTTTTGTGGGGCTTATTTCACTGTTGTTTATGGTTGAAGGCCCTATTCACAATATGCTCCCCGGCGAACCGCTCTCGATAGCTTGGCCGCTTTATACGGTAGTGGGCAGTGCTATTGTGATACTGGTTGGTAATATCTCGAATTGGGTGCGGAATAAATTTGATGATTAATTAATTCGAGGAAGCCTTACGAAACCTTGGAAGTTTCGTAAGGCTATTATAGTCTATCCCACTTTACTCGACAAGCAAGTGATTAATCTTATTGTAATTTTTTATTGATTTATGGGCTTTTACAAATTTATTTATGCTCCCGAATACCTCTAATACATTTTTACGCTCAACTTTTGTGGAAGCGTTACTTACTATGGAATTATATGAAGAGTAAGTCCAATCCTTATAATCATTTGCGAAATTATGATGTATAGGATTGTGATGGATGTAATGTATAAGGGTGAGCAAATAGTTTTGAGAATTTATTTTGACTCTTTTAAAGCTCTTTTGAAATAAACTCCCCGTTCGATCATAAACTTTATTGAAAGAAAGCGTATAGCTGGAAAGAAGTCTTTTAAATTGGCCTTCAAGAAATTTATTTATTTCCTGACCATCTTTGAAATGGGTATTATCTTTGACCTTAATTAAGAAATGAAAATGATTAGGCATCAAGCAGTAGGCCCATATTTCAACATAATCTATAACGTATTTATCCCACTTTCCTAAGAAAAAGTTATAATTTTTATCTTCTTTGAAAAGATTATCTGAGCCAATTGCCCGATTATAAACATGATAGAAACAATTCGGCTCAAAATAGCAATGGTAGTCTCTCATGATGAATAAGATTAGGTTTATAACCTTCTGAAGGTTACTAATCCTGAAATAAAAAGAAAAGTGCTAAAAAGCCTTACGAAACTTCCAAAGTTTCGTAAGGCTTTAATTTCCTACTCCGGGTCGTAATTCAGATTGGGACCCAGCCAGCGCTCAACTTCTTTAACGCTCATATCTTTGCGTTCGGCGTAGTCCTCGATCTGATCTTTTTCAAAATCGCCCACGTTGAAGTAATCCGATTCAGGATGAGCAAAATATAATCCGCTGACTGAGGCCGCCGGATGCATAGCAAAGGATTCTGTTAAGGTGATGCCTGTAGTATCTTCTACATCCAGCAGATCAAATAAAATACGCTTTTCAGTATGATCGGGTTGGGCCGGATAGCCCGGTGCGGGACGAATGCCATCATATTGCTCGCGGATCAGTGACTCATTACTATAGCTTTCATTCGGCGCATAGCCCCATATTTTTTTACGCACTTTTTCGTGCAATAGCTCGGTAAAAGCTTCTGCCAGCCGGTCAGCCAATGCTTTTGTGAGGATAGCATTATAATCATCGTGATTATCTTCGAATTGTTTGACCAGCTCGGGAGCACCAATGCCGCAGGTTACGGCAAAGCCACCCATGTAATCTTTGATACCTGATGATTTTGGAGCTACAAAATCAGATAGCGCCTTGTTAGGCTGACCCTTTCTCTTCTTAGCCTGTTGACGCAACATGTGGAATGTGGTAAGTACTTCTTCGCGATTATCATTGGTATACAACTCTACATCATCGCCTACCGAGTTAGCCGGATACAATCCCAAAACCGCACGGGCTTTCAACAGTTTTTGGTCGATGATTTTATCGAGGAGCTCATTTGCATCGTCATATAACTTTTGAGCTTCTTCACCATATTTTTCATCCTCAAGTATGTCAGGGAATTTACCCTTCATCTGCCAGGCAATAAAAAATGGACCCCAGTCAATGTAATTCCGGATTTCTTCCAGCGGATAATTATCAAATTCTTGGGTGCCCAGCTGGTTCGGTTTTACGATTTCGGACGATTCCCAATCAATGTCAGTAGCATTTTCTCGGGCTTCTTCAATCGGCAGATAGGTCTTGCGGCTGGAACGCCCCTCGTGACGTTCACGCAGCTTTACGTAGTCATTTTTTATTTTCTTGACGAATTCATCATGCAGCGTTTTGGATACCAGATTACCCGTTACCGAAACGGATCGGGATGCATCCAGCACATGTACGACGGGTTGATCATAATTTGGCTCAATTTTTACGGCCGTATGCGTGCGGGAGGTCGTGGCGCCTCCAATCATCAATGGCTGCTTAAAATTTTCGCGCTTCAATTCCTTGGCTACATGCACCATTTCATCCAATGAAGGCGTAATGAGACCGCTCAATCCAATAATATCAACATTGTTTTTACGAGCCTCCTCCAGGATTTTATCCGCCGGAACCATTACGCCAAGGTCGATCACATCAAAGTTGTTACAGCGGAGGACTACCGAAACGATATTTTTGCCGATGTCGTGGACATCGCCTTTTACCGTAGCTAACAAGACCTTTGCCTTAGGTTTGCTGTTTTGATTTTTCTCTTTTTCTTTCTCGATGTAGGGGATGAGATGGGCCACACCTTTCTTCATCACTCGGGCACTTTTTACCACCTGCGGGAGAAACATCTTGCCCGATCCAAAAAGGTCTCCAACCACATCCATGCCGGACATCATCGGACCTTCAATGACTTCTATAGGCTGATCGTATTTTTGTCGGGCTTCCTCCACATCATCTACAATATGATCAACAATGCCCTTAACAAGTGCGTGTTCAATCCGTTTTTCGACGGATTTGGTACGCCATTCCTGCGTTTTCTCCTTTGTTTCGGTCTTATCATCCTTAATCTCCTCAGCATAGTCCACCAGTCGTTCGGTAGCATCATCATGGCGATTTAAGATGACATCCTCTACAAGTTCGCGCAGTTTGTCGGGAATCTCTTCATAGATTTCAAGCTGTCCGGCATTGACGATAGCCATATCAAGTCCCGCCTTGATGGCGTGATACAGAAATACCGAGTGCATGGCCTCACGGACTTTATTATTGCCGCGGAAAGAGAACGAAATATTGCTGAGTCCGCCACTTACTTTTGCCAGCGGAAGGTTTTCTTTGATCCATTTAGTAGCTCTGATAAAATCTACGCCGTAATTGTTATGCTCTTCGATGCCGGTAGCTACCGTCAGGATATTGGGGTCCAAAATAATATCCTGCGGAGCAAAACCAACCTCCTCAGTGAGGATATTATAGGCTCGTTCGGCAATTTCGATGCGCCGCTCATAACTATCGGCCTGCCCTTTTTCATCGAAGCCCATGACTACAACGGCAGCTCCAAAGTTGAGAATTTCTCGTGCGTGCTCTTTGAACTCTTCTTCCCCTTCTTTAAGTGAAATAGAGTTTACCACACACTTTCCCTGGGCGGCTTTCAGGCCCGCTTTAAGCACCGACCATTTTGAGGAGTCGATCATGATAGGAACGCGCGAAATATCGGGCTCTGCGGCAATGAGTTGAAGAAAGTCGACCATTACTTCTTCGGATTCGAGCATGCCCTCATCCATGTTGATGTCGATGATCTGGGCACCATTTTCTACTTGCTGGCGTGCAACTGAAAGGGCTTCTTCGTACTCTTCATTTTTGATGAGCCGCTTGAATTTCCGCGATCCCATTACATTGGTGCGTTCGCCGATATTCACAAAGTTAGTCTCAGGACGAACAACCAACGGTTCTAATCCACTGAGTCGCAAGTAGGGTTTTTGCTCAGGAATTTGTCGCGGGTTACATTCTTTGGCTGCTTCAGCAATAGCTTCGATATGTTCGGGTGTTGTTCCGCAGCAACCGCCTACAAGGTTTACAAAATTTGATTCGGCATAATCACGAAGCTGATCGGCCATAAACTCGGGCGTCTCGTTGTAATCACCCATTTCATCGGGCAGTCCCGCATTGGGATAGAGACTCGTATGACAATCCGCAATATTAGCCAGCTCCTCGATATAGGGACGCATCTGTTTAGACCCCAGCGAACAGTTCAGTCCAACACTCAATAAATTCTTGGTATGGGATACCGAAATCCAGAATGCCTCGGTTGTTTGTCCCGAAAGGGTTCGCCCGCTTTGATCCACAATGGTTCCCGAAATCATAACCGGAATTTCATTGCCCGTTTCCTCCACATATTTGTGGATGGCATAGATAGCGGCTTTGGCGTTGAGCGTATCAAAAATCGTTTCCACAAGCAGTATGTCAGCTCCGCCTTCAACTAAACCGCGAATCTGTTCGCTGTAGGATTCTTTGAGCTGATCAAAAGTGATAGCGCGGTAGCCGGGGTCTTCAACATCCGGCGACAGCGAAAGCGTTTTATTGGTGGGACCAATGGCACCTGCTACAAAGCGAGGTTTATCAGGATTTTTATCTGTAAACTCGTTGGCCACTTCTCGGGCATTTTTGGCGGCTTCCACATTGAGCTCATAGGCCAGGTCTTCCATGTGATAGTCGGCCTGCGAAATGGAAGTACTGTTAAACGTGTTAGTTTCAATGATATCGGATCCGGCGGAAAGGAATTGCCGGTGAATATCTTTGATGATATCGGGCTGGGTGATGCTCAGTAGGTCGTTATTGCCTTTGAGATCTCCCTTGTCGTAGTTTTTAAAGCGTTCGCCGCGGTAATCTTCTTCGGTGAGTTTGTGATTCTGAATCATGGTGCCCATGGCGCCATCCAGAATCATGATGCGATCTTTTAGCAGATCGGTTATTTGATCAAATTTCATGTAAAAACGTCCAGGTAATTGATTATTAGGTACTTGTGGTTGCACAAAAACTTTTCAACTAAGCTACGAAGTGATTACCTTAGACACTATTAGATTTTCAATAAGAAAATCGTGTAACTTGAAGAAAAGTTTCAGGATATCAAAGGTACAAAGAAAAGTATAGTAAATGAAAGTAATTGAACATTACAGTAGAGCAACGGAACCATTAATCTCATTTGAGATTATCCCCCCAAAACGGGGCGGATCAGTAGATGCCGTTTTTGAGTCATTGGACAAGGTGATGAAGTATAATCCGCCTTTTATTGACGTGACGTATCACGCGGCGGAATCCTATTACGAGGAGCTGTCCGATGGAACTATAAAGCGGCACATCAAACGAAAGCGTCCCGGCACGATTGGGCTTTGTGCGGCAATCAAGCATAAATACAATGTTGATCCGGTTCCACATTTAATTTGTGAAGGATTTACAAAGGAAGAAACCGAAGATGCCTTGATTGAGCTTAATTTTCTGGGGATTGACAATGTACTGGCTATTCGCGGCGATTCGCCCGATGATAATACTCCGCGGATCAAAAATGGTACCTATAATAAATATGCCATCGATCTGGTAAGACAGATTAAAGATATGAATCGGGGAGAATACCTCGAAGATATTGTTAATGCCCATGAGACGAATTTTTGTGTGGGAGTTGCAGGATATCCTGAGAAACATTTTGAGGCACCTAATCTTGATTTTGATATTGCGCGGCTGAAAGAAAAAGTTGATGCTGGCGGTGATTACATCGTTACACAGATGTTTTTTAACAATGATGCCTATTTTCGTTTTGTTGAAAAGTGTCGGGATGCGGGTATTGAATGTCCGATTGTACCGGGTTTGAAAGTTCTGACACGTGAACGACATCTTAATTTCCTGCCAAAATTTTTCCACCTGAATATACCGGAAGCCTTATCAGACGAGGTACAAGCCGATCCTGATAATGCCAGAGAAATAGGCGTTGAGTGGGCGGCCCAACAGTGTACCGAACTGTTGGAGGGCGGCGCACCGGGCATCCATTTTTATATCATGGGAGATCCTACTCCTGCGCTTGATGCGGTGGATAAAATTCCATTGGGCAAGACTGCTAAAGCCGGAAGCTAAAGGTGCTTCAACTATAGCATATTTTTACCTTCGAATTAATTAAAAAAAGAATTGTCTCTTCATAGAAGGAATTTTACCATTAGGTAGTTTGAAATAAAAATAATTGAATGCCCAAGCGATTAATGCGTTTTAGCTTTTCTATAATTTTGTTGGTACTGGTGATATTGTGGTCACACGCACATCTTATGGCACAAGATTATCAGCAAAAAGATGTTAAAATAGAAAACTCTGAATCTGATAGCGCAATCGTTTATTCATATCTGGAAAAAGCTGATGAAGCCAAGAAGCAGGGAGAAATTCGCAAACTCCGTGATATTTTAGGTAAAGCTCAGCAAGTTGCTAATTCATCGGGGAATCCCCTGTTATTACAGAAGGTTGAAAAAGATCTTGGTGATTACTACTTGGAAACAGGTAGCTACGATTCGGCACAAGTAGTACTTGAACGGGCCGCCGAACGTTCTTCGGGTAAAAAAATGCAAACCCAGGTTTTAAATTTATTGGCTACTGCTTATCGCTATCAATCAAAATATCCCAAAGCGATGAATACCTATAATCTGGGGTTATCGCTAATTGATTCCTTAGAAAGTCCGGATATTTTTGCAGCAATTAGTACAAATAAAGCGGCAATATATGAGAATTTAGGTAATCTTAGTGAGGCTATTTCGCTGTATCAGGAAGGGATTACATTTGCTGAGGCGGTTGGTGATAGCAGTTTCTTAGCCACGGCGTTAAATAATTTGGGCAATCTTTATTATGAGCAGTCAAATTATAAAGACGCCCAGACGTATCTTAAGGAGTCAATTACTGTCAGTGAAGAGCAGGGATTTTATAACACCTTATTGCGGGCTAAACATAACTTGGCCAGCACGGAGCGTGATCTTGGTAACTATGATAAGGCACGGAATCTGTTTAGGGAAGCATGGAAGTTACACAATAAGGTTCGTCCTAATAGTCCGCCCATTCAGCTTTTATATAATATGGGCCGGTTACATCTGGAGGTCTCGGAACTGGACGAAGCAGAAGAACATTTTCGGGAATCGCTGGAGTATTCGCGAAAAGGAGGAATTCCTGCGGGACTCTTTTATAACTTTATTGGGCTTGGCGATGTAGCTCTTGCGCGGGGAAACTTTTCGGCTTCTATCGATTTTTATAATGATAGTTTTGAGATTGCCCGTAGAGGTAGATTCGCCTCCATTTCGTATAACTGTTTCGGAAAAACTATACGAAGCATATAAGAAAGAGGGTGATTTTGAAGAAGCTCTCAAGTATCATGAGATGGCTAAACAGGTGTCAGACAGTTTAACTGAAGCTCAGCAGAACGAGCAGTTAGCCCTTGCGGAAACGGAACTGGGGTTGCGGCAGCAGCAGAAAATAAACCAGCTTTTGCAAGAGCGGCAGCAACAGCAAGAGGCACGTATTACCACGCAGAACTGGCTTATAGGAATGTCTGTATTTGTCATTATTGTGATATTAATTTCTACCGTTGTTTTGTATCGATCCAACAGGGAGCGGCAACGAATAAATAGAGAGCTTGAAGAGCTCAATAAGGTAAAAAATAAGATGATGGCGATTATAGCTCATGATCTCCGTTCACCGATGACTTCTATGCAGGGAATTTTTTACCTGTTGAAAGATGAGGATTTGCAGATGGAAGAAATACGGGAAATTGCTTCCAATTTGGAAGTAACTGTCCAGCAAAATATAAATATGATGGATAATCTGCTAAGTTGGGCAAATAGTCAGATGAGAGGTTTGGAGATAGATGTTGAGAGTGTATCGGCTTTCGATATAGTTGAAGAAATATTCGAGAATTGTTCATTTCAGGCCGAGCACAAATCACTGAAACTCGTGAATAACGTAGATCCCAAGCTGACGGTTAAAGCCGACGTTAATTTATTTAAGCTTATTATTCGCAACCTGGTAAACAATGCAATTAAGTTTTCCCACGAGGGAGATACGGTTACGGTATCGGCCGAAGAAGTAAGTGAAGAAGTGGTCTTCAAAGTTAAAGATACCGGTATTGGTATTCCCAAAGATCAGCAGGATAGTATTTTCTCGTTTCAGGGGCATTCACGATCGGGAACCAATAATGAAAACGGCAGCGGGCTTGGATTGCAACTTTGTAAGGAGTTTGTAGAAAAACAAAATGGAACTATAGACTTGGAGAGTACCGAGGGAGAAGGTTCCACATTTTATGTGAGCCTTCCAAAGGGATGATTTTCAAAAGTTGAACTTAAGGAAGAGATTTGAAGATATTGAAGGACACTGCTCTGGGGTGTCCTTCAATATCTTGAGATAATTATTATCGCACAAAGACCGGCTTGGTTTTATCATCGGTATGGTCTTCGCTGTAGCTGTAATCATTACCGTTAAAGCCAAGTAAGCCTTCGTAACTATTAACTTCATTTTCGATAAGATAACGCGCCATAGTACCACGGTTCTTCTTAGCGTAAAAGCCAATTGTTTTTAAATTTCCGTTTTTGAAATCTTTGAACTTTGGCTTTATGACATCCACCTTTAGCTTATCGGGTTGCAGTGCTTTGAAATATTCTTTGCTAGCAAGGTTGACGAATAGTTCATCATCCTCAAGCTCATCATTTAAAGCTTCGGTAAGGCTGTCACCCCAGAAGTCGTATAATCGGTCATGGCCGTTGATCTGTAGCTTTGTTCCCATCTCCAGGCGATAGGGCTGCATTAGGTCCAGCGGACGGAGGATACCGTACATTCCAGACAGAATACGTAGGCTATCTTGAAGTGTATCAAGATGTGAATTATCAATAGAGTAGGCATCTAATTCTTTGTAGGCCGATCCGTTAAATGCATAGATGCAGGGACGAGCGTTATCTTTGTTAAAAGGAGTGGAAAACTTTTGATAGCGCTCGTAATTCAGGTCAGCCAGGTTTTGGCTGATATCCATAAGGTCTTTCAGCTCGTCTTTAGATTTTTGAGCCAGCTCATTATTAAGGGTTTCTGCTTCATCTAAAAAGCGAGGTTGCGTGGCTTTATCTGTTGGCAGTTCGCTTTCGTAGTCCAATGATTTTGCCGGTGAAATAACAATCTTCATAAAATAATGTTGTCAACGTTAAATATTTGTTTTCTGATATGGGTACGTATAACCCGTTTTATAAAAAGGATCATTCCATGTTATTGAAAACTGTGGGTTTAGATGTGCTTACTTTCCCAAAGGTCCAATATTGCCGCGCAGTTCTCCTTTTTGATTATCAAATGTGCTAATATTTATATAGAGATCTCCCTTTTTCAATAATGCTTTTTGCGCCGGTGAAAGCACAAAATGATTTTCTTTGCAAATTAGTTTTCCTCCAGTTTTTTCTTCGTTCAGTTCTGCTTTTAAACGATATAGCTGGTTGCCGTCATGACCTCGAATACTCACCATTAGGTAAGCACCGGAATAGTTGGCGCTTAAGTCTTCAAATTTCCCTTTTACTGTTAATGTATCACCATGCAGCGTAACAGTGGCCATCCCCGATCCGGTTGTGGAAACGGGAGGATTATGCTTATAGCCCGCCAAAATAATCTTTTGGGATTGTTGTGCCTTAACATCCGTTGAATTACTCAACATCCAGAATATCCCCAGCAGTAACGCAAATGTATAAATAAATAGTCGTTTCATAATTTCAAAGCTATATGATGGTTTGTTATATAATTAACTCGAAATATGCCTGTTTTATTTTGTAGTTTTAATGGTTCATCAATAATATATACACTCTGTTTTGTGCTGTAAGATAAATAAGGGAACAGATTTTTTTAAGTGAGGTCACTATTTAAACCATGGCTAAGAAACCTACTATTTATGAAATCGCCGAAAAGGTTGGGGTAAGTACGGCTACAGTTTCGCGGGTGCTTAATGATTCTCCTCGCGTTTCAGATAAAACAAAGAAACGTATTTTAAAAGCAATGCGTGAGATGAATTATGCTCCGCGGCTAACGGCTCGAAAGCTGGCTAGCAGTAAAGCGGAGCTTTTGGGAGTGGTGGTGCCATCATTTACAACGCCCTATTTTAACGAGGTGCTTAAGGGGATTAAGGATGAGATTGCCCCTACGGATTTGGATATGATGATTTACAATACCGGTTCTGATTCTCCTCAACAAGGACTGAAAGAGTTTTTCGGACGAGGTATAGCCGATGCGCTGATTATTATTTCAATTGACATCCCTGAACGCATTCACAACCAATTGAAGGCTACAGAAGTGCAAACTGTGCTGATAAATGCTACGCATCCAGAGCACAGTTATTTCCAGGTTAATGATTATCGTGGTGGTTATATGGCGGCTGAACATCTAGTGAGTCAAGGATATGAATCTATCGGTATTATTTCGGCAGCTGAAGAATCAGCTATGACGAAAGAACGTACTGGAGGATTTCAGGATTATCTTAGTGAGCAGGGCATTGAGGTGAAAGATGAGCATTTTGTCCGGGGATCAATAAGCAAGCATGCCGGATTTTCGGAAGAGTCGGGCTTTGAAGCTATCCAAAAATTCTATAAACAGGGAACATTTCCGGAGGCTATCTTTTGTTTGAATGATACACTGGCTACAGGAGCTATGTACGCATTATCGCGCCTAGGTATTGATGTGCCCGAAGAGGTGGCCGTAATGGGATATGATAATATAAAATTGAGCAAATACCTTGATCTGACAACAGTCGATCAAAAAATGTATTCCATTGGGGTTAAGGCAATAAAGCAGATGACCAAATTAATTGATGCGGATAATAGTTCTTTAGTTCAACAGGTTTTTGATCCTGTTTTGGTCAAGCGTGGCTCGACGGAGAAACACTCGTAATTATTGCCGCTGGTTTTGGAACCACGCCATAAGCTCTTTGGCAGTTTTGGTATTTAGGATGCGCTCTTTTTCAAATTTGGCTTTGCGGGCAGTTCGCACGCCGTAGTGAATATGATCGATGCCTTTTTTACTATGGGCATCGGGGTTAATAGCTGACATCAAGCCTACCTCTTTGGCTTTGTTTCCATGGCGCCAGTCCAGATCCAGTCGACGGGGATTAGCATTAATTTCAATAGCGGTATCATGTTCGGCAGCCACTTCGATAAGCTCGTTCATATCAAGATCGCTGCCGTCGCGCTGAAGTAAAAGCCGCCCGGTAGGGTGACCCACAATATTGGTATAAGGGTTTTTAATGGCGTTACGGAATCGTGTCATCATCTTATCGCGTGACATATCCAATCCATTATGTACGCTGGCGATCACAAAATCGAATCCGCTAAGAATATCCTCTTCATAATCCAGGCTTCCGTCACTCAGAATATCCGATTCGATTCCCTTAAAAATTTTGAAGTTGATATCATTATCGGCGAACTCTTTATTGAGCTGATCAATCTCGTCCCACTGTTTTTTGATCTCATCTACCGTCAATCCGCCGGCATAAGCCGCTGTTTTAGAGTGATCACTCATTCCCAGGTACTCATAGCCGCGTTCGATACAGGCCTCGGCCATCTCTCTTATAGAAAACTTGCCGTCACTGTAGGTACTGTGGGCATGGAGTACACCGCGAATATCATCCTCGGTCACTAAGTTCATGGATTCATGAGATTCATAAAACTCGATCTCCCCGCGATCTTCGCGCAGCTCAGGGGGCACAAAATGCAGATCCAAATGTTCGTAGATGTCTGTTTCTGAGTTGTAATCAATAGGTTTGTCGAAGTCGGTGTTGCCATCTTTATCAAGCTGGAACAAACCGTATTCATTAAGTGAAAGCCCGCGCTCTCGGGCGCGCTGACGCAGTACAACATTGTGTTCTTTACTTCCGGTAAAATACATCAGCGCAGCCGGGAATTGCTCGGGCTTAACGATGCGAAGGTCAACCTGCCGGCCGTTTTCGGTTCTGGCAGAGCTCTTGGTTTCGCCGCGACTCAGTACTTCAACAACTAAGTCGTGATCAACAAAAACATCAAATAGATTTGTAATATGTTTTTCATCGGCCCCAATTAAAATATCTACATCTCCAATGGTTTCTTTGGATCGTCGCAGCGAACCGGCCACTTCAATTTCTTGTACGCCTTCCTGATTTTTAAGAAAGTTATACATGGGCTCTGCAATTTCAGTAGCTTCATCCAGTCTACAGCGTTCATCGAACTGTTCCATCCATTCAATGGATTTTAAAATTTTCTTTGCTGATTTTTCTCCCAGCCCATCGAGCGATGCTACCCGACCATCTTGGCAGGCTTCCTTGAGCTCATCAAGCTCTGATATTCCAAGCTGATCGTGAATTTTAGCGATATTTTTAGGTCCCAAGCCCGAGATATCCAGCCATTTAATAATTCCCTCGGGAATGCGGTCGCGCAGGCTTTCGAGTACTTCAATGGTTCCCGTTTGAGCATAAGACTTGATATCCTCGGCAATAGAATTACCAATGCCTTTTATATCGGTCAGCGAATCATTTTCTATATAATTACTGATATCTTCATTCAGTGATTCGATAGTTTGTGCGGCGCGATCAAAAGCAATGGCACGGAATCTATTTTCGCCTGCCAGCTGCATCAGTTGGTAAATTTCGCGCAGTCGCTCGGCAATTTCATCATTTGTTACAGACATAAAAAGCGAGTAGTTTTATTCTCAAATTTTTGATGGATAAAGGTAATAAATCACAATCTTCTTTAGCAGTATTTGCCCGGATTAATTTCTTCCCTTTGGCATTGAATTTTTCATACATTCCACAAAACAAATTCACTTGGTATTATGATAAATAAAACGCTCGTTTATATCCTGATCATTCCTGCTCTTTTTATTCTCATGGTAAGTTGTTCCTCAGGGAATGAGCAATCCCGTCAGGTACAAAAGAAAGCTATAAATACAATTTTGGATGACTGGCACTTGGCTGCAACCGAAGCCAATTTTGAGCGCTATTTTATGCACTTTACAGGCGACAGCGCGATATTTATGGGAACGGATGCCACCGAACGCTGGACTGTTGCAGAGTTTAAGCCTTGGGCAAAACCTTATTTTGATGACGGTGAAGCTTGGGACTTTACCCCTGTAGAACGTCACGTGTATCTCTCGGATAACAGACAAACAGCATGGTTTGATGAATCGCTGGATACGCCCAACTTGGGACCGGCACGTGGCTCGGGAGTACTTGTGAAACAGGAAAAGACTTGGAAAATTGCTCACTATAATTTGTCAATTCCTATACCAAATGCCCTTGTGGATACTGTCGTGAAGCAGGTTGAAAAGGTATTGGAAGATTCAGTTTCTGAAGAGGTTGATGACTGATCTTATCTCTTAAACTAAAATACTACATTAATGTGATACGTAATGAGTAATTCTTGATAAAACGACAACCTTACTTATCACTCATCACGCGTTAATTATTATGGATTATACTTTAAGATAGATATTATGAAAAAAATACTACGACTATTTGCTGTTATACTTTTGTTTATTACGCTTGGTTCTGCGGAGAGTATTGCTCAAAATAGTGTTCAATCGCCTACTGATTTTTTGGGATACGAGCTGGGTTCGCAGTGGACTCCTCATCATAAAGTGATGGATTATTTCTGGCATGTAGCGGAGGTCTCACCGTTGGTAGAAGCTAAGCAGTATGGCACTACAAATGAGGGACGTGAGTTGATGCTGAGCTTTGTGTCGAGTGAGGCAAATATGGCTCGGCTGGAGGAGATCCGCATGAACAACTTGAAGCGTACGGGATTATTGGATGGGGAATCTTCGGCGGATACCACGGCAATAGTCTGGCTCAGCTATAATGTGCATGGCAATGAAACTTCCAGCAGCGAGGCGGCCATGAAGACGATTTATGAGCTGGTTAATCCCGATAATACAGAGACTAAATCGTGGTTGCAGAACACCGTTGTGATTATGGATCCGATGTTGAATCCGGATGGACGTGATCGCTATGTAAATTGGTATAAAAGCGTTGTTGGTGATGACATAAATGTACATCCCGATGCGCGTGAACATCATGAGCCCTGGCCGGGTGGACGAACCAATCACTATTATTTTGATTTGAATCGCGACTGGGCGTGGCTAACGCAGAAGGAGAGTCGCCAGCGGATGAACGAGTATCAAAAATGGATGCCGCATATCCATGTTGATTTCCATGAACAGGGCGTAAACTCTCCCTATTATTTTGCTCCGGCTGCTAAACCGTTTCACAATGCTATTACCGATTGGCAATCCGAATTTCAATACACTATTGGCGAAAATAATGCGAAGTATTTTGATGAAAAAGGATGGCTATATTTTACTCGCGAAGTATTCGACCTTTTTTATCCCAGTTATGGCGATACATATCCGATTTTTAATGGGGCTATCGGTATGACATACGAACAAGCTGGGAATGCGCGGGCCGGATTGGGAATTACTACCGAAGAGGGTGATACATTAACGCTTCACGACCGTCTGACTCATCACTATACAACGGGACTTTCAACCATTGAAGTAAGTTCGCAGAATGCCGAGCAACTGGTCTCTGAGTTTGCGAATTATTATCAAACGGCACAAAACAATCCGAAAGGGGATTACAAAACATTTGTAATCAAGCAGGATAATAATCCTGATAAGTTAAGTGCACTGTTTGAGTTATTGGAGAAGCATAAAATAGAATATGGGCAGGCAGAGTCAGGCGCAACGCTAAGCGGGTATAACTATAAAACAGGAGATACCGAACGCGTTCGGGTTAGTGAAGGAGATTATCTGGTTAGTGCCCATCAGCCAAAGGGAGTGATGGCGCGCATTTTGTTTGAGCCGCGTCCAGAGCTTGAAAGATTCTGTGACCTATGATATTACCGCCTGGGAACAGCACTATGCGTATGGGCTTGACGGGTATGCGCTGAGGCAAAAAATTGCTGTTGAGGAGCAATCATACGAAAAGCCTGAACTTGAGCATGAATATCCCGAAAAACCTTACGCTTACCTGGCGCGCTGGCAGGATTTGGATGACGTGCAGCTGTTGTCAGATCTGCTAAAACATGACGTTAAAATTCGCTTTACGAGTAGTCAAATTAAAATTGATGATCGCATGTATGATCCCGGCACGTTGGTGATTACGCGATCGGACAATAAGAATATGTCGCAATTTAACGAAACGGTTCAGAAGCTTGGTAAAAAGCATAAGCAGCCATTGCATGCGGTTGAATCTGGATTCTCACAATCGGGAACCGATTTAGGATCGTCGGCTGTACGTTATATGGAGAAGCCTAAAATTGCTTTGTTAGGAGGAGAGGGTACCTCTTCTAATCAGGTAGGTGAAATCTGGCACTATTTTGACAAGCAGATTGATTACCCTATAACCATGCTGGATACCGAATATTTTGATGAGGTAGACCTCAATAGTTATGACGTGTTTATTTTACCATCCGGAAATTATAATAGTCGCATCGACAGTAGCCGTATTGCTGATATTAAAGAATGGGTAACTGATGGCGGAAAACTAATTGCCGTACAAAATGCGAATCACTTTTTGGCAGAGCAGGATGGGTTTGATCTGAAGTCTAAAGAAGGTGACGATGATGACAGCGAGCCAAGTAGTCAGCTTGATACGTATGGGGAACAGCAGCGAAAAAATATATCTGACTTTAACAGTGGCTCAATTTTCAAATTGACAATGGATAACACTCATCCGCTGGCTTACGGTTATGATGATGCGTATTTCTCCTTGAAATTAAATGCCGATGCGTATCAATATCTTGATGATGGCTGGAATGTGGGTGTGGCTAAAGAGGATGCACATATGAGTGGATTTATTGGATATAAAGCTAAAGAAGAGTTAGAAAATACGCTCACATTTGGTGTGCAGAATATGGGATCAGGCTCGGTGGTTTATATGGTTGATAATCCCCTGTTTCGCGCTTTTTGGTATAATGGCAAGCTGCTGTTTGGGAATGCCGTATTTATGGTAGGGCAGTAAATACTTCCATGGGATGACTGAGTTTGCCATCCTATGGGTAAAAAAGTGATTCTTGATTGTTTTAAAGATCAGGTATAGTGCCTCTGTTTTGTCGAAGTATCCTCTCTATCTATTATCGCATTTTAATCAAAGAATTCCCTGCAGGTTCTGCCTCGGAGTCAAGGAGAAAAGTTTGAAAACCTAAGGTTTTCATTAAGACGAAGGCTTTGCAAAACCATTCTGTCATCGCGAATGTAATGTGGCGATCTCGTTTAAGAAGCTTTGATCGGGAGATTGCCTGCCTATGCCGAAGCTTTTGTAACATGTTAAGCCATATTTATAAAGGCTCCGCGCAGGCAGGCTTCTCAGGTTCGCAATGACAAGCTAAATTTTGAGGGTTTTGCAAAGGCCTCTAAGACAAAAAAGAACTTTTCCCTGGTTAATACCTCGGAGCAGAGCCCCGAGGATTATTTGGTCTGTCTGCATTCGGTAATGGTTAGAGCAAGCATTAGTTGCTTGAAAGATCCATATCTTATATTTATAATACTATCTAATTAGTACTAATAAGGTAATAAGTTATGGATTATAAAAAGCCATCAGTAGACTTACGCAATTACTATAGTGTATTCCTACAATTATCACTGGTAGTTGTATTGGGAGTTTTTATTGGAGCCAGTAAAGTTCAGTTTGTTTCGGAAGAAAGTGAGGTAGACTTAACGCAGGAGCAAGAAGTGGTAGAGATGGAAGAGGTGACGCAAACTAAACAAGAAGAAAAACCGCCTCCTCCACCTCGTCCGCAGGTTCCGGTAGAAGTTCCAAACGATGAAATTATCGAAGATCAGGATATTAATATCGATGCTGAAATAAATATGGATGAGCCACTTCCGGAACCCGAAGAGCCTGAAGGCGAAGAGGAGGAAGATTTCTTTGTTGCAGTGGAACAGATGCCTAAAATGATAGGGGGCCAGGAGTGGCTCTACGAGAATATCAATTATCCTGAAATGGCTAGAAAAGCTGGTATTGAAGGACGCGTTATCGTACAGTTTGTGGTTGGCAAAGATGGTCAGGCTAAAAATATTAACGTGTTGCGAGGTATTGGCGGGGGCTGCGATAAGGCAGCGATTGATGTGATTAAGAAAGCAGAATTTGAGCCCGGTCGACAGCGGGGGAATGCCGTACCGGTTCAGATGGCTCAAAACATCACCTTCGAGCTACAAAATTAAAGACAACAAATAAATTGTATCTTTTTTTGATATCAATTCTATTAACTATTCATTGGAAATAAGTTGTTATCTCTAATAATCCTACTTTGATCCTTTTATGGTGCAAGTGGTAAGCATAGAGACCTTTTTGTAGCTATTAATTTCCAAAACTTATTTTGAAGATATGAGGCAAGGCCCTTATCTTGGAATTGAACAAAATCACCCAAGGTTGGGGGTGCTTGCAACAGCAGGCTGAGATCATACCCTGAGAACCTGAACCGGATAACACCGGCGTAGGGAAACCAAGGCGGCGATAAATAATATCGCTGCTGGATTGATCAGCATTTCTTGCAAGTTCATCTCCCGCTCTTATGAATCTAATAAGACGGAGGAACTTATGTTTTCCAAACTACTAAGAAGCACGATACTTTTGTGCTTTGTATTTTTTTTCAGCACATCTCTTTTTGCCCAAACGATAACCGGAACGGTGACTGATGCCCAAAGCGGGGAACCGCTGGCCGGGGCAAATATTGTACAGGTTGGCACCTCAAATGGAGTTTCGACTGAAGCCGACGGTCAGTTTTCACTTAACTTGATCGAAGAAGAAGCTCAAAAGATTTCCGTTTCGTTTGTGGGATATAAAACCAAAAAGCTTGATGTCTCAGATAATAAAGACTCATACAATATTTCGTTGGTTTCGAAGACCATTATGAGTAATGAAGTTTTTGTAAGAGCGTTGCGCGTTGATGAGGCATCACCCATGGCCTATGAAAATATCAGCCGAGAAGAAATTGAGCGGCAGAATTTGGGTCAGGATATGCCCTATATGATTAGCAGCAGCCCATCAGTAACCACCACATCGGATGCCGGAACAGGAATTGGTTATACCGGCCTTCGCATTCGCGGAGTAGACCAGGGGCGTATCAATGTTACGGTAAACGGAATTCCCATTAATGATGCGGAATCTCATGGCGTTTTTTGGGTTAATATGCCCGACCTGGCCTCATCGGTAGAGAATATTCAGATTCAGCGTGGCGTGGGTACTTCAACCCAGGGTGCTGCTGCTTTTGGCGCAACCATGAATATCCAGACTTCGCAAATGAGACCGGATGCCTACGGTGAAGTCAATACGTCGGTAGGGTCTTTCAACACACGCAAAGCAAATGTGATGCTCGGTTCGGGACTGATGAAAAATGGCTGGCAGTTCGAGGGTCGACTTTCAAAAATTGAATCCGATGGATACATAGATCGTGCCTTCTCTGATCTAAAATCGTTTTACCTGTCCGGTGCAAAACACGGTGAAAATAGTTTGTTACGTGTTGATGTATTTTCGGGAGCGGAAAAAACCTATCAGGCGTGGTATGGCGTATCTGAAAGCCGATTAGAAAATGGTAACCGTACATACAATCCTGCCGGTATGGAAAAGCCGGGCAGCCCGTATGATAATCAGACGGATAACTATCAGCAGGATCATTATCAGCTGCACTATTCCTATCAATTTAGTGATAACTGGAATGCCAATGCCTCGCTGCACTATACCTATGGACGCGGTTATTACGAGGAATACAAAGCAGATCAGGCATTACCGGAGTATAACTTTAATCCCATACAACTGCCGGGTACGACTATTACGCAGAGCGACTTAGTTCGTCAGCTTTGGCTGGACAATCATTTTTATGGAGGAGTGTTTTCTTCTCAGTATAAAGCCGATCGCTTGTCATTGACAGTGGGCGGCGGATATAATGAGTATGACGGTGATCATTTTGGCGAAGTTGTTTGGGCCGAATTTGCAGGGAATACAGATGTTGAAAATCGGTATTATGATAACAACGGCTTTAAAACAGACTTTAATAGTTATGTTAAAGCTAACTACAGTATTACGGATAATTTAACTGCTTTTGCCGATGCCCAGATTCGTCATATTACTTATGAGTTTTTAGGTAAAGATCGTCAGCCGGCTCCGGGCGGTGGACAGCAAGTAGTGAATGTACAGCAAACCGATCGGCTAACATTTTTTAATCCCAAAGCGGGGTTAACCTATAACTTTGAGGATAAGCAGCGAGTATATGCCTCAATGAGTGTGGGCAATAAAGAGCCTACTCGCGATGAGTATGTAAACTCAACGCCCGAAAATCGTCCGGAGCACGAAACGCTCTACGATTGGGAAGCTGGTTATAAGGGAACATTTCGATCGCTTTTTCGTAGAAGCCAATTTGTATTATATGGATTACAAGAACCAGTTAATTCTAACCGGTGAAATTAACGACGTAGGAGCTTATATCCGTCAAAATGTACCCGACAGTTACCGAGCCGGTATAGAATTACAGGCAGGCGTCCAGCTTCTTGAAAACCTCGAATGGTCTGGAAATGCTACGTTTAGTCGCAATAAGATTGAGGAGTATACTTATTATCTCGATAATTTTGATACCGGCAGTCAGCAATCCACCACTTACACGGATACTGATATTGCCTTTTCTCCGAACTTTATTGCCAATTCTAAATTGCGGTTCACCCATAAAGGATTTACGGCAGCACTCAATACCAAATATGTTTCCAAACAATATCTGGATAATACGCAAACCGAAAGCAGAACGTTAGATCCCTACTTGGTAAACGATCTGCGGTTGAGTTATGATTGGAACGCCACGCCGCTGCTGAATAGTCTGGAAGCAACCTTAAAAGTGAATAACTTATTTAATGAGATGTATGAGTCCAACGGTTATACCTATGGATATATCGCTGGAGGAGAGCGGCAGTTCTTTAATTATTATTACCCTCAGGCAGGGCGCAATATTATGCTGCAGCTATCGTTTAATTTCTAGATAGTTATGTTTAGATGATTAGTTAAAAGGCGGGTCACCAGATCCGCCTTTTTTATTTTAATCGTCAGATTAGCTTTCCTGTTTGGTTTCAGTAAAGAACTTTAAGTCTTCCTCTTTTTGCGTACGTATTGTTGATGTAGCTCCCGCCTCACTGTCGATAACTTGAATAAATATTGCACCGGTGATGATAAATACCGCTGAAATTATTTCCATCAGACTGGGATTTTCTCCGATACTAAGCCAAGCTATTCCTAAAGCTGCAACAGGAACCATATTTCCATAAAGTACTACCTGGGTTGGTCCCAGTATTTTTAATGCTCGTACCTTCACCCATTGACCAACACCCACTCCAATTGCTCCACCGGCTAAAATGGCGATCCAGGTCCAAACACCTAACGAAAGCCATGTTACTTCAATTAGATCTGGTGCAGCTATAAGGATATACAGTGATCCGCCAATAGCAGTACGTAACGCTACGATAGAAACGGATCCGTATTCGCGTGCCAAAGGTTTTATTGCATGCAACTCTATAACGGTGAGTGCCAGTGCTACTATTAGGATGAGGTCGCCCAGCCAGTAACCCTGTTCCGGGCGTAAGCCATCCCAAGCCAAAATAACAGTACCTACAACGGCAAGCAGAACTCCGGCGTATCCGAACTTTCCCATTTGTTCGGTGCTAAACAGGTATCCGATGCCTGTACTGATAGCCGGACCGAGAGCCAGCCAGAGCGAAGCGCGGGCCCCGTGCGTTAAACCTAATCCTTCGATACCCAGCCAAGGTGCAAGCGTGGCACCGATTACAGAAACAAACAGGAGGCGGGGCCAGTCATCCCTCTTTATTTTAGGTAAAAAAGGAACCTTAGACGTCGTGTTGCTGCATTCAGTTCGGTATTGCAGGTACATCACCAGAAACATAGCAATGCCCCCCATCGCAAAGCGTGATACGCTGAATGAGATGGGAGACATCTCGGCAAGGGCAATTTCGGCCAGTATAAAATTGGCGCCCCAAATAAAGACGAATAATACCAGCAGGCCGTGATGGGGTAAAGCTTCCCCCTTTACTGATTGATTTAGTGGTTTAGCGTTCGAAATAATAGATTAAATACTAATTGTAAAAGGCACTTTGGTATTATCCCAGTGGAGTACTACAGTAGCCGATTCATTTGAAACATCCTCAAAATAGAATAACAGGCGCTCTATAAAGTCCGCTTTTTGAGGTTCTACCGTGAACCGAAATACGTCTTTGGATTTGTCGTACTGGGTACCCCATGAAAGCTTGGAATTAATAATGATGGTCCATTCATCTTTTCCGGGAATAGTGTAGAGCGAATAGGTACCGGCTTCCAGCTTATTTCCCTCAATGGTTACATCTTTAGAAACAACTAAAGCGGTAGCCTCATTGGCTCCAGTTCTCCAAACCTCACCGTAGGGTACCAAATCTCCAAAGATTGTCCGGTCGTTAACGGCGGGACGTCCATATGTAATGGTAATGTCAGTGGTGCCAATAGTTTGACTCACCGTTGCATTCGGACTTGTTCGCGGTTCATCATTGCCACGTTCTTGTGCTAATGCGGTTGTAGTTACGCATAAGCTCATTAACGCAATAAGCGAAATCTTGAAAAAAGCTGATTGAATAATTTTCATAATAGTATCGATTAGTTCAGGATTGATATTGCATAATTTTAACTTAAAATGGAGGAAGATCGTTTATTTATTATTTACCTAAAGTTTTGTGCTTAAACAAGCTGTTAAATTAAATATAGAAGTTTACATATACATCAATATACTTTCTAAAAAGTTTTGAATTGCTTATATAGGAACAAATAATAGTTTGGTTTCCAGCGCGTAAAAATAATACAGATCTAGGGCTATATAACAACTAATGGAGAAAAGTGCAGGTTCTCGTTTTTCTGATGATATAGAAGAGCTCTTTAGCAGTGGGACGGTAATTTTATTTATCTGCGCAGCTACTTCAGATTTTCCTATTCTCTCAGTCAGCCAAAATGTTGAAGATATTTTGGGATTTCCACCTTCTTATTTTAGTGAACAGGAGAACGGTTGGTCAGATCGGATTCATCCTGATGATAAAAAGGAGGTTTTTGCTCAGTTTCGGAGCGTCCTAAATGAGGGTGGGACAGCAATCAATGAGTATCGTTTTAAAGCAAAAGGAGGAGAGTATATTTGGTTGCGCGATGAAATAAAGGCTATTGAAAATGAAGATGGCAACGAGCTTATTTATGGTTCCTCCATAGATATTACCGAACGGAAAAAAGCAGAAATAGCCCTCAAGGAAAATAAAACTGAAGAGCTAAAACAGGAGGTTACACGACGTGAGGAAGCAGAAAAAAAGTTACAGAAGCGCCTGGAATATGAAAAAGTGATCTCTCAATGTTCAAAATTACTGCTGGAAAGCAACTCTTCAAAAGCCGTAAAAAAGAGCTTGGAATTGCTTCAGGATGTTACTGAAACCGATCGAGTTTTTCTCTACAAAAATAGAGAGATTGATAATGAGCTGTATTTAGAACCGGTATCAGAAGTAACCAAAGCTGGAGTTGAACCCATCGTTGAAAACCTGGACCGAAAGTTCAAATATTCCGATCTTCCCTGGTTGCATGAGAAGCTGTCATCTCTTAAAAAAATTCATGCCCGGACTGATGAATTGCCGGATCCCGAACAATCTATTTTACAAGATCAGCAGGTAGAGTCAATTTTAGTTATTCCTTTCAGCGTTGAGAATGAGTGGAAGGGATATATTGGGTTTGCGGATACACAGAAGAAAACGAAAATGGGACGAACAGGAAATTTCGTTACTAAAAACAGTTTCCCGAATTATAGCTGCTTTTGAAAAACGGAAAGTTATCGAGGAATCGCTTGTTAAGCAGCGAAACTATACCACTACTATTTTGGACAGCTTGCCGAGCATCTATCTGCTGATGGATGAAAATTTACAATTTGTAGAGTGGAATAGTTGTGCCGAGCGCTACACCGGTTATTCAAGTGATGAGATAAAATCGAAAACAGCTTTTGATCTTATCAAACCTGAGCACCATGAATTATTAGAAAAGGCAATAGATCAGGTTAGAGAACAAAAGGGAAAAGGTACGGAGTTAAATCTGCTGACTAAGTCGGGAGAAACGATTCCCTTTTTCTGGCGTGGCTATTTTATAGAACTAGATAATGAACGATTTTTCTTATGTGTTGGAATTGATATCACCCAGCAAAAAGAAACGGAGCAGGAGTTGCGACATGAGAAACGATTCAATGAAGCTCTGTTAGAGAGTTTGCCCGGGATCTTCTATATGTTTGATGAAGAGGGAAATTATATTCGCTGGAATGAAAATCAGCTGGAAGTAACAGGTTATACTAATGAGGAAATGCAAGAAATATCACCAGCTGCTTTATTTGATGATGAGGAATTTAAAAGAATAGAAAAAAAGATAGAATCGGTATTTAAGACAGGGCAAGCTGAAGTAGAGGCGAAACTAAAAACTAAAACGGGCGAAAAAATTCCGTACCATTTTACTGGTAAATTATTTGAGGCAGATGACGAACAATATATACTGGGTGTGGGATATGATATTTCTGAACAAGTAGAAGCTCGTGAAAAATTGAAGAGAAGTGAAAAGCTTTTCCGGAATTTATTTCTGAATGCACCGGCTGGTATTGTAATGGTTGATCCTGAGAATAAGGTATTAAATATCAACGAGAGCTTTGAAAATATGTTTGGATTCAGCCAGGAAGAGCTCAAGCACAAAGATATTGATGAGTTTATTGTGCCAAAAAAAGAACGGGGGGAAGTGCCCCGAATGCCGTTGAAAGAGTATGCCTTTGAAAGGTTCCACAGAGAAGCAAAGCGCCTGACTAAAGAGGGAGATCTTATCGACGTATTCATTGCTGCTATTCCGGTTTATATCGACGATGAACCCATTGCTGGGTTTGGAATGTATATCGATATTACAGAAGAGAAACAGCATGAACAAGAGATTACAAGCTCACTGAAAGAAAAGAAAGTGATGCTGAAAGAAATTCATCACCGGGTTAAGAATAACCTGGCTATTGTTTCTGGATTACTTCAGCTGCAAATGTATGAATCGGACGATCCATTGATACGTGATACGTTGGAGGAGAGCGAGCGGCGTATTCAAACGATGGCGCTCATTCATGAGCAGCTCTACAATTCTGACAGCTTGGGTAGCATTTCTTGTGACACTTATATCGGTGATCTAGTAGAGACCATTCGAAATACTATTGGTTCCGATCAGGATGTTAATGTGAATACTGAAATTGAAAGTATAGAATTGGATATAAAACGAGCAGTGCCATTTGCACTTTTAATTAACGAAGTAGTTACAAACTCATTCAAGCATGCTTTTGATGACGAAAATGACAATTCCATTACTATTCGGATAACCGAGCAGGACGGGCAGGTTCAAGCACATTTAAGCGATAATGGCAAAGGACTGCCTGATGATTTAGAGCCAGGAATGAGTGATACGCTGGGAATGAATCTCATTGAAAACTTTGCCCAACAGTTAGAAGCGGAGTGGGAGATGGGCAGTGATAATGGAACCTATGTGAATTTACAATTCAGTATTGATGAAGAAAATACAGGAGCTGTGTAAAGATTCCTGATAACTGTATTTTGGCTCAACTTAGAGCTATTCTTTCACCTTATCTTTAAGCAGGTGAGAAAAATCTTTCCGAAACTTTTTTAGCTTGGGAGCAATAACTACCTGACAATAACCCGCATTGGGATTATTTTCATAATAATTCTGGTGATAATTCTCAGCTACCGAATAGTTTGACAGTGGTTCTATTTCGGTAACAATGGGATCTTCCCAAAGATCAGACTTATCAGTCTTTTCGAGCGATTTCTCGGCAATTTCTTTCTGTTTTTCATTGTGATAAAAAATGACCGATCGGTATTGGGGGCCTACATCAGCGCCTTGCCGATTTTTAGTAGTGGGATTGTGCGTGTGCCAAAAAACTTCGAGTAGCTGTTCGTATGTAATAACAGAAGGATCGAAGGTGATACGTGCGACTTCGGCGTGGCCGGTTTGTCCCGATGAAACCTGCCGGTAGGTGGGATCGGGTAGCTCGCCGCCCGCATAGCCGGCAACAGCTGATTTTATGCCTTTGACCTCTTCAAAAACCGCTTCGACGCACCAAAAACAGCCTGCCCCAAAAGTTGCTTCTTCCATAGTTTTTGAGTTCATGGTGTCAGTAGTATTATTGGATTGAGCCTGTAATACAGCCGATGATAGTATTACAAAAGAAATAGCTGTAAACAGTAAACCCGGTATTTTATTGATCTGTGAATTGTGTGTAATCATAAGTGATACGATTTAATTACACATATCAACACAAAAGAAGGCCCAACCGTTTAAAAAAATAGGAGCAAACTTCAGAGTGACTACTTTCGTATCTCTTCGTATGCTTCTATAAACTCATCCGGCGTATGTTTGCCTATAATAGTTGCAATTGCCTCAAGAGGCAGATCAGTAAGCATATTGAAGCGGAGACAAGAGCGCCCCATGTCCATTTTTTTGCCGGCCTTTTCAAATTCTTCTTCCAACCAATCCTGTAGTTCTTCATCCTGATATACCGACATTAGGTAAAGAGCATTGTGATTTTTCTGTGCGGCCAGACCTATGTAGCTAAGAGGTTGATTGTTATAAGTGTCGGGATATTTTTCAAGAGGAATTTCATAGCTGATCATTCCCCAATTGATCGTTTCTTGATAGCCCTTGGGAATATTATTGAGAATTAACTCCCGCATCTCTTCAATTGGTTCTCTGCGATATTCGGGAAGTTCTTCAATGTATTCTTCTACAGTTTGAGCCATACTCTTTGCCATGACAGAAATTCGTTGGTTAATTTTTGAACATTAAATATGTATCGTAAAATAATTGAGTTCAGCAAATTGTATTTGCTGATAATGGTATTGTTCTTGCGATTATATAAAAACCGGATTTCTATCACATAGAAACCCATTCAATCCGCCCTTAATATAAGTGCTATTAATGCCAATTTCCGCCCCAAAACAGTTCCTGTCTAATTAGGTAATATTTAAACGATTTTACTTTAAAAAACCTTGTAGTTATAGATTGGAAAAAAACTATTAATCTAATTGTTAAAGAACTGACAACATTATTATGGAATATCGATTTTTAGGACGATCAGGGCTTAAAGTTTCTTCTCTGTCATTTGGGTCATGGGTTACGTTTGGCGATCAGATTGATGAAGATGTGGCTTACGACTCTATGAAAGAAGCCTTTGATGCCGGAGTAAACTTTTTTGACAATGCGGAGGCGTATGCCGGAGGGCAGTCAGAAATTATGATGGGTAATATCATTCAAAAAGCAGGATGGAAACGTACGGACCTTGTACTGTCCACCAAAATATTTTGGGGCGGTGAAGGTCCCAACGATCAGGGGCTTTCATTCAAGCATATCAAGGAGGGTACCGAAGCAGCATTAAAGCGCCTGCAAACCGATTATGTGGATCTTATTTTCTGCCATCGCCCGGATAAGCATACTCCAATCGAGGAAACGGTTTGGGGAATGAATCAGATGATAAAAGAGGGTAAGGCTTTATATTGGGGAACCAGTGAATGGTCGGCGCGCCAAATACGTCAGGCGTATGATTTTGCTCGTCAAGAGCATCTGCGTCCACCGCTGATGGATCAGCCCCAATACAATATGTTCCGGCGCGAGAAGGTAGAAAAGGAGTTTGCTCCTTTGTATGATGAGATCGGTCTGGGCACAACTATTTGGAGTCCCCTGGCCAGCGGATTGTTAACCGGCAAGTATAACGATGGCGTGCCGGAAGGGAGTCGTTTGTCAATGGATAAATACGACTGGCTGCGCGAAAAATTACTTGAGACCGAAAGCGGTCGTCAGAAGCTTAACAAAGTGGAACAACTCGCGGAAGTGGCCGATGAAGCGGGAATTCCGATGCCGCAGTTTGCATTGGCCTGGTGCCTGAAAAATGAAGATGTAAGTACGGTTATTACCGGGGCATCAAAGCCTGAGCAGGTTGAGCAAAATATGAAAGCAGTTGATGTTGTCGATCAAATGACGCCGGATATTATGGAACAGATTGAAGAGATTCTTGATAATAAGCCGGAACCGGAAGCAGATTATCGTTCGAACTAGCCGGGAATATAACCACCCGGAGCTATCTCGTTTCGGGTGGTTACTTCTTTTTATTCCCGATGTTCATAAATTAGACCTTCATAGAGAATTGAATATTGGTTTTTAAAATAAATCGGTACTGATCGTTCTCCTGCCGTAACAACAAAATGAAGATGAGGGAATGTGGCATATCCCGTGCTGCCGCTGAATCCTATAACCTGACCGGCATAAACTATGTCGCCCATTTCTACAATGGCCCCATCTTTTTGAAGGTGGGCATACGTTGCTACAGTGCCGTCATCATGGCAAATCATTATTTGATTTCCTTTATCTTTCAGGTCCGGATTATTGCCTCCTTTGCTATATTTTTCTACTACATGGCCTACTACTCCACCTCTTGCTGCGGATATAAGGCTGCCTTCAGGCATTGCAAAATCAAAGGCGTACTTCGACATAATCTCATTATGAGTATGTTCTGATTTGTTGCCCTGGGCAAGCTTATAAGATTCTCCTTTTGGATAAGGGAGCTCATATTCGTAGAGATCGTCGTGGACAACATGGGGATTTCCCAGAATAAAGTTGTAATCAAATAACTCTCGATAATTTTGCGAAAGTACTTTAGGAGGATCGTGCCACTTGAATAATATTCGTTTTTGTTTTTGGGGAATAAAAGTTTGAAAGGAAGTATCGAGTTCCGTGGATTTTACAGTTAATATAATAGGGCAGGGAAACGTGTTATAAACTTCCGCAGAAAAATAATTTTGTTCCTTGTCAATATCGGGTTTGACAATCAAATTCTGTGCATCAGCGATTCCACAGGTACTGAATAACAATAATATGCTAAAAAGTAGTCGCATAACGGCCATTATTTCTTAGGCTCACAACGTCATTTTGTTTTTGTTTAAGAATCTTTGCAAAACTGTACTGTCATCGCGTCTTGTCCCGCCATGCGGGGAATGTAATGCGGCCTGCCTGCGCGGAGCCTTCCTTAAAAATCTACACTACATAATGTAAAAGCTACGGCATAGGCAGGCTTCACGGGTTCGCAATGACAAAATTAATATTTCGGGTTTTGCAAAGCCCTATTTAAAAATAGATGAATTTTTATCTCCTATTAATTAAACATTTTTTTGACAGTGTAGTTGCTTTTTTCTCAGAAATGATATCCCATATTCAGTTTTACAGCATAACCGCTGGTAAAGTCTGGGGTTGAAAGTGTAATTTCAATAGGTCCCACAATAGATGTTGCTCCGAAAGAGAGGGAATACCCCGTTTTCAGTCGTTCCTGGTCTATATTAAAAGTCCACTGATCGGAAAGGTGTGCAAGGTTCATACCTCCGCCAATATAGATATTTTTATTAATTCTGATCTGTAATTTCGAACGGAGTGCTTTTATATTTGCGGCGCGAAGCTGTTGGGTAGGGTAGCCCATAAAGGGTATCTGCCTAAGTTCAAAAACAGGATTTTGGGACAGGCCTCCCGCATAATAGTAGTAATGAAGCGGTAATTCAGTAGAAGAAGAATATCCGGCAAAAAGCTCGTTGGAGATATTAACTCCGCTCATGAGAGGAATGGTAGAGAACCATCTTCCGGAAGCCTGATAAAAGCTTGCCGAGCTTCCCCATCCGGGTTCAGAAAATTCAGTCTTTAGACGCAGAGATTGTCCTCGGGTTGGGAAATAGGGGCGGTTTAGCGTATTAAAATCAAAGGCCAGAAAAGGATTGAGCAGGAAGGTGGTATTACCTAAAACAAGGGTATTTCCGATAGCTTCATTTAAATTATATAATTCTGTTTCGAGGCCGATTTCAAAATTGGCCTTTTGCCATAACTGTACGGCGATTGACGGTTTTATAGTTAGCTTCTCAACATCTATGCTTGACAAAGCCTGATCTTGATCATAGTAATTGATGGGAGAACGCTGCAAGTTGAACTCTGCTTTAACATGAGCCAATGGAGCAAGACTAATGGGGATTCTGTAATCTGAAGTAAGTTCCAATATTTCTCCGGCTCTCAGCTTCATGGTTATCCGATCATTTATAAAGATATTATCGGTAAAAGAAGCCCCAAATAGCAGCGCCGCTTTATATTGGCTGTCGTATCGCATGCTAAAGCCGGCATACTCCTGTTCTTTGTGCTGAAATTCCAGAACAAGTTTGTTGCCCTTCGCATCCTGATTTTTTTGCAGCCGGTATGATATTTGGCTAAATAGTTCTGACTCGTAAAGTCGGGTTATCTTTTGTTCGAGCTGTGAGAGCATAAGCTTTTCCGGGAGTTGTATGTCGAGAGCAAGAAATACCTGTTGCTGTTGTATTAATCCTTTAAGATTGTTGAGTGAAATATCTGAGACAAGAATAGTATCTTGCCGGGTTGATTCAATTGGTTTAAATGCAGAAGGTGCTGTGTTGTGCTTGGCCAGTCTCTTTTTAATTCTTGGAAGTGCCTGGCGGGCGGCCTGCTCTCCACGTCGAATAATTTCGTCTACCTTTTCATAGCTAAAGGTAGAAAACTCGCTGATATTCGGACGAATATAGATATCCGTTTTCTCTTTTTGGATAATATCTGACTCCTGTTGATGAAACCCCACAGCCTGAAAAAGTATGTCAACAAATGTATTTAAGCTATCAAGTTTTCTAATGGGTTCCCCTACATCAGATGCAATTACAAAGTTGGCACCAAGGTTTTGTACGTCTTCAACCGGTAAGTTTCGAGCAACACCCCCATCGATATATGATTTTCCATCAATATTAACCGGTTTAAAAATGCTGGGGATGGCAATGCTGGCGCGAACGGCATCAGGCAGGTAGCCGCTGGAGAAGGTTTTGGGCTCTCCCGTTGCCAAGTTAGTTGCCACCGCTGAAAAGGGGATGGGCAGCTTGGTAAAATCTCTTACATCATGAAAAGGAAGCATCAGCCTGTAGAGCATCATAGATATATTTTGACCATCAATGAGGCCGGCAGGAAGCGAAAGCTGTCTGTCATTAAAGGGAAAAGTAACAAGGTATGTATCCTTTTTTTGGATACTATTTGAAATTTGTTGAGGATTAATCTGATAGCTGTCATTTAAAAGAATATTCCAGTCGGTAGTTCGAGCTATCTCTTCGATCTCTTGGGGCGAATACCCAATAGCATATAATGAGCCAATGATAGCTCCCATGCTGGTGCCGCTGATCATATGTACAGGTATGCCTTCTTCCTCAAGTACTTTGAGTACCCCGATATGAGCAAATCCCTTGGCTCCTCCTCCACTTAAGGCAAGTCCCAGTTTTGTTTCTTCGTCTGTGTTGTTTTTGATTTCTTGCTGTTCTTGCTGGGCAACTCCTAAAAAGGGTAAGGATAAGAAGAGTATTAGCAGTAAGGTCCTACGCATGTCGAATTTGTTCAAGGTTGGACCTTCCATATAAGTTGGATTTGATGCATGTGTTTAAGGATAAATATATGATAATGTAAAAAGATCAGCGAATGGGAGAGATTAATTTTTCGTAAGTTTTTTGTCAAAATATTAGATAGAAGTTTGGAAATGGAAAAATATTTGAAGACGAATATTAATCGACTTAAAAATTCAAATTTTGTCCGTAAGAGAATCCGCTTTTAAGGGTATCGGGAAGTTCTGTAAATTTTACTGGAACAGATTTTGATCCGGCCAGAACAACAAAATGGAGGTGGGGCGTGGTAGAATATCCTGTATTTCCACTAAAACCGATAATCTCTCCGGCGTAAACTTTTTCACCAATATTAACGATTGCTCCCTTATATCGCAGATGGGCATAAACACCTACGGTGCCATCATCATGACAGATCATAATTTTATTGGCTTGTTTTAGGTAATCTTCCTTGTCGCCGCCTTCTTTGTTGTTGGCACTTACAAATCCGACGGTGCCCCCTCGTGCAGCACTAATCAGGCTATTTTTGGGCATGTCGAAATCGAAGGCATATTTTGAGTTTGGCAAGTTATGGGTAAAAGCTGAGTTGTTTCCCTGGATAAGCGTATGTGATTTTCCCAGGGGATAGGGTAATAAATATTTATAGCTGGAATCGTGAATAGCGTCGGGATTTCCAAGTGTGAGATGATACCGTATTTGGCCCTTGAATTCGGCGGGAGAATCTAGCGAATCGATGGGGAGTTGTATGAGCCTATCCTTTCTCCCCTTCGGTACAAATCGTTCAAATTTCGTATCTATTGAATCGGGTTCAGCTTTTAAATAAACGGGGCAGGGTAAATTGTTTTGAGCCCATAGCGTGAATTCCTTGTCCGATATGTCATCCCAAATAAAGACAGCCTGGGCATTGGAATTCTGTATCATCCCCAGCACTGCGAGAAAAGTTAAAAGTGTGACAATTATTCGCATGGGATCGTTTGGAAAATAATGAATAGTTCACCTACCCAATTTAGACTATATAACAGTATTATCTATTACGAAGTTTATACATTAACTAAGTTTGCTGCCATTTGGAATATTTTTGTCGGGTACTGCCAGTACTACGCTGCCATCATCCCTGTGAAATCCGGTAATGAGACATTCCGAAATAAATGGTCCAATTTTTTTAGGCGGAAAATTTACTACGCCAACGACTTGTTTATTAATGAGTTCAGTTATTAAATACAAGTCAGTAATTTGGGCGCTGCTCTGTTTAATACCAATTTCTTTTCCAAAGTCTATCCACAGTTTATAAGCAGGTTTATTAGCTTCTGGGAATTTCTCGGCTCTAATGATAGTCCCGGTCCTGATTTCGACTTGCTCAAATTGTTCCCAACTGATTGTTGACATAAATTATTTACTGATTTTGCCATTCAAATGATTCTGTTCGGGGAAATTGCATAATAACGTCCAATAGCTTTTTGGGAGGGGTGGCCAGCTTTCGTTTCTCCAGATTTAGCCAAGCTCCTTCAACGATAATTTGCGCTGCTTTATCGCCGTTCTGTTTAAATATTTGGTGGAGAAAAGTCCATCGGGAACCATCTTTACGCATCGTTGCTACCTGACAGCTTACCGTAATTTGCTCCGACAGTCCGATCTCCTTAAAGAATTTTGTTTCTTCCCGAAATAATATAGGTCCAAGAGACATCTCGGAAATCTCTTTGATGGGTAGTCCAAAATCCTGAAACATAGCAACACGTGTTTGGGCGGCGTAGTCGTTGTATACCGAATGCCGCAAGTGCCGATTGGGATCCATATCAGCCCAGATCACTTCGTACGTTTTCCGGTAATCTGTATTACTACTCATAAAAAGTTCATTTGCTTTATTGGGAGAACATAAGCTGTTACTGGTATTACTTTTATTCTATTAGTGTAACACTAAGAATAGATACTCGTATTTATCACTAGACGCATTCATTATTATGGTAATAGAAATTACTTTGCTATGCGAACATTTTTAAAAGCTTTGTTAGCCTTATTAAGTGGTGTAATTACGCTTTTTGTTGCAGGTTATCTCTTGTTGATGATAAGTACAACGGCAGGGTTTACAGGCATTATAGTTCTGTCTTGTGTTTTTGGGATGATCTTTAAATCAACGGGGAAATATGGATTGGTGATTTATCCAATATTGGTTTCAGCTCCCTCCATGGTTGTTTTGGGGATGCTAACTTACAATACAGGATCTATCGTAGGATTTATTTTTCCTCCTGCAGGATTGTTATCTGCGATAGTGGGTAACTATATCGTTTATCATACTGATGGTTTGTTCAGCCAAACTTCACTTCGAATAGCCGGAAGTTTTGCAGCTGCCTGTCTTTTACTCTTGACAACGGTCATCCCAAATATACATGTGCTGGATACTTCAGAATGGGTTGATGAACCGCTTCCCAACGCAGAGTTGACATCCATTACGGATGATAGAGTTGCAGTATCGGAATTGGAGAGCGATATCGTAGTCCTTGATTTTTGGGCAACCTGGTGTGGAAAGTGTATCCAATTGATGCCAGAGCTGGAGCGATTGGATGAAAAGTATGGCAATAATCCCGATGTGACGGTGAAGGCCGTAAATACCAGTCAGGGAGATTCATTTGATGAGGTGAAGGAGTTTGTTGCAGAAAAGAACATTGATATCGAAGTTTTATATGATAATGACTCCCGGTTTACCGATAAAATGGACGTTGGGGGCGTTCCCTATACGGTGGTAATTGATACGAGAGAAGAGGAGATAAAAGTACGAAAGCATGGTTTTGCTCCGGGTGAGGATTACGTGAGAGTAATGAGCGATCACATCGACCAATTACTGCAGGCTTCAGATCAATCTTGAAAAGGATTCTTTATTGCTTGTTTCAGAGGGTTAAGAAGGGCAGTACGCAGTGTTAATGATCGTGTTAAGCAACATCTTCCCATTCTGATGAAAGGACGCGGTAAATCACCCGATCTTTATACTGGCCATTCAATTGAATGGCTTCTTTTTGGATTGCTTCTTTGGTAAATCCCAGACGTTCAGGAATTGCTCTGCTCTTTTTATTGTCGATGGCACAGTGAATTTCAACGCGATGCAGGTCCAGCTCATCAAAAGCATGCTGGACAACTTCGGCACAGCATTTCGTCATAATTCCGCTTTCCCTGGTAGGATTTGCCCAGCCAATATCCCAGCGAGGTTTTTTGGTTTTGCCAATCTATGTTATGGTGACCAATAGTTCCTGCAATGGAACCATCTACCAAAATTGCAGCCTGAAAACCTTGATTGTTAATCCATTGCTGTTGGGACTCTTCTATGAAATGAGCCGTATCTTTTGGCTCTTGCACCGAGTCCACCCACGGAAGCCACTCGGCAAGGTATTCCCGATTCTGTTCCGTCAATTGAAACAGCTCCTCGGCATGTCGAGCTTCCAGTAGCTCGAGTTGTATATTACTATCTATTTGCCGGTTAAACATGCGGATGTGTGCTGAATAACTTCAGAAATATTCCCGAAAATAAGTCCAGGGTAGCTTTATGCAGCTCTAAAACGATCGGAAAACTCCAGGCAAAGCAATAAGGTGATACCGTAACCCAGGTGCATAATTAACCCTGCAAGTATATTGAGTACGGGGAACCAGGTATCCATATAGAATATGCCAAATGACTCTCCTCCGGCCATAGAAATTGCAGGCGATACAATAACGGCGGCCACAATTGATATTATAACACCATAGAGAATCCCTTTTACCAGCCAGTTGCCGGGAAGTTTATTGTCCAGAAAAACGACATAGATTAAAGCCAGTAATATTCCGCCAATATAATAAGCAACATTTCCCCAGAGAATGTTATAGGGGTCCTGTTCATGAATATGGTTGAAGATTTCCTTCAGCATGTATCCCACATCAATAACGGGGAGGCCAATGCCGCTCGATAGAAATGAAAGCATTGACATCATAAAGGTAGCGATAAGACCGCAAATAACGGTTTCCGTAAAAGAATATGTGCGTTCCATAAGAGATGTACCCAACGTAATTGGTTGAAAAGTTTATTTATATATAGATAGTATGAGGCACAGAAACAAATAAGAACTGTCAGTTGAAAGGTGGTTTTCAGGTACCCACCAATAAATAATATCCTAAAAACAAAAAAACCCTTGCAAGTCAATAACTTACAAGGGTTGTGGTGCCCTGGACTGGACTTAAATATTGTTTTGCCATTCTTTCCGTTTCCGAAAAAACCTCCCTTAAATCGTTTAAATAAGCACATTGTATTTTTATTCTTGCCTTTCCCGCATAATAATTCGATAATTGTTTGTACCAATATTTGTACCAACTTGTTTAACTCCAATCTTTGCCCGAATTATTATGAGTCTTACTATCAACCTGGTTCAACTCAAGAGAAAGAAAAAGAAAGACGGCACTATACCAATTTATATTCGATTAACGGAAAACGGAAAGTCACGCTATAAAAGTACAGGTGTTGCCGTATTACCGAAATACTGGAATAAAGAACGTCAAGAGATTCGAGGATCTCATCCAAGATCAACAGTTTTTAATGATCGATTGGAAACCCAACTATTAGAAGCAGAAAAAAAGAAGAACAAACTTAAACATGAGGATAAGTTAGATCTTGATTCCCTAAAGAATCATATAAAAGAGGAAAAGTATAATAGCTTTATCAGTTATGCTGAACGGTACCTCGAAGAACTTGATCAAGATGATAGGTATTGGGAGCACAAGCGTTTTAAAGTGTTACTTGGTCAACTAAAAGATTTTATAGGAAATAGGAATGTACCAATAACTAAAGTTGATGCTGGCCTGATAGAAGAATTCCAGGAATATCTTTTAACAGAGCCTAAGAATAAGGAAGGAAAAAAGGTCGGTAATAACCCAAATACCGTTCGCAGAAAATTGCGAACCTTAAAGGGAATGTTTAATAAGCTGATCAAGTCAAAAAAGATTAAACAAGATCCCTTTTTAAGTGTTGATAAAGTAAAGGAAGTTCCGGCAGATAGGACAAAACTTAGTTATGATCAAATTAAGTCTATTGAAAGTCTTAATTTAGAAAAAGATTCATCGCTTTGGCATACAAGGAATTATTTTATGTATAGCTTTTACAATGCGGGTATTCGATTTGGTGACTTATGCACGCTTAAATGGGAAAATATTGTTGATGGGAAATTAACTTACAATATGCGAAAAACGGGTACCCAAAAGAGGATAAAACAGCGGAAGCAATCAAATAGGATATTAGATTTTTACAGAAAGAGTGATGTAGCTCCTGAAGATTATATTTTCCCCATTCTTGATGAAAAGATCACAAAACCACGAGTTTTACAGCGTAAAATTAGCAGTAAAAATGTAATTGTTAATCGGAATTTGGATACACTTGCAAAGAAAGCAGGAATAGAAGCAAAAATAAGTTTTCACGTATCCAGACATTCATTTAGTCAATACGCTCTAGAAGAAGGATTGGATCTTTATCAGATTTCAAAAGCGTTGGGACACAGTAAACTTAAAACGACTGAGCGTTATCTAAAGCAATTTGATGAAGAATTATTAGAGGAGGGAATGGATAAGTTATTTGAAAAGTAAAAGCGTTAGAAATACGCTCACTATCGGAAAATCTGTTATCAAAATATTGCTACTATGTTAGTCAACGCTTTTTAACGCTTTTTTATAAAACTGAACGTAAATAAACGCTCTTTTAAAAAGCGTTACAATCCGTTATTAACGGATCTTTTTAAATCTATTGAATAAGCAAAAAACCTATTCCATAAGATTTACGCTTTAAAATAAAACTGAGCGTAAAACTAACGCTTTAAGTTGTACGGAAAATTAACGCTTTTAGATTACGGGATTTTACGGGAATTAATGCTTTAATGAATTTTGATAAAGCGTACCAATGTGATTTTAATCCGTAAAAAAGCGTTTAATTTTAATCTGAGTAAGACAGAGAGGTTATAGCAAAGTAAATTGATTCAAAAGAATAAACGAATTTTAAAACTTATATAGCGAAATGATTAATAAAGTAATTTCCATAAATCCCAATGAAGGGGTTTCATTAAAAGTTACTAAACAAGTCATCCAATTATACGATTCAGCAGAGAAAAAGAATGGTAAAATAGTAGCCTTTAATGAGTTAAAATCTTTTGCTCTCCATTTAAAGGATGAAAGGGAAAAAGCGTTAGATTCGTTAAAGGAGAGCGAAAAATGGTTTAAAAAAGGAATAGATTTTCTGGACAAGTGGGAAAGACCATATCGAGTTGGTGAAACAACAGAAGAGGACATGGATAAAATTAGCCAATTGGTCAATTCATATCCAAATGTATCATTAGATGATATGTGGGAAAATCATGACAAGCTAGATTCTTTTAAGCTAGGTAGCTTGCTTCATTATATTAAGGATAACGAAGAATTTATTAATGAAGTTGATTCTATTGATTTATATGGTTCAGCAATGGAGGTATATGAGAAAATATTACAATTAGATTATCTCCATCTAATGTTAAAGCGAACTGAATTCGCGATACAATTATTAGTTGAAAAGAGGTTTAGCGAAAAGTTAAGAGAGAGAGATTTTAAAAGAGGACAACAAATAGAAAATAAATCAGGATCAAAGCCTGGACCAGATACTCCAGCAAGATTAAGAAATGATATTAGGTTAGTATTAGAGAAAATTCTGGATAAAAAGAAATTTCTTAACAAAAAAGGAGATGTCATAATAAAAAGAGCTGTTGACTATGCTGCTGATAATCCAGACTTCTATAAAGAATGGATTGATGAAAAATCACCGCACAAAGATGGTGGATACAGCATAAGGCATTTGCAAACACTTTTTTCTGAAGAATATGGAGAAATGAAAAGTTCTAACTCTTCATGAAGAAATAGCATCACTTCTTAAAATAGGTGAAAATTCTAAACTAATTGGAGTGTTCAAGAAACCGTAACCAAGAACACTTCAATTATGAAACATTATATATCATCTAAAGAAGAGCTGAATGAAACGGTTAAAAAAGCCGTAGAAGAATTATTACAAAAAGAACTTCCTTCCATACTTCGAAAAGCCAAGCGTAAAGAATGGATCAATACCAATGAGCTTATGGAGCTCACCGGCTGGTCAAGGCGTACCATCCAATATTTGAGGGATGAAAAAAGGATTCCCTTTAGCCAGGAGGGACACCGCATACTTTATCCCATGGATGGTATTGAAGAATACCTAAGAAGCAATCAGGTAAATCCCAAAGATTAGCTTTTAGGGTGGTTCGTTATGGAGATGAAGCATTACAGACATTTTTCTGATGCTACTATTACCCTTATAGGGAATAGTTGTCAAATAAAGGATAATATTTCAGGTCTTTCAGAAAAAGAGAAAAGATCTATAAAGTTTTATAGAAACATGGTTGGGTTGGGTCGATTCAAGAAGGTCAACCAACCTCCTAAAAGAGAAGCTGGTGATATAAAAGGATTTTCAAGGAAATCCAGGCTTCGGCTGTTAAAAAAAACGAATAGGGTTGATCATGAAAATAAGTCTAAACCTTATTTTGTTACGCTAACCTATCCAGAACGATATCCAGTCGATCGAGAGGAGTATAAAAGTGATTTAGATACTTTTTTAAAACGGTTGAAAAGGGCGGCAGGAGATGTAGAATATCTTTGGAGGTTAGAAGCTCAAAAAAGAGGAGCACCTCATTATCACTTACTTCTTTACATAGAAAGAGATATTAACTTATCTCTTTTCAAAAAATGGGTATCACAAAATTGGTTTGAGGTTGTACAACGAAATTGGGATATCAAAGATGGAAAACATTTAAGAGCCGGTACCAACTGTAAACGCATAAATGATTTCAGACAAGCTAGCTATTATGTATCAAAATATATGGCCAAAACTGATGATGAAAAGCTAAAGAACCAAGGCCGATATTGGGGAGCTTCAAGAGGTTGGGAAGATTTTATCGCTGAAGATAAGTTGGAAGGAAAAGAGCTTATCATTTTTAGACGGATTATAAGGAACTATCTTAAACGCAAGAGTCCAGCAATGGCAAGAAAGGTAGCTAGGGGCGGTAGTATTGAAATTTGGGCTCCTAAGAGCTTTATAATACGAGCTTACCTATACAGTAAGATTGCTGCTGAAGAGAATTCACCTTTTGGGAGGGGATAGGTATATCTAATTCATAAGTTAAAACAATGTTGAAAAAGGAGTGTGTCGAGAGATGCACTCCTTTTCTTTTTGGTGCATTGGAGTAAAAAATGAGTGTAAAAGAGAATTCTCAACCTTTTTCAGGGATGAATTTGATTAACGGCAAAAGGTAGGTTTGAGGTTATTTATAGAGAATAGGGCACCCCTGGGCTTGTTTATAGTCCCATAACTCACCGTTTTTGATATAATTACTTTTTGTCGTTTTAGCTAAAAATATGGCTCACAACATTGCGCATAATCAGCAGGCGAAACAGTGTTGAAAATGAAAGGGAGGTAAGAGGATGGCGAGGCACGTCAGAGTTAATGCGCGGGTTAGCTGCTAAGTCGTACGCAATGTTTGAATTTTCATCTTTTGAACTGTTGGATTAGAGCCTATTTCCATGAGTTCTCTATGTCCCAAAACCATTACCTGATCAGAAATATCATCCTCAATTTCCTCAGGACTAGTGACAATTTTAGGATGTAATTTGGATAACCTTTTGTAATATGATTTTAGCCAACTAGTATCAAAACCCTCATCTTTGGAAATTTCTTTGTCAGCAACCTTTTTCGAATGATTACTTTTAACTTCCTCTAGGGCAGTAACAGCCTTTTCTAATTTCTCATAAGGAAATGAATTGTAAAAATAGTAATCTTTGTCTTTGTATCGTGGATCAAATGGTAACAAAGAGAATTGTAAATATAATATCAGTTCTTCGCATTCTTCATTAATAACAGCCATCTGAGGCAGCATTTTCTCTCCCAACCCTGATCCATATAGTGCTAGTCTATTGGAAAATTTTTCTCTCTTTCTTCTTACCTCGTCAACAAAGTGATTCATAGTATTAATGGATTCAACATCCATATCATAATCTGGATCTTTTTTTAGGGCACTTCGGCAAGAATGAAATATTAAAAATACTACTAAGTGTGCTTGTTCAAATATATCTTTTCTCAATGGCGCCCATCTTTTTGAATCACGCCACGATAGAATACTATTTATTACTACGAAAACAATAAAAAGATCGAGTAGTAAAAAGAGAAGACTGTTAATGATGTTGCCAGGGCCAATTGTACTAATTAACTCTTTAATGGTTTGCAAAATAACTCTCTTTTAGACTTATCTATTCTACTTTAGAAAAACTAGGTTAAAAAGACTTACAGCTAACAACATTGCGCATAAGCTGCACACGCATTACTGTTGAATTAGCAACTAACGAAAGATGGACTTTAAAACCAAGGGTGGCAAAGAATTGGCGAGGTGTGTCCGCTTAATGCGCTGGTTAGGTGGCTGGGTTATTTAATTTAGATAGATTCCAACTTTTAAACCTATAAGAGGGCTAGACGGCATTCCAGAAAAGAATGGTTCATCCAAATACCAGCCCAAGCCATACCCTAAAAACAAATCTAAGTGTGCTACATCACTTATCTTTCTTTGAATGCCCCAAGTAGGCCCTATCCAAAATTCATTTTGGTTGTTTATATAGTTAGGCTCACCAACACCTTGTAAATCTAATAAAGTATATAAACCGATATAATTTCCACTAAATCCAGAAATTGTTTTATTCTCTTTTGAACGTTTGTCTAAGTTGTAATAATATCTGGGGAAAACCTGAATGTATGGATTAGAATCTTTGAGAATATCTATCCCTGAAATACCTTCTTCAAATAAATTAAACCCTGCAGCATTCATTACAGAAATTGATTTACTAATTGCCAATTCCATTTCAACTTCTATTGGGTAGGCATTGATACGAAATGATGGAGACTGATTTCTTTCATTTTCAGTTTTCTGTTGAGCCAATAGGAGGATTGGAAATAATACTAACAATAGTATAGTTGTTGAGTAGCGTTTCATAAGTCTCTTGTTTTAAGGTTTATTTTTAAATTATGTAACTTGAAAATCTATTTTCTCAAATATTAATGAATAGGTCAAGCATTTTCTCGTAGCCACATAACCTAGTCTTATACGTATGAATTAATCAATATGTAGTGTACAGATAATATTGCAAATCCTCCAATAAAGAGTTTTGAGGTTGTTATGTACGGAAATCTAAAAAAATAAAAATCAGGATGGCGAAGGTGGGGGTAGGCTATATAAACAAGGGGGTATACTTTTCTAAAGGGCGAATTTTCAATCAATATCGCTTGGTGACCCTGGTTATTTAAAGATGGGGGTGCTTCGGGAGGTTCATTTTCGGAAGATCTGAGTTAACCTCCCATAAGAATTTTCAGAAATTATCAAAGACCATTTATCGGCAACTAATTTCTTCAATTGAAAATATTGCCTCCTACTGCCGTAACAGAGATTAATGTAAATATATTGAATAATCCTATTCGGGCTTAATAGCATTGAATCTGCCAGTAATTTTGATAAGTCCTGAATCGGGTGGGGTTAATGTATCTGTTATACTTATTTTACCAGATATTATACCTTGCGAATAGTCCTCAATCGTAATAGTACCTGATGACAAAACATATGGAGTAAAAGGGAAGAAACTGCTTGGACTTATGAAAAGACAATGTGAGTTTAAACCATCAAGTTCAATATTTCCACTAGAGTCCCAAGGCACATCAAAAAAAATACCATAGCCTTCGGAAAAACTGTCGGGGACAAAGGGAACTTTTCCTGCTTTAAGGTTCAAATGTAAATATTGATAATCCCTGTAATAGGTAGTTTCGTCTAAAGTGTAAGTTGCACTGCCAGATAAATTATCTTCAAAGACACCCGACGTTGACAACTCAAATTTACCGTGTTCTAGTTCATTGGTTTCAGATTCTGAAGGAGAGGAACAGTTGCTCAGAATTGTAACAAGCAATAGGAGCCTGATTACCTTGGTTGGGAATTTCATGATGAATGAATTTAATGTTCCGCCGGCGTAATATTTCTAGCCAGATGTAGTCTGTATTTCTATTTTCTGAAAATAATTACTCAACTGCAATTAAAAACTGCTACTGGAGCCATTATTAATTTATCTGAGCAATTTCCTATCTGCTTTTAGTGCTAATTGCAACTCAGATTTTTTCACCTAACGACATTGCGCATAAGGGGCGTGCAAAACAGCGTAGAATTAGTTTTAAAATTTACTACGGAAACTGACTAAATCGAAACTGGCAGCCAACGGCGAGGCACGTCCCACTTAATGCGCTGGTTAGGTATAGTGTCAAAAGTTTAACGGATCATCTGTTTTTTGTGCTTTAAAATCTCCTTCTACCAATACTTTTTCTGAACCTGAAGGTATATTACTTACTTCTAGTGTTCCTGATATTAAATTAGCACTTTGCTCTGTGATAGTTATTGAACCATAACGAATAAACATTATTTCTAAACTATTTGGAACCACATAGAGACTATTAGAATCAGAATTACCAAGGTACAACGTATTTGAAGAAGTCATAGGCGTAACCAATAAGAGACCATAATTACTTGCAAAAGAACTGTCAGCTGAAGAGGTTCTTTTTCCACCAGTTAAGCTCAAGCGAAATTGTTTTAACGAATCATTAAGAGTTTGAAAAGTGAACTTAGCTTCCCCATCAAATTCATTTTCAATAGCACCTGTCGTTTTAGCTACGAACGTACCCGGATCTAATTTACTATCTCCAGAAGTAGAAGAAGATGAACAGCTGATGAGCAAAATAACTACGATTAGAGCAAAAAGTAATCTTGATGAAGTATTCATAATTGACATGAAAAGTTTTAGTTTTGTTTAACTATACCTAACGACATTGCGCATAACCTGCGCACGCATTGATATTGAATTAGCAACTAACGAAAGAAGAGGCTTAAAACCAAGGCCAGCAAAGAATTGGCGAGGTGCGTCCGCGTTAATGCGCGGGTTAGGTGGCTATTCTTTTTCTCCTCGAGTTATTGTTTTATAAAGTTTACAACCGAAAGTAGCATAAGCGATTTTGTCAGTTATAAATTGAATATTTTTTCCACATCCATCATTTTCCTCCGACTTTTGAACAGTCCAAGTTTCTCCGCCATCTTTAGTACTTAAAACAGTGCCACTACTAGTTATTGCTAAAGCATTTTGTTGGTCTAAAAAGTCAATTGCAGATATTGCATCTGATTTAGACTCCTCTTCTGTAAGGGGATATTTGAGTGTCCATGAACTTCCACCGTCAGTGGTATAATACATATGTCTAAAATCGCCAACTACCCAACCTTCGTTATTGCTGAAAAAATAAGTATCGTAAGCAGAAGTATTTCCAAAGTTTGAAAAGAATTCGGGTAAGGAAATTTCTTGCCAAGAGCTGCCACCATCATTTGTGTTAATCATTTTTTTCGGTCCGACTATCCAAACCAAATCTTCGTTGACTGAGTGAATTCTTTCAAAGCGAAATTCCTCGTAACCAAGATCTAGATATTGCCAACTTCCTCCTGTATTGGTTGTATAGGCAACGGCACCAAATGGGCCAGCTGCCCAACCATTTGATTGATTAACGAAAGAAACCGTACTAACACCATAACTCGGCTCATCAGGTCCTATCATCCTGTGTGACCAACTTTGGCCTCCATCTGTTGTCTTGTGAATAACACTACCTGTTACAATTCCTGTTTGAGAATCAAAAAAATACAAATCACCTGCCCTAGTGTAATTTTCAATAAAACGAAATTCCCAATTTCTTCCACCGTCTGAAGTTAAAGCTACAAATGCTTTGTCTGGGCCGTCCCGAAAAATTGATCCTGTGGCCCAACCATTATTTTCATTCAGAAAATGTAAGTTTGTAACTCTAATTTCTTGAAAGGCCTCATCGGTTTCGAAATTTACATTCGAGTTTGATAGTACTGTAAACCACCCAGCAGGTTCTTCGTAATTATCGTCATCACTGTTTAAAAGGCTACAGCCTCCAAGAAAAATGATTAAAACGAAAAAAATGTATTTTTTAGACATATCTCTTTTTTAGAATGTTAGCCACCTAACTTTATTTATCGCAACTAGGTTATTGTATAAATTATTATAATACAATTGTTTAGTGTCTTAAATAAAGCGATAAAACACAAGATTTGTATTATTTGGCCATGTTATATCACAGCTAATTGATATAATATTGAGTCATAATATTCGGCCGTTATACTAGAGCGCGAAGAGAAGTAAACTTTTAAAGATTGTAATATTGTTTGTACCAATCTTTGTACCAATAAAAAAGCCGTAAGGGTTAAGTTGTTGTTTCTTAACACCTTACGGCAATTATTTATTGCTAATTGTGCCCTGGACTGGAGTCGAACCAGCACTCCCTAAACGGGAACTGACCCCTCAAGCCAGCGCGTCTACCAATTCCGCCACCAGGGCTAAACTACGCTAAAGCTACGTTTAGCTTTAGCCAAATTGCTGGAAGCGGATACCCATTAATCCTCCGAAGCTTTAGCGTAGGAGGGTTCCGCCACCAGGGCATAGGTTTAATCAATAAGTAAAATTTGAGCCAATTTTTTTAGCCTAGTAGTTTTAACTTGTCCTCCGTAGCTTAATGCGAAGGAGGGCTACCAGCACAAAAGTCAAATTTTCAAGGCCTCAAATATAGGAGTTAATCCCGATAATTAGAAACAAAAATTGATGTAACATGCCGGGTTTATATCTCACCGAGTTGTTCCTG